>CAVYOQ010000029.1:0-119519 GCA_963770075.1 uncultured Alphaproteobacteria bacterium
CCTTACCGCAGCCGTTCGAGGATCGAGGTGTAGTTGGCCACCGCGGCGCCGCCCATGTTGAAGATGCCGGCAAGCTCCGCCCCCGGTACCTGCATATCGCCGGCGGTGCCGGTCAACTGCATGGAAGCCATGATGTGCATGGACACTCCCGTCGCCCCGATCGGGTGACCCTTGGACTTGAGTCCGCCTGAGGGGTTCACCGGCAGCTTGCCGTCCTTGGCGGTCCAGCCCTCTGCGATGGCGCGTGCACCCTGGCCCCTGGGCGTCAGGCCCATCGCCTCGTACTCGATCAACTCGGCGATGGTGAAGCAGTCATGCGTTTCCACCAGCGACAGGTCATCGAGGCTGGTGCCGGCTTCGGCATGCGCCTTCTTCCAGGCCGCCTCGCAGCCCTCGAACGAAACGATATCGCGCTTCGACATGGGCAGGTAGTCCTGTACATGGGCGGCGGCGCGGAAGTGCACCGCCTTTTTCTGCCTCAGCGCCGTCTCGGTGTCGGTGAGCACGATGGCGGCGGCGCCATCGGAGACCAGCGAGCAGTCGGTGCGGCGGATGGGGCCGGCGACATAGGGGTTCTTGTCGGAGACGGTGTTGCAAAGCTCAAAACCCAGATCCTTGCGCAGTTGCGCATAAGGGTTGGCGACGCCGTTGGCATGGTTCTTGGCGGCGATGCGGGCCATGGCTTCGGAGGCATCGCCATAGCGCTGGAAATAGAGACTGGCGATGGTGCCGAAGACGCCGGCAAAGCCGCCGGGGGTGTCGCCTTCCTCCTTCCTGTAGGAGGCATTGAGCAGAACGTCGCCGATCTGGTTGCCAGGGGTGATGGTCATCTTTTCCGCCCCCACCACCAGTACGAAGCGGCTCTTTCCCGCCCGCGATATCGTTGAGGCCCATGTGCACGGCGGCCGAGCCGGTGGCGCAGGCGTTTTCCACCCGGGTCGCCGGCTTGAAGCGCAGGTGCGGATCGGCATCGAGGGCGAAGGCGGCGGGAAAGCCCTGCTTTTCGAAGCCGCCGAAATTACCGACATAGATGGCGTCGATGTCGGCGAAGTCGAGGCCGGCGTCCTTGACCGCCTCGCGCGCGGCCCAGGCGATGAGGTCCTCCAGCTCCATGTCCTCCAGCTTGCCGAATTTCGAATGCGCCCAACCGATGATCGCGGCCATCTCTCTAGTCTCCTGGTTGAAATCCTATTCTGCAGCGTCTTCTAGCACGCCGCCGCCAGCCGCGGCGAGATCGCTGAGGCGCCAGGTCTCGCCAAAGCCGATAACCCTGAAATCGTCGGCCGCGATGCCACGGGTGGCAAGCGCCTGCTTGAGGGCGATCCCCGGGGCATCGATGGCCTCATCGGTGAGCCGCACGGTGCCGTGATGGATGGCGAGGCTGGCCATGGCCCCGAGGTCCTCATGCGCGGCGGCGGCCTCGTCGGGGTTCATGTGCTGCGGCTTCATGAACCAGCGCGGCTCATAGGCACCGATGGGCAGAAGCGCCAGGCGCGGGCGCCCGAAACGCTGGCGCACATCGCGGAAATGCGCGCCCGAGCCATAGCCGGTATCGGCAGCGAAATAGACGATGCCGGCCGGCGTCTCCAGCACGAAGGCGGCCCAAAGCGCGTGATTGCGGTCGAAGGCGGTGCGCTTCGACCAGTGCAGCGCCGGCGCCAGATGCGCCTTCACATTGTCGCCAAGTGCGTGCGCCTCACCCCAGTCGCGTTCCACCACGGTGAACGGCCGGCGGGCGCGCTTGAGGATGGCGCCATTGCCGAGCGGCGTCACGATCACCGGCTGGTGGGTATCGTTCAGCGCAGCAAGGGCGGCCAAGTCCATGTGGTCGTAATGGTTGTGGCTGAGCAGTATCGCATCGATGGGCGGCAGGTCATCGAGGGCGATGCCCGGCGCGCGCACCCGGCGCGGGCCGATCCATGCGAAGGGGCTGGCGCGTTCGGAAAAGAACGGGTCGGTGAGGATATTGAGGCCGCCTGTCTGGATGAGCACCGTCGCCTGGCCGATGAAGGTCGCGACCAGCCCGTCGTCCTCAACCCGCGAGGTGGCGGGCGGATACGAGCCGTTGTCCACCCGCGCCGGCCATGGTTGCCGTTTGCTGTTGAACTGCCATTTGAGCATCTCGCCGAAGGAGCGGGCGCTCATATGGCCGGGCAGGAAAAAGCGTTCGCCGTCGAAGTGATCGCTGGGCAGGCCGTGATAGTAGCGATTGCGGCGGCGGGATGGCATGGCGACCATATAGGGGGCACGCGTGGCAATTCCAAAAGGATTTCGCGCCGCCGCCGTGAGGGCAGGCTTGAGCCAAGTCAAGGCAGCCACCGCGCGCTGGCGCGATGTTGAAAGCGATGGAACAGGAGAGCTTCATGGCCAGTCGGATGCCGTTAATGGTGCTGTGCGTTCTCGCTGTCCTGGCGCAGGGCGGGATGGATGCGACGGCCGGCACACTCGACCCTCACCGCATCTATGAGCAGCGCTGCGCTGGGTGCCATGGCCCTCATGCCGGCGATTTCGTGAGCGAAAACCTCGATGCCGTGGGCGACCGGCTCTACGGCCGCAAGACAGGGCGCGAGGTGCGCGCCTTTCTCAACTCCGGCCACGGCGGGGTGAGGCAAGGCGAGATCGATGCCCTTGCGGGGCTGTTCGAGGGTATTCGGCGCTCAGGACGGCTGTTTCGCCAAAAATGCCTCATCTGCCACGACCGGGCGGTGACCCTCGCGCGCCGTGAACTCGTTATCTGCAACGGCAGGCTGGTGGGAGAGTATACCGGCCGCGACATCGCGCACTTCCTGCTCGACCACGGGCGGCTCGACGGCGACGAGGTTGCCCGCATGGTCGAGATGCTGAATCGCCAGCTTCAGACGCAGGCCTCGGACACGAACTCTTCGGCCACGTCGAGATAGCGGTCGATGTCGGCCTCTGTGTGGGCGAAGGAGACCTGCGGGCCGGCGCTTGCGATCGCTTCCCAGATGCCGCGATTGGCCATGAACATGCGCCGCGCATCGGCAAAGGTCTTGTCCAGCGAGGGCAGGGCCTCGGCGAGGTTGCGCGGCCACTCCGGCGTGAGGCAGAAGCCGGAACGCGGCCCGTAGCGGAAGGCGCGGCCGGCGAGATCGTGGCGGGAAATGATGGCATCGATCCCGTCGGCCAGGCGCTTGCCCAGCCCCTCGATGCGACCGTAGCCCTCTTCGGTCGCAACCTCCTCCAGCATGGCGCGGGCCGCTGCCATGGTGATGGCGCTGGCAAAGGTGGTGCCGCCGATGGCGAGCCCGCGCACCGGGCTCACATAATCATCGCAATGGCGTTCGAGGAAGGCGCCCATCTCGTCGCTCATGCCATAGGCGCCGAGCGGGGCACCGCTGCCGAGCCCCTTGCCCAGCCCGATGAAATCGCACGCCAGTCCTTCGGCGCGCGTGAAGCCGCCGAAGGCCAGCTGCCAAGTGTGGGTCTCATCGAGGGCGAACAGGGCGCCTGCCTCGCGCGCCAGCCGGCAGGCTTCATTGAGGAACCCCGGCTCGGGGAGCACCAGGCCGCAATTGGTGAGCGCCGGCTCGGCCATGACAAGGGCGACATCGCCGCCTGTCAACGCACGCGCGAGCGCTTCGGCATCGTTGAAGGGGACGTTCACCGTATCGGCGGTGGCGCGGGCCGAGACGCCCATGGCCTCCGGCACCGCGGGCGTATTGCCGTCCGGCGCGCCGCCTTCGGCCATGGTGGCATCGATATGGCCATGATACTTGCCCTCGAACAGCACCATTTTCTCGCGACCCGTGAAGGCGCGGGCGATGCGGATCACCTCGGTGTTGGCGCTGGAGGCGGAGATGGTGAACTGCCACTTGGGCATCCCGGTGCGGCGTTTGAGCTCTTCGGCAACGGCAATGGCATCCTCGCCCGGCAGCAGGTATTGCAAACCCTTTTCGGCCTGCGCGGCGAGGCGGCGGGAGATGGCGCTATGGCCATAGCCCACCGTGTTGGAGAGATCGGCGAGGTTGAAGTCGATATAGCTGTTGCCGTCGACGTCCGTGATGCGGCTGCCGTCGCCGCCCGCCACATAAAGCGGGCGATGGCCGAACAGCCCCGCCATCCACGCCATCGGCACCGCATCCGGCATCACCGCCCGCGCCCGCTCGACGAGCCGCGCCGAGCCCGGCGTGCGGGCCTCGAACGCTGCCGTCTCGCGCGCCAGGATGGCATCGAGCCTGGCGCGATCGATATTATGCCGCCGCATGGCCCTTCATCCCCTCACACCGTGCGCAGATACCAGGCGTAGTCGAGCTCGGTCGGCTCGGCATAGAAGCGGTCGGCCTCGATCTCCTTCAACGTGGCGAAGTGCTCGATGAAGTCCTCGCCGAGATAGTCGCCCATGACCTTCGATTGACGCAGGGCATCGAGGGCCGCCATCCAGTTGGTCGGCATGTCGGGGGCGGGCTGCTCGTAGCCGTTGCCCTTGATGGCGGGGCCGGGATCGAGCTTTTGCGCCATGCCGTGATGCATGCCCGCCAGCACGGCCGCGAGCGCCAGATAGGGATTGGCATCGGCCCCGGCGGCGCGGTGCTCCAGATGCATGGTCGCCCCCGATCCCGCCGGCACGCGGATCGAGACGGTGCGGTTGTTGACGCCCCAGGTGGGGGCGACGGGGGCGTAGCTGGAGCGGCGGAAGCGGCGGTAGGAATTGGCGTTGGGGGCGAAAAAGGCCATACCCCCGGCCATGGTCTCCTTAAGGCCGGCGATGGCGTTGAGCATCAAGGGGCTTTCTGCGGCGGTGGGCGCGGCAAAGGCATTGGCGCCGTCGGGCCCGGCCATCGAGCAATGCACGTGCATGCCGCAACCGGTGAACTCGCTGTAGGGCTTGGCCATGAACGAGGCGAGCAGCCCGTGGTGGTCGGCGACGCAGCGGATGAGGCGCTTGAACATGATCGCCTCGTCGCAGGCGCGCAGGGCATCGGGGCGATGCTTGAGCACCACTTCCATCTGGCCCGGCGCGTATTCGGAGATGAGCCCCTGGGCGGGCAGGCCCTGCACCTTGCAGGCGGCGTACATGTCATCGAAGAAGGGGGCGAAGTCGTCGGTGTCCTGCAGCAGATAGGGCTGGAAATGCTGCGGGCGGGCGCCGTTGGTGAGGGCGCGCGGCGGACACGGCCTGCCGGCGAGTGCCGCGTCGCGGTCCATGAGGTAGAATTCCAGCTCGATGGCCGCGACCGGCGTGAGGTCCAGTTCGGCGAAGCGCTCCACCACGCGGGCGAGCGTGTTGCGCGCCTCGTTCACGCAAGGCCGGCCGTCGGTCTCGTGCAGGGCGGTGACGAACTGGGCGGCGGGCGCGCCCGTCATCCACGGGATGGGAACGAGGGTTCCCGGCAACGGCCAGGCGATGCGGTCGGCATCGCCGTCGTCCCACACGCCGCCCGTTTCCTCCACATCGCGGCCGGTGGCATCGATGCTCATCACCGAGCCGGGCAGGAAGCGGCCGTTGTCATAGGCGCTGCGGACCTCGTCGCGGCGCAGCACCTTGCCGCGCGCCACGCCCGACAGGTCGGTCCAGATCATGTGAAAGCTCTCGATGTCGGTATGGGCATCGAGAAAGGCCCGCGCTTCGTCGAGGGCTGCCGGATAGGGTGAGGGCACGATCTTGTCTCCGGTTATTGGGCCAGCTCGCCCATGCAGGCTTCCAGCGTCGTCACCAGCCGGTCGACGTCCGCGGCGCTGGTTGCCGGCGCGATCAGCAGCATGTTGTGGAAGGGGGTGATGAGAAGGCCGCGGTTGAGCATGTAATGATGCACCGCCCGGTCGATGGGGCGGTGGATGACGCGCGCCGCCTCGCCGCCGTTGCGCGGGCGTTCCGGGCAGCACATGAACTCCACCCGCGCGCCCACCCGCACCACATGCCAGTCGATGCCTTGCCGGGCGATGGCGGCGGCGATGCTCGCTTCCAGCCGCTCGGCGAGGGTGTTGAGCGCGGCAAAGTTCTCCTCGGTGAAATAGCTCTCCAGCATCACCCGCATCATACCCATCTGGATGGCCGAGCCGGAAAGGGTGGTGCCGATGCCGCTATGGCCTTCGGGCGCGGCCGTGATGCGGGCGGCTGCGCGGGCCGAGACCTCTTGCGAAAAGCCGTAGACGGCCGCCGGGATGCCGCCAGCGATGGGCTTGCCGAGCACGATGATGTCGGGGTCGAGCCCGTGGGCGCGGGTGTAGCCGCCGGGTCCTGAGCTCATGCAATGGGTCTCGTCGATCACCAGCAGGGTACCGGTTCTGCGGGTCAGCGCGCGCAAGGCATCGTGGAAGCCCTCATCGGGCAGCACCATGCCAACATTGGTCATCACCGGCTCGGCCAGGACACAGGCGACATCGCCCGGCGCAAGGGCGGCTTCAAGCGCGGCGGCGTCGTTGAACTCGACCACCTTCGTGGTCCCGGTCAGGTCGCGCACCTCGCCGATGAGGCCGGGATCGGCGACGGCGCGGCCCGCATCGTCCAGCCTGACGAAGACATCGTCGACGGCGCCGTGATAGCAGCCGTTGAAGACGAGGATCTTGTCGCGCCCCGTGAGCCCTCGGCACCAGCGGATGACGGCGCGGTTGGCATCCGATGCGGTCGCCGTCACCTGCCAGGCGGGAAGGCCGAAGCGTTCGCTCAGCAATTCCCCCACCACGGCCGCATCGGGCGAGGGCAGCATGGTGGTGAGGCCCTTTGCACCCTCGCGCGCCAGCGCTGCGGCAACGATATCGGGGGAATGGCCGAACATGGCGCCGGTGTCGCCGAGACAGAAGTCCTTGTAGGTGTTGCCGTCGGCATCGGTGAGGGTGATGCCCTTCGCGGTGTCGATGAACAGCGGGTAGGGGGTGGCCCATTCCGCCATCCACATCATAGGCACCCCGCCCAGCCAGTGGCGGCCGGCTCTTTCCGCCAGTTCCCTGGAGCGCGGATTGCGCTGGATGAAGAGCGCCCGCTCGCGTTCGAGCATGGCGTCCACGGCAGCAGACGAGGGCATGAAAAGGGCTCCGGATGGGTTGACCGCCCTTCCTCTAGCACGACCCGGAGGGGGTTAAGCAAGACGCCCTCTCCGGCGGCGCTCGCGACGGGGCGCGGCTGGCCATTGCGAGGCTGGACGGCGGCGGCAAATTCTGGTTTCTAGGCGCCGCACAGCCGCAAGGAGTTCTGCAATGAGCCGTATCGTTCATCTCAACGGTCAGTTTCTCCCCGAGGAAGAAGCCAGGGTGTCCATTTTCGACCGCGGCTTCGTGTTCGCAGACGGCGTCTACGAGGTGACGGCGGTGGTGGGCGGCCGGTTCATCGACTACGCCCCCCACATGGAGCGGCTGGAGCGGTCGCTGAGAGAGCTCGACATGGCCTGGCCTTGCAGCAAGGACGAGCTTCGCGCCGTGCACGAGGATCTCGTCAAGCACAACGGTATCGACGAGGGTCGGGTTTACATGCAGGTGACGCGCGGCGTGGCCGAGCGCGACTTCGCCTATCCCAAGGATACGCCCGCCACCCTCATGGCGTTCACCCAGGTCGGTGCGGTCGTCGCCAACCCCAAGGCCGAGACGGGGGTTGCGGCAATCTCCATCCCCGACATCCGCTGGAAGCGCCGCGACATCAAGTCGATCGCGCTCCTGCCCCAGTGCATGGGCAAGGAGCAGGCGACACGGGCCGGCGCCTATGAGGCCCTCATGGTGGAGGACGGCCACATCACCGAGGGCACCTCGTCGTCGGCCTATATCGTCAAGGACGGTGTGGTCATCACCCGGCCCTTGTCCAACGCCATCCTGCCGGGCGTCACCCGGCGCACGCTCGTGCGTCTGGCGGCCGAGCACCAGATCCGCATCGAGGAGCGCCTGTTTACGCCGGAAGAAGTGCGCGGGGCGGATGAGGCGTTCATCACCTCGGCGTCGGCCCTCGTCATGCCGGTTGTCCAGATCGACGGCCACACTATCGGCGCCGGCAAGCCGGGGCTGGTGGCCAAAAAGTTGCGCCAGGTCTATCTCGACGCCGCGCTCGCCGGCTAATGCCTTCCGCCCCGCGGTAAGGCCATGATTTCGCTGGCCAAGCGGCTAGGCAGGATTTTATGCTGGCCACAGCCCCGCCGGGAGCGGGACAAGAACAACAATCACTGAAAGCAAGAGGGAGAACGAGTCACATGCTTCACACCAAACCTTTAATGCTCGCCACAGCGCTTGCCTGCACCATGGCGCTGGCGCCGGCGGTCCAGGCCGAAGACATGATCACGCTCGGCGCAGCGGTTTCGCTGACCGGCAAATATTCGACCAACGGCAAGAACACTCAGAACGGCTACGAACTCACCACCAAGCTGATCAACGACAACGGTGGGGTGAAGGTCGGCGACAAGACCTACAAGATCCAGGTCAAGTACTACGACGACGAATCCACCCCGGCGCGCGGCGTCGAACTGGCCGAGCGTCTGATCCAGCAGGACGGGATCAAGTTCGTGCTTGGCCCGTATTCGTCGGGCATGACCAAGGCCATCGCGCCGGTGATCGAGAAGTACAAGGTGCCGATGGTGGAAGCCAACGGCGCGGCGCGCTCGCTGTTCACCAAGGGCTACAAGTACCTGTTCGCGGTGCTCAACACCTCCGACAAGTATCTGGCCTCGGCCGTTGCGCTGGCAGCGGAGAACGCCGGCAATCTGGGCAAGACGCCTGACCAACTCACCGTTGCGGTGGCGGTCCAGAATGATCCGTTCAGCCAGGATATTCGCTCCGGTGTGATTGAGGATGCCAAGAAGGCGGGCATGAAGATCGTCATCGACGACGGGCTGCCGAAAGAGCTCAGCGACATGTCGGCGACGCTGACCAAGGTGAAGGCGCTGAAGCCTGACATGCTGATTGTCTCGGGCCATGCCAAGGGCGCGGCCACGGCGGTGCAGCAGATCTCCGAGATGAAGGTCAATGTGCCTATCCTCGCCATGACCCATTGCGACTCGGCCAAGATCATCAAGAAGTTCCCCAAGGCGGCCGAATACGCCCTGTGCGCGGCGCAATGGGATGCGGCGCTCACCTACAAGGACAAGCTGTTCGGTGACTCGGCCAACTTCGTGAAGATGTTCAAGGCCGCCTACAATTACGATCCGCCCTATCAGGCAGCGGAATTGGCGGCGGCCGTTGAAGTCTACGCCGATGCCATCTCGCGGGCCGGCTCACTCGATCCCGAAAAGGTGCGCGATGCCCTGGCGGCCACCGACATGACCACCTTCTACGGTCCCGTCAAGTTCGACGAGACCGGCAAGAACACCGCTAAGTCGATGGTTCTGACCCAGGTGCAGGGCGGCAAGTATGTGCTGGTGGCGCCGAGCAAGTGGGCCGCGGCCAAGGCCATCATCCCGGCACCGACCTGGGACAAGCGGTAAGCGCAGCGGTTGCTGAGGGGCGGGCGCGACCTTTGAGGCCGCGTCCGTCCACCTACCGGTTCGCCTCCGGTTGAAAGGCGAGGGCATCCACCTGAAGCGGTGTGATGCGAGATGGGGTGAGGCGGCATGTCGGGCATCCTTTCCAACCTGCAGATCCTGACGATCGCACCGGTTTTCAATGTGCAGCTGATAATCGATGGGCTGCTCATCGGTGCCGTCTTCGCGCTGGCGGCTTACGGCATGGCGCTGGTGTGGGGGGTGATGAACATCATCAACATCACCCAGGGCGAGTTCGTGGTGCTGGGCGGCTATGTGGCGGTGGAATTCGCCGCTCACGGCATCCATCCGCTGTTCGCGGTACCGGTGGCGGCGGCCTTCCTCTATATCGTCGGCTGGCTCGTCTACCGGGCGGTGATCTTCCGGGTCGTGGACCAGGACCTGTTCATTTCGCTACTCGCCACCTTCGGCATCTCGATTCTCCTGCAACAGCTCATGAACACCGTGTTCGGCGCCGATGTGCGGGTGGCCAATGCCCACCTCGATTCCTGGCAGATTCTCGGCGGCATGGTGACGGTGAGTCAGGTGAAGGTGGTTTCCTTCGTCACCTGCGTGGCTTTGGGCCTCGGGCTGATGTGGTTCCTGAAAACCTCGCGGCTCGGACAGGCCATCCGGGCAACGGCACAGAACGCCCGCGCGGCGCGGGTGCTGGGCATCGATACCGACCGGGTCTACGCCACGACCTACGCCCTCAATGCCGCCATCTGCGGCACGGCGGGGGCGTTGATCGCCATGGCCTATACCATCCATCCCTATATCGGGCTGCCCTATACCCTGCGTTCCTTCATGATCGTCATCGTCGCCGGCCTCGGTAATCTCGGCGGGGTGATCCTGTCGGGCATCGGGCTGGGCATCGCGGAGAACTATGCCGGCTTCATCCTCGGCGCACAGTTTCAGCTTGCCTTCGTGTTCCTGCTGCTGGTGGCGGTGCTGGTGGTGCGGAACTGGCGTCTGCAGCGGCAAAGGCGCTACCTCAAATGAGCATGGGACCGACAATGACGGGCGGTACCCGCGTCGCTGTCTGGGGGGCCCTGCTGGCTCTGGGACTGGCGGCGCCGTTTCTCTTGCCGGCCTATCTGCAGCAGATAGCCACGCTGTGGCTGTTCGTGGTCTTTGCCCTGACTTGGGACCTGGTGGGCGGCCAGATGGGTTACAACTCCTTCGGCAATGTGGTGTTCGTGGGCGTTGGCATGTACGGTTGCGCGGTGACGCAGATCGGCCTGTTCTATTCCGTCGGCGCCTATACCGCGGCGCGCGGCGGTGGTACCGAATTCATCTTCAACATGCCGCAATATCTCGGCGGCCTCGGCGTCGGGGTGGTGGTCGGCGGCGTGCTGGCGGTGGTGACGGCGCTGGTGCTGGGCTCGCTGGTGCTCGGCATGCGCGGGCACTATTTTGCCATCTGCACCCTCGGGCTCGGTGTGGCGGCCGGCGAACTGGCGGCTGGCTGGAACTGGATCGGCGCCGGCTCCGGTATGACGGCGCCGACCGCGCCCGACGCTCTCGACGTCAACAGCTTTTACTACTACCTCTGCTTCATCCTGGCGGTGATCACCTTCTTTGCCATGCGCTGGGTGTTGTCCACGCGCTTTGGCCTCGCCATCAATGCCATCCGTGACGACGAGGACAAGGCGGAAGCCATGGGCCTTCCGACCACCCGCCTCAAGGTAGCGGCGTGGATGTTTTCCGGCCTCTTCCTTGGGCTCGCCGGCGGCATCTACGGCAACATGAACCGCTTCATCGATCCGAACGACCTGGCGTTTGCCGGTTCCACCATCGGGGTGTGGATGGTGCTGATGGCCATCCTCGGGGGCAAGGGCACGCTGTGGGGGCCGGTAATCGGCGCGGTGGTGTTCCAGGTGTTCAAGGAATTGTTCTGGACCTACCTTCTGGGCTGGCAGCGGGTGGCGCTGGGTCTTTTGATCGTGCTCATCGTGGTGTTCTTCCCGCAAGGCATCCTCGGTTATCTGCGCGAGCGGTTCCCGGCGCTGTTCGGCCACACGGTCGATGCCGACCCGGCCGGCGTCGATCAACCGGAGGAAGCGCGTTCATGACCGTCCTTCTGGAAGTGTCCGGCGTCTCCAAGTCGTTCGGCGGCGTCAAGGCCAATGACAATATCTCGCTGAAGGTGGATGACGGGCGCATCATCGGCCTCATCGGACCCAATGGCTCAGGCAAGACGACGCTGTTTTCCTCCATCGTCGGATTCCACCCCATCGATGGCGGCTCGATCCGTTTCGAGGGCAAGGAAATCTCGCAGAACACGGTGCCGGAAATCGCCCGCATGGGGCTGCTTCGCACCTTCCAGCAGACCCGCATCTATTCCAAGATGACCTGCGTGGAGAACATGCTGATTTCGCGTTCCATGCGCGGACGCGCCTTCACCGACTTCTTCCGCCAGCGCTCGTCGCAGAAGGTGGATCGCGCCGATGATCTGCTGGAGTTCGTCGGGCTTTTCTCCAAGCGCAACCTGATGGCCGGTTCCCTGTCGTTCGGCCAGCAAAAGCTCCTGGAATTCGCCATGGCGCTGATGAGCGAGCCGAAGATGCTGATGCTGGACGAGCCCACTGCTGGCATCAATCCGACCCTCATCAACGGCCTCATCGACCGCCTGAAGCGCGCCAACAGCGAGTTCGGCATCACCTTGTTCGTCATCGAGCACAACATGCGGGTGATCATGAACCTCGCCGAGCACATCTATTGCCTCGCCCATGGCGAGCTTTTGGCCGAAGGACCACCCGAGACGATCCAGAACGACCAACGCGTCGTCGATGCCTATCTGGGGGCGCACTGATGGCTCGACCGACCAGGAAGCCGGCGAAGAAGAAATCCGTTTCCGGCTACGGCAAGGGCAGCGTCGATTCGGTGATGTCGGTGGATGCGGTGACGCGCGAAGCGCAGCGCATCAAGGATGCCGCCCCCGGCAAGGACGATCTGGCAAAGCTCACCGGCGGCGAAGTGTTCCTTGCCATCGACGACCTGCGCGCCGGCTATGGGCGCATGGAGATCCTGCACGGCCTGGACCTGAGGGTCGGCAAGGGCCAGTCGTTGTGCCTGATCGGTCCCAACGGGGCCGGCAAGTCGACGGTGCTGCATTCGATTTTCGGCTTCACCAACATCTTTTCCGGGTCGATCACCGTGGGCGGCAAAAACGTGACGGCGCAAAAGCCCAGCGACAAGCTCAAAGGCGCCGGCATCGCCTATATCCTGCAGGACAACTCGGTGTTCCCCGACATGACGGTGGAAGAAAACCTGTGGATGGGGGGCTTCCTGAAGGACCGCCCCGATGAGGCCAGGGAGGCGGCCGAAAAGGTGTTCCAGAAATATGCCCGCCTGGCCGAGCGGCGCAGCCATCCCGCGCGCGTCCTGTCGGGTGGCGAACGGCGGCTGCTGGAAATCTCCCGCGCGCTGGTGATGAACCCCGAAATCCTGCTGGTCGACGAGCCGTCCATCGGGCTTGAGCCGCGTTTCATCGACATGGTGTTCGATATCCTCGACGACCTGCAGCACGGCGAGGGAAAGACCATCGTCATGGTGGAGCAGAACGCCAAGAAAGGGCTCGAGTTCGCCGACCTCGGCTATGTGCTGGTCTCCGGAGAACTGGCCAAGGCCGGCAGTGGCGACGAGCTATTGCAGGACCCGGATGTCGGCCGCCTGTTCCTCGGCGGATGACGGTGCCGTCCTCCAAGGTGTCGAATCAATTCAGACTTTTGGCGCCAATCATTCATAAACTGATTCAAGCTCAGGGCGGCTCGGGGGAGACATCATGCTGAGAGACAAGCTGCGGCGCGGCGCCTTCGTCATTACGGCTGAGGTGACGCCGCCGCTGGCGGCCTCGCGCGATGCCGTGCTCGCCCGCGCCGACCCGCTCGCCGGACTGGCCGATGCCGTCAATCTCACCGATGCCGCGAGCGCCCGGGTGTCGGTCTCCAGCCTTGCCGCCGCCGCCATTCTGGCCGCTGCCGGCATGGAGCCGGTGGCGCAGGTGACCTGTCGCGACCGCAACCGCATCGCGCTCGCCGGCGACCTTCTCGGTGCTGCAGCGCAAGGGGTGGAGAACTTCCTCATCCTGCATGGCGATGACCCCAGGACCGGCGACATGCCAGAGGCCAAGCCGGTGTTCGATCTCGATTCGCGCGGCGTGATGATGCTGGCGCGCGACATGCGCGATCTCGGCACCCTGCCGTCGGGGCGCGAGATCGAGCCGCGCCCCGCCTTCCATATCGGTTGCGCCGATGCCCCGCTCGATCCCGCCGCGGACTGGCTGCCCACCGGTCTTGAAACCAAGATCGCGGCCGGCGCCGATTTCGCCCAGACCCAGTTCTGCTTCGATGTCGGCGTGGCGAAGCGCTATTTCGCCCGTCTCGGCGAGGCCGGCGTGACCCAAAGGCTCAAGTTCATCGTCGGTGTCGGTCCGCTGCTCTCGGTCAGGCAGGCGCGCTTCATGAACGACAATCTTTTTGGCGTCTCGATCCCGCCCCCCATCATGGAGCGCATGGAGGCCGCCGGCGACGAGCGTGCCGAGGGCCGGGCTATCTGCATCGAGCTGATGGCGGCGCTTTCGCAGATCGAGGGCGTGGCCGGCGTTCACATCATGGCCCCCATGCAATCGGCCCGCGCCATCGCCGACACCATCAAGGCCTCTGGCCTCAGGGCTTGACGCCTGCGGTGATGCCAGCGCAATGACGGGCATGGACGCTGAGATCAGACCACTCGATGCCGCCGGTGTGGCGACCGCGGTGGAGTGGGCGCGGCTGGAAGGCTGGAACCCCGGCCTGAACGATGCCGCGGCCTTCCACGCCGCCGATGACGGGGGCTACCTCGGCCTTTATGCCGGCGGCGAACTTGCCGCCACGATCTCGGCGGTGCGCTATGGCGGGAGTTTCGCCTTCGTCGGCTTCTACATCTGCCAGCCGGAGTTTCGCGGGCAGGGCCTGGGGCTGAAGCTGTGGAACGCGGCGCTTGCCGGCATCGAGGGCTTCGCCGTGGGCCTCGACGGCGTGGTCGCCCAGCAGCACAATTATGCCAAATCCGGCTTCGTGCTCGCCCACCGCAACATCCGCTACGGCGGGATACCGGCGCTGGCCGCCAGCGCGGGCGAATGGCTCAAGTCCCTGGCGCCCGCCGATGCCGCCTTGCTGGCCGATCTCGAAGCGCGCCGGGGCCTGTTCCCGGCATCGCGCCCGGCCTTTCTCGCCGCATGGCTGGGCATGCCCAATGCCCGCGCGCTCGGGCTCTTCGATGGCGATGAGCTGACCGGTTACGGCGTGATCCGCCGCTGCCATGCGGGTCACAAGATCGGCCCGCTGTTTGCCCCCTCGGACGAGGAAGCACTGTCTCTGTTGGCGGGGCTGCTCGACGGGTGCAAGGGCGATCAGGTCTTCCTCGATGTGCCCGAGACCAACCCGGCGGCGGTTGAGCTGGCCCGGGAATTGCGCCTTCAGCCCGTCTTCGAGACGGCGCGCATGTACAAGGGGGCCGCCCCCGCCCTTGACCTGTCGCAGGTCTTCGGCATCACCACCTTCGAACTGGGCTAGAATTAGTGGACCTAACGTCAAAGCCGGTGCACGCTTCCGCGTGGCAACGCCACATGCGTTCGTATTTTTGACAAAAGCATGCATTAGAATTCGAACACTGTGCGTATGAAAGTCGGATGCAGGGGCCGGCGCAATGGAGCGTTGGCAGACACATGCCCCTGTCGAAAGTGAAAGGAAGCGATATGTCAAATCTACCTTGGAAGAAGCTGGGGCTTGCAGCGTTGATTGCCGGCAGTGCCCAGATTGCCGCTTCGTGTGGCGCTTCGGCGGCGACCTTGCCGGTGACGCCGGGCGATGCTCCGCAGATTTCCCACCAGGACGGCAAGGTCATTAAGGTGGGGAAGAAGAAGAATCGCCACTATCGCGACTGGAACGAGTATCGGCGCTATCGCGGCGGTCATCGCTATCGGACCCGCCGCGCGGGATATGTCCATTTCTACAACGGATACTACTACGCCACCCCGTGGTGGACCGTGACGGTCCCACTCCCGGTGATCCCGGTGGTCCCGGGCGTGATAATCCAATTCGGCGGCTAGGGGCAGAGCCGGCAGTCGTCCTTTTGACGCCGCGCGCCCGCCTGGCAAGCCGCGTTCCCTACAGGATTCCCTTCACGCATTTCCGCGCGAGGGTCTTGTATTGCTTTTCGCTGAACTGGATCGGGTTGCCGCCGGCCGAGGGGTCCTTCACCGCCATGGCCGCCACCTCGTCGAGGCGCTTGTCGTCGATGCCGATCTCCTTCAGCGCATGGGGAATGTCGATTTCCTTCCTCAGTCGCAGCACCCATTTGACGAAGCCGTCGAAGCCGCCCCTGATGCCGAGATAGCGGCCAACACGCTCGATTGGCTCGGCAATCTTCTTGCGGTTGGCGATCAGCACATAGGGCATGATAATGCCGTTGAGCAGGCCGTGGTGGGCGTCATAGAGCCCGCCGAAGGGATGCGACAGGGCGTGAATCGCCCCGAGGCCGCGCTGGAAGGCGGTGGCGCCCATGGCCGAGGCGATGAGCATTTGCCCGCGCGCTTCGATGTCCCTGGGCTTTTTCACCGCCGTTGCCAGGTTGTCCTTGACCAGCCGCATGCCTTCGACCGCCACGCCGGCCGCCAGCGGGTTGTAGCCTGGCGCGCAATAGGCCTCGAGATTGTGGGCGAGCGCGTCCATGCCGGTGGCCGCCGTGAGCCGAGGCGGCAGGCCCACCGTCAGTTCGGGGTCGAGCACGGCAAAGTGCGGCATCATCTGCGGGTGGAAGATGATCTTCTTTTCATGCGTGTCGGGGTGGGTGACGACGCCGGCGCGCCCCACCTCGGAGCCGGTGCCGGCGGTGGTGGGCACGGCGATGATGGGGGCGATCCCCTTGGCGTTGGCGCGGGTCCACCAGTCGCCGATGTCCTCGAAATCGAAGATGGAACGGTTCTGGCACTGCATGAAGGCGACCAGCTTGCCGACATCGAGGCCGGAGCCGCCGCCCAGCGCGATCACCCCGTCGTGGTGGCCGGCCTTGAAGGCGGCCACGCCGTCCTTGACGTTGTCTTCGACCGGGTTGGGGCGCACCTCTGAGAACATGCCGACCCGCAGATTGGCCTTTTCCAGGTCGGCGAAGATCTGCTTGACCATGGGCATGGCGGCAAGGCCGGGATCGGTGACGATAAGCGGCCGCTGCATGCCGGCCTCGCGGCACAGGTGGGCGAGCTCGACGATGCGGCCGGCGCCGAACTTGATGGCGGTGGGAAAGTTGATATTGGCGCTGGTCATCTCGAAAGGCTCCCTCTCTGGCGGCGGCAGGCGTGCAATGAATTGCCGCAGAATCGGCGCCATGTCCATGACCCCGGCTATCTGGAGGCGCAATTTATGCCTGCGCTGGGGGGTGCAACCATGATAGTCAGCAGGTCAGCGACAAGGAGACGATGAGCGGGGGAGGGCAAAGCCATGGCGGAAAACTTCGATTATGTGATCGTCGGCTCCGGTTCGGCCGGCTCGGTGATCGCCGCGCGCCTGGCCGAGGACGGGCGCTACAGCGTCTGCGTGCTGGAATTTGGCGGCACCGATCTGGGCCCGTTCATCCAGATGCCGGCGGCGCTCTCTTACCCCATGAACATGAAGACCTATGATTGGGGCTTCCAGTCCGACCCCGAGCCGCATCTGGGCGGCAGGCGCCTCGTCACGCCGCGCGGAAAAGTCATCGGCGGGTCGTCCTCCATCAACGGCATGGTCTATGTGCGCGGCCATGCCCGAGACTTCGATAGCTGGGAGCAGATGGGCGCCAGGGGCTGGGGCTATCGCCATGTCCTTCCCTATTACAAGCGCATGGAGCATTCGCATGGCGGCGAGGAGGGCTGGCGCGGCACCTCGGGGCCCATGCACGTCACGCGCGGCAAGCTGACCAACCCGCTCTACAAGGCCTTTATCGAGGCCGGTCGTGAAGCCGGCTACCCTGTCACGCCCGATTATAACGGCCGCCAGCAGGAAGGCTTTGGCGAGATGGAGATGACCGTGTGGAACGGTGTGCGCTGGTCGGCCGCCAATGCCTATCTCAAGCCCGCCTTCAAGACCGGCCACATTAACCTGACCACCCGCGCCTTTGCCCGCCGGATCGTGTTCGAGGGCAAGCGGGCCGTGGGCGTTGAATACGAGCGCGGCGGCAGGATCGAGACGGTGAGGGCGAAGCGCGAAGTCATCATCGCGGCTTCCGCCATCAACTCGCCGAAACTGTTGCAGCTCTCAGGGATTGGCGATTCTGAAACGTTGAAGGCCGCTGGCGTCGAGCCCATCGTCCACCGGCCGGGTGTGGGGGCAAATCTTCACGATCACCTGGAGGTCTATTTCCAGATCGAGAGTTTGCAACCCTTGAGCCTCAATCCCAAATTCAGCCTGATGTGGAAGGGGTTGGTGGGCGCGCGCTGGCTGTTGTTCAAGTCGGGGCTGGGGGCGACCAACCATTTTGAATCCTGCGGCTTCATCCGCTCGGGCGCCGGCATCGAGTATCCGGACATCCAGTATCACTTCCTGCCCGCCGCGGTGCGCTATGACGGCAAGCAGCTCGCCGGCGTCGAGCACGGTTTCCAGGTGCATGTGGGCCCGATGCGCACCAAGTCGCGCGGCCACATTAGGATCAAATCCGGCGATCCGCGCGAGGCCCCCTCGATCCTCTTCAACTACATGTCGCACCCCGACGACTGGACAGAATTTCGCGCCGCCATCCGCCTGACGCGCGAGCTCTTCAGGCAAGCAGCCATGAAGCCCCATGCCGGGCGCGAGCTGCAACCCGGTCCCGGCGTCGACAGCGACGAGGCCATCGATGCCTTCGTGCGCGAGCATTGCGAGAGCGCCTATCACCCCTGCGGCACCTGCCGCATGGGCGCGGCCGACGACGAGGCGGCGGTGGTCGATCCCGAATGCCGGGTGATCGGGGTGGAGGGTCTGCGCGTCGCCAATTCATCCATCTTCCCGCAGATTACCAACGGCAATCTCAACGGCCCCTCGCTGATGACCGGCGAAAAGGCCTCCGACCACATCCTCGGCCGCGAGCCGTTGGCGCCGTCCAACCAGACGCCCTGGATCAATCCCGACTGGAAGACCAGCCAGCGCTAAGGCACCCGTCAACCACCTTCGTCATGCGCGGGCTCCGACCCGCGCATCCTTTTGAGGGCGCACGTGCAAGGCGAAGAAAGGATGGCCGGATCAAGTCCGGCCATGACGGTGGAGAAGGCGGGAAAACTTGTGCTTTGCGCCCCGCGACGTCAGGCTGTTTTGACTGCAACAAGTGGTTCTACCTAATCGGCGAGGGCGCTAAGGAATTGATTCAGAAAAAAGCAACAAGTGACCGTTTTTCAATGAAAACCTCTTGACTTGGGGATGATGCATACGTTGCGTGGATGGCGTGCCGAGGGCTGGCGCAGGTCGTAGCCGGGGCGCACCACCTCGTCGGCGCGGGCGAGCGGGTTGGTGAAGTCCTTCGGTTCCGCCATCAGCAGCGACAGCCAGCCGGTCCTGTCCTCGATGCGGTTCGCCACCACGTGGATGATATCGCCGGCGCGCTGGATGCGGCCCTTCACCAGCATCAGACGCGCTCCCATCACCACAGGCCGGAAGCGCTCCAGCACTTTTGGCCACACCACGATATTGGCCACCGCGAACTCGTCCTCGAGAGTGGCGAAGACCACCCCCTTGGCGCTCCCCGGCCGCTGGCGCACCAGCACGATGCCGGCGATGGTGACGAAGCGGGCATCGCACATGGCTTTCAGGGCCGCATTGTCGGTGACGCCTTCGGCCAGCGCCATCTCGCGCAGGAAACTCATGGGATGCGCCTTCAAGGAGAGTTTCAGCGTCTGGTAATCGTTGACCACATGCTCGCCCACCGGCATCTCGGGCAGCGTCATGGGCAGGTCCTCGCCCGCGTCGCTGGCATCGGCATGGGCGAACAGCGGCAAGGGCTTTGCCTTGATGAGCGCTTTCACCTCCCACAACGCCTGGCGCCGGTCGAGGCCGGAGGAGCGAAAGGCATCCGCCGCCGCCAGACGCTCCAGCGCGACGACCGGAACCCCGGCGCGGTGGAGGGCCGAGGGAGCGGGGAGGGCAGCTTCCACCACCTGCTTGCCGTCCGCCTCCTTCAGCCCGTCGATAAGCCTTAAGCCCAGGCGCAGGGCAGGGGCATCGCTCCCTCCCCCTTGTGGGGGAGGGTCGGGGTAGGGGGTCTTCTTAAAAGAGAACCCCCACCCCTAGCCCCTTCCCACAAGGGGGAGGGGAGCGGAGATGCCTCCAGCGTGCAGTCCCAGTCCGAAAAGCCAGTATCGGGTGGGCGCGCCTCCACCCCGTGCTCGCGTGCATCGCGCACGATCTGGGCGGGGGCGTAAAAGCCCATGGGCTGCGAATTGAGCAACCCGCAGGCAAAGACTGCCGGGTAATGGCGCTTCAGCCAAGCCGAGACATAGACCAGATGGGCAAAGCTGGCGGCATGGCTTTCCGGGAAACCATATTCGCCAAAACCCTTGATCTGGTTGAAGCAGCGCCGGGCGAACTCCTCTTGATAGCCGCGCTCGATCATGCGGCGCACCATCTTCTCCTCCAGTCGCCCGATGGTGCCGCGGCGGCGGAAGGTAGCCATGGCCTTGCGCAATTCGTTGAGTTCGCCGGGGGTGAACTCGGCCGCCACCATGGCAAGCTTCATCGCCTGTTCCTGGAACAGCGGTACGCCCTTGGTGCGCCCGAGCACAGCCTTCAGTTCATCGGGCGCACCGAAGCGGGGATCGGGGGCGGGATAATCCTCCGGTTCGATCCCGTCGCGGCGGCGCAGGTAAGGGTGCACCATGTCGCCCTGGATGGGGCCGGGGCGCACGATCGCTACCTCGATGACGAGGTCGTAGAAGCAGCGCGGTTTCAGGCGCGGCAGCATGTTCATCTGGGCGCGGCTTTCCACCTGGAATACGCCCACCGAATCGGCCCGGCACAGCATGTCGTAGACGCACCGGTCCTCGCGCGGCACGCTGGCGAGCGAATATTTCACCCCGTACCAAGCCTCGATCAGGGCAAAGCACTTGCGGATGCAGGTGAGCATGCCGAGCGCCAGCACGTCGACCTTGAGGATGCCCAAAGCGTCGATGTCGTCCTTGTCCCACTCGATGAAGGTGCGCTCTTCCATGGCGGCATTGCCGATGGGTACGGTCTCGTCCAGCCGCTCGCGGGTGAGGACGAAGCCGCCCACATGCTGGGAGAGGTGGCGGGGAAACCCGGTGATCTCGGCGGAAAGATCGAGCACCCGGGTGAGCAGCGGGTCGGCGGGATCGAGCCCCGCCTCCCTGAGCCGGGTTTCCGACATCTCCTCGCTCATGCGCCCCCACACGATGCCGGCAAGGGCGGCGGTGGTGTCCTCCGACAGCCCCATCACTTTGCCCACCTCGCGCACGGCGCTGCGGCCCCGGTAAGTGATGACGGTGGCGGCAAGGCCCGCCTTCTCGCGCCCGTAGCGGCGATAGATGTACTGGATCACCTCCTCGCGCCGCTCGTGCTCGAAGTCGACGTCGATGTCGGGCGGTTCCTTGCGCTCCTCCGACACGAAGCGCTCGAACAGGAGGTCGATCTCGGCCGGATCGACCGCGGTGATGCCGATCACGTAGCACACCGCCGAATTGGCCGCCGAGCCACGCCCCTGGCACAGGATCGGCTCTGCTTGAGCGCGGGCAAAGCGCACGATGTCGTGCACGGTGAGGAAGTAGCGCGCATAGCCGAGCTTCCTGATTAGCACCAGTTCGCGCGCGATGGTGGAGCGCACCTTGTCGGGAATGCCGGCCGGATAGCGCCCCGCCGCCCCGTCCCAGGCCAGCTTTTCCAGATAGGCATCGGCGTCGAGCCCGGCCGGCACCGGCTCTTCGGGGTATTCATAGCGCAGCTCATCGAGGCTGAAGTGGGCCGCGTCAGCCACCTCCAGCGTGCGCTCGACGGCCGCCTCATGGCCGGCGAAGAGGCGCAGCATCTCTTCGGCGTCTTTGAGATGGCGCTCGGCATTGGCGGTAAGGCGGAAGCCGGCTTCGGCCAGGGTGCATTTCTCGCGGATCGAGGTGAGAACGTCCTGCAGCGGCTTGCGGGCGGGGTGATGATAGAGCACGTCGTTGGTGGCGAGCATCGGTGCGCCGTGGCGATGGGCGAGCGCGGCCAGGTGGTTGAGGCGGGCGCGGTCGCCACGGGAAAAGCGCCGTTGTGCCGCAAGATAGAAGGTGCCGTTAAAGCGCCGTCGCAAGGCGGCGAGACGGTCGGAAAATTTTTCGTCCGGCCAGCCGCCAGGCGGGACAAGCGCCAGGATCAGCCCCTCCTGGAATTCGGCCACGTCATCGAGCCTGAGAATGCACTGGCCCTTGTCCGCCCGCCGCTGGCCGATGGTCAAAAGTTGGGTGAGGCGGCCATAGGCGGCACGATCACTGGGCCAGGCGAGAAGGCTCAAACCGTCATCGAGGTCGAGCCGCGCGCCGACGATGAAGGCGAGCCTCACCTCCTTGGCCGCCACATGAGCGCGCACGATACCGGCGAGCGAGTTGCGGTCGGTGACGGCAAGTGCCGTCAACCCCAGTCCCTTGGCGGTGGCCGCCAGTTCTTCCGGGTGCGAGGCGCCGGTGAGGAAGGAGAAATTGGAGGTGACTTGCAGTTCGGCATATCCGCTCATGCGAACAGCCCGTGCACGTACCAGCGCGGGGAGGCTTGTGCCCCCTCGCCATAAAGCCCTTCGCGGAACAGCCAGTAGCGCCGGCCCTCGGCATCCTCCACCACGTAATAATCGCGCGGGCGGGGGAGGGCATCGCCCGGTGGCACCGTCCACCATTCGGGCGAAATGCGCTCGGGGCCGTCGGCGCGCACCACCCGGCGCGCTAGCCGGCGCCAGGTGAAGCGCATCGGCGGGCCATCGGGCACGGCGGCGATGACGCTCGCCTCCTCCGGGTGGTCGAACAGCACCAGCGGACGGGCGGGTGATCCGTTCTCCGGCGGCAGCGGGGCTTGCGGGGTCTCGCTGAAGCCCGGCTGGGCGAAGCGCTCGGCCCGTTCCGGCAGGTGGCTTTCGATGAGCCTGAAGCTTGCAAGCGGCGCCCCGTCCAGGCGGTTGGCAATGCGGTCGGCCAGCGCTGCCAGCTCGATGCCGCCGGCGGATGGGGCGCCGTCGAGTTCTTGCTGGTGGTAATCGAGCGGGGCCGCGGTGAGGGCTTCCAGTGTTGCCGCATCGACGCCGAAGCCGAGATCGACCTCGGGGAGGCGCGGGGCAATGAGGCGGATGAGGTGGCGGGGATCGCGCGAGGGCCGTGAGAGCCCCGCCGGCACCACGGCGCGCGAGGCATCGGTGCGATAAAGTTTCAATTCCACCCGCAAGGCGCCATGCCCGGCATCGGCGAGGCGGGCGGCAAGGGTCTGGGCGAGCAGCGTCAGGATGGCCTCGATGCCATCATGGGTGAGGATGGGGTCCATGACGCAATGGCGCACCACCAGCGCCGGTTCGTGCCCGAGCGGATGAAGCGGGCAATCGGCCAGTCCCAGCGCCTCGTCCATCGCCTTCACCACATGAGCGCTCTTCTCGCTGCGAAAGCGCCGGGCAAGGCTTGCCCGCGGCACCCGGCAGAGATCGCCGATGGTTTTCAGGCCGAGGCGGCTGAGCGTGTGGCAGGTCTCGGGGGCCAGCCCCAGCGCCTCGACCGGCAGAGGGTTTAACCCCTCGCGCTCGCCTCCGGCAGCGAGGATCGCCTGGCGGGAAAAGCGCGCCAGCGCCCGGGCGGCGGGCGGGGTGCCGGCGATGGCGGCGCGGGCAGTGAACTGCAAGCGACTGCACTGGCCCTTGATGTCGGCGATCAGCATGGCCTCGCCGCCGAAGAGATGGGCAACGCCGGTTGCATCGAGCATGAGCCCGTCGGGCGGATCGGGCATGACGGCGGGGCTCCAGCGCTCGGCCCAGCGGGCAAGGCGCAACAGCATGGCGGCGTCGCGCTCGGGCTCGGCCAGCACCGAGGCAAGATCCGGCACGCGGGCGCGGGTATCGGCGAGGCGCTCATCCGGTTTGAGCCCGCGCGACAGTGCCAGGCGGTCGCAGGCGGTGAGGATGAGCCCTTTTGAACCGCTTTCCACCAGCACCAGCGGCTGGCCGTCAGCGGCCGGCCACGGTGCGCGCTCGCGCCTTTTCGTCCACGCCAGACGGTTGATCGCGAAGTGCGGGAACCAGAGCGAAACGATGCGTCGCATGATGCCATTCCACTGTCCACTGGCCGGGGCGCCCGGCCCGGCTGCGTTCGAGGGTGAGGGCCCAGGCGGCAAGACCCGGGGCGGCGGTATCGAAGGTGGGCGCGCCTGAGGCGTGCGGGGCGACGCGCCAGCGGGTGAGAGCGGCCGATGCCCCGGTAAGCGGGCGCTCGAAGACGAGAAGCAAGGGGGTGCCCGCCTGCCGCGCGGCGAGCATCAGCCGGCGCGAGGCGGTGAGGTCGAGGACATCGGCCGTCATGTCGGCGATGACGCCGCAAAGGGCGGTCGACTTCAGCGCCTCCTCGATGGTCCACAAAATGGCACGCGGGCGGTTGAGGGTAACGGTCAAGAGCCGCTCGCTCGAGAGCCCCAGGGCGGCGAGCCCGTGGCCGTAAAGCCGGCCGTATTCGCGCGCGGCCGCGCCATGGCGGCACCACAGGAAGGGGCGGGTGTCTGCGGCCGGCAGATGGCCGAGGCGGCGTGCCATCAAGGCGGTGGCGAGCCCTGAAGCCGCGGCCATGTCGGCAGGGCTCGCGGCAGCGATCTCGTGCATCCCCGCTGATGAAAGCCCGCCGCCGGGCAGGCGCGCATCGATCGCTGACAGCCCCAGCGTGATAGCGGGGCCTGCTGCCGCTGCGGGCCGTCCTCCATCCTCCCTTGCCGGAGCGCAGCCTTGGGCCCAGCGGGCCTCGATGCCGGTTTCTCCCGCTCGCCGGGCGATGGCGCCTGTCGCGCCCTCCTCGATGCGGGCCACCGCCTGGCGCAGGTGGCGGAGCACGGTCGGGCGCGGCGCATCGGCGCCGGGGCGACGGGGGAGCGGCGAGGGGACAGGTCCTCCCCCACGGCCGCGCCCGGGAATGGGATCGCGTGTCATGGCAGTTTCCGTTCGATCTTTATGTTCTTATTTTGTTCTACAACCGGAGCCCCGCCAGCGTCAATTCCCTTGCGCGCAATCCGTCAGGCACGGGTGGACAAGTGACGCAGACAAGCCGGTGTGCAGGGCGTGCGCATTATGCTAACCTTCTGTCTCGCCGGCCCACCCGCGCCACGGGCAAAACACCGTCGCAGACAGCCAACGAGAACCGACATGAAAGCCATCGCCATCTCCGTCGCTTTTCTTATCACGGCCACAGCTCTTGCCGCGACGCCGGCGAGGGCCGACTGCAACGATTCTCCGGCCAAGGGCGTCGACTGGTCCGGTTGCTACAAGGAACGGCTGATCCTGAAGGGCCGGGACCTTACCGGCGCCAATCTGTCGAAAACCTTTCTGGCGGGAACCACCTTCACCGGCTCCACTCTGGTGAGTGCCAACTTCACCGGCGCCGAGCTCATCCGGGTGAGCTTTCGCGATACCAACCTGGAGAAGGCTAATTTCGAATGGGCCTATGGCTCACGCACCACGTTCCAGAAGGCTGATCTCAAGAACACCAATTTCCAGAAGGCCGAATTGCAGCGCACCAATTTTTCCGGTGCCCAGCTCGCAATGGTCGACATGATGAAGGGCGATTTCTTTCGCGCGGCCTTCGATGACGCCTCCCTCAGCGATGTGAATTTCGATCGCGCCAACCTGTCGCGCGCCAGCTTCAAGGGTGCGAGCCTGAAGAACGTGAACTTCAACCGCACCTTCCTCTATAAGACGCATCTGGAAGGCGTCGACCTGACGGGGGCCAAGAACCTTCAGCAGGACCAGATCGACATCGCCTGCGGCGATGAGACCACAAAGCTGCCGGCGGACCTCACCATGCCGGCCAAGTGGTCGTGCGACGACTGAGCCGTCGCCCCCTTCAGTTCATCGACCAGATCGCCCAATTGAGGGCGGCGGCAAAGCTCACCCAGGCGAGACAGGGCAGCATCAAGAGCCCGGCGATGCGCTCGCGGTCGAAGAAGGCATAGGTCGTAAGCGCCAGCGCTGCCCACAACAAGGCGATGTCGACGAGCGCCAGGCCGGGCGAGCGCAGGCCGAAGAAGCAGAACGACCAGGCGAGGTTGAAGCCGAGCTGGACGAAAAAGAAGATGAGCGCCAGCCGCGTGGCGGAAAAGCGCGGGTTGGTGCACCACACCCGGAAGGCGGCCACCGCCATCATCACGTAGAGCGCCGTCCACACCGGCGCAAAGACCCACGAAGGCGGCGTCCAGGCCGGCTTGGCGAGGCCCGGATACCAGGTCCTGACCGGCCCGGCGGTGATGGCGCCCGCCGCCCACCCGACGCCGAGGCACAGGATCAGCAGCCCCGCCAGCACCCACCAGCGGCGTTCGGACTTGAGCAGCTCAGATGACTTCGGCATCGCTTTTCAGGAACTCGCGTATCTCCTGCCTGAGACGGTTCCAGGCCGGTTCGGTCTCGAGCACGACGTGGTTGTTGCTTTCCAGCGGCACGAAGCGGGCGCCGGGGATCATGGCGGCCATGCGCCGGCCCTCATCGAAGGGGGCGATGGCATCACCGCGGCAATGCAGCACCAGCGTCGGCACGCTCACCCTGGCGCACAGGCCGGTGACATCGAATTCGCTCACTGCCCGGCGCAGGCGCACGGCATTGTCAGGCGAGGCGGAGCGGCGCTGCAGCTCGTTGAACCACTGCATCTGCTCTTGTGTCGCGTCGGGCATGAAGGCGGACGTGAACATCTGGCGGAAGCTCGGATTGTCCTGGCCCCAGCCGTGCTTCATCAGGGTGATCATCGCCTCGGCGCGTTCCTTTTCGGCCGCGCCGCGCTTGAACGGCCCGCGCGCAAATCCACCCAACAGCACCAGCCGGCTCACCCGCTCGGGATGGCGCACCGCATAGGCGATGGAGATGGCACAGCCCTGCGACAGGGCCACGATGGGAAAGCGCTCTATCCCCACCGCATCGACCACCGTTTCCAGATCGGAGACGAAGGCCTCGAAGGAGACGTCCTCCACCTCCCAGTCCGACAGGCCGTTGGCGCGCTGGTCGAAGCGGATGAGGCGGTAGCCGCTCGCCAGTTCCTCGATGAAATGACGGGTGAAGGGGTTGTGCCATTCATATTCGAGATGGCTCATCCAGTGTGGGGCCCTGACCAGCGGCGGGCCGGAACCGACGGAGGCATAAGCGATTTGCGCACCATCCGGGGCGGTGCAGAAATGGATCTCCTGCTCGTGATGAGGCTTTGGTGCACCGCGATCTTCCCCGGCGCCCTTCCAGCGCCACACCCGCACCAGGCGGGTGATGTTCTTCAGCTGCACCTCGCCGCCGTCGCTGAACGGGGCATCGACCTTGCCCGCGACCTGGCTCCACGCGGCATCCGACACCAGGACGCCGCCTGGCGGGGCCTGGGCTTCCAGACGCGCGGCGATATTGACTCCGTCGCCGAGGATGTCGGAGCCCTGGATGATGATGTCGCCGAGATTGACGCCGATCCGCAAGACGATGGGCCTGGCGGCCGAGGCGTTGCGCTCATCCATGGCGCGCTGGAACTCGACGGCGGCCGAGACGGCGTCGATGACGCTGGCGAACTCGACCAGTGCACCGTCGCCCATGAGCTTGACGATGCGGCCTTTGTGGCGGGCAATGGCGGGACGGAAATGCTCGTCCAGAACCTCGCGCAGGGCGGCAAGCGTCCCGGCTTCGTCCTCGCCGACCATGCGGCTGTAGCCGACCACGTCGGCTGCCATGACGGCGGCAAGGCGGCGAGTGAGTTGTGCTTCGGCCATGTCTCCGCCCGATCGGATTGGTGCTCGCGGATGGCCATCCTAGAGCAATCGCGGGCAAGGTGCATCCCTGTCCGCCCCGCGCCGCCGCCGTACCCCCAAAAAAAGATGCGCGGGTCAAGCCCGCGCATGGTGAAGATTGCAGAGCCCGTCCCCAATCATCCCGTCATGGCCGAGCTCGATCCGGCCATCCATCCCGCCTGCCTGGCCACGTGTCGAAGCGCCGGCGCAATGGACCCCGGGATCAAGTCGCGGGGTCCATTTGTCCGCCTTCCTCATCGGTGCCGGGTGCGCGGACCCATCACGCCGCGGTTTCGGCCAGCGGCGACGGCCATGTCAGGCCGGGCGGATCGAGGGAGCACCCGGTGGCCGAGCGCTCGCGTGGCGGCAGGCTGTCGAGCGAGGGCCACAGGCCGGTTTCGAGTACTGTGCCGTAGCCTTCGGGCAGCCCCGCGGCGCGCAACCGCCGGGCGGCTGCATCGGCATCGTAGGTGAGGGCGAGGTGCGTGAACCCGATACCGTCGGCGCCCGCCTCCAGCAGCAGGGCCCAGACACGTGGTGTGCCGTCATTGGCGGGCAGGCCAAGGGCGCCGGGATTAGCCCACAGGCGGCGGCCGACGGGACGGGTGAAGGGAATGCCAGTATGGCCGGCGATCACCGCATCGCTCCCCGCCAGATCGAACTCGCGCGCAAACTCCTCGCGCCCGAGTGAGGCGAACATGAAGCGGTTGATGCGGCCCGGGCTTCCGTGCACCACGGTGAAGCGGCGCCCGGCCAGGGTGAAGGTCAAGTGATCGGACAGCCCCGCCATCCATTGCCGGGCCTCGGGCCCCAGCGTGCGATCGGCGTGGGCATACCACTTGGCCGACAGGCCATCGCAGGCGCTGCCGGCGGCAAAGCCGCAGTCGCAGTCGCCGAGGCCGGCGGCAAGCTGGGCCTCCACATTGCCCTTGATCGCCGGCCAGCCGCGCATCCGGGCAAGCTCGATGCAAGGGCCGGGATCGGCGCAATAAGCGGCGATGTCACCGTTGTGGATGACATTGCCGGCCGGAATGCCGAGCTCCAGCGCGAGCCGGTCGAAGGCTTCGAGCGCCTGCAGATTGCCATAGGCGCCGCCGCCGATGAGCACGCGGCCAAAAAGGGTTCCGAGATCGCCGGTCGTCGTCATGGAGCCTCATCGCTTGCCGGTTGCAGAAACACCGTCTGGTCTACGGATTTACCGCTTGAGGCAAATCACGATCGGGCGAGGAGGGCTTTACTGCCTGTCGCGGCCGAGCACGATCGGCTCGCCATGCGGCGTGGCACGCGCTGCCCGGTCCCAGGCATCGCGCCGGTCGATGCGCTCGTCGTGCGACAGGGTGCCCTTGCGCTCAACCAGCTTTTCCAGTGCTGCAAGCCAATGCGCGTAATAGTCATCGGCCGTGTCGCCCGGCCCGGCGGCGGCAAGCTCGGCGCCCAGCGTCTCGGCCCATTCGCTCCAGGTGAAGACGGCCGCCTCGTTGAGCTTGACGGCCAGCGCGAAGGCTTGCGCCTGCCAGGGGGCGGCGAACACTGGTCCCTCATCGTCGTGCGGCAGGCGCGGCAGGGCATCGAGCTTGTCAGACGGCATCGAGATAAGGCTCCCACAGGTCGGCCGTCACGCTGTCTCGCGCATCGGCGTCCGGCCCCCACAGCTCGCTGGCGGCGAATTTCACCGCATAGAGCCATTGCGGGTCTTCGCCATGGCCGGCGGCATTGGAGTCGGGAAAGACGTGCGCACCATGCACAGCGATGATCGCGCCTTGGTGGTGGCGCAGATAGCGGGGAAGGCGGGTATGGCCGGCCGGATTGATGGTCTTGGTCATCACCTTGTCGCCCACGGCGAAACGGGCCGGCGCTGGTGCCGGGCGTTCGTAAGGGTGACGCGCGAAGCAGGCCGCCACGGCCTTCTCGGCCGGGGTGGCGTGGGCATCGGCAGCCCTCCCTCCAGCCGAGCGGCCCGAGGCCAGTTCCTCGCGCGTGATGTCGCCGGCTGCCAGCAGGCTCTGCTCCAGCTCGTCGAGCCATTTACCGTAATAGGGCATGGCGAGATACTCGGCCGGCGGGCGGTTCTCGGCGATGTGGCGAAACGCATCGATGGAGCGAGCGCGGCTTGCGACCTCCGACAGGGCATAGACGCGCGCCTCCCACCCGGCATGGAACACCGGCTCGTCGGCTTCCGCCTCCACGGGTCCGAAGCCCATCATGCCGCCCAGATCGTGCATGCCGTTCATGCTTCAGGCCTCATCGAGATAAGGCTCCCACAGATCGGCGGTCACGCTGTCGCGCGCATCGGCATCGGGACCCCACAGCTCGCTGGTGGCGAACTTCACCGTGTAGAGCCATCGCGGGTCCTCGCCCTTGCCGGCCGCATTGGAGTCGGGAAAGACGTGAGCACCGTGCACCGCGACGATCTCACCTCGATGATGTCGCAGGTAGCGGGGAAGGCGGGTGTGGCCGGTGGGGTTGATGGTCTTCGTCATCACCTTGTCGCCTAGCTCGAAACGGGCAGGCGCAGGGGCCGGGCGCTCGGTGGAAGAGCCGGCGGCCAGGGCTCTTGCGACATTGGCGGCGGCAAGCTTTGGGCGGGTCGTGGGCCTCGCAGCCCCCTCCGCATGGCCACTCGCCAGCTCGCCCCCGGTCACCAGCCCGCGCGCGGCCATGAGCCTTTCCAGCCCCGTCAGCCAGATCTGGTAATAGGAGGAGGTGAGATATTGCGCCGGCGGCAGGCTTTCGCGGGCAAAGCGCGAGGCATCGATCGACCATTCTCCCAGCGCCCCCATGGCGAGCGTCACGGCAAGCACCCGGCGTTCCCAATCGGCATGGAACACCGGCTCATCTGCTTCCGGCTCAACCGGCCCGAAGCCCATCATGCCGCCAAGATCCTGGGCGCCGTTCATGCGGCCACCTCATCGGGGGACAGGGCGAGCCCGGTGCCGATCATGGAATTGCGGGTGACGAGGCGGGCCAGTTGATCCTCGCTCCAGCCATCTGCGCCTCCGGGCCGCATGGGGATGACCAGGTAGCGGACCTCGGCGGTCGAATCCCATATCCGGACCGCCTGATCGGGCATGAGGGTGACACCGAATTCCGCCAGCACCCCCCTCGGGTCGATGACGGCGCGCGAGCGGTAGGCGGGGGACTTGTACCACACCGGCGGCAGGCCAAGCACCGGCCATGGGTAACAGGAGCACAGGGTGCACACGACCATGTTGTGCTCAGCGGGCGTGTTTTCCAGCGCCACCATGTGCTCGCCCTGGCGGCCGGAAAAGCCGAGCTCGGCGATTGCCGCGGTGGCATCCTTGCGCAGCCGCACGCGATAGGCTGGATCGGCCCAGGCTTTGGCCACCACCCGCGCGCCGTTGCGCGGGCCGACCCTGGTTTCATAGGTCTCGATCAGAGCATCGAGGGCGGCCGGGTCGACATAGCCTTTCTCGACCAGCAGCAATTCCAGCGCCTTCACCCGGAGCGTCATCTCGTCGAGCTCGGAGCCCTCTGTCGCGTGATCGTGATCGTGGGAATACGCACTCATGCTGTGAAGCCCTTTGCCGCTAGCGCCTCGCGCTATAGTGTCCGGCAAATTCAAGCCCAAAACGGAGATAATTGCAAATGAGCGCAAAGGTCCTTTCGGGCGTCAGGAGCATCTTCTTCGATGCCTACGGCACGTTGTTCGACGTGCACGCGCCGGTAGCGAAGGTGGCGGGACGCATCGGCGATGCGGCCGACCAGATGTCGAGGCTATGGCGGCAGAAGCAGCTTGAATACACATGGCTGAGATCGCTCATGGGCACCCATGCCGATTTCTGGCAGGTAACGGGCGATGCCCTCGATTATGCCATGGAGGCGCATGGGTTCACCGATACCGCCCTGCGCGAAGAGCTGATGCAGCTCTATATGACGCTTCAGGCCTATGACGACGCGCGCGTGGCGCTCAGCGGCCTGAAGGAGGCGGGCTTCGAGACCGGCATCCTTTCCAACGGCTCGCCGGCCATGCTGGAGGCCGCGGCCCGCTCGGCGGGACTGGAAGCGAAACTCGACCACATCCTGTCGGTGGAGCAGGTGGGTATCTTCAAGCCCAAGCCCGCCGTCTACCAGATGGCGCTCGATGCCTCGCGGGCCGAGGAGCCGCACGAGATCGGCTTCGTCTCGGCCAATACCTGGGACGGACAGGCGGCGGCGCATTTCGGCTTCACCGTGGCGCGCATCGACCGCTTCGGCCTCAAGGACGACCGCATCCCCGGCCGTCCTGCCGTCACCATCACCTCGCTGGCTGCGCTGCTGGAATTGATCTAGGAGCCGGTGGTCTGCAGCGAGCTGCGACGTGAGAGTGCGTAGGCACGGGCGGCGGCGGCGAAGGCTTCGAACAGTTTCACCGAATCGGGATTGGAGGCGGCCTTGTATTCCGGGTGCCATTGCACCCCCAGCGCAAAGCCCCTGGCGCCCTTGACCGAGACTGCCTCGATGATGCCGTCGGGGGCGCGGGCTTCCGCCTCGAGGCCATCGGCCAAGCGGTCGATGGCCTGGCGGTGCAGCGAGTTCACTTGGGTTGAGGACTTGCCGAGGATGGCCTCCAGCCGGCCGCCGGGGGTGATGGTGATGTCGTGGTTGGGCCCGTAGCGGATGTCGAGTTCATCGACCTTGGGGGCGCGGTGGTCGCGCCGGCCCTGGCCGCGCTGGGCCTCAGCCTCCAGCGTGCCGCCGAGAACGACGTTGAGCTCCTGGTAGCCGCGGCAGATGCACAAGAGCGGCATGCCGCGGGCGATGACGCGCGGGATCAGCGACAGGGTCGAGGCATCGCGGGAATGGTCGTAGGGCTCGTGGTCGGGGGTGGGCTCGGCACCGTAATGGGGTGGATGGACATTGGAGGTGGCCCCCGTCATCACCACGCCGTCGAGATGATCCAGCGTTGCCTCGATGAGTTCGGCATCGTCCAGCGACGGCAGCATGACCGGCGCGCAGCGCGCCACCTCGGCGATGGCGCGCAGATATTTGTCGCCGATGGAATGGAAGACGAGGCCTTTCTCGTCGTAGGTATCGGAAGGAAGACCCACTAGGGGAAGGACAGCGGAAGCCGGCATGGGAACACCCGGGAAACGAGTTTTCGTGTCGTGGAGTGATAACCCATCGCATCCCGGGTTTCCACTGCTATGGGCAGCTTTGGTCGCACTTGCGTTTGATTTTGGCTTGGGCTTAAGTACCGGGCCTGATTGTCGTTCCGGCGCGAGAGCCGATCGGCAGCGGGACAAGAGGACGGCGAACACAGCGGTGTTCAAAAAAGTCAAAAACCGGCATGGCCAGGCGTTCTGGCTCTGCCTTGTCGAAAGTGTGAGGGAGACCCCAAATGGATCGTCGCAAATTCATTAAGACTGCCGGCGTTGCCGCCGGAGGCGCCGCGGCCGCTACGACGCTGGCCGCGCCCGCCATCGCCCAGAGCATGCCGGAGTTGAAGTGGCGCATCACCTCGAGCTTTCCGAAGGCCCTCGACACGCTGTATGGCGGGACGGAAGTCTTCGCCAACTACGTGACCGAAGCCACCGACGGCAAGTTCCAGGTGCAGGCCTTCCCGGCCGGCGAGATCGTGCCCGGCCTGCAGGTCGCCGACAAGGTGACGGACGGCACAGTGGAGATGGGCCAGACCGCGCTCTATTACTATTGGGGCAAGGACCCGGCCTTCGGCCTGGCGACCGCGGTGCCCTTCGGTCTCGATTGCCGGCAGATGAATTCGTGGTGGTATGAGGGCGGTGCCAGGGACCTGATCAACAAGTTCCTAGCCAAATACAATATAATCGGCTTTGCCGCCGGCAATACCGGCTGCCAGATGGGCGGCTGGTTCCGCAAGCCTATCAACTCGCTCGCCGACATGAAGGGCCTGAAGTTCCGCATCGGCGGCATGGGCGGCAAGATCATCGCCAAGCTCGGGGTGGTTCCGACACTCATCGCCGGTGGCGACATCTATCCGTCGCTGGAAAAGGGCACCATCGACTCGGCCGAGTGGGTCGGCCCCTATGACGACGAGAAGCTGGGCTTCTACAAGGTCGCCCCCTACTACTATTATCCCGGCTGGTGGGAAGCCGGCCCGATGCTCCATGTCATCGTCAACAAGGAGAAGTTCGACGCGTTGCCGAAGAACTATCAGGCGATCATCGAGACGGCGTCGGCCTACGCCAATGTCGACATGATGGCCAAGTACGATGCCCTCAACCTGCCGGCGCTGCGTCGTCTGGTGGCCGGCGGCACCAAGCTGGCGCCATTCCCGCAGGACGTCATGGAGGCCAGCTTCAATGCTGCCCACGATACCTACAAGGAACTCTCGGCGCAGAGCCCGGACTTCAAGGAGATTTTCGCCGCTATGACCGCATTCCGGCGCGATTCCTATCTGTGGATGCAGGTCGCCGAAGGGACCTACGACCAGTTCATGATGGCCCAACAGCGCGCCAACAAACTCTGAGACGTCCTCACCGGGACCTGACAAAAATGCCCCGGAGCCTCAGCGGCTCCGGGATTTTGATTTTGCCAAGGCAATGCCGACCTCTCTCACTCTCAGTTGGACTTTGGCGGCTGACCGAAGTTAAGCGCCGGCGGGGACTGGTTTTGACTGGGCTTCGGCGGCTGGCCGAAGTTGAGCGCCGGCGGCTGGCTTAGGTTAGGAGCCTGTGGTTGGCCGAAGTTGAGAGCCGGTGCCTTGCCTTTGCTCTCATTGCCGATCATCGGCACGGTGAGCTTGAAATTCGGGTCGATGACATCGGTGCCCTTATAATGGGTGACGATACCCGGGAAGACGATGGTTATGCCGACCATGATCACCTGGATCAGCACGAACGGGATGGCACCCATGTAGATCTGAGCGGTGGTAATCGGGTCCGTCAGCTTGCCGGTCACCTTGTCGATATAGGGCTCTCTCGCCGCCACCGAGCGCAGATAGAACAATGCAAAGCCGAAGGGCGGATGCATGAACGAGGTCTGCATGTTGATGCTCAACAGCACCCCGAACCAGATGAGGTCGATGCCCAGCGTCGCTGCGGCCGGCGCGAGCAGTGGTATGATGATGAACGCGAGCTCGAAGAAGTCGAGGAAGAAGGCGAGGAAGAAGACCAGCAGGTTGACGACGACAAGAAAGCCGATCTGACCGCCCGGCAGGCTGGTGAGCAGGTTCTCCACCCAGACATGGCCGTTGACGCCGTAGAAGGTCAGCGAAAAGGTGCGCGCGCCTATCAGGATGAACAGCACGAAGGACGATAGTTTGGTGGTCTGGTCGAGCGCCTGGCGGATCACATCGAGGCTGAGCCGGCGCTTGCCGAAGGCAAGGATAAGCGCGCCCGATGCGCCCATGGCGCCGCCCTCCGTCGGGGTAGCGACGCCGACGAAGATGGTGCCGAGCACGAGGAAGATCAGCGCCAGAGGCGGGATCAGCACGATGATGACCTGCTCGGCCAGCCGCGACAGCAGATTGAGCTTCAGGCGACGGTTGAGAACGGCCATCAGATAGGCGAAGGCGACCGCCCCGAAGAAGGCTGCCACCGGGCGCCATTGCTCGTTGCCGACGTAAAAGCGCTCGATCAGAAAGCCGACCGCGACGGAAATGATGATGGCGGCAAACAGCGAGAGCACGCCCGAACCCAGCGTTCGCGCCTCGGGCGGAAGGGCCGGAAGCTTGGTGGGCGAGATGAAGCACCTGAGCAGCACATAGCCGGCATAAAGGCCGGAAAGGATGAGGCCGGGATAGATGGCGCCCTCATACATATCGCCCACCGAGCGGCCGAGCTGGTCGGCCATGACGATCAGCACCAGGCTCGGCGGAATGATCTGGGCGAGGGTGCCGGAAGCGGCGATGACGCCGGTGGCAAGGCTGCGGTCATAACCATAGCGCAGCATGATGGGCAGCGAGATCAGGCCCATGGCGATGACCGAGGCGGCGAGCACGCCGGTGGTCGCTGCCAGCAGTGCGCCGACGAAGACCACCGCGAAGGCAAGGCCCCCGCGCACCGGTCCGAAAAGCTGTCCGATCGAGTCGAGCAGGTCCTCGGCCATGCCCGATCGTTCGAGGATCAGCCCCATGAACGTGAAGAAGGGAATGGCAAGCAGTGTCTCGTTGCCCATGATCCCCCACATGCGGTCGGGCAGCGCCTGCAGGAAGAGGGGATTGAACATGCCGAGGGAAATGCCGAGGACGCCGAATCCCAGCCCGACAAAGGCCAGGGCAAACGCCACCGGATAGCCAAGCAGCAGAAACACCACCAGCGCGGCGAACATGATCGGCGCCATGTTGTGCATGAAAAACGCAGTCATGTGTCAGCCCGCCCCACCTTGTCGTTGTGTCATTTGACTGGCACGTGATGGGCCGGCTGGGACGCGTGCGGGTCCTCGATGGTGCCGGCAATAATCGCGACGCGCTTGATCAGCTCGGATATGCCCTGCAGCAGCAGTAAGAAGAAGCCGAGGAGCATCATCAGGCGCGGGGGCCACAGGATCAGACCACCGGCGCTGCCCGACATCTCGCCCGAAATGATTGAATTGTAGAAGAAGGGCCAGCACTCGTAGACCATCAGGCTGGTGAACGGCAGCAGCATGAAGACGTGGCCGGCGACATCGATCCAGTCGCGCGCACGCTTGGACAGCATGCCGGAGACGATGTCGATGCGGATGTGCTCGTTGCGTTGCAGGGTATAGGCGGCAGCCAGCATGTAGACGGCGCCGAACAGATACCATTGCAGCTCCAGCCAGGCATTGGAGCTCATGTCGAAGACCTTGCGTATGATGGCGTTGCCGGCGCTGACCAGGACGGCGATCAGGATGAGCCAGTAGACCCAGCGGCCGATGATTGCAGTCACCGCGTCGATGGCCCGGCTGATGGCAAGCAGCGCTTGCATGGAGAGCTCCCCTGTCATGCCCTTCTTGCCGGGGCGTTTATCAATCGGGCGACTATGAGGCAAGCGCAAAGGGTCTGCAAGTCCGTCGTAGGTCGATGTCGCGTGGTGACTTTGCGTGGAGGCTCGCTTATCTTCGAGCGCGCATTCAACTGGGGCGAAAAATGGCGGAACACCAAGCGATCGTGAAGCTCTTCGACCTAACGGGCGAGACGGCGCTGGTCACCGGCGCCTCGTCGGGCCTCGGCGAGCGGTTTGCCGCAATGCTGGCGGCGGCGGGCGCGCGCGTGGTGGTAGTGGCGCGGCGCAAGGACAGGCTCGACAAACTGGTCGAGCGCATCGCGTCGGCGGGCGGCGAGGCGCTGGCGGTGACGGCCGACGTCACCGACCGGGCGGCGATGGCCGCGGCCTTTGATCAGGCGGAGGCGAAATGGGGTCCGGTCACCATCCTCGTCAACAATGCCGGCATCTCGGGCCAGAAGCGGGCGCTCGACATCACCGAAGCCGACTGGCGCGCCGTGCTCGACACCAATCTCGATGCGGTGTGGTTCACCGCCCAGGAGGCGGCCAGGCGCATGGTGAAGGCGGGCACGGCCGGCTCCATCATCAACATCGCCTCGGTGCTGGGCTTTCGCGTCGCCACCACGCTTGCCGCCTATGCGGTGGCCAAGGCGGGCGTGGTGCAGATGACCTCGGCGCTGGCAGTGGAACTGGCGCGCCACAGGATCCGGGTGAACGCGATTGCGCCCGGCTACATCCTCACCGAGATCAACGAGGCGTTCTTTTCCTCGCCCGGCGGTGAGGACATGATCAAGGCCATCCCGCAGCGGCGCATTGGCAAGCCCGCCGATCTCGACGGGACGCTGCTGCTGCTGGCGTCGGAGCGGGCTTCCGGCTTCATGACCGGCTCGACCGTGTTGGTCGATGGCGGGCACATGCTGATCTCGAAGTGAAGCGATGCGCGGCTTGTGCTCCAACGCGCCGTTCCCGCTCTCCCGAAAGTGGAAGTGGGGGCAGGGGGAGCAGGGGTCAACCGATCACCGTGATACCGGGCGGGGCGCGGCGGGTGATTAGGCGGTTGCCGCCTTCGGTCAGGACGATGTTTTCCTCGTGCACCATGAGGCGATCGGCGCCGGAGGCATCGCGATAGATGAGGCCGGGCTCGATGGCCAGCGCCATGCCCTGCTTCAGCACCGTGTCGTCGGCGGGATGGATGGAGGGCGGCTCGGTGAGGGCCATGCCGAGGCCATGGCCCATGCGGCCGATGGAGCCCGGCTCGATGCCGGCCGCGGCCAAAACGTCGGCCATGGCACGCCACATGGATGACGCGGTGACACCGGGCCGAGCGGCGGCGAGCCCGGCCTCGAGGGTCTTGTGCAGATCGGCATAGGCGCGCTCGGTTTCGGGCGCCGGCGAGCCGATGGAGAAGTTGCGGTCATAGTCGCAGAAATAGCCGTCGATCACCGAGCCGGTGTCGAGGGCGAGGACATCGCCGCGTGTGATGGCGCGGTCGATCGGGCCGCGGCAGATCGAATCATACCCGCCGGGGCCGGAGCCGATGGCGAGATAACGTACATAATCGGCACCGCGCGAGAGGATTTCGGCCTGGAACAGGCGGTGCAGGCGCGCCTCGCTCATGCCCACTTCGACCATTGCCGGCACCGCATCGAAGGCGCCGTCGACGATATCGGCGGCCAACTGCGTGCGCTCGAGCTCCGCCGGCGACAGAATCGCCTTGATACCCTGCACCAGGGCGGCGGCATCGACGATCTCAGTGCTGCTCAGGCCAGCCTTCAAGATCGCAAAGTCCGCCGCCGTCATACCGAGGCGGGTTTCGGCGCCGAGCTCCATGCCGATGCGGCCGAAGCCGCGCGGTATGGCGCCGATGTGGCGGATGAGCAGCGACACACCCTCATCTGCCGGGTTGGGCGAGGGCCAGCTATCGATGTCGGACAGCCAGCTTGCGGCTCCCATGTCGTCAAGACCCATGGCGGGGATGACTGCCTGCGGCGAGGTGTGCAGCGGCAGGAGAAAGAACCAGGGCCGTGCCGGGCTTTCGGAGATGATGGGGAAATAGCCGGTGAAATAGCGAAAGGCCGGTATGGTGGTGACGATCAAGGCATCGAGGTGGCTTGCGCGCATGGCCCGGCGTGCCCGCTCGATACGGGCCTCGAACTCGGCGAGCTGGAACGGTGCAAGCGCCAGACGTTCGCCACGTTCGCTGTCATTTACGGTTTGCATAGGGCCTCAAGCTGGTGAAGACTCCGCGGCACGGTGAGACATTCTAGTAGAAGGGGCAACGCAGACCCATGGATTTTTCCATCACGCCGGAACTGGAGGCCCTGCGCGTCAGGGTGCGCGAGTTCATCGCCGAGGAGGTGATGCCGCTGGAGACGCGGCCGGAAAACTATAACGACTATGAGAACATCAAGCTGGAGCTCCTCGTGCCCATGCGGGAACGGGCGAGGCTGGCCGGCCTGTGGGCCCCGCAGATGCCTGTCGAGCGCGGCGGGCTGGGACTTCCGGTCGCCGGCTGGGCGGTGTTCTACGAGGAGGCGGCGCGCTCGATCTTCGGCCCCGTCATTCTCAACTGCAACGCTCCCGATGATGGCAATATGAGCCTGCTCAACAAGGTGCTGCCCAATGAGGACATGAAGGACAAGTGGCTGCAACCGATCATCGACGGCACCGTGCGCTCGTCCTTCGTGATGACCGAGCCGCACCCCGGTTCGGGCTCTGATCCGGGCGGGATGATGCTGACGACGGCCGAGCGCATGAACGATCGTTATGTGATCCACGGGCGCAAGTGGTTCATCTCGGGGGCAGCGGTTGCCAGCCATTTCATCCTCATGGCGCGCACCTCCGACGATCCGCGCCGGGGCCTGTCGGCTTTCCTCTTCCATCGCGACGATCCCGGCTGGCGCATCGTGCGGCGCATCGAGAACATGGGGCCGGACGAGCATGGCGGGGTGTGCGAGCTGGAGTTCGACGGCCTCGAAATCCCCATCGAGCACCGTCTGCTGGAAGAAGGCGACGGATTGCGCATCACCCAAATCCGGCTGGGCCCGGCGCGGCTCACCCATTGCATGCGCTGGCTGGGCATGGCCAAGCGCTGCATGGAAATCGCCAACCAGTATGTCAACGAGCGCCAAGCCTTCGGCAAGACGTTGGCCGAGCGCGAAAGCGTGCAGATGATGCTGGGCGAACTGGCGCACCAGATCCAGATCGGCAAGCTCCTCACCATGCACGCGGCATGGAAGATCGACCAGGGCGACAAGGCGCAGAAAGAGGTGTCGATGGCCAAGATCCATGTGGCCGACGTGTTGCACAAGGCCGCCGACACCGGCATCCAGCTGTGCGGAGCCAAGGGCTATTCCGCCGATACGCTGCTCGAATGGATCTATCGCTATGCCCGCTGTGCCCGGCTGGTGGACGGGGCATCGGAAGTGCACAAGATGGTGCTGGCGCGGCATTACGGGAAGCTGGGCAACGATTTCTGGGGATGGGAGGTGTAGGCGGGACCACGCTCCCATCTCCTCCGCTGTCATCCTCGGGTCGAGCCTGATGATGGCACCGGGTGTGAATGGCGAGCGGAGCTTCAGGCGACACGACTTGCCATCGGGGCGAGGGGGGACCACATTCACGGGTGCAAGGATTCGTGAATTGACATCCGGCGTGGGAATATGTCAGTAATGCTGACATAAAATTCCACCATTGGCTGGACGTTCAGCAATCCCAGAGGTGTTCTTTCATGCCGCTCGCCGATGTTCGTCTCGAGGACCGCTTTGACCTCTCAAAGGACCGCGTGTTCCTCACCGGGACGCAGGCGCTGGTGCGGTTGAGCCTCATCCAGAAGGCGCGCGACGAGAAACAGGGCCTCAACACCAGCGGTTACATCACCGGCTATCGCGGCTCGCCGCTGGGCGGGCTCGACCAGCAGTTCACGCGGGCGGAAAAATATCTCAAGCCGAAAAACATCCTGTTCCAGCCGGGGCTGAACGAGGACCTCGCGGCGACCGCCCTGTGGGGCTCACAGCAGGCCGAGATGCGCGGCGAGGGTGCCTATGACGGCGTCTTCGGCATATGGTACGGTAAGGGCCCCGGTGTCGACCGTTCGGGCGATGTATTCCGCCATGCCAATGCCGCCGGAGCCTCCAGGCATGGCGGTGTGCTGGTGCTGATGGGCGACGATCACGGGGCCGAATCCTCCACCGTACCGCACCAAAGCGAATTCGCGCTGATGGATGCCATGATGCCGATCCTGCATCCGGCGGGGGTGCAAGAGCTCATCGACTACGGCGTCTACGGGATCGCCATGTCGCGCTATTCGGGCTGCTGGGTCGGGCTCAAATGCGTGCATGACAATGTCGAATCCACCGCCATCGTCGACGGGCGGCCGGAGCGCATCGGGATCGTCTTCCCCAAGGATTTCGACATGCCGAAGGGCGGGCTCAACATCCGCCCCAGTGACGACCGCTTCGAGCAGGAAGAGCGCACCCACGTCCACAAGCGCTTCGCCGCCGTCGCCTTTGCCCGCGCCAACAAGCTCGACCGCCTGGTCATGGGCGGCGGCAAGAAGCCCAAGGTCGGCATCATCTCCACGGGGAAAAGCTATCTCGATGTGCGCCAGGCGCTGGAGGATCTCGGGATCGACGAGGTCATGGCGGCCAAGCTCGGCGTGAAGCTCGCCAAGCTGGCGCTGGTATGGCCGATCGATCCGCTATTCGTGCGCAAGTTCGCTGAAGGGCTCGACCTCATCATCGTGGTGGAGGAAAAGCGCTCGCTCATCGAGACGCAGATCCGCGAGCAGCTCTACAACGTCAAGAAGCATCCCACCGTCATCGGCAAGAAGGAAGAGGACGGCCAGCACCTGTTCCCCGCCTTCGGGACGCTGGAACCCAACCAGATCGCCGTGGCGCTGGCCAGGCGCCTGGGACTGCTGGCCGGGCGGCGCGGACTGCCGGCGACGGTGACGGACCGGCTGGCGGCGATCGAGGCGGCCGAGGCGAATGTGCGCAACACCGTCGATCTCGCCCAACGCATCCCCTATTTCTGCGCCGGATGCCCGCACAATTCCTCCACCGTGGTGCCGGAGGGCGGGCGCGCCTATGCCGGTATCGGCTGCCACTGGATGGTGCAGTTCATCCCCGAGCGCCACACCGAAGGCGCCACCCATATGGGCGGCGAGGGGGCCAACTGGATCGGCGAGGCGCCGTTCTCCAAGCGCAAACATGTGTTCCAGAACCTCGGCGACGGCACCTACAACCACTCCGGCATCCTCGCCATCCGCGCGGCCCTGGCGGCCGGTGTCAACATCACCTTCAAGGTGCTCTACAACGATGCCGTCGCCATGACCGGCGGGCAGACGCACGAGGGGCACCTAACGGTGCCGATGATCGCCCGGCAGTTGCGCGCCGAGGGCATCGAGCGCATCGCCATCGTCTCCGACGAGCCGGACAAATATCCACCAAGTGCCGATTTTCCGGCGCATCTCACGTTCCACCACCGCGACGACATCCAGACCGTGCAGAAGGAATTGATGGGCATCGAAGGGGTGAGCGCGCTCATCTACGACCAGACCTGCGCGGCGGAAAAGCGTCGCCGCCGCAAGCGTGGCGCCTTTCCCGATCCGAACCGGCGCGTCTTCATCAACGAGCTGGTGTGCGAGGGCTGCGGCGATTGCGGGGTGAAGTCCAATTGCGTCGCCATCGCGCCCGTCGAGACGCCCTTTGGGCGCAAGCGGCAGATCGACCAGTCGGTGTGCAACAAGGATTTCTCCTGCCTGAAGGGGTTTTGCCCCAGCTTCGTGACGGTGGAAGGGGGCGAACTGGTGAAAGGCGTCCGCGGCCTAAAGACCGAGCTCGACAAGGTGCCGTTTCCGGTGCTGCCGGAGCCCGAGTTGCCGGGACTCGACAAGCCCTGGGCGGTGATGGTGACGGGCATCGGCGGCACCGGCGTGGTGACCGTTGGCCAGCTCCTCGGCATGGCGGCGCATCTGGAAGGCAAGGGCGCCGGCATCATCGACATGGCGGGCCTGTCGCAGAAGAATGGCGCCGTGGTCACCTATCTCAAGCTGGCGCGTAGTTCCGCCGACATCGCCGCTATCCGCATCGCGGCGGGCGGGGCTGATCTCATCCTTGGCTGCGATCTCGTCACCACGGCGGCCGAGCGGGTTCTCTCCACCGCTTCGCGCGAGCACACCCATGCCGTTGTCAACGACCACGAGGTGATGCCGGCGCAGTTCACCCGCGATGCCGATTTCCTCCTGCCCGGCGAAGCCATGCGGGTGCAAATCGCGGCCCGCGCCATGCCTGATGCCGCCGACTTCGTCGATGCCACGCGCCTTGCCACGGCGCTTTTGGGCGATTCTATTGCCGCCAACCTGTTCACCCTAGGCTATGCCTGGCAGCGCGGGCTGGTCCCGCTTTCCGCCGCGGCCATCGAGCGCGCCATCGAGATCAACGGGGTGGCAGTGAAGATGAACCGGCAGGCCTTCCTGTGGGGGCGCCGGGCGGCGCATGACCTGAAGGCGGTCGAGACGATCATCGGGCGCAGCGCCGATCAGGCGCTGGTGCGTGAAAGCCTCGATGAGATGATCGAGCGGCGCGCACGCTTCCTCGAAGACTACCAGAATGCCGACTGGGCCCAGAGCTATCGCATGTTCGTCGATCAAGTGCGCAAGGCCGAGACCGAAAGGGCGCCGGGCAAGGACGATCTCGCCCGCGCCGTGGCCCGGTCGCTGTTCAAGCTCATGTCCTACAAGGACGAATATGAGGTGGCGCGGCTTTATACCGACGGTAGCTTCGAGCGCGCCTTGCGGCAGAAATTCACCGGCGACTTCCGCCTCAACTTCCACTTGGCGCCACCGCTCATCGCAGCGCGCGATCCCGAGACGGGCGAACTGCGCAAGAAAGCCTATGGGCCGTGGATGATGAGCGCATTCGGGCTTCTCGCCAAGTTCAAGGGCCTGCGCGGCACCCGCTTCGATCCCTTCGGCACGACGGCCGAGCGGCGCGCCGAACGCGCCCTCATCGCCAGCTACCAGGCAAGCATCGAAGAAGTGCTCAAGGGGCTGGGTTCGGCCAATCGCGGCCTGGCGGTGGAGATCGCCGAGATTCCGCTTTCCATCCGCGGTTTCGGGCATGTCAAGGAGCGCAATCTCGCTCAGGCCGAAGCGCGCGGCAAGAGCCTGATGGAGGCCTACAAGGCCGGCAAGAAACGCGCTCCGGTGTATCTGGCGGCGGAATAGGCGGCCCCAGGGACAATATCGTTTGCTCACCCAAAAGTGGCTTCCCTCACTGCAACTTAGGCCTTATGGTCTTGGCGTCCGCACCGCGCCACAAGACCCGGGCGGGCACGGGAATTGAGCTTGCCGCGCTGCCAAGTCGGCGCGGCAACGGGTGAGGTCCCTCCGAGCGAGCGACAATAACAAAGCGCCGGGGGGATCGCTAAGGGAGTTGGAGGACGCCCGACGTGGTGACGGGAGGGGCTGAGGCCCACCGGGAAGATACCTTCCCCAAACTGCTGCTGCGCAACGCCAAGACCTTTGCCGACCGGCCCGCCATGCGCGAGAAGGATCTCGGCATCTGGCAGGTGTGGACGTGGAAGGAGATGCTGGGCGAGGTGTGCAACCTGGCGCTCGGCCTGGCGGAACTCGGTCTTGGGCGCGGCGACAAGGTGGCGATCGTCGGCGACAACCGGCCGCGGCTTTACTGGAGCATGTGCGCAGCCCAGTCGCTCGGGGCCATCCCGGTGCCGGTGTACCAGGACGCGGTGGCCGACGAGATGAGCTATGTGCTGGCCCACGCCGAGGCGACGTTCGCGGTGGTGGAGAACCAGGAGCAGGTCGACAAGCTTCTGGAGATCGGCGAGACCTACAAGGGCATCTCCCACATCGTTTATGATGAGTTGCGCGGCCTCAAGAATTATCGCATCGACGGCCTCATGTCGTTCGATGCGGTGCAGAAGCTGGGCGCCGAGCGCTTGAAGCGCGAAGGCGAGGACTGGTGGCTGGGCGAGATCGCCAAGGGCGGGCCCGAGGATACCGCCATCATGCTCTATACCTCCGGCACCACCGGCCGGCCCAAGGGCGTCGTCCTCACCATGGGCGCGGTGGTGTGGGCGGCAGAAGCGGGCAACCGGTTCGACAAGCTGGACGAGAACGAGGACGTCATCGCTTATCTGCCCATGGCGTGGGTGGGCGATCATGTCCTGTCCTACGCCCAGTCCTTCGTGGCGGGCTATTGCATCAACTGCCCGGAGAACCGCGAGACGGTGGCGGAGGACCGGCGCGAGATCGGCACCACTTACGCCTTTGCGCCGCCGCGCCCCTACGAGAACCTGATTACCCAGACCATGGTGCAGATGGAGGACGCCAGCCGCCCGAAGAAGGCGATGTTCGACTACTTCCTCGGCGTGGCCAAGCGCGTCGGCGAAAGGATCCTCGACGGGGAGAAGGTCGCCCTCAAGGACCGGTTGCTGTACTGGCTCGGCGAGATCCTGGTCTATGGCCCGCTCAAGAACCGCTTTGGCCTGTCAAGAATACGTGTCGCCTATACCGCGGGCGAGGCGATCGGACCGGAGGTGTTTCGCTTCTTTCGCTCCATCGGCATCAATCTCAAGCAGCTCTACGGGCAGACCGAGGCCTCGGTCTATATAACCAACCAGCCCGATGCGGAGATCTATGCCGACACTGTCGGGCACCCGCTGGAAGGCGTTGAAGTGAAGATCGCCGACAGTGGCGAGGTGCTCTACCGCTCGCCCGGCGTGTTCAAGGAATACTACAAGGATCCGCAAGCTACCGCGGCGGCCAAGACCCCTGACGGGTGGGTGCATTCGGGCGATGCCGGCTTCTTCGACGAGACCGGCCAGTTGAAGATCATCGACCGGGCCAAGGATGTCGGCCAGCTCAATGACGGCACCCTGTTCCCGCCCAAATACATCGAGAACAAGCTGAAATTCTATCCCAACATCCGCGAGGCGGTGGCCTTCGGCAACCAGCGAGACTTCGTCACCTGCTTCATCAACATCGACCTGTCCGCGGTGGGGGCCTGGGCCGAGCGCAACAATGTGGTCTATGCCAGCTATCAGGAACTGGCCGGCAATCCGCAGGTCTACGGAATGATTGAAAAGCACGTAGAGGAGGTGAACCGCGAGCTCTCGCGCGAGGAACGGGTGGCGGGCGCCCAGATCCACCGCTTCCTCATCCTGCACAAGGAACTCGATCCCGACGACGGCGAAATCACCCGCACAGCGAAGGTGCGCCGCACATTGGTCAACGAGCGCTACGCGGTGCTCATCGATGCGCTCTACGACCCCAAGAAGACGCACCAGCACATCCGTACCGAGGTCACCTTCGAGGATGGGCGCAAGGGCACCATCGAAGGCGATGTGGAGATTCGCAACGTGGAGGTCGTCGGACGCGATCCCGGCTTCAGGGAGGCGGCGGAATGAACCTGGCCGTCGACAGCGCGGCCGTGAAGTCGGCGACCGAACCCGAGGTGTTGCTCCAGGTCGACAACGTCTCGCTTGCCTTCGGCGGCGTGCAGGCGATCAGGAATGTGAGCTTCGATATTCGCAAAGGCGAAATCCGCGCCATCATCGGCCCCAACGGCGCCGGCAAGACCTCAATGCTGAACTGCATTAACGGCTTCTACCACCCGCAAGAAGGCACCATCACCTTCAAGGGCGTGAGGCGCACCGACATGCGGCCGCACGATGCCGCTGCCCAGGGCATCTCGCGCACCTTCCAGAACATCGCGCTGTTTGCCGGCATGTCGACGCTCGACAACATCATGTCCGGGCGCAACCTGAAGATGAACAAGAATTTCTTCTGGCAGCTCCTCTACTACGGCCCGGCGCGCGATGAAGAGATCGCGCACCGCGAGAAGGTGGAGGACATCATCGATTTCCTCGAGATCCAGCACATCCGCAAGTCTCCGGTCGGCCAATTGCCTTACGGCCTGCAGAAGCGGGTGGAACTGGGCCGGGCGCTGGCGGCGGAACCGGATCTTCTGTTGTTGGACGAGCCGATGGCCGGCATGAATCTCGAGGAAAAGGAGGACATGTCGCGCTTCGTCATCGACGTGAACGAGCAGTTCGGCACCACCATCGCACTCATCGAGCATGACATGGGGGTGGTGATGGACCTGTCCAACCGGGTGGTGGTGCTCGACCACGGCGAGAAGATCGCCGACGGCACGCCCGATGAGGTGAAGGCGAACCAGGACGTTATCGACGCCTATCTGGGCGTGGCGCACTAGGGGGGCGAGACATGGACATCCTCTACGCGGTCTTCATCGATCCCTTCGTGCAGATGGCCACTAACCCGGTCTTCTTCCTCAAGGTGGTGTGGGAAGGCCTCGTCGCCGGCATCCTCTATGCGCTGATCGCGCTGGGCTTCGTGCTCATCTTCAAGGCCTCCAGCGTGTTCAACTTCGCGCAGGGCATCATGGTGGTGTTTGCCGCCCTGACGCTGGTCGGCCTGCACGCGCTGGGCTTGCCCGCCTATGTGGCGCTCATCCTCACCATCGCGGTGATGTACGTGCTTGCGCTCGGGGTCGAGCGGCTGGTGCTGCGCCCCCTGGTCAACCAGCCCGACATCATCTTGTTCATGGCGACCATCGGGCTCACCTACTTCCTGGTCGGGTTCGGCGAGTTCGTTTTCGGCGGCGATCCCAAGCACATGATCACCAGCGAACTCGGCCTGCCGCACGGCATCTACCGCTTTCACCTCATGCACAAGGTGCTGATCGTGCAAAAGCTCGACGTGGCCGCGTCGATCATCGCCGTCATCATGGTGGGGGGGCTGGGCTTCTTCTTCAACAAGACCCGCATCGGGCGGGCGCTCAGGGCGGTCGCCGACGACCACCAGGCGGCACAATCGGTGGGGATATCGCTCAACCAGATCTGGGTGATCGTGTGGTTCGCCGCCGGTCTGGTGGCGCTGGTGACCGGCATCATGTGGTCGGCAAAATCGGACGTCTCGTTCGCGCTGCAGATCGTGGCGTTGAGGGCCCTGCCGGTGCTCATTCTCGGCGGGCTCACCTCGATACCCGGCGCCATCGTCGGCGGGCTCATCATCGGGGTGGGCGAGAAAGTGGGCGAGCTCTACTGGGGGCGACTGCTGGGCGGCGGCATTGATGCCTGGCTCGCCTATTTCATCGCGCTGGCCTTCCTGCTGTTCCGGCCGCAGGGCCTGTTCGGCGAAAAGATCATCGAGCGGGTCTAGGGGGGACGGGCAATGCTTTACCGCGAAGTCGGGCAGTTCAAGACCAGCTACGCCGCCGATGAGGCGATCTTCCCCATCACGCAGGATCGTATCGGCCTTGCCGTCATTGCCGTCATCGCTCTCGCTATCCCGTTCGTGGCCAACGATAACTTCCTCGCCTCGATCATGATACCGTTTCTCATCTTCACCCTGGCGACGATCGGACTCAACATCCTTACCGGCTATGCCGGACAGCTCTCGCTCGGCACCGGCGCCTTCATGGGGGTGGGGGGATATGCCTGCTACAAGCTCACCACCTTTTTCCCGGAGGTGAACATCGTCGTGCATATCCTGTTTTCGGGGTTCTTCGCGGCGGCCGTGGGGGTTATCTTCGGACTGCCGTCCCTGCGCATCAAGGGGTTTTACCTGGCGATTGCGACGCTGGCGGCGCAGTTCTTCCTCGAATGGTGCTTCATCCGCGTCCAGTGGCTCTACAACTACAACATCTCCGGGGCCATCGAGGTACCGACCCGCGAGCTTGCCGGCATCGACATCACGGGGCCGGCGGCAACGCCGTTCGCGCGCTACTATGTCTGTCTCGCCATCGTCGTCGGGATGACGTGGTTCGCCTCCAATCTCATTCGCGGACGCATCGGGCGAAGCTGGATGATGGTGCGCGACATGGACATCGCCGCCGAGCTCATGGGCATCAGGATGCTCAACACCAAGCTGCTCGCCTTTGCGGTGTCGAGCTTTTATTGCGGCGTCGCCGGGGCCATGTGGGTGTTCTTCTTCCTCGGCGCGGCCGAGCCGACCGCCTACGACATCAACGTCTCGTTCCGTGTCCTGTTCATGGTGATCATCGGCGGCCTCGGCAGCCTCACCGGCTCCTATATGGGGGCTGCCTTCATCTGGTGCCTCCCGGTTCTCTTCCGCGATGTGCCCGACCTGTTTGGCCTCTCGATCGAGTCGGCCAAGGTCGAGCAGATCTCGCAAATGGTCGTGGGCGCCCTCATCATCGGCTTCTTGATCCTCGAGCCGCACGGCATTGCCCGTTTGTGGCAGATCGGCAAGCAAAAGCTCAGGGTCTGGCCATTTCCCTATTGAGATGCTGAAATGACGCAAAGACAACGATAACGGAGGAATAAACGCGCGCCTTGCGGTTCGCGCGTTTTGCCATTCTCCGGCGTGCGCCGGGGATAAATCTGAACCAGGGAGGAATACCGGAATGAAACTCAAAACATTGCTTCTCGGCGGTGTCATGGCCGCTGCCGTGGCTGTACCCACCATGATGTCCGCCGCGATGGCGGCTGATAGCCTCTACATCCCGCTGCTCAGCTACCGCACCGGCCCATTCGCCAATTCGGGCATTCCCATCGCCAACGGCATGCATGACTATTTCACCATGCTGAACGAGCGCGACGGCGGCATCGGCGGCGTCAAGCTCGATGTCGAGGAATGCGAGACCGGCTACAATGCCGAAAAGGGCGTCGAGTGCTACGAAGGTACCAAGGGCAAGGGCGCTCTCATCTACAATCCCTACTCGACCGGCATCACGCTGCAGCTGATCCCCAAGGCCTCCGTCGACCATATCCCGGTCCTGTCCATGGGCTACGGCCTGTCGGCGGCCGCGGTGGGCGAAAAGTTCCCCTGGATCTTCAATATGCCCGCCACCTACTGGAGCCAGGCCTCGGCAATCATCCGCTATATCTCCGAGCAGGTGGGCGGCCTCGACAAGCTGAAGGGCAAGAAGATCGGCTACATCTATCTCGATGTCGGCTACGGCAAGGAGCCGATCCCGCTCTTGCAGCAGTTCAAGGACAAGTACGGGTTCGACCTGTTCCTCTATCCGGTGGCCGGCAAGGAGATGCAGAACCAGTCGTCGGTGTGGCTGAACGTGCAGCGTGACAATCCCGACTACATGATCATGTGGGGTTGGGGCGCCATGAACCCGACCGCCGTCAAGGAGGCCGTCAATTCCGGCTTCGACATGTCGAAGTTCATCGGCGTGTGGTGGTCCGGCGCCAACTCCGACGTCTCCGGCAGCGGCGATGCCGCCACCGGCTACAAGTCGACCAACTTCCACGGCACCGGCTTCGACTACCCGGCGCTGCAGGACATTAAGAAGTACGTCATCGACGCCGGCAAGAGCCAGCTCAAGGACTTCAAGGACGCCGATGCCAACTTCTATGATCGCGGCGTCTTGAACGCGCTGGTGGTGGCCGAAGCCATCCGCACCGCGCAGGAGATGACGGGCAAGAAGGTCATCGACGCGACCGACATGCGCGCTGGCATGGAGAACCTCAACCTGACCCAGGAGCGGCTCGACCAACTCGGGCTCAAGGACTTCACCATCCCCGAGCATATGACCTGCAAGCACCATGACGGCGGGGACAACCCGATCTTCATCCAGCAGTGGAACGGCTCCGGCTGGGACCGTGTCGCCACCGTCAAGCCCATGTACGACGTGGTGTGGCCGATGCTGGAAGCCGCCGCCGATGCCTATGTGAAGGACAAGCCGGACTGGAAGACCCAGACCTGCAAGTAAGCCTTCGAGCGAGAAAGGGGAGCGGTTCGGTGAGGACCGCTCCCCCCCTCGCAAGAATGCCGTCGTCAGCCAGCCGGATCCCCAAGACATGAATGCGGTCAGCAATATCCTGTCGGTCAACAATATCGAGGTGATCTACAACCACGTCATCCTGGTGCTGAAGGGTGTGTCGCTGGATGTGCCGGCCGGCGGCATCACGGCGCTCCTGGGCGCCAATGGCGCCGGCAAGACTACGACGCTCAAGGCCGTCTCCAACCTGCTCAGGGCCGAGCGCGGCGAGGTGACCAAGGGCTCGATCGAGTTCAAGGGTGAGCGGGTCGACCGGCTGTCGCCCAACGAACTGGTACGGCGCGGCTGCATCCAGGTGATGGAGGGCCGTCACTGCTTCGGCCACCTGACGGTCGAAGAAAACCTGCTGACTGGCGCCTTCACCCGCAAGGACGGCGGCAAGGCCATCGCCGAAGACCTGGAGTTGGTCTACGGTTATTTCCCCCGACTCAAGGAACGCCGCACCAGCATCGCCGGCTATACCTCGGGCGGAGAGCAGCAGATGTGCGCCATCGGCCGGGCGCTGATGTCGCGGCCGACCATGATCTTGCTCGATGAGCCCTCGATGGGCCTGGCTCCGCAACTGGTGGAGGAGATTTTCGAGATCGTCAGGCGTCTCAACGAAGCCGAAGGCGTGAGTTTCCTGCTCGCCGAACAGAATACCAATATCGCGCTCAGATACGCCAAGTACGGCTATATCCTGGAAAACGGCCGGGTGGTGCTTGACGGCGAGGCGAGGGCGTTACGCGATAATGAGGACGTCAAGGAATTCTATCTCGGCGTCACCGGGCCCGAGCGCAAATCGTTCCGCAATGTGAAGGCCTACAAGCGACGCAAGCGCTGGCTGGCGTAGGGCTGAATGGTCTGGCCGTCAGGCCGCCGCCTCGGTCGAAACGGCGCTGGGCGTGGCCGACAGGATGCGCGAGGCGGGAAGCACCAGGCGGGCCACCGTGCCGGCATTGAGGCGCGACGCGATCACGATATCGCCGCCGTGCAGGCGTGCAAGGCGCCGGGCAATGGCCAGACCGAGGCCCAGCCCTCCGAAGCGCCGCGAGATACCGCCGTCGACCTGGGCGAAGGGCTCGAAGATGCGCTCCAGCTTGACCGGATCGATGCCGATGCCGTTGTCGGTGACGGAGATGGCGATACGTCCATCGGTGAAACGGTCCAGGGATACGTTCACACTGCCGCCGCAAGGCGAGAACTTGATGGCGTTGGTCACCAGGTTGATGAGGATCTGGCGCAGGCGGGTCAGATCGCCCTTCACCTCGAGTTGCGCGAAAGCGCGCGCCTGCACCAGCGTCACCTGGCTGTCAGCCGCCGCCTGGCGGCACATCCTGAGGCACACGTCGATCAACTCGACGAGGTCAATCTCCTGTTCGACCAGCGAGATGTTGCCGCGCTCGAAGCGGCTGATGTCGAGAATGTCGTTGATCAGCGTCGCGAGGTGGCAGCCGCTCTGGTGGATGGAGCTGGCATATTCGGCATAGTTCGGATTGGCGTGCGGGCCTTCTTTTTCATTGGCCAGAATTTGCGAGAAGCCGACGATGGCGTTGAGCGGGGTGCGCAACTCATGGCTCATCACAGCGAGAAATTCCGATTTGGTCTTGCTCTCCTGCTCGGCGGTTTCCTTGGCCCGAGGACGTTGATCTCGTTTGGCGGCGCGCGGTCACATCCTTGCCGACGCCGCGATAGCCGCGAAAGTTGCCGTCGGCGCCGAACAGGGGCCGCGCGGTGAGCTGCCACCACATGCAGCCGCTTTGCCGGTGACGGCAAGACCTCATGCAAGGTCTCGTGGCGGGCCATGTGCTCGGTGACCTGGCGCCATGTGCCGGCGCGGCGGGGCCGCCCGGCGGCTTGCATGGAGAGTGGCACCGACCAGCCTTTCGCGGGTGCGATCGGAGCGATCTGGGCCATGCGCTCGGACACATAACTCAGCCGGCCGTCGGGACCGGTTTCCCAAATCCAGTCACTGGAGCCGGCCTCGAATTCGCTCAGCAGAAGCGCGATGATTTCGGCCTGGCGGCTGGGTTTCGATGATCTGACGCGCATATTTGCGACTCGCGCCGGTAAGCCGAGGACCACCACGAGGGCGAGTGCAACGCCGAAGCCCAGACGATGAGAGCTGATCGGCCGACAGCGGCATAGGCTGATGGCCAATGCCGTCGTCAACAGGGAGGTAAATGTCATGCTGCCCAGGGCAGGCGGGCCAGCACTATGGCGCCCAAGCCAGAGTGCCCATGACGATTGTCACGATGACAATGCGAAAGTCTCGGGCGCATCGGCGAGAAACAGCGATGGACATGCGGCCCATGCCCCGCCCACCAGTGCCGCGTAAAGGAGCGCTTTGCTACGGACCGCGGAGATGTTGTACTCGGCAATACCGGCGCATAGTGATTTGGCGGAATATGCTACCCAGAGCGAGGCGATGATCAGTACACCAAGCCACCACAGCAGAGGGATCTGCGGCAATTGCTGCCAGCCGAGCCAAGCGAACAGCACGGCGGCGAGCATGCAGATGCCCATCAGGCCCGGCGTGCGCTTGACCAACTCGTTCAGCGGCGCACCATGATACTCATCGGCGGCTTCGGCATCCGGCAACGCCGCCAGATCAGCGTAGGCGAGATCGACTGCTGAGTTGGGGATGCCTGCTTCTAGTTCCCTGCGCGCCTCTTGCTTCCATTCCTGCGAACCTTAATCTGGCGATTGTTGAAACCGGTTTGCACAACGGCGAATCTAAAGGGTCCGGGTCGCTGTGCGGTTAACCCGCCATCGCCAACCGTCCGAAGTGGTTAACAAGTCATGAGCACGCATTTCGATGCCCTGGAGACACGTCCGCCCCATCAGCGCGAGGCCGCGCTCATGGCACTCCTGCAACGCAGCCTGGATCGCGCCCTGTCGCAGGCACCGGGCTGGAAGAAGCATCTCGGCGGTGTAGCGGCGGGCGACGTCAGCGATCGCAAGGGACTGGCGCAGTTGCCGGTGTTGCGCAAATCGGTGCTCAAGGAGTTGCAGGTCGAAGCGCCGCCATTCGGTGGCTTTCAGATCGGCGAGGTCGGGGAAATGGGCCGGGTGTTTATGTCGCCGGGGCCGATTTTCGAGCCCATGGGTGGCGAGGCCGATCCGTGGCGCGGGGCACGCAGCCTGTTCGCGGCGGGCTTCCGGCCCGGCGATCTGGTCCATAACGCCTTTGCCTATCACCTGACGCCGGGTGGCTTCATCCTCGATCACGGGGCACGGGCGCTCGGCTGCGCCGTGGTGCCCGGCGGCGTCGGCAATACCGAGCAGCAGGTCGAGGCGATCGCGCATCTCAGGCCGGTTGCCTATACAGGCACTCCGGACTTCCTCAAGGTGCTGCAGGACAAGGCGGCGGAAGCGGGCAAGGATATCTCCTCCATTAGCAAGGCGTTGGTCTCCGGCGGTGCGCTGTTTCCCTCGCTCAGGGCCGAATACCGCGAGCGCGGGGTAAACGTTCTGCAGTGCTATGCGACCGCCGAGGCGGGCGTCATCGCCTATGAGTCGGAAGCGCTCGAAGGGATGATCGTGGACGAAGGGCTGATCCTGGAGATCGTGCGCCCGGGCACGGGCGAGCCGGTACCGGACGGCGAGGTGGGCGAGGTCGTGGTCACTACCTTCAACCCGGTCTATCCGATGTTCCGCTTGGCGACCGGCGATCTTTCGGCGGTGTTGCCCGGTCCGTCGCCATGCGGGCGCACCAACATGCGCATCAAGGGCTGGCTGGGCCGCGCCGACCAGACCACCAAGATCAAGGGCATGTTCGTGCATCCCTCGCAGGTCGCCGAGATCGGCAAGCGTCACCCCGAACTCAAGCGCCTGCGGCTGGTGGTGAGCCGCGCCAACGAGCAGGATGCCATGACCCTCATGGCCGAGTGCGGCGAGGGCGACGGCGGGCTGGCTGAGGCGGTCGGCCAGAGCGTGCAGGCGGTGTTGAAACTGCGCGGCAAGGTGGAGATCGTGGCGCCGGGAACGCTCCCCAACGACGGCAAGGTGATCGCCGATGAACGCAGCTATTGAGGCTGGGTAGCGCGGCCGACGATCACACGGCCTTCGATGGCGGGGGCGACGGTCTTTCGGACTTTCAGATAGTCCATCACGTGGTTGGCGATGAGCTTGCCGTCCTGCTGGCCGACAATGATCTTGGCCTTGAGCAAGGCGGTCAGACCGTCGCCGCCGCGGGCAAGAAAATCGTTGGTGGCGAGGCGGTAGGTGCGGGCGGGATCGAGCGCCGCGCCGTTCACCTTCACCGAGACGAGGCGACTGCCGACGGGGCGCGACAGGTCGGCGCGGATGGTGAGGCCTGAGACCTGCGGGAAAGCGCCAGTCAACCGGTCGGCCCTGGCGAAGGCCTGCTCGAGCGTGTCGGCGAGATCGGCGCCGGTGATGGCCAGCACAAAAGTCTGGTTGCCGAAGGGGAGCTCCGTCATCACATCGCGGCGGGTGATGGCGGTGCCGGCGGGATAGACGTGATTGGCGCGAAAGCCGCCGCCGTTGAGGAGGGCGATATCGGCGCCGGTCTCGGCCTTCACCGCATCGGCGAAGAGATCCCCGATCGCCGCCTCGCCACCGCGCACGGCGGCGTTGCGGCTGTCGAGCTCGTTCGAGGTGATGGCGAGCGGGCGGTCGAGGGTGGCACTGAGCATTGCCTCGTATTGGCCGATGCGTGCCGCAACCGCTGCATCGGGGGCAAAATTCTTGGTGTCGAGCAGGCGGAAATCCGGATGCCAGGAGACCTTGCGCTTGCCGTCCGCCGCTTTCACCGCGATGTCGAGAACGACCGCTGCCACATAGAGCCCGTCCTGCATCGCCTCGACGAAGGCGGTGCGCCCGTCATAGGCGATCAGCAGATCGTGATCGTCGCCCGACAGAATGACGTCGGCGCCCGATTCCGCCATCAACTGGCGGTCCTCGTCGCGGCGGGCATGCACGACCAGCACCACCACGTCGGCGCCGGCTTTCCGCGCCTTGGCGGTGAGTTGCGTGGCGGCGCGTACGGTATCGGCGAACCTGAGATTGCCGGGCGATGAGCGGGTAGGGGAATCATCGGCGGTGAGGCCGATGAAGGCGAGCTTCACCCCGTCGAACTCGCGCGTGACGACATCGCCGATGCCGGAAAGCGGCCTGCCGTCGGGACCGGCCAGATTGGCCGCCAGAACCAGGAATTTTGCCTCGCCCATGCGTTTCTCAAAGACAGCCGGGCCGAAATCATACTCATGGTTGCCGGGCACGAAGATGTCGGGTTTGACCAGGTTGAGCAGGTCGATCATGTGGGCGCCCTGATCGAGGCCCGACATGAGGGAAGGCGAGATGGTGTCGCCGGCATGGGCGATGATAAGATGGCCGCCCTTGGCGCGCTCGGCATCGATGACGCCGGCGATGCCCGCCATGCCGCCGCGCCCATCGGCGTTGGGGGCCATCTGGTAGACGTCGCACACGAAGACGAGGGTGACGCGGGTCGTGATCCGGGCAGCGTCGGCGGGCGTTCCGAACAGGGCGGAAACAAGGACGAACAGGACGGCGAACAGGGTTTTCATGCCGGCGATCAAAGCCTTGTTCGCCAGTTCGGCGCAAGCCCCCGTGAAGCTGGCTTTTTGTCCCCGATTGGGGCATAGGCACGGGGCCGCGAGACGATGCGTTTGAATTTCATGGAGACTGTCATGCCCGAGCTCGCCTCAGCCCCGCCAGCCTCGCTCCCCGCCGGCCACCCGCCAGTGAAGTTCGGCCGTGTCGGCGTCCTGATCGTCAATCTGGGAACGCCGGAGGCCACCGACTACTGGTCGATACGGCGCTATCTGAAGGAGTTCCTGTCCGACCGGCGGGTGATCGAGGTCAATCGCGTCCTGTGGTGGTTCATCCTCAATGTCATCGTGCTTACCATCCGGCCAAAGAGGAGCGGCCATGCCTATGACCAGATCTGGAACCGCGAGCTGAACGAGTCGCCGCTGAAGACCATCACCCGCTCGCAGGCGGCGAAGCTGGGGGAGCGGCTGGGCGATGCCGTGATGGTCGACTGGGCCATGCGCTACGGCAAGCCGGCGATCAAGGAGGGCATCGAGCGCCTGAAGGCCGAAGGGTGCGAGCGCATCCTCCTGTTTCCGCTCTATCCGCAATACTCAGCCGCCACCACCGCGACGGTGAACGACAAGGCCTTCGATGTGCTGAAGGCCATGCGCTGGCAGCCGGCGCTGCGGGCGGTGCCGCCCTATCACGACGATGCGGCCTATATCGCGGCGCTGGCCGACAGCGTGAAGGTGCATTTGCAGGGGCTCGACTGGGCGCCGGACACGCTTCTCGCCTCGTTCCACGGCCTGCCGGAGGCGTATTTCCAGAAGGGCGATCCCTATCACTGCCATTGCCAAAAGACGGCGCGGCTGCTGCGCGAAGCGCTCGACTGGCCGGAGGACCGCTTCGTCGTCTCGTTCCAGTCGCGCTTCGGCCGGGCGGAGTGGCTGAAGCCCTACACCGATGTGATGGTGGAGGAGTTGGCCAGGAAGGGTGTGCGGGAGATGGCGATCATCACGCCCGGCTTTGCGGCGGATTGTGTGGAGACGCTGGAGGAAATCGCGCTCGGGGTCAGTGAGACCTTCAGGGCGAACGGCGGCGAAAAATTCTCGGTGGTGCCCTGCCTCAATGACAGCGAGGGTTCTATCGCCATGCTGGAATCGATAGCAAGACGCGAGCTTGCCGGCTGGTTGTGAGGGCGGCGAACGTCTTGCCGAATCCCAGTCGGCGCGACATTATCGCGCACGCTGTCATTGGCGGCCTGTCATGCAGGTGCGCAACAGGAGGCCCCGGATATGTTCCAAGGCGTCAGCATCTTCGTCATTGTTCTTCTCGCCCTCGTCGTCCTGACCATCTTCCAGGGCATCCGCATGGTGCCGCAGGGCTACAACTACACCATCGAGCGTTTCGGCAAGTACACCCGGACTCTGCATCCCGGTCTCGGCCTGATCTTTCCGTTTATCGATCGCGTCGGCTCCAAGATGAACATGATGGAGCGGGTTCTGGATGTGCCGAGCCAGGAGGTGATTACCCGCGACAATGCCATGGTGGAGGTGGACGGCCTTGCCTTCTTCCAGGTGATCGACGCGGCCAAGGGATCCTATGAGGTCAACAACCTGGAGAACGCCATTCTCAAACTCACCATGACCAATATCCGCACGGTGATGGGCTCGATGGATCTCGACAACCTGCTGTCACAGCGCGACGAGATCAATCATCGGCTCCTGTCGGTGGTCGACAACGCCACCGAGCCGTGGGGCGTCAAGATGGCCCGCATCGAGATCAAGGACATCAACCCGCCGCGCGACCTGGTGGAATCCATGGGCCGGCAGATGAAGGCCGAACGCGACAAGCGCGCCCAGATCCTCACCGCCGAAGGATCGCGCCAGTCGGCCATCCTGCAGGCCGAGGGCCTGAAGCAGGCCGCGGTGCTGGAGGCCGAGGGGCGCAAGGAGGCCGCATTCCGCGACGCCGAGGCGCGCGAACGCTCGGCCGAGGCCGAAGCCAAGGCTACCGAGGTGGTATCGCAAGCCATCGCCGGCGGCAGCGTGCAGGCCATCAACTACTTCGTCGCCAACAACTACGTGAAGGCTCTGGAAGCGCTGGCCAAGGCGCCCAACCAGAAGGTGCTGATGATGCCGATTGATGCCTCCTCGGTGCTGGGCGCCATCGGCGGGGTGGCCGAGATCGCCCGCGAGGCCTTCGGTGGCGATGACTCAGGCGGAGGGCGCCAGGTGGCACGCCGTTCCGCCGGGGCCGTGCCGCCGTCCGGTCCGCCGCGCGGCCAGAGCTGACGCGGGGGGGCGGGGTCGTGCAGGCACTCTTCGATATCTTAGGCGTGTGGACCTGGTGGATCATCGCTGTGGTGCTGCTGATCGTCGAGCTTCTGGTGAGCGGCATATTCTTCGTCTGGCTGGGCCTGGCGGCGATCTGCGTGGGCATCCTCAACCTCATCACCCGTCCCACATGGCAGACGGAAGTCGCCGTGTTCGCCGTGCTATCAGTGACGCTGGTGGTGTTCGCGCGGCCATGGCTGAAAAAGCGCCACCTCGATGTCAGCGATCAGCCCAACCTCAACCGGCGCATGTACAACTATGTCGGCAAGACCTACTACCTGGACGAGCCGATTGTGCATGGGCGCGGGCGGCTGAAGATCGCCGACAACCTGTGGAGCATCGAAGGCCCCGACTTACCGGCCGGCGAGCAGGTGACAGTGAAGGGCGTCGACGGCCTGACCTTGCAGGTGGCGAAGGCCGAGTGAACGGCACGGTCAATCCTTCAGCCCTGCCCGGATGAGAGCGGTTGACTGCCGTTCGGCCACGCTTTCGGCTGAGAAGCCTTCCAGCGCGGCGTGGAACAGGCGGTAAAAATTGAGCTCGGCCTTGAGGTGAATGAACACGGCGCCGAGCCCGATGGCGGCACGGTCCATGAAGACGAACTCACGCGGCACCCTGACCGGGCCTTTTTCCTTCAGGGCCTGGTGCACGGTAAAGGCCTGCTGGCGGCCGTATTCGGCGGCTCCCACGCCGTCGGCCAGGACCCGCACCCGGTCCTCCATCAGCGGCCCGTAGATGAAGCGTGCCCAGATGTTGAGGATGTCGATAAGTTCGTTGGAGAGACCCTTGAAGCCCCAGGTCTCGTAAGCTGCCACCACGCGGTCGCGATCATCGGTCCTGAGGCCGTTGTAGAGCTCAACCACGCCGACGACGAAGGAGGGCGGAAAAATGCGGATGCAGCCGTAATCGAGCAGGTTGAGGCCCTTGGGAATGCCCTTTTCATCCAGCCAGGCGCTGTAATTGCCGAGATGCGGGTCGCCGTGGATGACGCCATGGCCGCAGAACGGGCGCCACCAGGCATCGAACATATGGGTAGCGAGCAGGTTTCGGGTGTTGACATCGGCTTCGGTGAAGTCGAGCAGGCGCTCGCCGTCCAGCCACGACATGGTGAGGAGGCGACCGGTCGACAGTTCCGGGCGCAGGCCGGGCACCCGGATGGTCGGGTAGCCGGAGAGGATGTCGGCATAGAGCGCCATGTGGCGCGCCTCGCGCCGGTAATCCAGCTCCTCGCGCAGGCGGGCGCCGATCTCATCGGCGATCTCGGCGGTATCGATGGCGGGATTCATGCGGCGGTGGATGGCGAAGGCGAGCCTGAGCTGGCGCAAGTCGGCCTCCACCGCCGACTGCATATCGGGATATTGCAGCTTGCAGGCCAGCATCTCACCGTCATGAGCGCGGGCGCGGTGCACCTGGCCGAGCGAAGCGGCGTGGGCGGCTACATGCTCGAAGGAAGCGAATTTTTTCTGCCAGTCGGGCCCGAGCTCGGCCGCCATGCGGCGCCTGACGAAGGGCCAGCCCATGGGCGGGGCGTGGCTCTGCAGCGTGGCGAGCTCGGTGGCGTATTCGGCTGGCAGGGCATCGGGGATGGTGGCGAGGAGCTGGGCCACCTTCATCAGCGGGCCCTTGAGGCCCCCTAGCGTTTCGCGCAGCAGGCGGGCTTCGGTCGAGCGGTCGGTGCTGCCGCTGAATACGCGGCCCGCCGCCACGCGCGCCGCAGCGGTGCCCACGCCGGCGCCGACGCGGGCATAGCGCCCAACCCGGCCGGCCAGCGTGCTGGCTTCCTTATCGCGGGGTTTGTCGGGCGGTTCGTCGCTCAAACCGCCTTCTCCGCGGCCTCGATCTCGTCGATCAGGCTCTCGATGACCCCGAGGCCCTTGTGCCAGAAAGCGGGATCGCTGGCATCGAGGCCGAAGGGGGCAAGCAGCTCCTTGTGATGTTTGGAGCCGCCGGCCTTCAGCATCTCGAAATACTTGTCCGCAAAGCCCGCTTCCGCCTCGCGATAGCGGGCATAGAGCGAGTTCACCAGGCAGTCGCCGAAGGCATAGGCATAAACATAGAAGGGCGAATGGATGAAGTGGGGGATGTAGGCCCAGAAGGTCTCATAGCCCTCCTTCAGCTCGATCGACGGCCCGAGGCTTTCGGTTTGCACCTGCATCCAGATCTCGCCCAGACGGGCGGCGGTGAGCTCGCCCTTGCGGCGCTCCTCGTGCACCTCGCGCTCGAAGATGTAAAAGGCGATCTGGCGCACCACGGTGTTGAGCATGTCCTCGACCTTGGAGGCGAGAAGGGCACGGCGGCGGCGCGGATCGCTCGTTGCCTTGACGATCGACTGGAAGGTGAGCATCTCGCCGAACACCGAAGCCGTTTCGGCCAGCGTCAGTGGCGTGTCAGCCATCAGCGCGCCCTGGTCGGCCGCCAGCACCTGATGCACGCCGTGGCCGAGCTCGTGGGCGAGCGTCATGACATCGCGCGTCTTGCCCTGGTAGTTGAGCAACACATAGGGGTGGGCCGAAGGGACGGTCGGATGGGCGAAGGCGCCGGGGGCCTTGCCGGGCCTGACGGGTGCATCGATCCAGCGTCCGTCGAAGAAGCGCCGGGCGATGTCGGCCATCTCAGGGGCAAAGCCGTTATAGGCATCGAGCACCGTGGTGCGTGCCTCGGCCCAGCCGACGATGCGGGCGTCCTCATCGGGCAGGGGTGCGTTGCGGTCCCAGTGGGGGAGCTTTTCCTTGCCGAGCCAGCGCGCCTTCATGGCGTAATAGCGGTGGGAGAGGCGCGGATAGGCCTCGCGCACCGCCGACACCAGCGCGGCCACCACCTCCGGCTCCACCCGGTTGGCGAGATGGCGGGAGGCGGCCACATCGGAGAACTTGTGCCAGCGGTCGGAGATTTCCTTGTCCTTGGCCAGCACGTTGGTGATGAGGGTGAAGGAGCGCAGGTTCTCCCCGAGGGTTTTCGCCAAGGCCTCGGCGGCGGTGCGGCGCTTCGATTCATCGGGGTCCGTCAGCAGGTTGAGCGTCGGCTCGAGGCTGAGGCTTTTGCCGAACACATCGAAGCGCAGCGCCGTCATGGTCTCGTCGAACAGGCGGTTCCAGGCGCCGGCGCCGGTGAGCGACTTCTCATGGAAAAGCTGCTCGATACGGTCCTCGAGCTGGTGCGGGCGCTGGCGCCGGAGGTCGGCAATCCAGGGCCCATAGTGGGCCAGCAGCGGGTCGGCGAGGGCTTGCTCCAGGGCGGCATCGTCGATGCGGTTGAGCTCCAGCTCGAAGAACAGGAGCGTGGTCGAGATGTCGGTGAGCGTTGCCTGCATGTCGCCGTAGAATTTCTGCCGTGCCGGATCGGCGGTGTCACCGACATAGTAGAGGACGGCATAAGAGCCGATGCGGCCGATGAGATCGCTCAAACCTTCATAGGCCTTCACCGCCTCAGCGAGCTTTGCCCCGCCGCCTGGTCCGCCCGCCAGTCCGGCGAGCTTGCCCTGCCAGGCCTCGGCGAAGGCTGTCGCCTCGGCCCGGGCGCGATCCGTGTCGGCGGCGAAGCTTTCAGACTCAGGGCCGGGATAGAGGTCGGTCAAGTCCCATTCGGGTAGATTGTCCAGTTTGTCCGCCTTGGCAGCGCTGCCGCGGCCTTTTGCTGAGGTCATGGTGTCTCCGAAGTCTTGCATGCCGATGTGTATCAATATGGTGACGCATTAAGCGCGTCTTTACGCTTGGATGCGACATTCGCCAAGCGTGCCCGGGAGCGGGGCGCCAGCATGGCCGAAACCGCTGTCGCGTCAAGGCGCTTGGGGTGGCGACCATGGGCGCAATCAAAGGCACAGGAAAACATGACGCCACGAATTCTCATCGTCGAAGACGAGCCGGCCCAGCGCCGCATTCTAGAAGAAATGGTCAAGCGCTTCGGCTGCGATGCCATCACCGCCGATTGCGGCTCGACCGGTATCGATGTCCTCGCCAATCCGGGCGGACGCAAGATCGATCTCGTCATCCTCGACTTGATCATGCCGGGCATGGACGGCCTGGAGTTCCTCGAACGCATGCAGGGCTCGCCCAACCAGGTGCCGGTCATCGTGCAGACCGCGCAAGGCTCCATTGAGACCGTGATCAAGGCGATGCGCGCTGGCGCCGATGATTTCGTGGTCAAACCGGTCAACGCCGAACGCCTCAAGGTCTCGATCCAGAACCTGCTCAAGGTCAATGCGCTCACCGCCGAGGTCAAGCGCCTCAACGCCAAGGTGGGCGGCCAGTTGACCTTCGACAACCTGATCGCCTCGAGCGCTGCCATGGCCAACGTCCTGCGCCTCGGCCGGCGGGCGGCGCAGTCCAACATTCCCGTCCTTATCGAGGGCGAATCGGGCGTCGGCAAGGAGATGGTGTCGCGCGCCATCATGGGCGAAAGCGAGCGGGCAGGGCGGCCCTTCGTTGCCGTCAACTGCGGCGCACTGCCCGAGAACCTGGTGGAAAGCATCCTCTTCGGGCATGAAAAGGGCTCGTTCACCGGTGCCACGGGCAAGCATATCGGCAAGTTCCAGGAAGCCGACGGTGGAACGCTGTTTCTCGATGAAGTGGCCGAACTGCCGCTCGACATGCAGGTAAAACTGCTGCGCGCCCTGCAGGAAGGCGAAGTCGATCCGGTCGGCTCGCGCCGGCCGGTCAAGGTCAATATCCGCCTCATATCGGCAACCAACCGCAACATGATCGAGATGGTCAAGGCCGGGCAGTTCCGCGAGGACCTCTATTATCGGCTCAATGTCTATCCCGTCATGGTGCCGCCCTTGCGCGAGCGCATCGACGACATTCCGGCCCTGGTCGATCATTTCATCACCCGATTCTCGGCCGAGGAAGGCCGCAAGATCAAGGGCATAGAGGCAGACGCGCTCGTCATGCTGCAGGCCTATGGCTGGCCCGGCAATGTGCGCCAGCTCGAAAACACGGTGTTTCGCGCCATCGTCCTGTGCGACCGCGACAGGCTGGGGGTGGAGGATTTCCCGCAGATCGCGGCCCTGGTCGAGGGCTACGAAGTCATGGTGCCGCCGGCACCGCAGCCCGAACGCAAGGCCGCGGGCGCCACGGGTGCCGCGGCGGTGATCGGCAACGGCTCGCCACATTCGCCCGGTATTGTCAGCGACGGGGCCGCCCTTGGCATTCCCGTGGTGACCGAAGGCGGGCATGTGCGCCGCCTGGAAGAAGTGGAAGCCGACATGATCAGGCTTGCACTTCACCGCTACCGGGGCCAAATGTCAGAAGTGGCCCGCAAACTCGGTATCGGCCGCTCAACGCTCTATCGCAAGATGCGCGATCTGGGCCTTGAGGCGAAAATGTAACACTTGAACTGAAAGTGAAACTTTCGCGCCTCTTCGCCCGTTGCAGCGGCCGGTAGCAGCCATTAGGTTGCTGACACTGCGGAAGGAAGTGACAGTATGCGCTCTGCGTTCAAAACCCTTTCGGCGACAGGTCTTGCGCTTGCATTGTTTGCAGTCGGCCCTGCATCGGCTGATCGCGCCATCAGCGAGTTGCGGACTTCCGGGCCCGGCAACCCGACCGTGTTCGGCCCCGGCGGCCAGCAGCGGCAGCAGTTCACGTCCGACCCGCGCAGCAATTCCTACGATGATGGCGGGTTCTTCAATTTCTTCTTCGGCAACCTGTCGAACCGTCAGAACCCCAACATCAACATCGATCCGCAGGTGGATACCGGCTCGGACACACCGATCTACACCTATTATACTGATCCGCTGGTGGCGCTGGGCCGTGCCGATCTCAAGCGGCCGGTGCCCCACGAATCGCCGGTATTTTCCGTTGTCAGGCGCGAAGGGGTGCAGCCGGTTCTGCCGGGCCAAGACGCGAAAGGCATCGACGGGCCGCTGGCCGATGCCGTGTTCGAGCGTTTGCGCGGCCTCGACTCCGGTGTCCGCGTCACCAAGCCGCAGAACGCCGCCATCGTCGATTTCTACAAGAAGCGCAGCTTTTCGCCCGTGTGGACGACATCTCAGGGGCTCACACCCAAGGCGCATGAACTGCTCGACCTGTTTGCCCGCGCCGGTGAGGACGGGCTCGAGGCGCGCGATTTCCTCCCCTCCGCCATGAGCGGCTTCGACGGCAACCTGAAGCCCGCCGAGGGCGAAACCAACGCACTTTCGGATGCCGAGCTCGGTCTTACGGCCATGGCCTTGCGCTATGCCATGATGGCCTCGGGCGGGCGCATCGTGCCTGACCGCCTGAGTGGCTTTGAGGATCTCCAACCCCCGGTGGTCGATCCCGGCGCGGCACTCAAGGCTGTGGCCGACGCCGAACATCCGGCCAGCTATCTGGCAGGGCTGGAGCCCATCCATCCGGCCTACGCGGCGCTCAAAGCGGCACTCAAGCCGCTGCTCGACGAGCATATCAAGGAAAAGATCATCACGCCCGTGGCAACCGGCCCGGTGATCCATCCCGGCGACAGCGACGATCGCGTTCCTGCCATCCGTGCCCGCCTGATCGAGCTTGGCCACCTGGCCGCTCCTCGCGCCCAGGTGCAGGCAGCCGCCGACACGACCGCCGACCCGACCGCCGACCCGACAGCGACCTCCGCCATCGACAATGCCGACAGCGCGGATCCGAACGGGACGCGCATGACGGTGACGCTGACCACCAGCGATGGCATCAAGGCCACCCAGGTCGCCGCCCGGAACGGCCCGGTTCCCATCGTCCAGGACAGCGTGCTCGCCGCAGGCGACGCGGTCTACGACGACCAGTTGAAGACAGCCGTGCTGTCATTCCAAGCCGAGGCCGGCCTCAAGGCCGACGGGATCATCGGCGACCGCACCGTTACCGCCCTCAATGCCGATCTGGGGCAGAATTCGAAGGCGGTGCAGAAGGCGAAAATCCGCATGGCGATGGAGCGCCTGCGATGGCTGCCGCGGCATTTCGGCCAGCGTTACGTGCTGGCTAACCAGGCCGCCTTCGAGCTCTACCTGGTCGAAAACGGGCGCCAGATCTGGCAGACCAAGGTGATCGTCGGCAAGCCCAACCACCAGACGACTGAATTCATCGACCAGATGGAGACCGTGGTCTTCAACCCCTACTGGGGTGTGCCGCAATCCATCATCATCCACGAAATGCTGCCGCATCTGCGCCAGGATCCGAGCTATCTCGACCGCCAGGGTTTCGAAGTGACCGACCTGTCAGGCAACCATATCAGCTCGTCCTCGGTCGACTGGTGGCAGTTCGGCGACAAGGTGCCGCTCAACGTGCGGCAGCCGCCGGGCAATGACAATGCGTTGGGCAGAATCAAATTCCTCTTTCCCAACAAACATTCCATCTACATGCACGACACCCCGTCAAAGCCGCTGTTCTCCAAGCCTTCGCGGGCCTACAGCCACGGCTGCGTCAGGGTGCAGGATCCGCGCCGTTTCGCCGAGTTGCTGCTGGGCTGGTCGAGCCAGGAGGTGGCTTCGGCTGTCGACAGCGGGCAGAACCATGACGTCAGCCTGTCGCAGAAGGTGCCGGTCTACCTGACCTACTTCACCGCCTGGCCGGACGCCGAAGGCAACGTCAAGTTCTATGACGACGTCTATGGGCGCGATCAGCTCATCGAGACGGCCGAGCAGACGACAGACGATACCTTGCACGCCAAGCAGTAGATCTGCCTTTAACTGGACGGAATCAGCCAAGTGCAAAAAGGCTGATCGATTCCAGCAGGTTGCACACGGAGTCGTGCGAAAAGTGGCGTCCACTTTTCGGCATCATGTAGCGGAGCCGACTTCAGATTTCCTTGAGGAATTTTTCGCGGATCGACGCGATACGCATCATGTTGGTCTTGCCGGGGGTGCCCAGCGGCACGCCGGCGGTGATCACCACCCGCTGACCCAGCTTGGCAAAGCCTTCCGTCACCGCCACGCGGGAAGCGCGGAACACCATGTCGTCGAGGTCGGTCGCGTCCTCGGTCACCGTCACGTGCAATCCCCAGCAAACGGCCAGGCGCCGTCCCGTGCGGATGCTGGGCGAAAGGGCGATGACCGGCATTTCCGGGCGCTCGCGCGCCACCCGCAGGCCAGTGGAGCCGGAGCCGGTATAGCAGACGATGGCCGCCACGTTCAGCGTCTCGGCCGTCTGGCGCGCGGCACTGGCGATGGCATCGGCCGATGTCGCTTCCGGCTCGACGCGCTGGGCCTGGGTGAAGGAGTGGTAATTGGGGTCGTGCTCCACCGATTTGGCGATGGAGTCCATCATCTGCACCGCCTTTTCCGGCCATTTGCCGGCCGCCGACTCGGCCGACAGCATGATCGCATCGGTGCCCTCGTAGACGGCGGTGGCCACATCTGAGACCTCGGCGCGGGTAGGCACCGGCTGCTCGACCATGGATTCGAGCATCTGGGTCGCTACCACCACTGGCTTGCCGGATATTCTGGCCGAACGTATCAGGCGCATCTGCCAGCCGGGCACCGCCTCGATCGGCAGTTCGACCCCGAGATCGCCGCGGGCGACCATGATCGAATCGCACAAGTCCATGATTTCCGGCATGCACTGCAGGGCTGCCGGTTTTTCCACTTTGACCATGATGCCGGTGCGCCCGCGAATGAGCTTGCGCGCCTCGGCCACATCCTCCGGGCGCTGCACGAAGGACAGGGCGATCCAGTCGACCTCGGCCATACAGGCGGCTTCCAGGTCGGCGCGGTCCTTGTCGGTGAGAGCGGCCAGAGGCACTACCGTGTCGGGCAGATTGACGCCCTTGCGTGCCGAAAGGACGCCGCCGAAGATTACTCGCGTGGTGATGCGCTCATCGTCGGCCTCGATAATCTCGACGCGCACCCGCCCGTCGTTGAGCAAGAGGTGCTCGCCCGGCGTCACGGCCAAAAAGATTTCCGGGTGCGGCAGGTTGACACGGCTCGCATCGCCGGGCCTGGGATCGGTGTCGAGGACGAAGGTATCGCCGGCCTTGATGGTGACCTCATCGGCGGTGAAGGTGCCGATGCGCAGCTTCGGGCCCTGGAGGTCGGCGAGAATGCCGATGGGGCGGCCATGAGCGGCCTCGGTAGCGCGGATCATGCCGATATAGCGCGCGAGATCCTCGTGGCTGGAATGGCTCATGTTGATGCGGAACACGTCCACGCCGGCGATGAACAGCCTGTCAATCAACTCCGGTGTATTGGACGCTGGTCCGAGAGTCGCGACGATCTTGACCTTGCGCTGGCGCCTCACTGCGGCGGCGCCGTCGTCTTGGGGCCGGACAACTCGACCGTCCAGTCGGTTTCCTCGCCGGTGTCGACCTCGAAGAACCCGGTTTTCTTGTACGAGCGGTTCTCGCAATCCTTCTGCCGGCCGGCGGCATTGCGGATGGTGAACAGCTTGTTGCGTGTGCACATAAAGGCGTTGCCGCCCCAGGAGCCGCCCTTGTCGTAGTCGACAGCATAAATGTAGTAATAGCGGGCGATTAGGTTATTTTTCAGCAAGGTCTCACAGTTGTTCGGGCCAATATTCCACCAGCCTTCACTGGCCCAGCCCTGCAGATCCTTGTAGCCGAGCGCCACGCCGACCCGGCTGCTCGTCTTGTTGCATAGCTTGAGATCGGCCGCGGCCGGTTGGGCCATCGACGCCAATGTCAGGCCCGCCAACAACATGAGCGCGCTACGTCCAAGCATTCCGTCCTATCCTCCTGCCGCTTAGTACCCGCTAAAGCGAATCGAACATAGCAACATTCGCCACGCCTGCCACGGGGTTTTGGTGAACACATCCACCATGCACCAAAATTCGACCAAAAGTGGACATCCCTCGCAATCCTGCGGCCAGAGAGCCCACCAACAGGGTGGCGCGGACGCTGGCAGAGCCGTAACCTTGTCAGTATAGTGCCGGCCATGTTCGAAACCCATGAAGGCGAGATGGCCGGGCGGCCGCATCGCGAAGCCGGCAATGACAGGCCGTGCGCGCAAAGCCACGAGGTGATCGAGGGCGACCCGCATGCCGGTCTCGTCATCGTTTGCGATCATGCGCGCAACACCATACCGGCGGAATATGACAATCTTGGCTTGCCGCCGGGCGAGCTGGAACGCCACATCGCCTATGATATCGGTGTCGAGGGCGTGACACGCGCTGTAGCGCAGCGGCTGGGCGTTCCAGCCGTGCTGGGCTGCATCTCGCGCCTCGTCATCGATCCCAACCGCGGCCTCGACGACCCGACGCTCGTCATGCGCCTGTCGGACGGCGCGGTGGTGCCGGGCAATGCCGAGATCGACGAGAGCGAAAGGCGAAGGCGCATCTCCCGCTTCTACCGGCCCTATGATGAGGCGGTGGGGGCGCTGATCGCCCGCTCGCTGGCGGCAGGCCCCGAGCCCGCCATCCTTTCGGTGCATTCCTTCACGCCGGTATGGAAAGGGGTGCCGCGGCCATGGCATGCCGGCATCCTGTGGAAGAAGGACAGTCGTTTCGCCCCGCTGCTCCTTGCCGCACTTGCCGCCGATCCCCAGCTTGTGGTGGGGGACAACGAGCCTTATTCGGGCGGGCTTGCCGGCGACACCATGGATCGCCATGCCACCGCCAAGGGTCTGGCCGATGCGCTCATCGAGATTCGCCAGGATCTCATTTCCGATGAAGCCGGCATCGATGATTGGGCCGAACGGCTGTCGGCACTGCTGCCCGGGGTGCTGGACGCGGTAAGGGTGCAACGGTTGCGGGCGGGTGAGAGAGAACAGTGAATGGAGGTCGAGGTCGATGACGAGTGACGACAAGCAACAGTTCGAGTTGGAGGCCGCGGTTTTCCGCCGGCTGGTGGAGCATTTGCGCAAGCGCAGCGATGTGCAGAACATCGACCTGATGAACCTGGCCGGGTTCTGCCGCAATTGCCTGTCCAACTGGTATCGCGAGGCGGCCGAGGCCAAAGGCCTCGACGTCAGCCGGGACGAATCGCGTGAGCTCGTCTACGGCATGCCCTATGAGGAATGGAAGGCGCGCTATCAGAGCGAGGCCAGCGCCGAACAAAAGGCCGGCCTCGCGGTGAGCCATCCCGACAGCCACAAGCATTGAACGACACCGGAGATCGAGCCCCCATGGATACCAAGACAAGCTTTGCACAAGGCCAGCTCAGGAGCTTGGTCGAGCGCATCGAAAAGCTGGAAGAAGAGAAAAAAGCCATCGCCGGCGATATCAAGGAGGTCTATGCCGAAGCCAAAGCCAACGGCTTCGACACCAAGGTCATGCGCAAGGTGATAACGCTGCGCAAGAAGGACAGCACCGAACGGGCGGAGGAAGAGGCCATGCTCGACCTCTACATGCATGCCCTCGGCATGGCTCCGGAGCCGGAAACGGCGGACTAGAACATGATGCCGAAAAGTCGACACCACTCTTCGGAAAACATCATGCTCAGCCTCTTGGAATCGATCAGCTCTTCTGCAATCGGGTGTTTCCACCCAATTGCAGGCTGATCTGAACGGGCCTACTGCTTGACGTTGTTCTGGGCGAGAGTGTCCTGGGGACGAGGCTTGGCAGAGGGGCCGAAATCGCTCTTGGCCGCACGGTTCACCACCAGCATGTCGGCCTTGGCCGATACAGTGGAAATGCTGGATGTGTCCTCGATCGACGACTTGTCGGTGGTGTTCGGCATGGCGGCGATCTGCAGGATCTCCCGACGGTCGGCATCGGTCAAGCCACTCGCCGCCTCGGGCTGGGGCACTTGGGCGCTCACGGTCAACGGCTTGGGATAGCCGTTCTGGCGGATCATGTCGTCGGAACCGATGGTGAGCCAGCTGGCCAGGAAGCCCATGATGCCGGTGCTGTTTGAGGAAACTGCCGCCTCGATCGGCCTGAGGACCGGCACATTGGCGGCAGCACCTTGGCGGATTTCCTCAGCCAGGCTGCCCTTGAACGAAACATTCGAGTAAGGCTGCTGGGCACTGCGCTCGCTGGAATGCTTCAGCCAGCCCGGCGAGCTGTCGACGGCCGTTTCCACCTGGGCGAAGTTGCGCTGCGGAACCGGGGCCGATGCGGGCACGACCTCGATGCGCTGGGCCGCCTCGGCCAGGACCGCCAGCGGCTTCGGGCGCGGCTTGGGCACGTTGGCATAGAGCGGGCCGGTGATCTTCTGCGGCTCGCCCGCGGACTTGGCCGTCTGCTTCGATGTATCGAGCGAAGCCACCATGGTGTTGGTGCTGCGGCGTGCGAAGCGCGCTCCGATGGTCGACTTGTAGCTGCTCATGATCGAGGCGAGGTGCTGCGGGCTGATATAGGGCCAATGGCGCACATGGCCGGAATCGATATGCACGAAGCCCTTGATGCCGGAGCGCGGATAAAAGCCGACGCCGCCCACCTCGCGCACAAGGGCGGAATTGCGCAGCTTGGCCGTGGACACATCGGGGAAGTAGAGGTCGATGGCCTTGCCGAGAATGTGCTGGCTACGCACCGCCACATGGCGGCCGATGCGGTGCAGGAAGGCGTTGGTCGCCGCCGAGCGATAGCCGCAGATGATGTCGATCGGCTTCTTGGAGTCGAGGTCCTCATGCAGCTCCCACATCAGGTCGATGACCTTGGGATCGATGCGAATGACCTTGTTCTTGCGCCAGTCGCGCAGGATATAATTGATCTTGTCCATGGCCGAGGGAATGTAGTGGCCATCCACCTTGTAGGTGATGGTCAGCGATTCCTTGGTGTGGACATGATAGAGGGAAATCGTGCGCACTTCGCCGGCCTTGGCCGGGGCATGCGGCACAAAGCCCACCATCGCCACCATGCCGGCGGCTGCCAATGCGCTAACGAATTTTCTCACTGCCCTCGATGCAAACGTAAACGACCTGCTGGTCGCATTGCTCCCACGCATACAAAACACGCTGACCGGAGAAAGTCCCCGATTCCCTCAAGGTTTGCAACCCCGACCTGGAGACCCCTTAGATCGAGGCGGGTTACACCAGATCGCCACTCACCACAAGAATACGGCCGTGATTTGGCAGCCGTCCTTGATGCGGATCATGCGGTCTTATGCTTAATGCCATGTTAATGGCCGCTTCTTGCCCATTGGACGGCCACACCGAGCAATTTGTCCACATCTTCCTGCGCGGTGGCATAGGCGAGGACGAATCGCGCGAAAACCTCATCGGGTCCCAGATCACGCGCCTCCGGCCCGCCTGCCGGCCATTCGTGATAGATGGCGCCGGCGGCCTTCAGGCGTGCGTCGAGCTCTTTCGGCATGATGGCGAAGACCTCGTTGGCTTCGGTCGCAACCGGCAGTCTCACCTGCGGCACGGAGCTCAGGCCGTCGGCAAGGCGGGTGGCCATGGCATTGGCGTGGCGGGCATTGTCGAGCCACAGGCCTTCCTTCAGATAGGCGGTCATCTGCGCCCCCAGATAGCGGCTCTTGGAAAGGAGTTGCGCCGAGCGCATGCGGCGCCAGCCGAAATCCTCTGCCAGCGCCTCATCGAAGAACACGACGGCCTCCAGCGCCATGGCGCCGTTCTTGGTGGCACCGAAGGACAAGACATCGATGCCGGCCTTCCAGGTGAGCTCGGCCGGGCTCACGCCGGCGGAGACGAGCGCATTGGCAAAGCGTGCCCCGTCCATGTGCATGCGCATGCCATGCGCGCGCGCGACCTCGGCGATGGCGGCGATCTCGGCCGGGCTGTAGACGGTGCCGTACTCGCTCGCCTCGGTGATGGTGACGGCGGCCGGCTTGGGGTCGTGCACGCCGCGGATGAAGGTAGACAGGCGGGCTTCGATGGCAGCCGGCGTGATCTTGCCGCCCGGCTCATCGAGCCCGATGATCTTGGCCCCGCCCGTCATCAGTTCAGGGGCGCCGCATTCGTCAATGGCGGAATGGGCCTCGGCATGGGCGAAGACGGCGCCATAGGGCGGGCACAAGGCCGACAGCGACAGGGCATTGGCGGCGGTGCCGGTGACCACCAGGAAGGCATCGACCTTGCGCTCGAACACCTCCGACAGCGCCTGCTCGGCCTTTTCGGTCCAGGGATCCTCGCCATAAGAGGAGGCGGTGCCGTGGTTGGCCTCCTCGAGCGCGGCCATGATGGCGGGATGGACGCCGTACTGATTGTCGCTGGCAAAGTTCATGGATCTGGCTTTCGTAAGCGGGTTGATTGCCAGTCCATAGCAAGGTGTGGCGCGCGAGCCTAGTCCGCATTGGCGCTTGCAACGAAAAGGGGATTCTGGCATTGTGTTCAAGATAGGACAGCATCACTGTCCTATATGGCATCGACTTCTCGAAAAGCCTTGTGGCGGCAGCGGACATGACAGTGCTGAGCGACAAGACCGGGAGGATATCGATGCTCGCTGCGGGTGTGACTACGGCCAAACGATAAACAGGGTTCGGCTCACCCGTTTCAGGGGAGTGTCGAATCCGGTCGGGGCCCGCTTTGCGACGGGCCGGGCGCCGCCGCCTCGATACCTCTCCATGACCTGCCGGAAAGGCGTTCCCACAAGGGTGCCGAAGCCGGTATGCTGAGGCGATGAAAGGGTGGAGCGGTCATGGCAGGGCGTGTTGAGGAAAAGGCGGTTCCGCGCTTCCGGCCAGAAGGCCTGCCGGAGCCTTCGGGCCTGCATGATCCGTCAGCCGGGCGCGATGCCTGTGGCATTGGGCTGATCGCCAACATCCACAACATCAAGAGCCACAAGAACATCACCGACGGCTTGCGTATCCTGCGCAATCTCGAACATCGTGGCGCCGTCGGGGCCGATCCCAAGGCCGGCGACGGCTGCGGGATGATGATCCAGATCCCGCATGTCTTCTTCGCCGCCGAGGCCGAAAGGTTGGGCTTTGCGCTGCCCGAGCCGGGCGAATATGGCGTGGCCTTCCTGTTCATGCCGCGCGACCCGTCCATCCGCCACGAGATCGAGCGCATCTGGTGGGAGACGGCGCGCGAGGAAGGCCTCAAGGTGATCGGCTGGCGCGATGTGCCGACGCAGAGCGCGGTGCTGGGCAATTCGGTCAAGCGCACCGAGCCCTTCTCGCGCCAGGCCTTCTTCGCCGCCGGGCCGACAATCCGCGACGAGGCGCATCTGGAGCGCAAGCTTTATATCTGCCGCAAGGTGGTGTCGAACCGCGTGATCGAGGTGCTGGGCGCATCGGCACGCGCCTATTATCCGGTTTCCGCCTCCACCCGCACCGTCGTCTACAAGGGCTTGGTGATGGGCGACACGTTGGGGCGCTATTACCCCGACCTGCTGGATGAGCGTGTGGCCTCGGCGCTGGCGCTGGTGCATCAGCGCTTTTCCACCAACACCTTCCCAACTTGGCCGCTGGCGCATCCTTACCGCTATATCTGCCACAACGGCGAGATCAACACCCTGCGCGGCAACTACAACTGGATGGCGGCGCGGCAGGCCAACATGGCCTCGGAAATCCTCGGCAAGGACCTCGAGAAGTGCTGGCCGATTTCCTACGAGGGCCAGTCGGATTCGGCCTGCTTCGACAACGCGCTTGAGCTGCTGTTCATGGGCGGTTATCCGCTGCCGCATGCCATGATGATGCTCATCCCCGAGGCGTGGGCCGGCAATCCGCTGATGGACGAGGACCGGCGGGCCTTTTACGAATACCACGCCGCCTTGATGGAGCCGTGGGACGGGCCGGCCGCCATGGCCTTCACCGACGGGCGGCTGATCGGTGCCACCCTCGACCGCAACGGCTTGAGGCCGGCGCGCTATCTCGTCACCGACGACGGTTTCGTGCTGTTGTCCTCGGAGATGGGGGTGCTCGACTTTCCCGAAGAGAAGATCATCAAGAAGTGGCGGCTGCAGCCGGGGCGCATGCTGCTCATCGACCTGGAAAAGCAGGCAATCATCTCCGATGACGATCTCAAGCGCGACCTCGCCACCCAGCACCCCTACGGCGAGTGGCTGAAGCGCACCCAGCTGGTGCTGCGCGACATGCCGGCGGCGAAGACCAAACGCCCGCCCATAACGGTGCCGCTGATCGACCGCCAGCAGGCCTTCGGTTACACCCAGGAAGACCTGAAGATGCTGATGACGCCGATGGCCCAGACCGGCCAGGAGGCCATCGGGTCCATGGGCAACGATGCGCCAGTGTCGGCGCTGTCGGGCCGCGCCAAGCTGCTCGATACCTATTTCCAACAGAACTTTGCCCAGGTGACCAACCCGCCCATCGACCCGATCCGCGAGGAACTGGTGATGTCGCTGGTGTCGTTCATCGGTCCGCGCCCCAACCTTCTCGACCTCAAGGGGACCTCGCGCCAGATGCGTCTGGAGGTCGCCCAGCCCATCCTCACCAACGAGGAGCTGGAGCGTATCCGCACCATCGGCGGGGTGGCTGACAATCCGTTCCGCACCGTCACCATCGACATCACCTACGACGTCGCCAACGGCGCCGACTATATGGACGCCGCGCTGGAGGCGATCTGCGCCGGCGCCGAGCGGGCAGTGCGCGATGGCTACAATATCATCATCCTGTCGGACCGCTCGGTGTCGGCCGAGCGGGTGCCCATACCGGCCCTGCTCGCCACCTCGGCCACCCACCACCACCTCATCCGCCGGGGCCTCAGGACGTCGGTGGGGCTGGTGGTCGAATCAGGCGAGCCGCGCGAGGTGCATCAGTTCTGCACTCTGGCGGGCTATGGCGCCGAGGCGATCAACCCCTATCTCGCCTTCGAGACGCTGGAGGCACTGCAGCCCAGGATCGGTGAGGATATCTCGGTCAAGAAGTGCATCAAGCGCTACACCAAGGCCATCAACAAGGGCATGCTGAAGGTGATGTCCAAGATGGGCATCTCGACCTATCAGTCCTATTGCGGCGCCCAGATTTTCGACGCTGTAGGACTGAAGAGCGACTTCGTCCGGCAGTATTTCACCGGCACCGCCACACAGGTCGAGGGTGTGGGTCTCAATGAAGTCGCCGAGGAGGCCTTCCGCCGCCACGCCGATGCCTTCGGCCTAAATCCGGTCTTCAAGGACGCACTCGATGTGGGTGGCGATTATGCCTGGCGCAACCGCGGCGAGGCGCATGTGTGGGAGCCCGAGGTCGTCGCCCATCTGCAGCACGCGGTGCGTGGCAACCTGCCTGAAGAGTACCGCGCCTATGCCAATCTGGTGAACGGCGAAGATCGTGCGCTGAAGACCCTGCGCGGCCTGTTCCGCATCCGCTCGGCGGAGGAAGTGGGCCGCAAGCCGGTGCCCATCGAGGAGGTCGAACCGGCGGCGGCGATCGTCAAGCGCTTTGCTACCGGGGCCATGTCGTTCGGCTCGATTTCGCGCGAGGCCCACACGACGCTGGCGATCGCCATGAACCGCATCGGCGGACGCTCCAATACCGGGGAAGGGGGCGAGGAACAGGATCGCTTCAAGCCTCTGGCCAATGGCGACTCGATGCGCTCGGCCATCAAGCAGGTGGCCTCCGGTCGCTTCGGCGTCACCGCCGAGTACCTGGTCAACTCAGATCAGATGCAGATCAAGATGGCGCAAGGCGCAAAGCCCGGCGAGGGCGGCCAGTTGCCTGGCCACAAGGTCGATGCCACCATCGCCCGGGTGCGCTACTCCACCCCCGGCGTCGGCCTGATCTCGCCGCCGCCGCATCACGACATCTATTCCATCGAAGACCTGGCGCAGCTCATCTACGATCTGAAGAATGTCAACCCTGAAGCCGACGTCTCGGTGAAGCTGGTCTCGGAAGTGGGTGTGGGAACCGTGGCGGCGGGTGTCGCCAAGGCGCGTGCCGACCATGTCACCATTTCCGGCTATGAGGGTGGCACCGGTGCATCGCCGCTCACCTCCATCAAGCACGCTGGCAGCCCGTGGGAGATCGGTATCGCCGAGACCCAGCAGACGCTGGTCGCCAACCGCCTGCGCGGCCGCATCAAGGTGCAGGTCGATGGCGGCCTGAGGACCGGACGCGATGTGGTGATCGCCGCGCTTCTGGGGGCCGACGAGATGGGCTTCGCCACCGCGCCCCTGATCTCGGCCGGTTGCGTGATGATGCGCAAGTGCCACCTCAACACCTGTCCCGTCGGCATCGCCACCCAGGACCCGGTATTGCGCAAGCGCTTCCGCGGGACCCCCGAACACGTCATCAACTTCTTCTTCTTCATTGCCGAGGACGTGCGTGCCCTGATGGCGGAAATGGGCTTCACCCGCTTTGCCGACATGGTCGGGGCGAGCGAATGGCTCGACCAGGAACGCGCGATTTCCCACTGGAAGGCCCACGGCCTCGATTTCACCCGCCTGTTCGCGCAGGCCGACGTCGAGGGCGACGTGGCGGTGCGCAACGTCGAAGCGCAAACGCATGCGCTGGCTGATGTGCTCGACCGCCGCTTCATCGCCGCGGCCAAGCCTGCCCTTGACGAGGGCAAGGCGGTGGAGATGGCATTTCCCATCCGCAACACCGACCGCACCGCCGGTGCCATGCTGTCGGGAGAAGTGGCGCGGCGCTACGGCCATGCGGGGTTGCCCGACGATACCATCACCATCAACCTCACCGGCATTGCCGGCCAGAGCTTTGGCGCCTTTGCTGCCCACGGCGTCACACTCAACCTTGTCGGCGAGGCCAACGACTATGTCGGCAAGGGCCTGTCGGGCGGGCATCTCATCATCCGGCCGCCGGAAAACGCCGGGTTCCTGCCCGAGAAGTCGATCATCGTCGGCAACACGGTGCTTTACGGCGCCATTGCCGGGGAATGCTATTTCCGCGGCGTGGCAGGCGAGCGCTTCGCGGTGCGCAATTCCGGGGCGCTCGCCGTTGTCGAGGGGGTGGGCGACCACGGCTGCGAATACATGACCGGCGGCATCGTGGTGGTGATCGGCCAGACCGGCCGTAATTTTGCCGCCGGCATGTCGGGGGGCGTTGCTTATGTGCTGGATGAGGAGGGCAATTTCGCCGAACGCTGCAACCTCGCCATGGTGGACCTCGCCCCCGTCCCGGCCGAGGAGGAAACCATCGAGCGCCTGCATCACCATGGCGGCGATCTCGAGCATCATGGCCTCGTCGACGTCACCGCCGACATGAACAACCATGACGCCGAGCGCATCTGGGAGCTCATCGGGCGGCACTACAAGTATACCGGCTCCACCCGCGCCAAGGACATCCTCAATCACTGGGACCGCTATCTGCCGCGCTTCGTCAAGATCATGCCGGTCGAGTACCGCCGGGCGCTGTTGGAGTTGGAAAAACAGCAGGCCGACAGCGACGGTCTGCAAATCGGCCTCAAGAAGCTGGCCTGAGGCGGGGAGTAGGCATGGGCAAGATCACCGGTTTTCTCGAATTCGACCGGCAGGAGCAGAAATACGCACCCGCGGGCGATCGGGTGCGGCATTTCCATGAGTTTATCCTGCCGTTGGAGGAAAATGACCTGGTGCAACAGGCGGCGCGTTGCATGGATTGCGGCATTCCCTTCTGCCACGGGCCGGCGGGCTGTCCGGTCAACAACCAGATCCCCGACTGGAACGATCTGGTGTATCGCGGCGACTGGGAAAAGGCGGCGAAAAATCTCCACTCCACCAACAATTTCCCGGAGATGACCGGGCGTATCTGCCCGGCGCCGTGCGAGGGCGCCTGCACCCTCAATATCGAGGACACACCGGTCGCCATCAAGACTATCGAGCAGGCCATCGCCGATCGCGCCTACAAGGAAGGCTGGATCCGGCCCGAACCCGCCGAACAGACGACGGGAAAGAGGGTCGCCATTGTCGGCTCCGGCCCGGCGGGTCTGGCGGCGGCCCAGCAGTTGGGTCGCGCCGGCCACGAGGTGCACGTCTTTGAGCGCGATTCCAAACCCGGCGGCCTGCTGCGCTATGGCATTCCCGATTTCAAGATGGAAAAGCACTACATCGACCGGCGGGTCGAGCAGATGCAAGCCGAAGGCGTCAGCTTCCACATGAATGTGCATGTCGGCCACGAGTTGAGCGCCCAAGAGCTGGTTGCGGACCACGACGCGGTGCTGCTCGCCGGCGGTTCCAAGCTGTCGCGCGATCTGCCCATCGAAGGCCGAGATCTGGACGGCATCCACTTCGCCATGGATTTCCTGCCGCAGCAGAACCGGCGGGTTTCCGGTGAGCCGCTCGGCAACGTCAAGCCCATCCTCGCCGGCGGCAAGCATGTGGTGGTGATCGGCGGCGGCGATACCGGGTCGGACTGCATTGGCACATCGATCCGTCAGGGAGCGCTTTCGGTCACCCAGCTCGAGATCATGCCGCAGCCGCCACTGCACGAGAACAAGATGCTGACGTGGCCCAACTGGCCGCTCAAGCTACGCACTTCATCGAGCCAGCAGGAAGGTGTCGAGCGCGACTTTTCGGTGATGACGCAGCACCTTTCCGGCAACAAGGGCGTTGTCAAGAAACTGCATTGCGTGCGCGTTGATGCCAAGCTCCAGCCGGTCGCTGGCAGCGAGTTCGAACTCAGGGCCGATCTCGTATTGCTGGCGATGGGCTTCGTCCACCCGGTGCTCGAGGGCATGGTGGAGGAGCTTGATGTAGCGCTCGATGTCCGCAAGAACGTGCGCGCCGATATCAATGACTACCGGACGTCCGTGGACAGGGTATTCGCCGCCGGGGACATGCGGCGCGGCCAGTCGCTGGTGGTCTGGGCCATCCGCGAGGGGCGTCAGGCGGCACGCGCCATCGATGAAATGCTGATGGGCTCGACCGTCCTGCCGCGCTGAGGCTCTATTGCGCCGGAGAGGGCACCCGGAAATCGTCGATGCGGCCGGTTTGCGGCTGCGGGGCCTCGCCGGTGGTGAAGAGGCGCTCGGCCTCGCTGCCGGGGGGACCTGCGAGCTTGAGCCCGGCAAGGCTCGGGGCCGGATCGGGCAGGGTTTTGCGCTCGGCCGCGGGCGTTTCCTTCGCCGGTTTGTCGGGTGATGCCGGCAGTGGGATACGTGCCACCGCCACGGCGTCGGGCGAGGGAAGGTCCAGAGGCGAAATCTGCACCACCACGCCATTTGCAAGCTCGGTTCCGAACAGGGGCGCATCGAAGGCGGGCCGGTGCTGGGGCGCTGGCGTCACGGCCTCATCGGCCGTGGTGTCGCCCGCCGCATTGATGCTCTGAGCTGCCAACATGTCGGCGTGCACCACCTCCAGCACCATCGAGGCCAGCTTGTCGTTGCCGCTGCGCAGGAGATTAACGCCGTTGCGCGAACGCAGCCGCACGAAACGGCCGTCCAGATTGCGGCCGCTGTCGGTGTAGCTGCCATCGGGGTTGGCGAAGCGGGCGCGGATGTCGATGAAGCGCACGCCGGCCTTGTTCATCACTTCGCGCTGGAGAGCGGTCACGGCTTTCGCCACATTGTCGATGTCGCTGGACAGCATGGGCGGCAGGCCGACCCAGTAGACCGCCACATGGGCACGCTTGAGGACATCGAGCAGGGTCGTCAGGTTTTCCTTGTAAGCCGCCGTCCATTGCGGCGAGCCATATTGGAGGTGCTCGGCGCCACGGCGGATGTCATGGCCGTCATTGGCGCCGATCATGACGATGGCGATTTCGAACTGGTTGCGCTCGAGGATGCCGGCCAGCGCCTGCGGCCAGTCGTAGATTTCCGGTCGCGCAAGGCCCGACTCCTCCTTGAAGCGGCCGGTGACCGAAAGGGTCGCGTCACCCTGTGTCTGGCGGGCAAGGCCCGCCCATAGGCCGCCGGCCAGCGAATCGCCGATGACGAAGATCTTGTAGGTCTCCTGCGGTCCCGGCAGATAGGAGCCTGCACGGCCCGCAGCCGGCATGGCGAGGGCAGCCGCGAGAACCAGCATCAGCGCCGTCAGGGCTTTCCAGGGCGTAGGGAGCATGCGGCTGAGTCTAGCGGCTGTTGCGGATGCGCTCAAGCAGTTCAGCCGTCGCATAGCCATCGGGAACGAGACCGGCCGAGCGCTGGTAGGCCTGGATGGCAGCCTGGGTCTTGTTGCCGAAATAGCCGGCAGTGCCGCCGGTATCGAAGCCGCGCGAGGTGAGCAGTCTCTGCAGCTCGATACGCTCGTCTTTCGCCAGGATCGGCTGGCTCGACGGCCAGGCATGCACCAGCGGGGCCTGGCCGCGCAGCCGGTCGGCGAGCAGCGCGACCGCCAGGGCATAGGATACGGCGCTGTTGTAGGCGAGCAGGGCCTTGAAGTTGTGGGTGACGAGGAAGGCCGGTCCGGCGGCGCCCGCCGGCAGCAACAGGCTCGCCTGTTCCAATGGCAGGCCGAAGCGGCCGCTTCCCGCCACGTGCACACCCATATGGGTCCAGTCGGCAAAGCTCCTGCGCCCGGCCTCGCCGGTCAGGCCATAATCGAAGCCTTGCGGGAGCGTCACCTCAAAACCCCACGGCCTTGCCGGCGACCAGCCGCGTGCGGCCAGATAGTTGGCGGTGGAGGCGAGGGCATCGGGAGCGCTTGACCAGATGTCGCGCCGTCCGTCGCCGGTCCAGTCGACGGCATAGGAATTGAAGGTGGTGGGGATAAACTGGGTGTGGCCCATGGCGCCCGCCCAGGAGCCGGTGAAACGCTCTGCCGCGATGTCGCCATGCGCCAGGATATCGAGCGCGGCCAGGAGCTGCTGACGGCCGTAGGCCTGCCGCCGACCGCTATAGGCCAAGGTGGCGAGGGAGCGCAGGACGCCCTTGTCGCCGGCATAGGTGCCGTAATTGGTCTCGATGCCCCAGATGGCCACCAGCACGTTGCGGTCGACGCCGAAGCGGGCCTCGATCGCCTTCAGGTCGCTGTCATAGCGCTGCAGTTCGACGCGGCCGTTGGCGATCCTCGTGTCGCTCACCCGCTTTGAAAGATAGTCCCAGATGGCAGTGTTGTGCTCGGCCTGGTTCTCGTTGCGGGCGATGACGTCGGGATCGGGCTCGAGCGGCTGCATCACCCGGACATAGAGATCGCGCGGGATGCCGCCCGCCGCGGCCTCATGTTGGAAATCGTCGATGAACTGGCGGAACGATGCCTCGTCGGCGAGTGTGGTGAGGCTGGCGCTGTCGAGCGCAACCCGAGGGGGATCGGCCTTGAAGTACGAGGCTGCCAGCAGCCCGCCGGCGATCATCGCTGGCGGCATCAAGGCCATAAGCCACAGGCTGCGCAACCTCTTCATCCCCGGTAACCCCACCCGCAACGCCGCTCAGGCAGCGTTGCGCTTGGCCAGCCGCTTCTCCCAGTCCAGCGCCGTCTTGACAATGAAGTCGAGATCGTCGTGGCACGGTTGCCAGCCCAGCACCGAGCGCACCCGCTCCGCGCCCGCTACCAGCATCGGCGGATCGCCCGCCCGCCGCGCCATGTCGTGCACCTTCAAGGGATGGCCGGTGACCCTCTCGACGGCGCCGATCACCTCCAGCACCGAAGAGCCGCGGCCGTAGCCGCAATTGAAGACGCCGGCCTCGCCCCCGCCGCGCAGGTGGTCAAGCGCCTTGAGATGGGCATCGATGAGGTCGCTGACGTGGATATAGTCGCGGATGCAGGTGCCGTCGGGTGTGTCGTAGTCGCGGCCGAAGATGTCGAGCCGCTCGCGTTGTCCGAGCGCGGCCTGGCTCGCCACCTTGATGAGATGGGTGGCGCGGGCGGTGGACTGGCCCGAGCGGCCTTCGGGGTCGGCGCCGGCCACGTTGAAATAGCGCAGCGCCACATAGTTCAGCCCGTAGGCCGCGGCGCAGTCGCGCAACATCCATTCGGTCATCAGCTTGGAGGTGCCGTAGGGCGAGATGGGATCGAGCCTGCCGTCCTCGAACACCGGATTGGTTTCGGGAATGCCGTAGACCGCGGCGGTCGACGAAAAGATGAAGCGCATCACGCCGGCCTTGACGCAGGTCTCGATCAGCGACCGCGATTTGACCGTATTGTTGAGATAATAGCCCAGCGGATCGGCGACGGATTCGGGGACCACGATCGAACCCGCAAAGTGTACCACCGCCTCGACCTTGTGGCGCTCGATCAGTGTAGCGATCAATGCGCTGTCGGCGACATCGCCCTTGACGAGGCGGGCAGGGGATGGCACGGCCCACTCGAAGCCGGTCGACAAGTTGTCGACGACCACGACGTCTTCGCCCCGATCCAGGAGACCGAGGACCATATGAGAGCCGATATAGCCCGCTCCGCCTGTGACCAGCACACTCATCAACTCGCTTCCTCTCTGCTTCGTTCAATGAGCATCAACCAATAATCGGGACAAAGTGACCCGTAAACGGTTTCCAGTTCCTTACCCTCAAGCCCCGCAAGGCCACTTCGATCATGAAAAGCCCTCTCAAGAAAGCCGTGTTTCCCGTCGCCGGCCTCGGCACCCGGTTCCTGCCCGCCACCAAGGCGATGCCCAAGGAGATGCTCACCATTGTCGACCGGCCGATCATCCAGCTCGCGGTCGATGAGGCGCGCGAGGCCGGCATCGAGCACTTCATCTTCGTCACCGGACGCAACAAGGGCGTCATCGAGGATCATTTCGACAAGCAATATGAACTGGAGGAAACGCTGCGGCGGCGCGGCAAGAATTTGCAGCTATCGCTGCTCGAGGCCGACCTTCCAAGCGCCGGGCAGACGAGCTTTACCCGCCAGCAGGAGCCGTTGGGGCTCGGCCATGCGGTATGGTGCGCGCGTGAACTGGTGGGTGGGGTTCCCTTCGCCCTGTTGCTGCCCGACATGCTGATCCATGCCCGGCCCGGTTGCCTCAAGCAGATGCTCGAAGTGTATGAGAACCATGGCGGCAATGTGCTCGCGGTCGAAGAGGTGCCGGGCGAGCACGTCAACCGCTACGGCGTCGTTGGTGTGGGCGAGAAGTTGCACCAGGGATTCCGCATCGAGTCGATGGTGGAAAAGCCGGAGCCCGAGGATGCACCCTCCAACCTCATCATCTCGGGGCGCTACATTTTGCAGCCGGGCATCTTCGACAAGATTGCCACCCAGAATCCGGGTGCGGGCGGAGAGATTCAGCTTACCGATGCCATGATCCGGCTGATGCAGGAGCAGTCGTTCTTTGGCCTGGAATTCGACGGAACGACTTATGATTGCGGCGACAGGGTGGGCTTTCTTGCGGCCAACGTCGCCTACGGCCTGGAGCGCAAGGACATCGCGCCGGCCTTTCGCGCCGAGCTCAAGCGCATCATCCAGGAGCACGGCGGCATCTGACTGCGCTACATTCTGAAGCGGATGCCCGCCGAGACGCGGTTCTCGACATAATTGTTGCCAGCGCTGGTGCTGCGGTAATCGGTGAGCGAATATCCCGCCGCCAGCACGACATTCTGGCGCAGAATATAGTCCACTCCAGCTTTGGCGGTGAGTGTAAAGTCGTTGAGCTTGATCCCGACATAGCTGGCATAATCGAAGCCTATGGCGCCCGTCAGCACCACATCGTCGCGCAACTGATGGGCGATATTGATTCCGCCTGTCCAGTCGCGTATCGCGGCCGCGTTGGCGTCAGAGGTTTCGTTCAGACCGCTGGAGGCGGTAAAGGTCACGATGGTCAACCGCGTCGGGCGCCAAATGATGTTGGCATCGAGGCCCAGCATGGTGGCTGTGCCCAGACTCGGGTCCGCGTAGTTGCGGAAATCGTAACGCAATGCCAGCGCGCCGCGCCAGATATCGGAAGAGTTCACCTCGAAGCCTGCCTTGAGATAGCCTCCTTGCGAATCGCGTTGCAGGCCGTTGCGGTCATATTTCAATTCATGCACGCGGGGCTGGTAGGCGGCCTCGACGAAGGGAACCAGGGCGGGGGAGGTCTCGTGCCCGAACCGTAGGCGTACGTCGGGCTGGACGTAGTTACGGTCGCGGTTGCTCTCGGATGCCCCGGATTGCAGTTTCACGTTGCCATACCAATACCAGTTCGCGCCGCCGGCAAGCATGGCAGTGAGCCGGCCCAGGCTGCGGCTGAGGTTGGCCGAGGCGGACGCCGCCTGGTCGACGCGCTGGGTGCTGGCATTGGCGGGAACTTCGCTGGAAGATCCGAAGGTCTGGTTCAGGCTGTAGCCGCTGCGCAAGTCGAGGGTGGTATTGTGGCGGACGTCGAGCCGCAGATCGCTGCCGGCATCGAAGTTGATGTCGTTGTATTCCGGGTGCTTGTCGAAGAAGACGAAATCTCCCGATGCCGCTAAGGTGAGCGCATGCCGCACCCAGTTGCTCTCGATGCGCAGATTTGGCGTCAGTCTCAGGCCGATATCGCTTTCAGGTGAGTTATTGCTCTGATTGACATTGTCGCTGTAGGTCCCACCCACGCCGATGGCCGGATAGATGTAGAACGCACCGGTCCTGAGGCCGAGAGGCCCGTTGCGATCCTCTACGACCTTGCGACGCGGTCTGGGCCGGGCGTCCACCGGCGCTTCCGGTCCCACCGTCAATCGCGATCGCTGCGGCTGCTGAGCTGTGACGATATCGTTGCCAGCGACGGGCTCGCCCGTCGACTGGGGCATGCCGGCATTATCGATTTGAGACTGCGTCTCGGCGAGGGGATCGCCCTCGGCCGGCAGCAGGGTGGAGCGCAGCTGAGGAGCCTCCTGGGCGCTGGCCGCGGCCAAAGGCACGGTCAGGGCGGTGAGCGCGACAAGCAGGCCGCCACATCTCCTCAAGCCGCGCAAGATCTTCATCCTCAACGTCCGCCACGCGTGGGCGCGGGACCGCCGGGTCCCGTTCAAGTCAGGCATCGAGGCTACCGGCGCTATGGTTAACGGGTAGTCAACAACCTGTGCCCGACTGGCCCGCGGGACCCGCGGCATCGGCGCCAGCGCCTGGATGAACCCATACGCAGAGGGTTCCCCGAAAGCGATGCAAGCTGTAATGTCGGGCCATGCTCAACAAGGCCGACATGCATATCGCCAGCGGATCCAGTCTCATCGAATCGGCGCGGCGGACGCTCAGCATCGAATGCGCCGGGCTGGAAAAGCTGGCATCCGCGCTCGATTCGGAACTCGGCGATGCTTTTGTCGCCGCCGTCGGGGTGATCGCCAGGGCGCGCGGACGCATCATTCTGTCGGGCGTCGGCAAGAGCGGTCATATTGCCCGCAAGATCGCGGCAACGCTCGCCTCGACCGGAACGCCGGCGATGTTCGTGCATGCCACCGAGGCGAGCCATGGCGACCTCGGCATGATCACCCCGGATGATGTAATCATTGTTCTGTCGAACTCGGGCGAGACGGCCGAACTGCGTGATGTTCTGGCCTATTCCCGCCGTTTCGCCGTTACCATCATCGCCGTGACGGCGGGCGGGAAAAGCACGCTGGCCAAGACCGCCGACATCGTGCTGTTGCTGCCGCGCAGCGACGAGGCCTGCCCCATCGGGCTTGCACCGACCACCTCGACCACCTTGCAACTTGCCATCGGCGATGCGCTCGCCATCGCGCTGCTGGAGGCCAAGGGGTTCACGACCTCGGATTTCCAGCGCTACCATCCCGGCGGCCGGCTGGGCGCGGCGCTGACCCACATTTCGGAGATCATGCACGATGGCGACGAGTTGCCGCTGGCGGCGGCCGATGTCGACATGCAGTCCGCGCTCATCACCATGACGGCCAAGCGATTCGGCTGTCTCGGCGTCGTCGACGATGAGGGAAGGCTGATTGGGATCATCACCGACGGCGACCTCAGACGGCACATGGGAGCGGGGCTGCTTTCTCTTTCGGCGCGCGAGATAATGACTCCCGATCCGAAGGTGGTGCCGCCCGATATGCTCGCTTCTGCGGCGCTCGAACTGCTCAACGCCAAGCAAATCACCAGCCTTTTCGTTACCCTGGATGGCCGACCGGTTGGCATCGTCCATATCCACGACCTCTTGCGCATCGGCGTGCAATAGCCGGCGATGACAGGGCTAGGCGATGCGAAGGCCGGCGGTGCGCCCGAGGCCGACCGTCTCTATCACGATCCGGCGCTGGTGCGGTTTTATGACCTCGAGAATGGCCGGGGCGTCGATTTCGATTATTGCCGCAACCTGGCACGCGATGTCGGTTCGCTGCTCGACCTTGGTTGCGGAACGGGCGTGCTGGCGGCAAGCCTCGGCGAGGGCCGTCATGTCACCGGCGTCGATCCGGCGGGCGCCATGCTCACCGTGGCGCGGCAGCGGCCGGGTGGCGAATACGTCGACTGGGTCGAGGCCGATGCACGCGGCGTGCGTCTCGGCCGTCGCTTCGACCTGGTGGTGCTGACCGGCCATGCCTTCCAGGTTTTCCTCAGCGACGACGATCAGCGCGCCGTTCTTGCCTCCATCGCCGCCCATCTGGCGCCTCAAGGGCGCTTTATCTTTGATGGCCGCAATCCGCTGAACGAGCGCTGGCGGGAGTGGACGCCTGAGCTCTCATGGCGGCTGATCGAGGACCCGGTGCTCGGTGCCGTCGAGGCCTGGAACGACGTGACACGCGATGCGCGAACCGGCATCGTGACCTATGAAACCCACTACCGGGTGCGAGACGACGGTCAGCACTGGTCGGCCAGGTCGAGGATCCGGTTCACTGACCGCGAGGCGCTTGCCCGGCGGCTGGAGGACGCCGGGCTCGCGACGGAACGCTGGCTCGGCGACTGGCATGGCTCGGCCTATGCCGACACTTCGCCCGAAATCATAGCGCTCGGCGGCTTGCGCTGATCGGTCCCGAGGCTCATTTTGGGGGACCAAATGCCGCGAAATTCACATGCGGCATTGACAGGTGCTGCGGTGTAAGGCTTTTTGACGTTCAATCGGGGGAAAGCATCGGCCAGGGGCCGGCTGCGACCTCGAAGCGCCATTCACGGGCATTGCCAATCAGGGGGATATCCATGTCCGATCAAACATCCGACGCCGGCCAGATGGCTGCTCATCGTTCCACCTACGAAGGCTTCGTGCGTGGTGCCATCGTCATCGCGCTGTGCAGCGCTTTCGTGCTGGTGGCCCTGTGCGAGTTCGCCTTCGGCCATGTGTGGTCGCTGTTCATGGGTTTTGGCGGACTCATCGTCGGGTTCACGGCAGTGGCGATCGATGCGCGCTCGGGCTCGAAGACCTGGGCGCTGGCGCTCATTCTGCTGGTGGCCTACGGTCTCGTTACCGCTATCAACGTCTCGTAGCGGATACCGGCCCATGAAGATCGCGGTGCTGGCCGAAAAGGAGGCTGCCGAAACCCGGGTTGCTGCGTCGCCCGATGTCGTGAAAGCCTATGTGAAGAAGGGCTTTGCCGTGGCGGTCGCGGCCGGCGCGGGCAAGGCTTCGTTCATGGGCGATGATGCCTTCAGAGAGGCCGGTGCAACGATTGCCAAGGATTCGGTCGCCGCGGTCAAGGACGCCGATGTGGTGCTGTGCGTACGCCGGCCCGAGGCGGCCGTGGTCAAGGCGCTGAAAAAGGGCGCCGTGGTTGCCGGCATCATGGATCCCTTTGGCGACAAGAAGCCGCTCGAGGCGATGGCCAAGGCGGGAGTCGCGGTCTTTGCCATGGAGTTGATGCCGCGCATCAGCCGCGCGCAGTCCATGGATGTCTTGTCTTCACAGTCCAATCTCGCCGGCTACAAGGCGGTGATTGATGCCGCTGCCCGGTTTTCCCGAGCCTTTCCCATGATGATGACGGCGGCCGGCACCGTTCCGCCGGCCAAGGTGTTCATTATGGGCGCGGGCGTTGCCGGCCTGCAGGCGGTCGCCACGGCACGGCGGCTCGGCGCGGTCGTTTCGGCAACCGATGTGCGGGCCGCTGCCGGCGAGCAGATCAGGAGCCTGGGCGCCAAGTTCGTCTTCGTGGAAGGCATGGCCGATGCGGCGACCGCCGGCGGTTATGCCAAGGAGCTGACGGAAGAAGATCGCCAGAGGCAGGCAGCACTGGTTTCCGAGCACATCAAGAACCAGGATATCGTCATCACCACCGCGCTCATCCCGGGCCGGCCGGCGCCGATCCTCGTGACCAAGGAGATGGTCGAGACGATGAAGCCCGGCTCACTCATCGTCGACCTGGCGGTCGAGCGCGGCGGTAACTGTCCCTTGTCGAAGGCGGGCGAAGTGGTCGAGCACAAGGGCGTTGCCATCATGGCCCCGCTCAACATCGCCGGGCAGCTGGCCGGAAACGCCTCGCACCTCTACGCCAAGAACCTGCAGAACTTCCTCGATCTCATCGTCCCGGAGGGGGCGGTGAAACTCGACTGGGAGGACGAGATCGTCAAGGGTTGCGGCCTGTCGCACGACGGTGCGCTGGTGCACCCGCTTCTCACGCAATAAGGAGGCCCGTGCTATGGCCATGACCGCCATCGAGGCTGCACAGAGAGCGGGCGAGGCCGCAGACGCCGCGCGCCATGCCGCCGAGCAAGCCCAGACCTTCGCCGATCAGGCGCGGCTCGCCGCCGATGCCATGGGCGATGCGGCAGGCGCTGCCGCCGGCATCGACCCGTTCGTGTTCCGTCTCGCCATCTTCGTCCTAGCGATCTTCGTGGGCTATTTCGTCGTGTGGAGCGTCACCCCGGCGCTGCATACGCCGCTCATGTCGGTGACCAATGCCATATCGTCGGTGATCGTGGTCGGCGCGCTGCTGGCCGTCGGCGCGGGCGCGATGGCTTCGGGCAGCACCGTGGCGCTGGTCCTCGGCGTCGTTGCGCTCGCCCTGGTTTCGGTCAACATCTTTGGCGGCTTCCTCGTCACCCAGCGCATGCTCGGCATGTACAAGAAGAAGGGCTGAGAGGGCCGATGTCGCAGAATTTCATCGCACTTGCCTATCTCGTCGCCGGCGTCCTGTTCATCCTGGCGCTGAGGGGACTGTCGAGCCCGGTGACCTCCAGGCGCGGCAACATGCTCGGCATGATCGGCATGGCCATTGCCATCGTGGCCACGCTTTTCGCGGCGCCGCCTGCAAACGCACTGACCTGGGTCCTGATCATCGGCGGCATCGCAGTCGGCGGCGGCATCGGTGCCATCACGGCGAGACGCATCGCCATGACGGCGATGCCGCAACTCGTCGCCGCATTCCACTCGCTGGTGGGCCTCGCCGCGGTGCTGGTGGCGGCTGCCGCCCTTTATGCCCCGCATGCGTTCGGCATCGGCGAGGTGGGCCACATCCACGCCGGCTCGCTGGTGGAGATGTCGCTGGGGGTCGCCATCGGCGCCATCACCTTCACCGGCTCGATCATTGCCTTCACCAAGCTGCAGGGGCTCGTCTCCGGCGCCCCGGTGGTGTTTTCGGGCCAGCACTTTCTCAATCTGGCGCTCGGCATCGGTCTCGTCGTCATTATCGCGATCTTCTGCGCCTCGGAATCGCACGCCGCCTTCTGGATCGTCACCGCCCTGTCGCTGCTGATCGGCGTCCTCATCATCATTCCCATCGGTGGGGCCGACATGCCGGTGGTGGTGTCGATGCTCAACTCCTATTCAGGCTGGGCGGCTGCCGGCATCGGCTTCACCCTCGGCAACACCGCCCTCATCATCACCGGCGCGCTGGTGGGCTCATCGGGCGCCATCCTGTCCTACATCATGTGCAAGGGCATGAACCGCTCGTTCTTCAACGTCATCCTCGGCGGCTTCGGCGGCGAGGTGGCGGGCCCGGCGGCCGGTGCCGAGCAGCGCCCGGTCAAGCGCGGCTCGGCCGAGGATGCCGCCTTCATCATGAAGAACGCCGGCTCGGTCATCATCGTGCCCGGCTATGGCATGGCTGTGGCGCAGGCCCAGCACGCTCTGCGGGAGATGGCTGATAAGTTGAAGGCCAGCGGCGTCACGGTCAAATACGCCATCCATCCGGTGGCGGGCCGCATGCCGGGCCACATGAACGTGCTGCTGGCGGAGGCCAACGTGCCCTATGACGAGGTGTTCGAACTGGAGGATATCAACTCGGCGTTCTCCAACACCGATGTGGCCTTCGTCATTGGCGCCAACGATGTCACCAACCCGGCGGCCGAGGAGGATCCCTCTTCGCCGATTTACGGCATGCCGGTGCTTCAGGTGTGGAAGGCCAACACGGTGATGTTCGTCAAGCGCTCGCTCGCCTCGGGCTATGCCGGCATCGACAACACCCTGTTTTATCGCGACAATACGATGATGCTTCTGGGCGACGCCAAGAAGATGTGCGAGGAGATCGTCAAGGCGATGTAGTGCCGGCTCCGGGGCCGGCCGGGGTTGAGGGCAGGGGGCGATGCAGCCGGTTTTCATTGTGGCGGCAAAGGCGAGCGGTGCGCGCAAGCTTGCCAACATTCTCAACGGCAATGGTCTTGCCTGCTTGACGTCGGCCTTCGATATCGACAACCCCTACGACTACGCCTTCGGCCAGTTCGTGCGCCGGGCCAATGTCGGGGCGGCCGAGTTGATAGCCTCGCCAGATCAGGTTCTCGACGACTATTTGAGCCATTGTGCCGCACTGGTCAGGGCCGAGCGCTTCTGCCTCGAACTGCGGCACCATTCGATGCATCTGTTCAATGGACGCGCATGGGTATTCGGGCAGCGGCCGCATCTGGTGCCCTACCTGCGCCAGCACAAATACCGCGTCGTTCATTTCCGCCGCCGGGGCGTCTTCGAGCATAGCGTCAGGCTGCAGATGCCGGAGGCGGCCGGGCAAGGGGAGGTGCCGGCCTTCAACCTCGACATACCGCGCTGCGAACGCGACCTCAACCTGCTCAAGCGCATGTCGAACATGATGACCAACTGGTTCGACGGCTATGACCGCTATCATGAACTTGCCGCCGAAGCCGTCTTCGAGGCCGGTGTGGTCAGCAATTCGGGCGTGCGGCTTCTGGAGCGCCTGTTCGATGTCCCGATCGCCAATCGCACGCCGCCGCTTCCGCGGGCGCATCTCGATTTCGCCCATCTCATCGGCAATGCGAAGGAGGTGCTGGCGGCCTTCGCCGAGGGCCCCTATGCCAGCGAGGCGGCCGCCGTCCTTGCAGGCGAGACAACGTCATAGCCTTGCCATCACCCGGCAGGAAACTGGCAGCCATGAACCTCGTCGTGATCTTCGCTTTGATCTATGGCGGTGTCGCCGGCGGCGCCTATGTGTTCCAGCGGCGGCTGCAATATCATCCTGACAAGCGGTTGACAGAACCGCAGGAGGCGGGCCTTGTCGGCTTTCGCCGGGTGGCGGTGCGCACAGCCGACGGTCTCGATCTGGTGGCGTGGCAGGCACCTGCAAGCGCGGACCGGCCCGTCATCGTCTATTTGCAAGGCAACGCCGAAGGGCTCGCGTCGCGCCAGGAACGCTTTCAGCTCTTCCATTCTGAAGGCTATGGCGTTCTGGCCCTGGGTTATCGTGGCTTTTCCGGTTCGCCCGGCACGCCAAGCGAGGAAGGCCTCGCACGCGATGCCGAGGCCGCGATTGCCTATCTCGAGGCTTGCGGCATCCCGTCCTCGCGCCTGGTCGTCTACGGCGAATCGCTGGGCACCGGGCTTGCCGTGCGCCTGGCTGCCGAGGGGCGGGCAGGGGCAGTCATCCTCGAATCGCCCTACACCTCGGTGGTCGACGTGGCGTGGCGAAGCTGGTGGTTCCTGCCGGTGGGGCTGTTGATGAAGGACCAGTTCCGCTCGATGGATTTCGCCCACCGCGTCAGGATCCCCGCCTTCGTCTTGCATGGCACCGCCGATGCCGTGGTGCCGTTCGCACACGGCGAGGAGGTCTTTGCCGCGCTTGCCGGGCCGAAGGAATTCCACGCCCTTCCCGAAGGCGCCCATGTCGCGCCACTCACCGAAGATGTGTGGGCCCGCATGAAGGCTTTTCTCGACCGCCACCTGACCTGATGCTTCACCCCGTTCACGCTCACTCCGGCATTGTCGATGAATCCTGTGGCGAACAGGCGCGTTTTGCGGCATGGTTCGGCACCCGCTTTGTGCGGGCCGGCATGGCTCAAATGGGGGCGGAAGGCCCGGTCGGTGCAAAATGTGCAGATGGGTCGTCTACCGGGGGTGCCCAGTCTATCTCGATACGCTCGTGACCGAGCCCTCGCATTCGCTGCTGGCCCAGTCGCTGAAGGCCAATGAAGCCAAGATAGAGACCAACGGTGATGGGTTCGGCGTTGGTTGGTATGGCGAGCGCGACGAGCCGGGGCTGTTTCGCGAACCATTCCCGGCCTGGAACGACAACAACCTCAAGAGCCTGTGCCGGCAGATTTCCTCGCCGTTCTTCTTTGCTCATGTGCGTTCCTCCACCGGCACGGAGGTGTCGCGCGCCAACTGCCATCCCTTCATCGCCGGCCGCTGGATGTTTATGCACAACGGGCAGGTGGGCGGCTACCAGAAGATCCGCAGGCGGCTGGAGAACGCTGTTCCCGAAAGCTACTACCACTACCGCACGGGAACGACCGACAGCGAGCTCTTGTTCCTCATCGCCATTGCGCATGTGGTCGAGGACGACGTGGCGGGGGCGATGCGCCTTGCCTTGCGCCAGACCAGGGACGCCATGGCCGAGGCCGGCACCGACGAGCCGTTGCGCTTCACCGCAGCGCTCGGCAATGGCGAGACGCTCTATGCGTTTCGTTACGCCAGCGACGATCATGCGCCGAGTCTATATTACAAGTGCACCGATGGTGGCGTGGTGGTGGTCTCGGAACCGCTCGACAGCGATGAGTCGGGTGCCTGGGTGAGATTGCCGAAGGGGTCCATGCTGCGGTTCTCGCCAGGCCAGGACCGCGAGCCCGTGGTCAGCGCGTTCGAACTCTAGCGCGGGCCTGCCGCGGGCTGGTGTGCGCGCACGGCAAAGACGACAGGTCTTTGTGAACGTGGTCAGATCAGCCTGCAATTGGGTGGAAACACCCAAATGCAAAAAAGCTGATCAATTCTAAGAGGTTGAGCATGATGTTATGCGAAAAGTGGTATCCACTTTTCGGCATCATGCTCTAGCGGGGGCGCCGACCGCCGGGGGCGAGGCCCTCGCGCTGGAGACGCTTGCGCGCAAGCTTGCGTGCCCTGCGGATGGCCTCGGCCTTTTCGCGGGCGCGCTTTTCCGACGGCTTTTCGTAATGGGAGCGCAGCTTCATCTCGCGGAAGATGCCTTCGCGCTGCATCTTCTTCTTGAGGGCCCTGAGGGCTTGGTCGACGTTGTTGTCGCGTACGATAACCTGCAAGTGTAATCACCCCTGTTGGTGCTTGTCCGTTGATGTTCCGGTTGCAAATGACGGGCAGGTGCCGTTTCACGGATACACAAGCCCGCCGGGCCGGGCACACCCGGTCCGCATGGAGGGCGCTGATAACAGAAAGTCGCACCCGTGTCGAGAGGATAGCGGCGGATTCCGGCTCAATTTCCGCGCGGGGCGAGGCGGGTTACGTGCCCCATCTTACGCCCGGTGCGGGCTTCGGCCTTGCCGTAGATGTGGACGCACTCGCCCGCTTGGGGAGGGCGCGTATGCCAGCCTTCGATATCGGAGCCGATGAGGTTTTCCATCACCGCGTCCGAGTGACGGAAGGGATCGCCCAACGGCCAACCGGCGACGGCGCGGATGTGCTGCTCGAACTGCGAGCAGGCGCAAGCATCGATGGTCCAGTGCCCTGAATTGTGCACCCTGGGGGCGAATTCGTTGACCAGGAGGCGCTCGCCCTCCTCGCCGGGACAACGAAGAACTCGACCCCGATCACCCCCACATAATCGAGCGCCTCCAGCATGGCGAAGACGGCGGCGCGCTCGGCCCCACCGGTTGCCGGCGCAATGGCGGCGGGCACCGTGGTCGTATGCAGGATGCCGGCCCGGTGCACGTTCTCGCCCATGTCATAGGCCGCCATCGCCCCGGACCGGCTGCGCGCGGCGATGACGGAAACCTCAGCCGAAAAGGGCACGAGTCCTTCATAGATCAGGTCGCGGCCGCCCATTTGCGCCCAAGCGGCGGTGAGGCCCGAGACATCGGCGATGCGCGTCTGGCCCTTGCCGTCATAGCCCAGGCGGCGGGTCTTGAGGATGCCGGGAAAGCCGATTGTCCCTGCCTCTTGGCTCAGCGCTTCGGTGCCCTCGGCCACGGCAAAGGGGGCCGTGGCGATGCCGAGCCCGTTGAGGAAGCGCTTTTCCGTCAGCCGGTCCTGGGAGATCTCCAAGGCGCGCCCGGGGGGAAAGGCGGGACAGGCCTGCTCCACCGCCGCGATGGCGGCATGGGGCACGTTCTCGAACTCGTAGGTGACGGCATCGCAGGCGGCGGCGAAGCGGGAAAGCGCTGCCCCATCGTCCCAGGCGCCTTCGGTCGCCGCCGCGGCCACGTCGAAGGCGGGATTATCGCCGGCGGGTGCGTAGATGTGGCACTTGAGCCCGAGACGGGCCGCGGCCATGGCGAGCATGCGGCCGAGCTGGCCGCCACCCAGAATGCCGATGGTGGAGCCGGGCGGCAGTGGCTTGAGATCAGCTGTCATGGACGGGACGTTCGGCGACCGCCTCGCTTTGGGCCTTGCGCCAGGCATCGAGGCGGTCAGACAGGGCCGGATCGGACAGGGCGAGGATGCTGGCCGCTAGAAGCGCTGCGTTGATGGCGCCTGCCTTGCCGATGGCGAGCGTGCCCACTGGCACGCCGGCAGGCATCTGCACGATGGACAAAAGGCTGTCGTGACCTTTGAGAGCATGGCTCTCGACCGGCACTCCGAGCACCGGCAGGCTGGTCATCGACGCGGTCATGCCGGGCAGGTGGGCGGCACCGCCGGCGCCGGCGATGATCACCTTGAACCCCTTTTCGCGGGCGCTCGAGGCAAAGCGGTAGAGCCGGTCGGGCGTGCGGTGGGCTGAAACGATGAAGGCCTCGTGGCCGATACCCAGCGCCTCCAGCGTCTCGGCCGCATGGCGCATGGTCTGCCAGTCTGACTGGCTACCCATGATGACGGCGACTGGGGCGGCTTGCGGCATGCTGCCAAAAGGTCCGGATTCGAAGGTTGCCGGGCGCTGCCGGCGAAGGGGCGGATTATATGGCTCGACGGCGTAAGCGCAATCGATGGCGTTCTTTGGTTTTGTTGAAACGGCAATTACCACAATTTCACCATTTTGCCCTATGGGGAATGCCATGACGCGGGTGCCGGATGACGAAATTGCCCGATTGAAGGCCGAACTTGCCGAGGCGCGGGTGCGCATTGCTGAACTTGAGGGCATGGCCGAGCACGATGCGCTGGTGCCGGTTCTCAACCGGCGCGGCTTCCTGCGCGAGGTCGAGCGGGCGCTGGCGCTGGCCGCGCGCTATGGAACGCCCGCGGCGCTGGTCTATATCGATCTTGTCGGCTTCAAGCGGGTCAACGATACATTCGGCCACATCGCGGGCGACCGGGCGCTGATCCACGTGGGACAGGTGCTCGTCGGCTCGACCCGGTTGACCGATGCTGTGGGCCGGCTCGGCGGCGACGAATTCGGCGTGGTCCTCGAACAATGCGACCTGACCACGGGTGAGCGCATTGCGGCGCGGCTGGTAGGGGTCATTGCAGCCAACCAGGTCGAGCATGCCGGGGAACGGATCGAGATTGCGGCAAGCGTCGGTGTCGCCGACATCGGCTCGGCGGGCGATGCCCTGCTGGCGCTGGAACAAGCCGATCGCGCCATGTACGCCGCGCGGCGCATCGCCCTCAGAGCGTGATGTTGAATGGCGGATACCACCTTCCGACACCTCGCCCTAGGCGATGATGTCGGGGTGAAGCTTGTTGTCGAGAATGCGGATCATGTCCTTCAACGCCAGCTTTTGACGCTTGAGACGGCGAAGTTGCAACTGGTCGGCGGTGCCGGTGTCCTCCAGCGTCGCAATAGCCAGATCGAGGTCGCGGTGCTGCTTGCGCAACTCGACGAGCTTGAGCCGCAATTCGCTGTCCGGAAAGTCCATGAAATTCACGATCCGACCTCTGCTTCCAGTTGCGGCAGCTTGCGGCCGGAAGTCAAGTCCTGCAGGAGATTACGGCCTTTTTCGGTCGTCTATGCACCTGGGCGCACACGGGGATCGGGGCATTCGCCGACGTTCATGACTTTTCATCCACAGTTCGCCCCGTGGTTCGACAAACGTCCCCACTTGTGGCAAACTTTTCGGGTTGGTCCAACCAGCAGTCGGAGGTCCGAATGTCACTACAAGCGCATCTCAGTGAGTTATCTGCCAAGCACAAAGCGATCGAGTCGCAGATCGAAGAAGCGATGCTGCATCCAAGTGTCGACGACTTGCGCATTGCCGAGCTGAAGCGCAGGAAGTTGCGAATTAAGGACGAGATTTCCCGGATCGAAGCCGAGATCGGCACCTACTGATCGGGACGACAGTTTCCTGGCGCGCCGGTGATGCGGCCGCCGTCGTTGCTGCTCGCCGAGCGGTAGCGAACGGGTTCATGCGTGCCCAATAATCCCGCAGTAGTGGCGGCCATCTGATTCGGTTCATCCCCTTGCTTTCCGTCATTCCGGCGCAGGCCGGAATGCGGGAGCCACATCGCATAGTATGACCTGCTGCCTCCGGAACGCGTCTGGAGCCCGCCCCCGAGCTGATCGGGGGCCGGGGCGACGGTTCAAGCAGCATCCCTCACGACAGGCACCGTGACGAGCGGGTCCAAGGGCCGCAAGTGCAACAGCTCGAAACGCCTCATCGGACACCGCGCAGGGGGGTTGAAGTTTTTTCTTCGCAATGATATTTAATCAATCGATTGATTTAATTTCATGGAATGCGACATGGCCCGTCAACCCGAACGCCCTTCGGCCGATGCTACCCGGCAGTCTCTCATCGAGGCTGCACTCGACGGTTTTGGCTTGAAAGGTTTCGAAGGGACCTCGACCCGCACCATAGCGCAGGCGGCCAACACCAATATCGCCTCCATTGCCTATCATTTCGGCGGCAAGGACGGCTTGCGGCGGGCCTGCGCCGAGTTCGTCGTGGCCACCATACGCTCGGTGGCCGAGATGGCCTTCAGGCAGGAGGACGAGGCGGCGTTTGCCCAGCTCGACCGTGTGGCGGCGCGAGAGCGGCTTGAGGCCGGCATCGAAGGCATGGCCAGGTTCATCCTCACCAATCCGCGCGCCAACCTTGTGGTGCGCTTCATGCTGCGCGAGATGATGCATCCCTCGGTCGCCCTCGACATCATCTATGCCGGCATCATCGAACCAACTCACAAGCGGCTGTGCCGGCTGTGGGCGGTGGCAACCGGGGGCGAGCCTGATAGCGAGGCGACGCGGCTGGCCGTCTTCGCCATGATGGGGCAGGTGCTCTATTTCCGCATCGGCCGGGAGATCGTGCAGCGGCGCATGGGCTGGGAGATACTGGGAAAGGATGAGGCCGAGCGGGTGGCCGCCGTACTCAGGAGCAATGTCGCAGCCCTCATCGAGGCGGGTGAGGAGCGGGCTCCATGATGTCGTTTGTGTGTGCACTACCGCTTATTGCCGGCCTCATTGCCGCCTGCGCTCCGCCAGCGCCTCTGGCGGTCGGCTATGTGGAAGGCGAATTCGTGCTGCTGGCGCCGTTTGATGTGGCGCAGGTGACGGTGCTCGATGTCAAGCGCGGCCAGCATGTCACGGCGGGCGAGGTGGTGGCGGAAATGGAGCGCGACGATGCCCGCATCGCGGTCGAAAACGCCTCGGCGGCACTGCTCAAGGCCGAAGCCCAGCTTGCCGATCTGCGACGCGGCAGGCGCCCCGAAGAGATCGCCGTCATCTCAGCGCAACTGACCTCGGCCGAGGCCGAAGAGGCACAGGCAAAGCTTTCCTATGACCGGCAGGCCGACCTGGTGAAGCGCGGCGCCACCTCGCAGGCCAGTGTCGATGCCGCCCAGACCGCGCTCGCCACCGCACGGGCCAACGTTTCGCAGCAAAAGGCTTCTCTGGCCGTTGCCCGCCTGCCCGCCCGGCCGGAGGAGATCACCGCGGCCGAAAATGGCGTCAAGCAGGCCCGCGCGGCGCTCGATCAGGTCAAATGGCGACTCGACCGGCGCACCCTGCGCGCACCGGCCGAAGGCGACATCAACGACGTCATCCGCCGCCCCGGCGAGATGGCGGGGCCCAACGCGCCAGTGCTGTCGTTCCTGCCACTGGGCGCGGTGAAGCTGAAGGTCTATGTGGGTGAAAGGGCGCTGTCGTCCATCAGGGTGGGCGATGTCCTGAGCGTTCGCTGCGACGGCTGCGGCGACGGGCTGAAAGCGCGCATCAGCTATATCTCGCCCGATCCCGAATTCACCCCGCCGGTGATCTACTCGCTGGAGAACCGGCAGAAGCTCGTCTATCTGGTCGAAGCCCGCCCCGAACCGGGCTCGCAAGCATTGAAACCCGGCCAGATCGTCGATGTCGAACTTGCCGGGCCGGCGCAATGACCGCCATCGCCGTCAAGGACCTTACCAAGCGCTTCGGCGCCAACACCGTCGTCGATCACGTGTCGATGACGGTCGAAGAGGGTGAAATCGTCGGCTTTCTCGGGCCCAACGGCTCCGGCAAGACGACGACGATCCGCATGATGTGCGGGTTGTTGACGCCGGATGAGGGCTCGGGCTCGGTGCTCGGCTATGACGTCATCGCCGACAGCCGGTTGATCAAGAACGAGGTCGGCTACATGACCCAGCGGTTCTCGTTCTACGAGGACCTGACGATTGCGGAGAACCTGGAGTTCGTCGCCCGGCTCTACCGTCTGAGGCCGGTGAAGGCGCATGTCGCCCGCACGATCGAGGCGCTGGGGCTCACGGCCCGCCGCAACCAGCTTTCCGGCACGCTGTCGGGTGGCTGGAAGCAGCGTCTGGCGCTGGCGGCCTGCATCATGCACTCACCCAAACTTCTGCTGCTCGATGAGCCCACGGCCGGTGTCGATCCCAAGGCGCGGCGCGAGTTCTGGGACCAGATCCACAGTCTCGCCGCGGAGGGGATGACGGTGCTTGTCTCCACCCACTACATGGACGAGGCCGAGCGCTGCCACCGCATCAACTACATTTCCTATGGCAAGCTCATCGCCTCGGGCACCGTCAACGAGGTGGTGACATCCTCAGGCCTTCACACCTTCATCGTGCATGGCCGCAACCTCGAAAAGATTGGCCGGCGACTCATCGGCCAGCCTGGTGTCGAGCAGGTGGCCCCATTCGGCGCCACGCTGCATGTCGTGGGCAGCGATGAGCTCCTGCTTGCCCGCACCCTCAAGCCGCTCGAGAGCGAGCCGGGCATCCGGGTGGCGAAAGGCGAGACCAGCCTGGAGGACGTGTTCATCAAGCTCATGGGCCGCTCAAAGGACAACTTCCAATGACGAGCGTCTTCTCCTTTGCCCGGCTGGGGGCGATGCTGATGAAGGAATTCGTCCAGATGCGGCGCGACCGCATCACCTTCGCCATGATGCTGGGCGTGCCGCTGATGCAGCTCGTGCTGTTCGGCTATGCCATCAACAACGATCCAAAACATCTGCCGGCCGCGATCGTCTCGTTGAGCCACGATCACTACAGCCGCGCCATCGTGACGGCACTGCGCCTCACCGGCTATTACCGCTTCGACCGCGTGCCGCAGAGCATGGCCGAGGCCGATGAGCTGCTGGCGACAGGCGCGGTTGCCTTCGTCGTCATCATCCCGTCCGACTTCGGGGCGCGGGTCGACCGCAAGGACAAGCCGCAAATCCTCATCGAGGCCGACGCGACCGATCCCGCGGCGGCGAGCGGAGCCATCAGCACCCTCGGTACAGTCGCCTCACAGGCCCTCATGCGCGAGCAGGGGGCAGAAGCGCGGACACAGGCGGCCGCCGATGAGAACCTCGATATCGTCGTGCACCGGCGCTACAACCCGGAAGGAATCTCGCAATACAACATCGTGCCTGGCCTTCTCGGGGTCATCCTGCAGATGACCATGGTGATGATGACCGCCGTGGCGCTGACGCGCGAGCGCGAGCGCGGGACGATGGAGAATCTCCTCGCCATGCCGGCGACGGCGACGGAGATCATGCTGGGCAAGATCCTGCCTTATCTGGTGGTGGGCGCGGTGCAGATGACGGTGGTGCTGGGGGCGGCCAACGTGCTGTTCGCGGTGCCGTTCGTCGGCAGCGTCGCGCTGCTGTTGTGGAACGTCCTTGCCTTCGTGCTGGCGCTGGTGCTGCTCGGTTATACCTTTTCCACCATCGCGCGCACGCAGATGCAGGCCATGCAGCTCACCTTCTTCTTCTTCCTGCCCTCGCTGCTCTTGTCCGGCTTCATGTTCCCCTATCGCGGCATGCCGGAATGGGCGCAGGCGCTGGGCGAGCTGTTTCCGCTCACCCATTTCCTCAGGGTCATCCGCGCGGTGATGCTGAAAGGGGCGACGTGGCAGGCGATTTCGGCCGAAAGCCTTGCGCTCGTTGCCTTCATTGCCGCCTATGCGGCGCTGGCGCTCTTCCGCTTCCGCCGGACGCTGGACTGAGAAATGTTCAGATATCTTGCTCGACTTCGGCGCTCAGCTTCTTGACCGCCCTTTGCGGGCCCGGCATTTCGGGATAGATGGCAAGCGCCCGGCGATAGGCTTTCAGGGCTTCGCGCTTCTTGCCCATCTCCTGCAGGATCCTGCCGCGTCCGGCGAGCGCGCCGAAATGGCGCGGTTCCAGCTTCAGTACCTTGTCGATATCGACCAGCGACTGATCGAACTGACGCATGAGGAAATAAGTCGTGGCGCGCTCGTTCCACGCCTCGGCGAAGTCGGGCTTGAGCTCGATGACGGTATCGAAGATGGCGAGCGCGGTGGGAAAGGCCCGCGCGTTCATGGCCTTCTGGCCTTGCGCCAGAAGCAGATCGGCGCTGGGGCTGCCGGAGCGCCGCCACAGCTTCCAGATCGCTTGGGCGATGATCTTGGCCTCTTCCTCGTTGTGGGTCTTGTGCAGGCGGCCGAACAGGCTGTCGAGCAATTCGGCCCTGGTGACGTCGCGGGCATCCGGGTTGAGCGGACTGGCGCTCGGGTGCGGGGTGACCTTGGCATCCTTGGCCAGGACCAGATGAGCACCGGTCGAGGCAACGAGACCAGCCAGCAGGGCGGCTAACACGGCAGAACGGGACATGGATGCAAATCTACACCCCACGTCGTGCCCGTGCAAAGCGCAAAGGCCGCGCGAAGAGGTCTCTTCACGCGGCATTGATCGGCTGCAAGCGGGAAGGCGGCTTCAGCCCTGGCGGGCCTTGAAGCGCGGATTGACCTTGTTGATGATATAAACGCGGCCGCGCCTGCGCACGATGCGGTTGGCGCGATGACGCCCGGCCAGCGACTTGAGCGAATTGCGGACTTTCATGACAGAACCCGATGAGTGAAACGGAAGCCGCAACAACAGCCGCAGCGTCCTTTGCAAATTGGTGATGGTGATATAGGGGCGAGCATCCGTCGCTGTCAACAGGCGAGGGCCGTTGACGCGCCTTGCCCCTTATGGCCAATGGCAGGCATGGAAATGGACCTCACCCTCGGCGCACTGATCGTCGGCCTTGCCCTCATGGGGACGATGAGTTTCATCGAGCATCGCCCGCGCGACGGCCTCAATCCACGCCTGCTGCCCACCACGCCGTTCATGTTCGCCGGCGCCGTGATCGCTATCCTGGCGGTGGTACACCTGTTGACGGTGTTCGGCGTGCAACTGCCCAGGCGGCGGTGAGGCATCACGCCTTCTCGATCAGGCAGGCGATGCCCTGGCCGACGCCGATGCACATGGTGGCGAGCGCCCGCTTGTGGCCGCCGCGCTTGAGTTCCAGCGCCGCCGTGCCGACAAGCCGTGCTCCCGACATGCCCAAGGGATGCCCGAGCGCGATCGCCCCGCCATTGGGGTTGACGTGGGCCGCATCGTCGGGAAGGCCGAGTATGCGCAGCACCGCCAGTGACTGGGCGGCGAAGGCCTCGTTAAGCTCGATCACGTCGATGTCGGCGATGCGGAGTTCCTTCAACGCCATGAGCTTCTCGCTGGCCGGCGCCGGCCCGATGCCCATGACGCGCGGCTCGACCCCGGCCACGGCGGCGCCGGTGACGCGCGCCATCGGCTCCAGCCCATAGGCCTTCATGGCCTTTTCCGAGGCGATGATTAGGGCTGCCGCGCCATCGTTGACGCCCGAAGCGTTGCCGGCGGTCACCGAACCGTCCTTGCGGAAGGGGGTGGGGAGCCGTCCCAGCTTTTCGGCATCGGTGCCGGGGCGGGGATGCTCGTCCCTGGCAACGACCAGCGGATCGCCCTTCCTCTGGGGGATGGAGACGGGCTCGATCTCGGCGGCGAGGCGGCCGTTCTCCTGCGCTGCGACGGCGCGCGCCTGGCTGCGGGCGGCAAAGGCGTCCTGGTCGGCGCGGCTGACCCGATAATCCGCGGCGACATTCTCGGCCGTCTCCGGCATGGAATCGATACCGTATTGCGCCTTGAGCGCCGGATTGACGAAGCGCCAGCCGATGGTGGTGTCATAAATCTCGGCATTGCGCGAAAAGGCGCTATCGGCCTTGGGCATGACAAAGGGCGCGCGCGACATCAATTCGACCCCGCCGGCGATGATGAGGTCGGCCTCGCCCAGGCGGATGGTGCGCGCCGCGCTTGCCATTGCATCCAGCCCCGAGCCGCACAGGCGGTTGATGGTGGCGCCCGGCACCGTGACCGGCAGGCCGGCGAGCAGGCTCGCCATGCGCGCCACGTTGCGGTTGTCCTCGCCCGCCTGGTTGGCGCAGCCGTAAAGCACGTCATCGACCGCCGCCCAGTCGATCCTCTGATGGCGCGCCATCAGCGCCTTGATCGGGTGTGCCGCCAGGTCGTCGGTCCTCACCGCCGCAAGAGCGCCGGCAAAGCGCCCAATGGGACTTCTCACATAATCGCAGATATAGGCCTCGGACATGCGCTCTCTCCCGGTGATGGCTTGACGCACCGCCTTCTATAGCGGCTGCCGGAAGGGGCGCAAGATCACTCGCCCAGCGTGCCCACCTTCTTGTCCGTCATGGAGGCGGTGATCTCGTCGAGGATAAGGGGGTCGTCGATGGTGGCCGGCATCTTCCAGCTGTCGCCGTCGGCGATCTTCCTGATGGTGCCGCGCAGGATCTTGCCGGAACGGGTCTTGGGCAGTCGATTGACGTGCATCACCGTCTTCAGCGAGGCCACGGCGCCAATCTTCTGGCGCACCAGCGAAACGCATTCTTCTTCAATCTCTTCGGGCGCGCGGTTGACACCCGCCTTGAGTACCACGAAGCCCACGGGGATCTGGCCCTTCAGCCGGTCGGCGATGCCGACGACGGCGCATTCGGCCACGTCCTGATGGCCGGCCAGCACTTCTTCCATGCCACCGGTCGACAGGCGGTGGCCGGCGACGTTGATGATGTCGTCGGTGCGCGCCATGATGTAGAGATAGCCGTCGGCGTCCTTGTAGCCGGCATCGGCCGTCTCGTAATAGCCGGGAAAATGGCTGAGATAGCTGGAGTGGAAGCGTTCATCCGCGTTCCACAGGGTAGGCAGGCAGCCCGGTGGCAAGGGCAGCTTCACGCAGATGGCGCCAAGCGTCTCGGCGTCCACCGGATGCCCCCCTTCATCGAGGATCTGCACGTCATAACCGGGCATGGGGACGGTGGGGGAGCCGTATTTCACCGGCAGTTGTCCGAGCCCGACCGGGTTGCCGGCAATCGTCCAGCCCGTCTCGGTCTGCCACCAGTGGTCGATCACCGGCACCTTGAGCCGGTCCTCGGCCCAGTGGATGGTGTCGGGGTCGGCGCGCTCGCCGGCGAGGAACAGGGTGCGGAACTTCGATAAGTCATATTTGCCGATGAACTCGCCCTTGGGGTCTTCCTTCTTGATGGCGCGGAAGGCGGTGGGGGCGGTGAAGAGGGCGGCCACGCCGTGCTCCGAGATCACCCGCCAGAAAGTGCCGGCATCGGGCGTGCCGACGGGCTTGCCCTCGAACAGGATGGTGGTGCAGCCGTGCAGCAGCGGGGCATAGACGATGTAGGAATGGCCCACCACCCAGCCCACGTCGGAAGCGGCCCAATAGACCTCGCCCGGCTCTATGCCATAGACGGCGTGCATCGACCATTTGAGCGCCACCATGTGGCCGCCATGATCGCGCACCACGCCCTTGGGTTGGCCGGTGGTGCCGGAAGTGTAGAGGATATAGAGCGGGTCGGTCGCCTTGACGGTGACGCAATCGCTGGTCTTGCCGGCGGCCTTTGCCGCCTCCACCAGCGCCGCCCAGTCGTGATCGCGGCCGGCTTGCAAGGTAGCCTCGGCCTGCGGGCGCTGCAGGACCACGGTAGCTTGCGGCTTGCTGTTCGCCAGCTCGATTGCCTCATCCAGCAACGGCTTGTAGGCGATGACACGGGCCCCCTCGATGCCGCAGGAGGCCGAGACGATGACCTTGGGGGTCGCATCGTTGATGCGGGTCGCCAGTTCGTTGGGAGCAAAGCCGCCGAACACCACAGAATGGATCGCGCCTATGCGCGCACACGCGAGCATGGCGATTGCGGCTTCCGCGACCATCGGCATGTAGATGATCACCCGGTCGCCCTTGGCAACGCCCAGATCCTGCAGCACGGCACCGAAGGCGGATACCTCGTCACGCAGCTCGCGGTAGGTGAAGGTCTTCTTCTCGCCGGTGACGGGACTATCGTAGATGAGGGCGGGCTGATCGGCGCGGCCTCTCTCAACATGGCGGTCGAGGGCGTTCCAGCAGGTCGAGCATTCGGCCCCCACGAACCAGCGGTCGAGCCCGTCGACGCGGTCGTAGACCTTGCTCCACGGCTTCACCCAGTCGATGTCGGCGGCGGCTTCGGCCCAGAATTTTTCCGGATCGACTTTCCAGGCATTGTAGATATCGTGATAGCGGCTCATGAACGTGTTATCCCACATGGCAGTCACCTAATGGCTCGGCGGTGATATTCGCGCCTTGCCGAGAGCAATTCAAGCCGACCTTGGACTGAGCCGAAACGCCGCAGGCTTTACCCAATCTCAAAGCCTTGCGTCTAAGCGTTGTGAACGGCCGGAGACGCAGGGTGCGGTCTATACCAGGGAAGGGGCCATGACCAGCGAGGCAAATCGGCGGCTCAGGCCGCTCATCTACATTGCTGTCGTCGTCATCGCCATTGCCACGGCCAATGGCATCGCCGGTGTCCTTTCCGGCTCCTGGCACGAAAAGGGCCTTATCAGCGATTTCGCCCATTTCTGGGTGGCGGCACGCATGGCGCTCGCCGGCCATGCCGGCGATGCCTACGATCCGGCCAAATTCGTGCAGGCGCTGCTGGGTGCCTTCGACGAGCGCGCGCTGGGGCTGTTCTGGCTCTATCCGCCACAAGGGTTCTGGCTTTACCTGCCATTTGCGCCACTTTCCTACGCCACCGCCTACATCGCCTTCATGCTCGCAACCTTTGCCGCGCTGATGGCGAGCCTGTGGGCGGCGGGGCGCTGGCGGCCCGAGCTTGCCCTGTGCCTGGCGCTCAGTCCGGCCGTTCTGGTTGCAGCTGCTTTCGGCCAGAACGGCCTGTGGACCTCGGCTCTCCTCATCGTCATCGCCTTTGCCCGCGACGAGCGCCCGGTGCTGGCCGGCATCGCCATCGGGCTTCTCACCATGAAGCCGCAATTCGGCGTGCTCATTCCCTTCGTCCTCCTCATCGAGCGCAACTGGGTGTGCTTTGCGGCCGCCCTCGTCAGCACCTTGGTGCTGCTGGCGGTGACGACGCTGTGGTTCGGCGCCGGCATCTGGCAGGCCTATGTCTCCATCTTCTCGCTCGACAATCCGGTGGTGCGCGAGATGGGCCAGCACATGGGCGCGCTGACCTGGCAGATCAGCCCATTCGCCGGCTTCCAGTCCGCCGGGCTCGGGCGCACGGCATCGGCGCTTGCCGCCCTGGTGGTGGCGCTGGCGGCGGGATGGGCGCTCTATCTCAACCGGCATCTGGCGGACCGGCCACTCAAGGCGGCCCTGTTCATCGCCGCGACCTTCCTTGCCGCCCCCTATACCGGCATCTACGACCTCGCGGCACTGGCCTTCGCCAGCCTGGCGCTGCTGTTCCGCGAGGCCGACAAGCACGAACCTTCGCTTGTTGTCATGCTGGTTTCACTCGCCGCGTTCGGGCTGCCCGCCATCGGCCAGCGCTCCGCCGTGCTGCACATGCCGGTCGCCGCCTTCGTGCTCGCGGCCTTCGCGTTGGTGGTAGCACGGCTGGCGCAGGGCGAGGCCCGCCGGTCGCTCGCCTCGCCCGCCTGAGGCCCGCCGCCGCTTCGCCATAAATCGGCCAACGTGGTAGTAGATACGGAGCGGCACAGGAGGCTTCTCTCCTGTTGGTGTTTTACCTACATGCTCCACACTGCTGCTCCGTCGGGTCGTGACAACCGGGTCGATGTCTTGCGCGGACTGGCGCTCGTATCGATCTTCATCAACCACGTTCCGGGCAATGCCTTCGAGCATCTGACCCACAAGAATTTCGGCTTTTCCGACGCAGCGGAAGTGTTCGTGCTGTTGGCCGGATATGCCGCCGCGATGGCATGGTATCCGGGCTTCACCGGCAACCGGATGGGCGAGACGGTAAGGCGCATATGGGCCCGCGCAGGCTTTCTCTATGTCTGTCATCTCGCGACGACGCTCGCGGCCATCACGCTTTTTGCCTCCAGCGCCGTGCTCACCGGCTGGCCCGGCTATCTGCTCGATGCCGTGCCCGGCCTTTATCTCAACCTTGCCACGGTCATTGCACTCCCCGGCCCGGCGGCCATAGGCATTGTCACGGGCGGACATCAACTCGGCTATTTCAACATCCTGCCGCTCTATATCTGCCTGCTGCTCATGTTGCCAGCTTTGATGCTGCTGGCGCGGCTGGGCATCGCGTGGTTGCTCGCGGCCTCGTTTTCCCTTTGGCTTGCGGCCGCCCTGTTCGGCATCGATCTTCCCGACTATCCGCGCATCGGTGGCTGGTTCTTCAATCCGCTCTCATGGCAATTGCTGTTTTCGATCGGGCTTGCCCTGGGCATAGCGCGCCGACAGGGCATCACACTTCGACCCAACCGCACGGTGATGGCGCTGGCGACGGCCTGGCTGGTGTTCGCCGCGGTAGTCGTCCTCACTGATTCGGTGCAGAACTGGCCGGTCCTCCCCCTGCCGTGGCGGCTTTATCATCTCGACAAGACCTATGTCGCACTGCCGCGCCTCATGCACGTGCTGGCGCTCGGCTACGTGGTGATGATGAGCCCCATCGGCCGCTGGCTCGGTATGATCTCGCGCGACAATCCGCTGGCCGCCATGGGCCGCAATTCGCTCGGCGTGTTCTGCTGCGGCTCGCTCGCCGCGATGACGGCGGCCATCATCCGCAGCGAATGGGCCGGCGGGCTTGTGCTCGATGTGCTGCTCGTCGCCACCGGACTTGCCTTGCAGGTCGCCCTTGGCCGCCATCTCGACCGCCGCCGCAAGCGCCCCGTCGCGGCAATGCCTGCCGCCGTTGCCGCCTGATCGTTCGTCGTGCATGGACAGCCGCGGGTGTTTCTGCTTTCTATCGCGGGCAACAATGCGAACGCTCGATCCCGCTGGCAGGAGGCGCCGATGGCGAACAATCCTTACGAAACCGATCTCGATCGCAATCCCGCCAACTACCAGCCGCTCAGCCCGGTCGCCTTTCTCGAACGCTCGGCTGCCGTTTATCCCGACCATGTCGCCGTCATCCATGGCAATCAGCGCTTCAGCTATCGCGAATTCTATACCCGCTGCCGCCGGCTCGCCTCGGCGCTGGTGAAGGCCGGCATCACGAAGGGCCAGACCGTCTCGGCCATGCTCGCCAACACTCCGCCGATGCTGGAGGCGCATTACGGAGTGCCCATGGCCGGCGCGGTGCTCAACACCCTCAACACCCGGCTCGATGCCGAAATCATCGCCTTTTCGCTCGATCATGCCGAGACCAGGATACTGCTGGTCGACAAGGAATATTCCGCCGTCGTCAAGGAGGCGCTCAACCTCACCAAGTCCTCCAAGCCCATCGTCATCGACTATGACGACCCGGAGTTCGAGGTGGCGGGCGAAATGCTGGGCAACATCGAATACGAGGACTTCATCTCCTCCGGCGATCCCGAGTTTCAATGGTCGCCGCCGGACGATGAATGGAATGCCATTTCCCTCAACTACACCTCTGGCACCACCGGCAATCCCAAGGGCGTGGTCTACCATCATCGCGGCGCCTATCTGCTTGCCCAGGGCAACGTCATCACCGCGTCGATGAAGAAGCATCCGGTCTATCTGTGGACGCTGCCCATGTTCCACTGCAACGGCTGGTGCTTCACCTGGACCATGTCGGTGGTGGGCGGCACCCATGTGTGCCTGCGCTGGGTGAGGGCGAAAGCCGTCTGGGAGGCGCTGGCCGAGCACAAGGTGACGCATCTGTGCGGGGCCCCCATCGTGATGTCGACGATTCTTAATGCACCAGATGAAGAAAAGACTGCATTTGACCAAACGGTAGAGTTTTTCACTGCTGCTGCCCCGCCACCAGAGGCGGTTTTGGCGGCCATGGCCGAGGCGGGCTTCAACGTTACCCATCTCTACGGCCTTACCGAGACCTATGGTCCGGCGGTGGTCAACGACTGGAAGCTGGACTGGGACGATCTTGCCTCGGGTGAGCGTGCACAAAAGAAGGCCCGGCAGGGCGTGCGCTATGCGGCGCTGGAGGCGCTCGACGTCATTGATCCCGAAACCATGCAGCCGGTGCCGCGCGACGGCGAGACCATGGGCGAGGTGATGTTCCGCGGCAACATCGTCATGAAGGGGTACCTCAAGAACCGCAAGGCCAGCGATGAGGCGTTCGCCGGCGGCTGGTTCCATTCCGGCGATCTGGGGGTGATGCACGCCGACGGCTATATCCAGCTCAAGGACCGCTCCAAGGACGTCATCATCTCAGGCGGAGAGAACATCTCCTCCATCGAGGTGGAGGATACCCTTTTCAAGCACCCGGCCGTGCAGGCCGCCGCCGTGGTCGCCAAGCCGGACGACAAGTGGGGCGAGACGCCGTGCGCCTTCATCGAGCTCAAGCCGGGCAAGAGCGCAAGCGAGGAGGACATTATCGCCTGGTGTCGCGAGCATCTCGCCCGCTTCAAATGCCCGCGCCATGTCGTCTTCGCCGAATTGCCCAAGACCTCGACGGGAAAAATCCAGAAATTCAAGCTCCGGGACATGGCCAAGGACGGCTAACGCCAAACGCTCCCGGTTTGTGCTCTCCGCCTTTCCTAGCGTCATGCCTGGTTTCGCAGGCATGATGATCGGAGTGACGACAGATCGGACCCAATGGCCGCCAATCGTGAGTCGTTCCCCAGTTGCCCGCTCGATGAACGCGCGATGAACGGCCAGTTCAGGTGGGGCTCAGCTTGCGGCATGTAGAGTGTGATCATCGCAGTTGAGGAGTAGCGCTGACGTTTCGCTCACTTCCTCCCTTCGTCCTCTCATTTCTCCCGCAAACTAAAAAGGGCGCCCCAAGGGGCGCCCCTTCTTCATCTGGCTGAGGCGATGAGAGGCAGCTTTACGCGGCCTTCTTGCCCTCGATGGTCCTGGTCTTGGCGTTGGCCTTGATCTCGACGTTGCGCGGCTTCATGGTCTCGGGCAACTCGCGCTTGAGCGCGATGTGCAGAAGGCCGTTCTCCAAGTCGGCGCCCGTTACTTCCACATGGTCGGCAAGCTGGAAGCGGCGCTCGAAGTTGCGCGCGGCAATGCCCTGGTGCAGAAACTGGCGTTCCTCGGCCTCGGCCGGCTTGCGGCCGGTCACCGTCAGGGTGCCTTCCTTGACCTCGATGCCGAGATCCTCGCGCGAGAAGCCGGCCACCGCCATGGTGATGCGATAAGCGTTCTCGTCGACCAACTCGATGTTGTAGGGCGGATACGTGGGGGCATCGACCTTGGCCATCTCGTCCATCAGACGGGCCATGCGGTCAAAGCCTATGCCGGTGCGATAAAGGGGAGTCAGATCGAACATGGTTTCATCCTCCTGTTGAAGCAATGAACTTCGCGGTTTGCATCCGCCCTGTCAGAGGGCCGGATAGGGCTCGTCAGCCCGCCGAGGCGGCGCCAACGGGGCTTAGATAGGCATCGAGCACGCTGTTTCAAGAGGCCCGTCGGGTCCATTTGTCGCCCTAATGTGGGACTAGCTTGTGCTCGCGCGGGGGCGTGCACGCATATGCTCATTCGAGGAGTCAAGCGCATGAGTTTGCGAAGAATTTGCGCTGCGACGCTGGCCACGGCCGCGCTTGCGGTGCTGGCGGGCCCGGCGGCGGCCGGACCGCGTCACTGGTTCTACGATTCCTATGGCGCTTACGACCGCGGCGCCGTCATCGATTTTGGCTTCTGGGCCGGACCGCGTCCGTGGGTGCCGCGCTATAACGGCGCGCCGCCACGCCGCCGTCAAGCCGCCTATCCGCCGCTCTATCCCGGTGAGCGACCGGTGCGGCCGGAACTCTATTACGAAGTGGCCCCGGGCGAATTCGTTCCGGTCTATGGCGACAGCCGCGATGAAGCGCCAGCCCCTCGCGCCTATGGCGACACGCGCGGCTATCGCCAGGCCCCCTTGGCGCCGGTGAGCAAGCCGCAGCGCCGGCTCACCTATGTGCCAACGCCGCGCCCCAAGCCCACGGCGCCGCAAAGGCTCGCAACCGGCGCGCCTCAACCGACCATCGTCGAGACGGACACGCGTGCCAACAAGGTCTCGGGTGCGCCGATCTCGTGTGACAAGGCGCGCCGGATCATCTCCGGCTTCGGCTTCAGCGACATCCACGAGTTGGGCTGTTCCGGCAAGGAATACGGCTTTTCCGCCAAGCGCGACGGCAAGGATTACGAGATCAGGCTGTCGAGCCTGACGGGCGAACTGACCCGGGTGAAGCGCCGTTGAGGGGCCACGGGCCTTTCACCGTGCCGCAAAACGCTCTAGGTTCCGCCCGCTCCCCATGATGCGGGGCAGGCGGCGGAGCATCCTGGTATGGAATTTCAGGTCATTCCCGGTAACGATGTGCCCGAGGGCCTTATTGCGGGCGAGATCACCATGACAGACGGCATGCGTCTGCGCTACGGGCTGTGCCGGCCGGCCGCGGCGCATCGCGGTACCGTGTGCGTGCTCGAGGGGCGCAACGAATTCGTCGAGAAATATTTCGAGACGGTTGCGGATCTGACGCAGCGCGGCTTTGCCACCGCCGTACTCGACTGGCGCGGACAGGGGGGATCGGGCCGGCGGCTGAAAAACCCGCATCGCGGCCATCTCAGGAGTTTTCGCCAGTATGACGGGGACCTCTTTACCTTCATGACCGGTGTGGTGCTGCCCGACTGTCCGCCGCCCTATTATGGGCTTGCCCATTCGACCGGCGGGCTTGTCCTTTTGAGGGCGCTCACCACGCACAACTGGTTCCGCCGTGTCGTCCTGTCGGCGCCGCTCATCGACTTTGCCCCGATGGTGCCGCCCAAGCCGATCACCAGGGTGATTGTCCGCCTCGCGGTGCTTTGCGGGCTCGGGCGCCTCTTCGCGCCCACCCAGCCGCATCGGCCGCTTACCGAGGCGCAGTTCCCTGGCAACCGCCTGACGAGCGACCTGAGCCGCTTTGTCCGTACCACCCGCACCACCGACGCAAGGCCCGATCTAGGGTCTGGAGGCGTGACTTTCTCGTGGCTCAATGCCGCCTTCAGGGCCATAGGCGAACTCAGGCGGCAACCGCTTTCGCGGCTTTTCCTCAGCCCCATCCTGATCGTGGCAGCGCGCGAGGATCAGGTGGTCTCGGCCGAAGCGATCCGGCGCTTTGCCCAGCGCCGGCCGGGGGTGGCGGCGGTGTTCATAGACCGTGCCAGGCACGAGCTGTTGCAGGAACGCGATGCGGTGCGCGAGCAGTTCTGGGCCGCTTTCGATACCTTTGTCGGCGAAGACGAAGCGCGCCCCGCTCAGGGCCTGCAGGTCTCGAGCAAGGCAAGGGCTTCCTCGTAGAGCTCTTCGCTGGCAGCGGCGATGATGTCGCCGGCCAGTTGCGGCGGCTTCCTGTCCCAGCGGCTGACGATGCCGCCGGCCCCGCGAATGATCGGCACCAGAGGCGCGATGTCGTAGATCTGAAGCCCTGAATCGAGGGCGATGTCGATCTGGCCGGCCGCCAGGAGGCAGAAGAAGTAGGCATCGCCGTCATAGCGCATGAAGCGCAAGGCTTTGCGCATGCGGGCAAGAAAGTCCTGCTGGCGCGGACTGCGGTAGTGCCCCGGCGCCGTGGTGGTGCCGATGGCCTCGCTGAGGCGGCGGGCCGGCTGCACGCTGATCGCCCGTTCGCCCGCCGGGGTCTTCAGCACCGCGCCCGCCGGCGAGCCGACGAAGCGCTCGTCCACATAGGGCTGCGACATGACGCCGACCACCGGCTCGCCCTCGAAGCTCAGGCCCACCAGCGTTGTCCAGCTCAGCATGCCGGTGACAAACGAGCGAGTGCCGTCGATGGGATCGAGCACCCAGGTGAAACCCGAGCGCGCTTCCTTTATCCCGTACTCCTCGCCGATGATGCCGTGATCGGGATAGGTCTTTTCGATCATGGCGCGCATCACCCGCTCGCCCGCCTTGTCGGCCTCGGTGACCGGGTCAAAACCTTCCGAAAGCTTGTTGGCCATGTCGGGACGGGTGCGGAAGTGGGGCAGGCTCTCGCGCCCGGCCGCTGCCGTGAGGGCCTCAGCGAAGGCCACGTACTCGGCCCACGCGGCGTCATCGGGTGTGGTCATGGGCGCTCTCCGGAGGGAAAAAAGGATACTCCGACACCGCTTAGGTCATGCGGCCGGCCCATGGCAAGAGGCCGCAAGGGCATTGGTGAACCTGTGTGGATCCTCGCAGATTGGACGAGTTTTGTATTGCAATGCACAAATTTCCGGCACCGAAGCGCCACATATTGCGGCTTATGCCTTCTGACCAGGCACGAATTTGCACATATCGGCGTGCCTGTGGGGGACTCCATCGTGTGATAAAAATAATTCTATATCATATGGATAGATATATATCCTGGGCCTGCGGGAGGCGGGCTGCTTGACAATTTGTCGCAGTGCGAAGGAAAAAGGTTGCAAATTGTGCGGTGCACCCTAAATTAGTCTGCGTGAACTGAGAGCGACGCTCTCAACTTCGCATGCCCTTCCTGGGCGTTTCCTCCCTAGACTTGGGCCGTTTCGCAATAGCGCAGCGGCCCTTTTTTTAGGTGTTGCGCTTCACTCCGCCGCGACACGCGTCGTGGCAGCGCTCGGCAGGCTGGCGACGAAGCGGGCAAAGATCTCGGCCAGAAGCGCCCGCAATGGCGAAAAAGCGGCCGCCTTGGTCAGCGTGCGTTCGTTGAGATAGAGGCCGCGATTGACCTCCACCTGCACGGCGTGGCGCTGATAACGCGGCTGGCCATAGGTCTGGGTGATGTAGCCGCCGGCATAAGGCTTGTTATGGGCGACCCTGAGGCCGCTGGCGGTGAAGAGGTCGTCGAGGAGGCCCGAGAGCCCGGGATCGCAGGACGAGCCGTAGCGGTCGCCGAGTACGATGTCGGCGCGCGCGCCGCCGCTGGCGTGCACCGGCGGTGCCGCACTCGACGGCATGGAATGGCAGTCGATGAGAAGCGCCCAGCCGCATTTCGTCGCCGCCTCGGCCACGAGACCGGCAAGCGCTGCGTGATACGGCCGGTAAAGCCGGGCAATACGCGCTTCGGCCTCGCTATAGGTAAGCCGCGCGCGATAGATCTCCTCGTGCTCGCACACGATGCGCGGAATGGTGCCGAGGCCGCCGGCAACGCGCGGCGAGGCGGTATTGGCGTGCGGCGGCAGCCGGTCCACGAACATGTCGGGATCGAGCTCGAAGGGCTCGCGGTTGACGTCCAGAAAAGCGCGCGGGAAGTTGGCCTTGAGCAGCGGCGCCCCGAGGCTCGTGCACCAGGAAAACAGCTCGTCGATAAAGCAGTCCTCTGAGCGGCGCAGCGTCAGCCGGTCGAGGCGCGAGGCGGCGATGAAATTGGCCGGATAGGCCCGGCCCGAGTGCGGCGAATTGAACACCACCGGCACGCAGGGCCCAACCGGCGGCACGATCTCAAAGGGCGGCTCGACCGCCCCCTTCGGTGCATCACCTGTTGCCATCAAACGCATTCCCGTAAATCAGTGCTAATCCCGTCCGCGGCCGGCCTGGCAGCCGACCCGATCACCAAGCTCATATGGCCATGAGCGGTGCTCGCGGTCAACGGGCGCGGCGTTTCATCGCCAGTTTACCCTTTGCGGCTATTTTCGCCCCCGTGTTTTCGCGTTACTGTGACGCGCACGGGTGGTGACTTCGGCACAATGGGGGGATCATGGCGAGAATACTGCTTGCCGAGGATGATGAGGACATGCGGCATTTCCTCACCCGGGCTCTCGAAAGGGCCGGGCATGAGGTTTCCTCCTTCGCCGAAGGCCTGTCCGCCTTCGAGCGGGTGAAATCCACTACCTTCGATCTGTTGTTGACCGACATCGTGATGCCGGAGATGGATGGCATCGAGCTTGCCCGCCGCGCCGCCGAGATCGATCCCAGCCTCAAGATCATGTTCATCACCGGCTTTGCCGCGGTGGCGCTGCATCCCGATTCGCGCGCGCCCAAGGAAGCCAAGGTGCTGTCCAAGCCATTCCACCTGAAAGACCTCGTCATTGAGGTCGAGCGTATGATCGCGGCCTGAGGCGGAAGGGCTTTGCGAAGGACTTGCGAAGCGTGAGGCTTCGCACTATACCCGGCACGCTTCGCGGGCGCGAGACGCCCCGGCCAGCGCCATCCGGCGGGCGGTTAGCTCAGTGGTAGAGCACTACGTTGACATCGTAGGGGTCACAAGTTCGAACCTTGTACCGCCCACCATCCAGTCCCTCATTACACCCCCTGAATTCAAGCGCTCCAGATAATGCCGTTATTTCAGTAGCTTAACGGCAGTCGTGCCGCGTCTCCCGGGTAAAGAGACGCAACCTGCAGCGCTTTCGGCCGCAATTCTCCGATCGGTCTCCGTTGGCCACTTTCGGGAGCCAGAAGTTTGGGGGATTGGATCGGCGTGGTGCGGGCGATCAGGCCACGAAACCAAGCAGATTGCGCTGTTCGGGCCAGCCGAGCGGCAGGTCGCGCAGTTTCTTCAGCCTGGTTGCGGTCAGATCGATGGGCTGTTGGCCGAGCAGTATTTTCTCGACAATATCCGGTGCCAGCAAAGCAAGCTAAATCGTCGGGCTGAGCTCGGAAGGGTCGGTGGCCTCCCGCCTCGCCAGTTCGCCGGTGGAGGAGGCTTTGCCATGGGATGGCTCCGTGTTGGTCGGGAGCCACGCCAAAAATCAAAAAGGCGCAGCTCTGGAGTTGATCCGAAAACCACGCCTTCCCCCATGGGATGCGATGGACCCTCTCAGGCAGGACCGAACCCATGTCCGGCACCCCCCCCATCAACGGCGCGACGTCACGACCCATGCCGCACGTCGACTCTCCATCTCAGGCAGGGTGCTCGTCCAACATAGCTGAACCAAAGTAAAGCATGAGGTGCGCCAGCAGTGCACGAACGTTGCGCGACGCAACTATCCAAAACAACAAGTTGTGCGGTAGGTAGTTCATTTCAGGGTCAGTTTGCTGCCAATTGAACGACATTGTTCATTGTCATGCAGTCTTCATCGGCTATTGGGGGCTTAGTGTCCGTTTGAGAATGAGGGTTTGCAAATCAGCGGCGTTGTGATTCACGATTTCCATGTGGACACGAACGACGCGAGGCCGTATGGCCGCGATCGAGCGGAAGACGAAGCGTTATCCGACCGATCTCACCGATGAAGAATGGCAACGGATTGCGCCGCTGCTGCCCAAGCCGGCGAAGCGGGGGCGCAAGCGGGATGTGGACCTGCGCGAGGTGCTGAACGCCATCCGCTATATGACCCGCTCTGGCGGCGGTTGGCGCATGCTGCCGAAGGATTTTCCGCCCTGGCAGACCGTCTATTGGTGGTTCCGCCGCTTCGTGCGGGTGATGCTGTTCCGCACCATCCACGACATTGCGCTGATGATGGACCGCGAGCGGGCCGGACGCGAAGCGAGCCCGAGTGCAGGCGTCATCGACAGCCAAACGGTCAAGGCGCTGGCGCCGGGAGCGCGGCGGGGCTATGATGCCGCCAAGAAGACGGTCGGACGCAAGCGGCATGTGGCGGTGGATACCGACGGTCGCCTGCTGATGGTCAATCTCACCCCGGCGGGCCTCTCTGACAGCGCCGGCGCGCAGATGATCCTCGATGCCGTCCGCAAGCGCTGGCCGTGGCTCAAGCACCTGTTCGCGGACGGCGCCTATGACAGGACGCAACTCATGGACAAGGCCGCTTTCCTCGACTTCGTCATCGAGGTCGTTCGCCGCATCGACAACGAGCCTGGCTTCAAGGCGTTGCCGCGGCGCTGGGTGGTAGAGCGCACCTTCGGCTGGCTCACGCGCTGGCGACGCCTGGTGCGCGACTACGAGCAGCGCATCGACGTCTCCGAAGCTATGATCCACGTCGCCATGGGAAGCCTGCTGCTGCGAAGGATCAGCCATTGAACACATTTTCAAACGGACTCTTAGTTGCTATGAGGAAATGCCTTACGGGACGGTTTACCTTGGCACTTTCGTGCCGCACAGAGACCCCTGTCATGATGACATCTATCGGAGGTAACGCGGACATTTACCGCGAATGTCCGCTTTCCCGAGTTGTTCGTCCGTTGTCAGGGTCAAATCGGTCGTGTTTGTCCGCTTTCCAAGTCGGCTGGTTTTGACCCACATGCGATATTCGAACAGACCCCGGGGCAGCGGTACGCGAACTTCATGGCGGATGATGAGGGAGCGGTTGGCACCTCATCGATGCTCAGCCTTTGCCGTACAATTCTCGGTAATACGCTCTTATCGTGAACCAAAAGCCTTCCTGAGGGCTCGTGTTCGAGCGACATTTGATAAAGCCTGGGCACAGCGATCCGCCAAGCGGCCGCATTGCTATCTGGACCACTCTATTGGGTCGAGCAGCGACAGACATTCGATCCGGATCGCGGGGCGGACGAACCTTGTTGCCTGTCTCCGGCGCCTCGTTCCAGTCGGGACGGCAGGCCGGGCGCGGGGCCCGGCTCACCAGTTACATTATGCCACCCACCACCGTTCGGCTATACGCTCGCCGTCGAAGGTCGAGTCGCTCGACAGCGGACCGTGTGCCAGCTTCGTGCTGCGGGCATAGACGTTGTTGGCGAAGAGCGGGACGACCGCGCCACCCTTGTCGCGCACGATGGCCTGCATCTCGGCGTACATCGTCTTGCGCTTCGCCGGGTCGAGTTCGGCCTTGGCTTCGATGCGAAGCTTCTCGAAACGATCGTCGGTCCAGAACGTGTCGTTCCAGGCCGCGCCCGGGGAATAACCAGTAGCGAACATTTCGCTCTCAGTCGTGTAGCCACCCCAGTAGCAGGCGCAAAACGGCTTCTTCATCCACACATTGTCCCAATAGCCGTCATTGGGTTCGCGCACGACGTTGATCTCTATGCCGGCCTTGGCGGCGTGATCCTTGTAGAGCACGGCGGCATCGACGGCCCCGGCAAAGGCGGCATCGGCGGTGCTAAGGTCCACCTTCAGGGAGTTGAGGCCGCTTTGCTTGAGATACCACTTGGCCTTGTCCGGGTCATAGGCGCGGATCGGCTCATCCTTGTCGAAGTAGCGATAGGAAGGGCCGATCGGATTATCGTTGCCCAGCGAACCATGACCGTAGAGGATCTTCTGCAGCATGCCCTCACGGTTGATCGCATGTTTCAACGCCATGCGGACATTGTTGTCCGTGAACGGTGCAACGTCGGTGCGCATCGGGAACGTATAGTGCAGCGGTCCCGTCGTCTCCTCGATTACGATATTGGGAACCCGGGCGAGCTGATTTACGGTCTTGAGATCGATCTGGTCGATGGCATCTACAGCGCCGGTGACCAGTGCGTTGGAGCGGGCGGCAGTGTCGGCCAAGGTGATCAAGGCGACCTCGTCTGCGAAGCCGCGGTCCGTCCGCCAATAGTTGGCCGCGCGCTTCATCTCGGCGCTCACGCCCGGCTCGAAATTCACCATCTCATAGGCGCCGACGCCATCGTGCGACGCCCAGTCGATGGAGTTGTCCTTGGCCGGATAGATCGCGAAACCCGCCGAACTGAGCGCTGTCGGGAAGTCCGCATTTCCGGACTTGAGTGTGAACACGACCTGGTTCGGGCCGTCCGTCTTCACGTCGACGATCTCGTCCGCGATTGGTTTGACGAAAGACTTCGACTCGGCGCCGCGGTGATAGTTGATGGAGGCGATCACGTCCTGCGGAGTGAGCGATTTGCCACTGTGGAACTCAATGCCCTTGTGCAGCGTGAAGGTCCAGGTCTTGGCATCTGGTGTCGAGTCCCAGCTATCCGCGAGGCTCGGCTGGACGACGCCATCGGCATCGATTTCGGTCAGGGTGGTGGTGACGGCGAAGGTCAGCAGCCAATGGGCTCCATTGGTAAGCAGAGCCGGATCGAGGGTATCGGTCGTCGCACCGTGGCGGGTGCCTAGCACCATGCGGCCGCCGCGCTTCGGGGTCTGGGCCAGCGCATGTCCGGTCATCAGGCGCAAAGCTACCGGCGCGGCCAGTCCGACAGCCGCAGCTCGACCGAGAAACGCGCGTCGGTCCATGCGGTTCCTGAAGTGCTGATGCACGAGCCAGTCGACATAGGGATCGTAGTCTTTGGTCATGAGCAGGTCTCCTTGATGTGAGGGGCGGTCATCTGCCGCCGAGGTCAAGTACGTGGATTGCCGGACGCCGTTCGATCCACGGCGCGACGCTTTCGAGCTGGCCACCAAGTTGAAACAGGACGGCGTCGTTGCCGGTCGCGGCAGTGAGCTGCACGCCGACCGGGAAGCCGCTGTCGGCATGGTGCAACGGCAAAGTCATTGCCGGCTGGCCAGTGATGCTGAACAGCGGGCAGAAAGCGTAGGTTGCCATTTCCTCGTACCAGAAGGAAACGTTGTCGTCCGGGTAGCGCGTTCCCGAGAATTCACCGATGCGGCAGCTGGTGCGTGAAGTCGTTGGCGTGATGAGCACGTCGTAGTTTTCCATGAATGCGCCCATGATGCGGCTCATGGCCGTAGCCTTGTTGAGGCGGTCGATCAGCGTTTCAGCACTCATCGCTTCGCCATACCTGATGGTGGCAATGGTCTGCGGCTCAAGCGTCGTATGGTCGGCCGGCAACCCCGTGGCGCGGGCAACCGCGTCGATCTCGCCTTTCATTGCTGGAGCAAACAGATCGAAGCAGACGCTTGCCATGTCGTCGTAGCCAATAGAGGGAGCGACGTGTGTGACGCCATGGCCGAGCCTGGCGCAGTGTTCACCGGCCGCCATGGCCGCGGTTTCGCAGTCCGGATCGGTGACGGGAGCGCCATCGAACCGGGTGCAGACGGCGACCCTGAGTTTGCGCGGCGGAGTTGCCACGGCATCCAGGAAGCACGGTTTTGGAGCCAGGGGGACATAGTCGCCAGGGCAGGGGCCTGAAGCAATATCGAGGATGGCAGCGGTGTCGCGCAGGGTGCGTGATACGGCGAGCTGCGCGGTGATCCAGCTGTTGCCGTCGCTGTCTGCGAGCGAGCCGAGCGGGACGCGACCGCGCGACGGCTTGAGACCGACCAGGCCGCACCAGGCCGCCGGAACGCGGATCGAACCGCCGCCATCGCTGGCATGGGCCATCGGCACGATGCCGGCGGCAACAGCGGCCGCCGATCCGCCGCTCGAGCCGCCTGGTGACATGCGCTTGTCCCAGGGATTGAGCGTCGGGCCGTGCGCGAGAGGCTCGGTGACGCCATTCACGCCGAATTCTGAACTGTTGGTCGTGGCGATGGGACGAAGACCAGCCTTGCGCAGGCGTTGTGCCAAGGGGCCATCCTCGGTGAAACGAAAGCCGGCACCGATGCGGCTGCCCATGGTGCTGGAGAAACCGGCCCAGTTATGCCCGAGGTCCTTGAGGAGGTAGGGAACGCCGGCCAACCGGCTGTCGCTTGGACACTCTGGTGCCGGATCAGCCACTTCGACGACGCAGTTGAGCTCGCCATTGCCCCGGCGCACCGCCTCTTGCGCCAGTTCCACGGCTTCCGCCGAGCTTGTGCGGCCG
>CAVYOQ010000030.1:0-8382 GCA_963770075.1 uncultured Alphaproteobacteria bacterium
ACGGCAAGGTGGTGGTCGTGACCGGGGCTGCGCACGGCATCGGCCTTGCCTGTGCCGAGCGTTTTGCCCGTGACGGCGCTTCGGTGGTGTTGTCCGATATCGATGAGGATGAGGGCGAGGCCGCCGCGGCGAGGCTAGGCAAGGGCGCAGAGGCGACGTTCGTTCCCTGTGACGTCGGTAACCGGCTGGATGTGCGCAACCTCGTCACCGCTGCGCTCGACCGCTACGGCAGCATCGATGTTCTGGTGAACAATGCCGGCATCATCGTTGGCGGCGATTTTCTCGACATTTCGGAGAAGGATTTCGACGCCGTCATCCGGGTCAACCTCAAGGGCGCCTTCCTGGTGGGCCAGGCGGTGGCGCGGCAGATGGTGAAGCAGGTCGAGGCGGGGGCCGCGCCGGGCAGCATCATCAACATGTCGTCGGTGAACGCGGTGCTCGCCATCCCCAACCAGGTGCCCTACGTGGTCTCCAAGGGCGCCATAAACCAGCTCACCAAGGTGATGGCCCTGTCGCTGGCGCCTTACGGTATCCGCGTCAACGCCATCGGGCCCGGCTCGATCATGACCGACATCTTGAAGGCTGTGGCGACCGACGAGGCCGCCAAGGCGCGCATTCTATCGCGTACGCCCATGGGGCGCATGGGAGAGCCATCCGAGGTCGCCTCCATCGCGGCCTTTCTCGCCAGCTCCGATGCCAGCTACGTGACGGGCGAGACCGTCTATGTGGACGGCGGCCGGCTGCCGCTCAACTACACGGTGACGCCGCGCTCCTGACCTCGCGCGATGGGTGTCAGTCTTCGCTTTCGGCCGGCTCGGTCTTCAGGCCCTTGAGTTTGGCGAAGACGGAATCGGCATCGTAGGTCTTGTCCTCCTCGCGCTCGGGGAGGGCTTCCGGCTCCGGGGCTGCCGGCTCCTCGGCGGTGGTTTCGCTCGCCGGCAGAAGGGTCTGGGCGGGGCGGGCCTCCTCGGTTGCCTTGCCGCGGCGGCGAGCGGCCTTTTCCACCGCGAAGTCGAGATCGAGCTGCGTGCACAAGCCGAGCGTCACCGGGTCGACGGGCTTGAGGTTCTTGGAATTCCAGTGGGTGCCCTCGCGGATCGCCTGGATGGTCGTCTTGGTGGTGCCGACCAGCTTCATGACCTGCGAATCGGGAAGTTCGGGGTGATGGCGCAGGAGCCAGAAGATGGCATCCGGGCGGTCCTGGCGGCGCGACACCGGCGTGTAGCGCGGCCCTTTGCGCCCCTTGACCACGGGAATGCCGGTCGTCGATTGCGACAGCTTGAGCCGATGAGCCTCATCGGCCTCGCCGCGCTCCAGCTCCTCGCGCGAAAGCTGGCCGCTGGCGATGGGGTCGAGGCCCTTGATACCCTGCGCCACGTCGCCGTCGGCGATGCCCTTCACCTCGAGTTCGTGCAGGTAACAGAAGTCGGCGATCTGGCGGAAGGTGAGGCGGGTATTGTCGATGAGCCAGACGGCGGTGGCCTTGGGCATCAACGGGGCATCGGACATGGGCTTTCTCCTTCAGAACCGTTCACTGGGTCCTGCCTCTGTCATAACAAGGATGACGGGAAACTGGCCGCTATATAAGCGCCAGAACAAAGCGATGCAATCGGTTTGGTAGTGCTCACGCACCGGTTGTGAGCACGATCTTGCCAATATGGGCGCTCGATTCCATCAGCGCATGGGCTTTGGCCGCCTCATTGAGCGGGAAGGTGGCGAAAACCTGCGGGGCGATGTCGCCCGAAGCTAGATGCGGCCACATGTACTCCTCCAATGCCGAGGCGATCCTGGCCTTGTCCGCCACCGGGCGGATGCGCAGGGTCGAGCCGGTGAGGGTCAGGCGCTTGAGCATCACGGGCAAAAAATCCACCTCCGCCTTCGAGCCGTTGAGGAAGGCGATGTTGACGATGCGTCCGTCCCTGGCCGCCAGCTTGATGTTGCGGGCGATATAATCGCCGCCCACCATGTCGAGGATGACATCGGCGCCATGGCCGTTGGTTGCCGCCTTCACCGCGTCGACGAAATCGGTCGAGCGATAATTGATGGCTGCCTCGGCGCCGAGCTTTTCGCAGGCCCGGCACTTGTCGTCGGAGCCGGCGGTGGCGAAGACGCGCGCGCCCCACACCCTGGCCATCATGATGGCGGTGGTGCCGATGCCGGACGAGCCGCCATGCACGAGGAACACTTCGCCGGCTTTCAGCGCCCCGCGCTCAAACACGTTGGTCCACACGGTGAAGAAGGTTTCGGGGATGGCGGCGGCCTCTTGCATGCTGAGACCATCGGGCACGGGAAGGGCGTTGGCTTCGGCGACGGTGCAGTATTCGGCGTAGCCGCCGCCCGGCACCAGGGCGCAGACAGCATCACCGACGGCATAGCGCCTGGCGCCCGGGCCGAGCGCTGCCACCGTTCCGGCGATTTCGAGGCCGGGCGTATCGGGCGCACCGGGTGGGGGCGGGTAGCCGCCTTTCCTCTGCAACACGTCGGGCCGGTTGACGCCGGCGGCCGAAACCTTGACCAGGATCTCGCCCTCTTGCGGCTGCGGCCGCGGCAGCGTGACCGGCTTCAGCACCTCGGGCGCGCCGAATTCGCTGATGGCGATGGCGGTCATGGTCGGGGCATCGGGCATGGGGTCGTCCTTTGCAGAAATGCACCTTTGGGCGTGGTTGCATGGCTTATACGGCCTGTTGCACACTGGCAACCGCGGTTGCAAGGGGCGGGATTTCATTGTCGCGAGGGATGGCATGATGGACGAAGACGAGGCGACCAGGCCGATGCAGCGCGAAATCGTTGTCGGCGCCGATCTGTCGAAACTATCGGTGGAGGAGCTGGAAGAGCGCGTTGGGGTTCTCAAGGCAGAGATCGCCCGCATCGAGGCCGATCTCGTCGTCAAACGCTCGAGCCGCGCCGCGGCCGATTCGGTGTTCAAGTTATGAGCGGGGGAGGGGAGGTTTTGCGCCGGTCTTCGCCGGTCATGGTGAAAAAAGTGATTCCAGCTTGTCCTCGTTAACCATTCGGTAACGACTCTTCCTGTATGTTCATTAATGTAATCCAGTCATCTGGATTCTTCGAGTGGCTCCTGTCCACTCTGTTTGACGCCTCCCTGTTAGACTTCAGAGCCGCGGCTTTCCGCGGCTCTTTTTTTGCCTTCGAACTTGCTGCTTGTTTTGGCATTGAACTTGCTGCGGCCTGATCGAGTGCCCTGTCGACCTGCACCATATTGACCGACCGGGCTTGAGCTATCATCATTCCGTCGCGGGTCCGCCCGGTGGCGCAGCAAGAAGAAGGGTTTGAGTTCGATGAGCGAAAGGGACAGGCGGCGGCAGCAAACCGAGGACGAGCGGCTGGTGGACTTCATGGCGCATTTCGCGACCTCGGAGCAGTTCCAGCGGGTCTTCCAGGAGGGCATGTCGCTGGTCGAGGAGACGGCCAATTATCTCGATGGGCCCGGCCGGCAGGATGCCCGCGAGCTCGACCGGCACGGCGCCATTGCCTATGCCACCGAGAGCATGCGGCTCACCACCCGGCTGATGCAGCTCGCCTCGTGGCTGCTGCTGCAGCGCGCGGTCAGCGCCGGCGAAGTCACGAGAGAGGCGGCGGTGGCTGAAAAGCATCGCATCAACCTCAACGAGATCGGCCCCGGCCACCGCCTCAGCGGCGAACCCCAGTTGCCCGAGGGCCTGAAGGACCTGATCGAGCGCAGCCTCAAGCTGCACCAGCGGGTGCTCAAGCTCGACGCGATGATCCACGAGTCGCTGAACGAGGGTGCGCCGGCCGGCAACCCGGTGGCGGACCAGGTCGACCAGCTCGCCGAGGCCTTTTCGGCCATCAAGCGCAGATCGCGCTGAGGAAAGCGGCAGGCAGCGGGTTCGCCCGGCCGATTGCGGGCGAGCGGTTGCTGATCTCGACCGGACGGCGGGAGACTTGGCCGTTGCCTACTTCTTGAGGAAGCCGAACTTCTGGTTGAAGCGGGAGACGCGGCCGGCGCGGTCGACGAGCTGCTGGCCGCCGCCGGTCCAGGCCGGGTGGGACTTGGGATCGATGTCGAGCTGCAACGTGTCGCCGTCCTTGCCCCAGGTCGAACGGGTCTCGTAGTCGGTGCCGTCGGTCATCACCACGTTGATGGTATGATAGTCGGGGTGGATGTCGCTCTTCATCTCGATGATCCTTATTGTCGCGGGGCGCCGGGGTTGGGCGCAGCGCGAACTTCATGTAGGAAAGTTTCGGGCCGGTTCTATACAGGAGCCCCCACGCGGGTGCAAGCATCGCCTGGCGGCGGGCGGTCGACCGGAGGAGGGCTTGAAGGCGAATGGCGGACAATGTGAGTGAGGCAGCAGGCGACAGCGAGACGGCACGGCTCGCAGCGCGGCGAGAAGTCACGCAGCATCAAGCCGCTGGCCACGGTCATGCCGCTGGTCATGCGCCATCGCGCCAGGGTCGCCGCTGCGCTTGCGGCGCTGATCGTCGCAGCCGGTGCCACGCTGGCGGTGCCGCTGGCGGTGCGACGGGTGATCGATCACGGCTTTTCCGTCGCCAACGCCCAGTTCGTCAATCAGTATTTCGCCATGATGATGCTGGTGGTGGCGATCCTCGCGCTCGCCAGCGCCTGCCGCTATTACTTCGTCACCTGGATCGGCGAAAAGGTGGCAGCCGATCTGCGCGATATGGTGTTTCGCCATCTCCTGTCGCTGAGCTCGGCCTTCTGGGACGCCAACGACTCGGGCGAGGTGATGTCGCGCCTCACCGCCGACACCACCCAGATCAAGACCGTCTTCGGATCGTCGGCCTCGGTCGCCCTGCGCAATTCGGTCATGTTGGTGGGCGCGATCGCCATGATGGTGTGGACGAGCCCGAAACTTTCCTTGCTCGTGCTCATTGCCATTCCGCTGATCGTGCTGCCGCTGGTGCTGTTCGGGCGCATGGTGCGGCGCCTGTCGCGCTCGGCTCAGGATACGCTTGCCTCATCGGCCGCCATGGCCCAGGAGACGCTGCAGGCGATGCCGGCAGTGCAGGCCAATACCCAGGAAGGCCGACTCGATCGGCCTTCTCCGCCGCCACTGCCATGGCCTTCGATGCCGCCCGCCAGCGCACCGGCGCGCGTGCTCTGCTCACCGCTGCTATCATCTTTTTGGCCTTCGGCGCCATCGTGGCGGTCTTGTGGTATGGCGCCCAGGATGTGTTGGGCGGACGGCTGACGGGCGGGCGCTCGGCCAGTTCGTGCTCTATGCCGCCCTTGCCGCCGGTGCCATGGGTTCGTTGTCGGAAGTCTGGGGCGAGATACAACTTGCCGCCGGCGCGGCCGAGCGGCTGTCGGAAATCCTCGCCACGCAGCGCCTCGTCTCCTCGCCCGATGAGCCGGTGGCACTGCCTGAACCGGCGCGCGGCGAGATCGCCTTTGAAGGCGTGAGCTTTTGCTATCCCACCCGGGCCGACATAACGGCGCTCGACAGCGTCGATTTCGCGGTCAAACCCGGCGAGACGGTCGCCATCGTCGGCCCGTCGGGGGCGGGCAAGAGCACCATCTTCAACCTGCTCCTGCGCTTTTACGATCCCAACGAGGGCGCGGTGCGGCTGGACGGCATCGACGTGCGCCAGGCCGACCTTGCGGCGTTGAGGGGCCGGCTGGCGCTGGTGCCGCAGGATCCGGCGATCTTCTCAAGCTCGATCCGCGAGAACATCCGCTTCGGACGGCCCGATGCCTCCGATGCCGAGGTGGAGCAGGCCGCGCGCGCGGCGCGTGTCGATGAATTTGTGCACCGCTTCCCCGACGGCTACGATACCAAAGTGGGCGAGCGTGGCGTCACCCTGTCGGGTGGTCAGAGGCAACGGCTCGCCATGGCGCGCGCCATCCTGCGCGATGCACCGGTCCTGTTGCTGGACGAGGCGACGAGCGCGCTCGATGCCGAGAGCGAAGGCTACGTGCAGGCAGCACTCGAGCGGCTGAAGAAGGGCCGCACCACCCTCATCATCGCGCACCGCCTTGCCACCGTGCGCAATGCCGACCGTATCGTGGTGATGGAAGCCGGCAAGATCGTTGCGCAGGGGTCGCACGGCCAGCTCATGAAGACCGGTGGGCTCTACGCGCGCCTCGCCAAGCTGCAATTCTCCGCCGCGGCGGAATAGCATCTTTCACCGCAAAGTGTGAATTGCGGCGCGGGTGGCCGGTGTCTCATGTCTCTTTTGGTGTCATCATCGGGCTTGGCCCGGGGACCCAGAGGCACACGGCAAGACTTGCGCGGTTGGCTCCTGGGTCCTGGGGTAAGCCTGTATGAGGGCGAGGGGGCAGCGACAAATCTCCTCACCGCTGGGTGAGCTTCAACTCGATGCGGCGGTTGCGCGCCTTGGCTTCGGGCGTGTCGCCGGTGTCGATGGGCTGATATTCGCCGAAGCCGGCGGCCATCAGATGCTTGGGAGAGACGCCGATGGAGATCAGATAACGCACCACGGCGATGGCGCGCCCCATCGATAGCTCCCAGTTGGAGGGGAACTGCGGGGTGTTGATGGGATCGTTGTCGGTATGGCCGTCCACCCTCAGCACCCATTCGATGTCGGGGGGATCTCGCCTTCAAGCTGCTTGACGGCATCGCCGAGCTTGGCGAGCTCTGCTGGCCGGCAGGGCTGATATCGGCCGAGCCTTTGGGGAACAACACTTCCGACTGGAACACGAAGCGGTCGCCGACCACGCGGATATCGGAGCGATTGGCGAGGATGCGGCGCAAGCGGCCGAAGAATTCCGAGCGATAGCGCGTCAGCTCCTGCACCCGCTGGGCAAGGGCGGCATTGAGGCGGCGGCCGAGGTCGGCGATCACCGTCTTGGAGTTCTCATCGCGCGCCTCGGCCGCTTGCAGGGCCTCGTTGAGGGCGGCGATCTGACGGCGTAAGGCGGAGATCTGCTGGTTGAGCAGCTCCACCTGGGCGAGGGCATCGGAAGCCAGCGATTTCTGCCGCGTGATCTCGCCCTGCAGGGTTGCGAGGCGGGCGCTGGCCGAGCCCGTCTGGTCTGCTGCTCGTCGAACAGGCCTTGCAGGCGCGCGGTCTGTGCCCGTGCTGCCTTGAGGTCGTTGGTGATGGCCGAAAGCGTGATCTCCAGCTCCTGCTTGTTGGCCTTTTGCAGCGCGAGCTGGTTGGTCAGCTCGGCGATCTGGGCGCGCAGCCGCGACAGCACGGTGTCCTGGCCGGTGATCTGGCGCGCCAGCAGGAACTGGGCGATCATGAATACTGACAGCATGAAGGTGATGACCAGCAGAAGCTGCGCCATCGCATCGACGAAGCCCGGCCAGTAATAGGCGGTGTCGCGCGAGCGCCCGTAGCGGCGGCTGGCAAGCGCCATGGACTAGTCCTCGTTGCGGCGTGGGGTGCGCACGGCCGAGCGTAGCCGGCCGCTGGCCGCGGTGGGCGCGACGGGCCGCGTCTGTCCGGTGAGGGCGCGCTTGAGCTCGGCGTTCTGATCGGCTTGCGACTGGGCCAGCTGGCGCACCATGCGATGCTCCTCGCGCATCTGGTGGACGAGGTCCTCCACCGCGCCGGCGAGCTTGTCGAGGGCGGCCGAGTTCTCCTCGCTCGGCTCGACGTTCGCCGGTTCGGCGAGCGCCGACTTCGAGCGTCTTGTTGATGCGCTCGATGCCGTGCTGCACGTTCGATATATCCAGGCGCAGATATTGCGGCACGGCAAGCTGGCCGCTGTCGCCGGCGGCAATATCGGTGATGGAGGACAGCCAGTCCTCGAGCTCGTTGTAGAAACGGTTCTGCGCCTGGCTCGCCTGAAGGTCGAGAAAACCCAGCACCAGCGAGCCGGCAAGACCGAACAGCGATGAGGAGAACGAGGTGCCCATGCCCGCCAGCGGCGCCTGCAAGCCCGCCTTCAGTTGTTCGAAGATGGTGCTCGATTCGGCCGTCGTCACATCCAGCGCCTTGATGGCATCGCCCACCGGGTCACCGTCTGAAAGGCCCCAGAAGGTGCCGAGCAGGCCCAGGAAGATGAGCAGGCCGATAAGATAGCGCGAGATGTCGCGGGCTTCGTCGAGGCGGGAGGCGAGTGATCGAGCAGGGAACGCATGGACAGGGCGACAGGATGGTCGGGCCCTGTCGCTCGCCCAGAAGGTCGCCATGGGCGCCGACAGGCGGGGCGGACCGGGATCTTCCAGCCCCAGGTCGGCAGTGCGGAAATCGTTGATGAAATTCGCCTCGGGGATGCGCCGCCAGACCATGCGGAAGGCATAGGCAATACCGAGCAGGAGGGTGAGGATGATCAGGCCGTTGAGGCCCGGATTGTTCATGAAGGCATGAGCCGGAAGTTGCTCCGGATCGAGCCCCGCCGCCAGGATGGCGACAAGGAGGATGAACACCACCATGCGCACCAGATAGACGCGCGGCAGGGAGAGAACA
>CAVYOQ010000031.1:0-18376 GCA_963770075.1 uncultured Alphaproteobacteria bacterium
AAGAACTTCGTTCGATTGCCGGACCCTGCGGGCCGACTGATCAACCCCACGAGTTGCGCCTCTCAGAACGGATAGTTCATAGGTGTAGTGAAGCCCATGCTGGCCGAACCGGTTCGTACATGCGTGTAGACTTCCGATGGGTGCCACGTCGGCGCGGCGTTGAGCTCGAAGAAGTCCGTTAGTCTGCTCCGCTGCCGCAGGCCATACACCCACCCGAACTGCGCGGCCATCATCACCACAACTCCACTCACCGCCAAGAAGGCGTTTTCGAGAGTTGCCAATTCGAATTGCGTTTCACGATCATGCTTAACCGCATTGTAGGCGTTGTGCCACTTCAGATCTTTTGTGGGTGTTCGGCTCGGCGCCTAATTCTCGAAGGGGCGCATCGGCGGAAGCCAGGGGTAGAAGGGAAAATCGATGGCGTACTCCCCGAGTTTCATTGCCAATGAGAGCTTGACGTAGTCTTTGGTGTTATCCGCTTTACAGCCGTTTGCCTTGAGTACGCCCTTGAAATGGGCCTCCACCTCGGTGCATGCGAGGATAAGTAGATTACGGATGTCGTGTCCGAACGTTCTCAAGGTCTTTTCGCTCGGGTGCACGACACGGCAAATACGCTCAAGTTGCTCGCGCAGCGCAGACAGTTGGCCGCGGCTAGTTTCGATCAGGTTGTGGTTGTCCAAGTTATCCGGATTGTAGCCCGGACTTTCCTTGGGGTGCGAGCTGCTGGGCCGCGACATGCGCCGATAGTAGGAGCCCGGCGCGAGTTTGAGTTCATGGAATGTTGTGGTCGGCCATCTGTTGCGCACCCACATGAATGCGTCCATGTCGCCCGTGGCATCGTGCGAGACCTGTGCTCCGTCCATGCGTTTCGCATGCGCCGGCACAATCTCCCAGACGCCAATGGCCTTTCCCTCACCATCCACTTGGATATAGAAACCCATCAGACTATCTTATCACATCGATCTGCAGCAACTCTCAGCAAATTCAGCCGGTGGGTCACGCGCCTGCGGCGCCAACCTTCTCTAAGTGTAAAATACAAGCAATCAAGCCCGGAGGGAGCGCAACGAAACCCAGGGCACCCTGTCGATCATTCTCGGATATCGCTGCGCTCCATCCGGGCTACTCGCTGTCGCCGCTATAGAAGCCCCCTCAGTCCACCACTTCGAAATGCGCCTCCACCGGCTTCTGGCTGTTGATGGAAAGAATGTCCTGCGGGCAGGCGGACATGACGCACACGGCATCGAGCTTCGCCCTGAGCAGCACGTAATCACCGGGCTTCGACAAGGCCGGCTCGAAATCGAGGCGGCCGTCCTCGTGCCACGGGATGTTCATGAACAGGTTGAGCGAGGCCGGCGTGAAGGGCACCACGTAGCCCAGTTCCAGCAAGGCGGCATGCATGTTGTCGCGGCAGTTGTCGTGATAGGCGGTGCAGCCCAAAAGCCCGTAGCGCTCGTTGTCGCAAGGTGCCATCAGGGTGTCGTGGCGGCCGGGCGAGGTGTCCTCCTCGAGTGTCAGCAGCGCGCGCCGGTGGTTGGTGTAGAAATGATCGCCGGTCGCCGGGAAGAGCCGCTGCCAGGTGGGCCGGCACTGCTCCATGCCGACATATTCGGTCATGTGGCCGGCGACGAAGGCCCAGAAGTCGACCACCTGGGTGCCGTGGGTGTTGATGACCTTGAGCGCCTGGCCGGCCCTGACAAGGACCGCCTTGCCGCGCCGGGCGGGGATGGTGAGTAGTTCGGACATGGGGATTGCCTCGTTGCCGGTTCTCGGTTGCAATGGCCGATGAATAGCAGGGAACCGGCGGGGAGGCGAGAATGGGCGAGGACTTGGGCGCGGCAGCGAAGCGGGCAGGCGAGGCGGTCGACGGCGAGCGGCTGTGGCAGAGCCTCATGCAGCTTGCGGAATTCGGTGCCCGGGCGGATGGCGGGGTTGAGCGCCACGCGCTGTCGGGTGCCGACATCGCCGCACGCACCTGGCTGATCGGCGAGGCGGAACGGCGCGGGCTTTCGGTGAGCGTCGATGATATCGCCAATCTGTGGATCAGGAGGCGAGGGGGCGATGACGAGGCCGAGCCCGTCATCCTCGGCAGCCATATCGACAGCCAGCCGGCCGGCGGCAAGTTCGACGGCGCGCTCGGTGTCCTCGCCGGGCTGGAGGCGTTGACCGCCCTCGACGAGGCCGGCATTGCCACCCGCCGCCCCATCGACGTCGTTGCCTGGACCAACGAGGAGGGCGGGCGTTTCGACCGTTCCTGCACCGGCTCGTCGGTGTGGTCGGGGGCGATGGAACTGGAGGATTATCTGGGCGACATCGGGGCCGACGGGGTGCGCCTGGGCGATGCCCTCAAGCTCACCCTCGATGCCACGCCCGACCTGCCGCGCCGTCCGCGCCATTTCCCCGCCCATGCCTATGTCGAGCTTCATATCGAGCAGGGCCCGGTGCTGGAGGCAGAAGGCCTCGACGTCGCCGCCGTCACCGGCATCCAGGGGGTGAGGTGGCTCAACGTCGAGGTGACGGGGGCTGCCGGTCATGCCGGCACCACGCCGATGACAGGACGGCGCGATGCCTTGCAGGGCGCCCACCGGGCGATCGCCGCGCTCAATGAGCTGATGGCCGATCCCGATGACCGCGTGCGCTTCACGGTGGGTCGCTTCAATGCCGTTCCCAATTCGCCCAACACCATCCCCGAGCGGGCGGTCTTCACAATAGACTTTCGCCACCCCGACAAGGCGCTGCTCGATCACCACTGCGAGCGCATCCAGCGGCTCGTCGAGGCCGCGGTGCGGCCATGCGCGGCGAGCGTCACGCCGACGCTGTTCATGGACCCCACCGCTTTTCCCGAAGCCATGGTCGCGAAGATAGAAGACGCGGCTCGCGCCCTAGGCCATCCGGCGAGGCGGCTGGCATCGGGGGCCTTCCACGATGCGCTCTATGCGGCACGGGTGTGCCCGGCGGCGATGATCTTCGTGCCCTGCCGTGCGGGGCTGTCGCATCACCCCGACGAGTGGACCGAGCCGCGCCACGCCCGCGCCGGCGCCCGCGTCCTGGCGGCAACGGCGGTTGAGCTGGCGGGGACGTGAACAGGACTCAGTCGAACAGCTTCTTGCCGCGCTCGTCGATGATCTGCCGGGCCTTGATGACGGTAAAATGCACCGCCTCGTCGAGCGAGGTGAAGGTGTCGGCGCGGATGAACTCGTGCGCCGGCCCTTGCGGGTCGGCCTCGCTCACGATGGAGCCGGCGATGTGCCAGTGGCTGCCCTCGCGGCGCGGCGCCGGGTGGATGAGAAAATCCTTGTAGGCAACCGGCTCGGCCGCCTGGCCGCTCGCCTCGCCCTCGCCGGATGCGCCCAGGCCGCGCATGAACTTGCTGATCTTGTCGAACATGCCCACCATACTAGGCTGCGACTTGGGCGCTGTCACCTTTGCAATTCCATTGCGGGGGAAACTGCTCTACAACCCGCCCGCAACGCTGGACCCATGCCTTTTTGCAAGTGATGACACAAATGAACGACCAGACCAGGAGCGCGAGCGGCAACGACTATTCCACCACGCTGTTCCTGCCCAAGACCGATTTTCCCATGCGCGCCGGCCTGCCCCAGAAGGAGCCGGCCATGCTCGAGCGCTGGGATGGCATGAAACTCTACAAGCGCCTGCGCGCCGAAAGCGCCGGGCGGCCGAAATACGTGCTGCACGACGGCCCGCCCTATGCCAACGGCAACATCCATATCGGCACCGCTCTCAACAAGATCCTCAAGGACGTCGTCACCCGCTCCTCCCAGATGCGCGGCTATGATTCCAATTACGTGCCGGGCTGGGACTGCCATGGGCTTCCCATCGAATGGAAGATCGAGGAGCAGTACCGGGCCAAGGGCAAGTCCAAGGACGAGGTGCCGGTCAACGATTTCCGCCGCGAATGCCGCGAGTTCGCCGAGCACTGGATCAAGGTGCAGACCGAAGAATTCCGTCGCCTCGGGGTGGAGGGCGATTTCGAAAACCCCTACACCACCATGAGCTTTGCTGCCGAGGCGAAGATCGCCAGCGAACTGATGAAGTTCGCCGTATCCGGCCAGCTCTATCGCGGCTCCAAGCCGGTGATGTGGTCGGTCATCGAGCACACCGCCCTGGCCGAAGCCGAGGTGGAGTATCACGACTACACCTCCGACACCGTGTGGGTGAAGTTTCCGGTCGTCGGGGCCGTCGCCGACAGCCTGCTGACGGCGAGCGATGTGGCCGGTGAGCCGCAGCGGCTCGATGTGCTGCGCTCGGCCTCGGTCGTGATCTGGACCACCACCCCGTGGACCATCCCCGGCAACCGTGCCATCAGCTATTCGCCCAGGATCGCCTATGGGCTCTACGAGGTGACAGCCACTCCCGACGGCAACTGGGCCAAGGTGGGCGACAAATACATCCTTGCCGATGTTCTCGCTGCCGAGGTGATGAAACAGGCGCGGGTGGAGGGCTTCGAGCGCCGTTCGGACGTCGGCCACGACGAATTGCGGTCGATCGTCTGTGCCCATCCGCTGAAAAGTCTCGGTTACGGCTTCGAGGTGCCGCTCTTGGCCGGCGAGCATGTGACCGAGGATGCGGGCACCGGCTTCGTCCACACCGCGCCGGGGCACGGGCGCGAGGACTTCGAGATATGGATGGAGAACGCCCGCGAGCTCACCGCGCGCGGCATCGACATGACCATTCCCTTCACCGTTGACGAGCGTGGCGCCTTCACCGCCGATGCGCCCGGCTTCGAAGGCAAGCGCGTCATCACCGACAAGGGCGACAAGGGCGATGCCAACCAGGCGGTAATCGATGCCCTCGTCGCGGCCGGCATGTTAATCGCGCGCGCGCGCCTGAAACACCAGTATCCCCATTCCTGGCGCTCCAAGAAGCCGGTCATCTTCCGCAACACGCCGCAATGGTTCGTCTACATGGACCGCGACATCGCGCGGGCCGGCGACACGCTCAGGGCGCGGGCGTTGAACGCCATCGACAACACCCGCTTCGTCCCCGCCGCCGGGCAGAACCGCCTGCGCGGAATGATCGAGGCGCGGCCCGACTGGGTGCTGTCGCGCCAGCGCGCCTGGGGCGTGCCCATCGCCGTCTTCGTCGACAAGGAGACGGGCGAAGTGCTGAAGGACGAGGCGGTCAACGCGCGCATCATCGAGGCGTTCGCAGCCGAAGGGGCCGATGCCTGGTTTGCCGACGGCGCAACCGAACGCTTCCTTGCGCCTGACCATGACCACGCCTACTTCGAGCAGGTGCGCGACATCCTCGATGTGTGGTTCGATTCCGGCTCCACCCATGCCTTCGTGCTGGAGGAGCGGGCCGATCTCAAATGGCCGGCCGATCTCTATCTCGAAGGCTCCGACCAGCATCGCGGCTGGTTCCATTCCTCGCTCCTGGAAAGCTGCGGTACACGCGGGCGCGCGCCCTATGACGCGGTGCTCACCCACGGCTTCGTCATGGCCGAGGACGGGCGCAAGATGTCGAAATCGCTCGGCAACCAGGTGATCCCGCAGGACGTCATCAAGCAGTCGGGCGCCGACATCCTGCGCTTGTGGGTGGTCTCGTCCGACTATTCGGAAGACCTGCGCATTGGGCCCGAGATCCTCAAGACCACGATCGAGTCCTACCGCAAGATCCGCAACACCACCCGCTGGATGCTGGGCACGCTCGCCCATTTCCGCCAAGGCCAGGCGGTGGACGTCAAGGACATGCCGGAACTGGAGCGGCTGATGCTGTCGGACCTCGCCCGCCTCGATGAGGTGGTGAGGAAGGCCTATGACGATTTCGACTATAAGCGCGTCTCCTCCGCGCTTACCAATTTCATGACGGTGGACCTGTCGGCCTATTATTTCGACATCCGCAAGGATGCGCTTTATTGCGATGCGCCTTCCAGTGTGCGGCGGCTGGCGGCGCTCACCGTCATCGACCAGCTGTTCGACTGCCTGGTGAAGTGGCTGGCACCCATGCTGCCCTTCACCATGGAAGAAGCCTGGCTGTCGCGCCACGGCATGGATGGCGCCCACCCCGGCGAAAGCTCGGTGCATCTGCAACAGTTCCCGCAAGTGCCGCCCGCCTGGCGCGACACCACGCTGGAGACGAAGTGGGAAAAGATCTGGCGGGTGCGTTCGGTCATCACCGGGGCGTTGGAGGTCGAGCGCCGCGACAAGCGCATCGGCTCTTCGCTGGAGGCCGCGCCAAACGTCTATATTGCCGATCCCGAGCTCGCGGCCGCCGTCAAGGGCGTCGATATGGCCGAGATCGCCATCACCAGCGCTGCCAGCGTGATCGCGGGCGATGGCCCGGCGGATGCCTTCCGCCTCGACGAGGTCAAGGGCGTGGCGGTGGTGCCGGCCCGTGCCGAGGGGCTGAAATGCGCCCGCTCGTGGAAAGTGAGCCCCGAGGTGGGCAGCGACCCCGATTATCCCGACGTCACCCCGCGCGATGCAGCGGCATTGCGCGAATGGGCCGGGGGCGAGGCCGGACGCGGCGGCGCATGAGTGCCAGCCGAGGGCGCCCGGCGGGGCTCGGCCTTGCCGTTGCTGCGCTCGCCTTCGGGCTCGACCAGACGCTCAAATGGTGGCTGCTCGGGCCGTTTGCCATCGCCCAGCGCCAGCCTGTCCGCGTCGGGCCGTTCCTCGACGTGGTGCTGGTGTGGAATCGCGGCATCTCCTATGGGCTGTTCGCCTCGCATGCCGGTGCGGTGCGCTGGGGGCTGGTGGCGCTGGCGCTGGCGATCTCGGGCGGCCTTGCCGTGTGGCTGTGGCGCGCCCGCATGCCCCTCACGGCCTTCGCCCTCGGCCTCGTCATCGGCGGGGCGCTCGCCAACATGATGGACCGGGTGGTGCATGGGGCGGTCGCCGATTTCTTTCTGCTGCACGCGCTGGGCTGGAGCTGGTATGTTTTCAACCTCGCCGATTGCGCCATTGTTGCGGGAGTGCTGCTGCTTCTGTATGAGTCGTTCCTGGACGGAGGACAGGAGTCGCCGGCAGGTTGAGCGGCGGCGGAAGGCCAAGTCTTGGTTTTGCCTCAATGAAATGGCATTGAGCAAGGACGCGACTTGGTTTGGGGATGGGGTGAAGGAGCCCGCGCGTTTATGGGTGCAACAGCAAGGCTGGCTGGCCTGGCGCTTGTGAGCGTCATGCTGGCCGGGTGCAGCGAGACCAATTTCCAGGATTGGTTCGGAGCCGGCAAATACATTCCCGACGAGAATCAGGTGCATCAAGGCCAGGTGCTGGCGGCTCCCCCTGACCTGCAGTTGCATCCGCCCGGAGATGCCCAGCAGCCGGTGCGGCCGGTCGCCCAGGCGCCACAGCCGGTCGAGGCTGCCCCTCCGCCCTATCAGCAGAACGCGCAAAGCAATGCGCCGCTCTATGAGCCGCAGAAGGTCTATCAGCCCGCTCCGAAGCAGCCGCAGCCGGCCTATCAGCAGCCGCAGCCGCAGCCGCAGCAGGTCTCTCAGGCGCCGCAGACGCAGACGCCGCAGCAATTGCAGCCGCAGGCGGCCAATGACCCTTATGCCAAATGGGGCGTGTCGCGCTACAAGGCCGACGGCACCTTGAAGACCCCGGCCGAGCTCAACGCGGAGATGAGCAAGAAGAAGCTGGAGATCGAGCGCCAGAAGAATCCCAATTACGGCACCATCTTCAATCTTGGCTCGGTCTGGACCGACGGCTGACCGGGCGCCGGCGCCGATGGCGCGGCGGCCACAATTACGAAGAATTTAGTGGAAACCGGGCCGCAGGGCTGCGTAACTACCGCCGCATCCGATGCCAGATCAGCCTGCAATTGGGTGGCTTCACCCAATTGCAGAAAAGCTGATCGGTTAGAACAGTTTGAGCATGATGTTATCCGAAAGGTAGCATCCACTTTTCGGCATCATGCTGCAGGAGATCGCCCTTTGCGCACGTCATCGCTTCTTGCCGGCCTGCGGGCCATCGTGGTGCTAGCGGCCATGGCGCTGGCGCCAGCCTTCGCTCTCGCCGCCACCTCGGGCGTCAAGGTCTCGCACTGGACCTTGCGCAACGGGCTACAGCTGGTGGTCATCCCCGACCACCGCGCTCCCGTCGTCACGCATATGGTGTGGTACCGCGTCGGCTCGGCCGACGAGCCGCAGGGCGAGAACGGCATTGCCCATTTCCTCGAACATCTCATGTTCAAGGGCACGCCCAGCGTTCCCGCCGGCCAGTTCTCCAGGACCGTCATGCGAAATGGCGGTGAGGACAACGCCTTCACCACCAAGGACTATACCGCCTACTATCAGCGCATCGCCGCCGACCGTCTGGAGCTGGTGATGAAGCTGGAGGCCGACCGCATGGTCAACCTCAAGCTCACCGATGCCGCGGTGAAGCCGGAGTTGCAGGTGGTGCTGGAAGAGCGCCGCATGCGCACCGACAACGATCCGGCGAGCCTTCTGGCCGAGCAGGCCGATGCGGTCCTCTACATGGCCCATCCCTACCACAACCCGACCATTGGCTGGCTGCCGGAGGTCTCAAAGCTCACCCGCGCCGACGCGGTCGCCTTCTACAAGGCGCATTATACGCCCGGCAACGCCGTCGTAGTGGTGGCGGGCGATGTCGAGCCGCAGGCGGTCCTCGCCATGGCCAGGCGCATTTATGGCGACATTCCCGGTGCCCCGACGGGGCCGCGCCTGCGCACGCCCGAGCCCGACCCGATCGCCGCTCGCCGCGTGGTGCTCAAAGACGCCCGCGCCACTTCGCCCCAGATCTCGCGCGATTATCTCGCCCCCAGCTACCACACCGCGCCTGAGGGCGAGGCCGAAGCGCTCGAAGTCCTGGGCGGCATCCTCGGCGGCGGCCCCACCAGCCGACTTTACCGCGCGCTGGTGGTGGACCAGAAGATCGCCGCTTACGCCGGCGCCGGCTACAATGGCGGCAATCTCGACAGCGGCACCTTCAGCGTTTATGCCGCGCCGGTTCCCGGCGGCGATGCAGCGGTCGTCGAGGCCGCTCTCGACAAGGTGATCGCCAAGGTGGTGGAGGACGGTGTAACGGCCGAAGAGCTGGCGCGCGCCAAGAAGTCGCTGATTGCCAGCACCATCTATTCGCTCGACAGCCAGTTCAGGCTTGCCTACCTCTACGGCCACGCGCTGGTGACCGGGCGCACGGTGGCCAACGTCCAGAGCTGGCCTGACCGCATCGCCGCCGTAACCGCCGATGCGGTGAAGGCCGCCGCCCGGACTATCCTCAAGCCCGCCCGCTCGGTGACCGCCGTCCTCCTTCCCGCGCCCGAACCGCGCCTCACCGCCAAGAACTGATCGGGAACCATATGGCCTCCATGTTTCACCGCCCCGCGCGCGCCTTTGCCGGCATCGCAACCGCTTTTGTCGCTCTTGTCGTGCTCAGCTTTTCCTCGCTTGCAGCAGGAGCCTTCGAGCTGCAGAAGGTGACCTCGCCCGGCGGCATCACCGCCTGGCTGGTCGAGGCCCACACCATCCCGCTGATCGCCATGGACTATTCCTTCACCGGCGGCAGCGCCGGCGACCCTGCTGACCGTCAGGGGCTGGCGAGCTTTCTCTCCGGCATGCTGGACGAGGGCGCCGGCAACCTCGATTCGGCGGCCTTCCAGCGCCGCCTCGAAGACCTGTCGGTGAAACTGTCCTTTGATGCCAGCCGTGACGATTTCGCCGGCTCGCTGCAGACCTTGAGCGCCAACCGCGCCGCCGCCTTCGACCTGTTGCGCCTTGCCCTCAATGAGCCGCGCTTCGATGAAGCCTCGCTGGAGCGCATGCGCTCTCAGGTCGTTCTCGGCATCAAGAACGACGCCGAGGACCCCGAGCAGATCGCCAGCCAGGCGTGGATGCACACCGTCTTCGGCACCCATCCCTACGGCCGCTCCTCCGACGGCAATATCGACGACATCAAGGCGGTCACCGCCGCCGATCTGCATGCCTTGACCAGGCGCCTGTTCGCGCGCGAAGGGCTCTATGTGGCCGTGGTGGGCGACATCGACGCTGAGACGCTGAAGGGCGAACTGGACAAGGTGTTCGGCGGCCTGCCGGCGAAATCCGGCATGCCCAAGGTGGCGCCCGCCACGCCCATCATGGGCCCCATCGTGCAGATCATCCCGCGCGACATCCCGCAGTCCATCATCCGCTTCGGCTCCAGGGGCATCCCGCGCAACGATCCCGATTTCATCGCCGCCTACGTGATGAACTTTATCCTCGGCGATGGCGGCTTCGGCTCGCGCCTCACCGAGCAGGTGCGCGTAAAGCGCGGCCTTGCCTATTCGATCTACACCGCGCTCTATCCGCTCGATCATGCTGCGCTGTTCTATGGCGGCACCGCCACCGTCAACGAGCATGCCGCCGAGACGCTCAAGATCCTGAAACAGGAGCTCAAGCGCATGGCCGACGAGGGCCCCACGGCAGACGAACTGGCCGCGGCCAGGACCTATCTCACCGGCTCCTATGCGCTGCGCTTCGACAGTGATCGCAAGATCGCCCGGCAGCTGCTCGGGATCCAGCGCGACAAGCTGGGGATCGACTACATCAAGAAGCGCAACAGCCTCATCGAGGCGGTAACTCTCGATGACGTCAAGCGCATGGCGAAACGCATCATCGACACCAACGCGCTGGTGGTGACCGTGGTCGGCAAGCCCAAGGACCTGAAGGCGGTCGGCATCTCGGGCTAGAGCATGATGCCGAAAAGTGGAAACCACTTTTCGGATAACATTATGCTCAACCTCGAGAATCGATCAGCTTTTCTGCAATTGGGTGACTTCACCCAATTGCAGGCTGATCTAGGGCCGAATCGGCTACACTGCGTCGCATCTGCCGCAAACACGCCCAAAGGAGAGCCGATGGCCTATCGCCAGAACCTCGACAATTGCTTTGCCGCCGCCATCGGTGAAGGCGGTCTGGCGCATGATGCCTGGCAAAAGATGCTCGAACGCGCTGCCGAGGCCATGCGCACGGTCAAGCGCTGGCATGGCGAGGACAGCCTGCCGCTCCTGCGTCTGCCCTGGCGGCGCGACGATCTCGATGCCTGCCGCGAGGCTGCCGGTCTCCTCACCGGGGGGGCCAGCGACATCGTGCATTTCGGCACCGGCGGGTCTTCCCTCGGGGCGCAGATGCTGGCCCAGCTTGCCGGCTACCGGGTCCCCGGCTCGCGCCTGCGGCTGGGACTGGATGGGCGCCCACGCCTGCACTTCTTCGACAATCTCGATGGCGCCGGCCTTGCCGAGGCCCTGGCGAGCCTCGATCTCGAGACCACCCGCTTCCTCGCGGTCTCCAAGTCCGGCGGCACGCCGGAGACACTGGTGCAGCTTCTCGCCGCCCTCGAAGCGCTCGCCAGCGCCGGTCTCGACCCGGCGCACCATGTGGTGGTGCTGACCGAGCCCGGCGACCCTGAGCGCAACGCCGTGCGCCGCCTGGCTACCCGCCACGGTCTCATGGCCCTCGATCACGACCCCGGCGTCGGCGGGCGCTATTCGCTCCTCACCAATGTCGGCATGCTGCCGGTGCTGCTGCTTGGGCTGGATCCTGTCGCCGTGCGTGAGGGTGCGGGCGAAGTGATGCAGAGCCTGATCGATGGCGACGATCCCCGCTCCATTGCCCCGGTCGCCGGCGCTGCCATGGTGCAGGCGCTCAGCGAGGAAAAGGGCCTCAACGCCACCGTCCTCATGCCCTACAACGACCGCTTGCGCCTGTTTTCGGCCTGGTACCAGCAACTGTGGGCGGAAAGTCTGGGCAAGCAGGGCAGGGGTATCCAGCCGGTGGCGGCTGCCGGCCCGGTCGACCAGCACAGCCAGATGCAGCTTTTCCTCGACGGGCCGGCCGACAAGCTGCTCACCGTCATCAGGGCCGCAACCGTCGGAGAAGGACCGCGCATCCCCGAGAGTTACCGCGACGATCCGCTCATCGGCTATCTCGCCGGCCGCACGGTGGGCGATCTGGTCGATTGCGAAGCCCGCGCCAATGCCGCGACCTATGCCAACCACGGCCGTCCGGTGCGGATGATCGACATCGAAAGGCCCGATGAGCGCACGGTTGGGGCGCTCGCCATGCATTTTATGCTCGAAACCATCCTCACCGGGCTTATGATGGGCATCGATCCTTTCGACCAGCCGGCCGTCGAGGCCGCCAAGGTGCTGACGCGCGATTATCTCAAGGCCATGTGATGGCGATCCGTGTCTTAAGCCCCAACACCGTCAACCGCATCGCCGCCGGTGAGGTGATCGAGCGTCCCTCGAGCGTGGTGAAGGAGTTGGTGGAAAACGCCATCGATGCCGGGGCAAGGCGCATCGACATTGACTTTTCCGGCGGCGGGCGCAACTTCATCCGCGTTAGCGACGATGGCTGCGGCATGCCGGCAGGCGACCTCGATCTGGCGGTCGAGCGCCATGCCACCTCCAAGCTCTCGGGCGACGATCTGGTCAATATCTCGACCTTGGGATTTCGCGGCGAGGCGCTCGCCTCCATCGGCGCGGTGGCGCGCCTGAAAATCGCCTCGCGCCCTGAAGGACATGGCGAGGCGCACGAGATCCGCATCGAAGACGGCGTCAAGGGCCAGGTGCGCCCGGCACCCCGCGCGCCCGGCACCACGGTCGAGGTGCGCGATCTCTTCCATGCCGTGCCGGCGCGGCTGAAATTCCTGCGCTCGGAGCGCTCGGAGACGGCCGAAGCGAGCGACATCGTGAAACGCCTCGCCATGGCCCACCCGGCGGTCGCCTTTTCCCTCACCGCCGGCGAGCGCCGCCTGTACGATTTTGCCGCCCGTCCCGGCGATGACGGCCTTTCCCGCCGCGTCGCCGAGGTGATGGGGCGCGATTTCGCCGACAATTCCCTCGATCTGGACGCAAGGCGCGAAGGGGTAGGGCTTGCGGGCTTCATCGGCCTGCCCACCGTGTCGCGGCCGACGACGGGAATGCAGTATGTCTTCGTCAACGGCCGCGCCGTGCGCGACAAGCTCACCTCAGGTGCCATTCGCGGCGCTTATGCCGATGTCATGGCGCGCAGTCGTCACCCCATGCTGGCGTTGTTCCTCACCGTTGCGGCAGATGACCTTGATGTCAACGTCCATCCTGCCAAGACCGAGGTGCGCTTTCGCGATCCCGGCCTGGTGCGCGGCCTGATCGTCGGCGCCGTGCGCGAACGCCTCAGCGCACCCGGCCAGAAGGCAGCGCCGGCCGCGGCGGTTGGCGTCATGGCGGCGGCCACCCCCGGCTGGCGGCCCGAGAGCGGCTGGCGCCCCGCCCCGCCGCGCCCGGCCGCCGCCTTTGCCGGCTTCGAGGCGCCATCTGCCGATGCGAGCGCCCATCAGGCCGCGATCGTCGATGACCTGCTCGACCGCCCGCTGGGGGCGGCACGGGCGCAACTGCACGAGAACTACATCATCGCCCAGACCCGCGACGGTCTCGTCATCGTCGACCAGCACGCCGCGCATGAGCGCCTTGTCTACGAGAAGATGAAGGACGCCCGCGCCAGGGGCGAGCCCGCCACCCAGCCGCTTCTGGTGCCCGAGGTGGTCGATCTCGACGCCTCGGCCGTCGAGCGCCTCATGGATCACGCCGAGGCGCTTGGCCGCGTGGGTCTTGTGCTGGAGGGTTTCGGCCCCGGCGCCGTGGTGGTGCGCGAGGTGCCCGCCGTCCTCGCCGGCGCCGAGGTCGCCGACCTCGTGCGCGACGTCGCCGACGACATCGCCGAGCACGGCTCGGGCCTGGCGCTGGGCGAGCGCATGGACCATGTGCTCGCCACCATGGCCTGCCACGGCTCGGTGCGCTCCGGCCGCCGCCTGCGCCCGGAGGAGATGAACCGCCTCCTGCGCGACATGGAGCAAAACCCCAATGCCGGCCAGTGCAACCACGGCCGCCCGACTTTCATCGAATTGAAGCTCGCCGACGTCGAACGGCTGTTCGGGCGCAAGTAGGCACGAGACCGTTCCCTGCCTTCATCGTCATGGCGGCGCTTGACGCCGCCATCCACTCCGCCTGCCTCTCTACCTGTTGCAATGCAAGCGGGATGGACCCCGGGATCAAGTCCCGGGGTGACGGATTGGATTGGTTGTCGGCCCCCACCGTCTCACCCCTCCTCATCCTCCCGGTTGATGGGATAGCCGCTCGCTGGCCCCAGCAGGGGCTGGATGAGCATGCGATCGAGCCACAGGTCGCGCCGGGTGCGGAACTGCTCGATGCCGATGGTCATGGCCTCGTGGCCCTCGCGCGGCTGCGCCCGGTAGGTTCCGAGCAGGCGGTCCCACCACGGCAGGTTGAAGCCGAAATTGCTGTTGGTCTCGGCCGGATGGATCGAGTGATGCACCCGGTGCATGTCGGGCGTCACGACGATCAGGCGCAGGATCCGGTCAAGTCCTAGCGGCAGGCGCACATTGGAATGGTTGAACATCGAGGTGGCGTTGAGCACCACCTCGAACACGAGCACGGCCACCGCCGGCGGCCCCAGCGCCACCACCACGGCCAGCTTGATGCCCATCGACAACAGGATCTCGACCGGGTGGAAGCGCAGGCCCGTGGTGACGTCGAACTCGAGGTCGGCATGGTGCATGCGGTGCAGCCGCCACAGGGCCGGCACCGCATGGAACATCACATGCTGCAGGTAGATCGCCAGATCGAGCGCGATCACCGAGGCGACAAAGGCGAGCCATGCCGGCGCGGCAATGATGTTGAACAGGCCCCATCCCTGCCTTTCGGCCATGAGCGCCAGCCCCACGGCCACGACGGGAAAGGCGAGGCGCACAAGAACCGTGTCGACGACGACCACGCCGAGATTGTTGGTCCAGCGCAAGAGGCGCGGTATATCGCGCCGCCGCCGGGGTGCTGCCACCTCCCACGCCGCCATGACGGCAAGCACGCCGACGAAGAATGACAGGCGGACGATCGGCTCGTTGGCGAGCAGAAGCTCGGACATGGCGCACTCGGTGTTGAGGCCACGGGGGGCGGCGAATCGGCTGCCCGGTATAGGGACCGCCATCCGCCAGCGTCAATCAAATGGGCCAGGGCCCGCCTTCACTTAGCCGTTACGATAAAGATAGCTGTAGGCGTTGATCGCCGGCACCCCGCCGAGATGAGCATAAAGAACCTTCGAGCCGGCCGGGAAGAACTCGGTCCGCACCAGGTCGATCAGCCCTTGCATGGATTTGCCCTCATAGACCGGGTCGGTCATCATGCCTTCCATCCGTGCGGCAAGGCGGATGGCGGCGTTGGTCTCCTGCGACGGCACGCCATAGGCCGGATAGGCGTAATCGGTGTTGAGCACGACGTCGTCGTCGCTGATTTCGCGCCCCAGTTTCACCAGTTCGGCCGTGTTCCGCGCGATCGATAGCACTTGTGCCCGGGTCTGTTCGGGTGTGGCGGAGGCATCGATACCGATGACGTTCTGCTCCCGACCATCGGCGGCAAAGCCCACCAGCATGCCGGCATGGGTGGAGCCGGTGACGGTGCACACCACGATATAGTCGAACTTGAAGCCGAGGTCGGTTTCCTGGTGGCGCAGTTCATCGGCAAAGCCGACATAGCCGAGCCCGCCCAGCTTGTGCACCGAGGCACCGGCGGGGATAGCGTAGGGCTTGCCGCCGTTCGCCTTCACGTCTGCAATCGCCTTTTCCCAGCTCTCGCGGATGCCGATGTCAAAACCGTCGTCCACCAGCTCGATCTCGGCCCCCAGCACCCGCGACATGAGGATATTGCCCACCCGGTCGTAGACCGCATCGGGGAACGGCACCCAGCTTTCCTGCACCAGCCGGCACTTCATGCCGATCTTGGCGGCAACGGCGGCCACTTGCCGCGTGTGGTTGGACTGCACCCCGCCGACGGTGACGAGGGTATCGCAGTTCTGCTTGATGGCATCGGGGACGAGATACTCCAGCTTCCTGATCTTGTTGCCGCCGAAGGCCAGCCCCGAATTGCAGTCCTCGCGCTTGGCATAAATGTCGACCTTGCCGCCGAGATGAGCGGAAAGCCGCGACAGCTTCTCGATCGGCGTGTGCCCGAACATGAGCGGATAGCGGGGGAATTTTTCGGCGACATTGAGCATGGCTTTTATTCCCGGTGGGTGATGCGCAGTGAACGTGACCGTAGCAATCACCGACAATGGCATCTTGCGTCAAGCCCAATGCTGTGCCCGCGACCTTGCCATCTCTGGGAATCGGCAAGATTTTCTGCAAGGATTGCCCGATGGATGAAGCAAAAATCGACCGCGCCGCCATGGGGCGCCTGGCCAAGGCCCTCACCTTCATCTGCGGGGCGGATCACCCCACCACGGTTGCCCTGAAGGCGGCGGCCGAGAGCGGCTCGCAGATGGACATAAAGAAAGCCCGCACCTTGTTCCTGCGGCTCAAGCCCGGCGACCGCAAGGCCGCCATGGCCATGCTCGACGATTGAACGGGGCTAGCAGGTTGCCTTGGGTTGCTTTTGCCAGTCCCTTCGTTCATTCGCCCCCAAACCGCATCCGCAAAAACACCACCTGCGTATCGCCGTAGACGCGCCGGTCGATGAGGGTGAGGCCCGCCGGCACCGCAACCTCTGCCCGTTCAGCTTCCTCCAGCACCACCACGGCGCCGGGTTTGAGCCATTCGCCCTCGATCAACGCGGCGAGCGCTTTTTCGCCCAGGCCCTTGCCATAGGGCGGATCGGCAAAGGCGAGGTCGAATTGCGGTTGCGGGGCGGCGCGGCCGAGGCGGGTGGCATCGCGGCGCCAGATCTTGGTGAGACCGAGAACGCCCAGCGTCTCGGCATTGGCACGGGCGGCCGCGCGCGCCTCGCCCGCCTCCTCGATGAAGAGCACGAAGGCAGCGCCGCGCGACAGGGCTTCGAGGCCAAGGGCGCCTGAGCCGGCGAAGAGGTCGAGCACCCGCGCGCTGTCAAGCGAGAAGTCCGCAATGCCGTGCTCGAGGATGTTGAAGACGGCCTGCCGCACCCGCTCCGCCGTCGGGCGGGTGGCGGCCCCGCGCCTCGTCACCAGCGGGCGGCCGCTAAACTTTCCGCCGACGATGCGCATCGGAATTCGCTGCCGACTTCTTTTTCGCCCAGCCCTTGGTGGAGCGCGCTTGCGGGCGCGCGCCGCCGAGCTGCTCGGCGATCACCTTGGTGGAGACCTCGTCCACCGCGCCGCGCTTGAGGTCGCCCAGCTGGAACGGGCCGAAGGCGACACGGATGAGGCGGTTCACCTTGAGCCCCAGGTGCTCGCACACCATCTTGATCTCCCGGTTCTTGCCCTCGCGCAGGGCAAAGGTAAGCCAGGCATTGCCGCCCTGCACCTTGTCGAGCTTGGCCTCGATGGGGCCGTAATGAACGCCCTCGATGCTGATGCCGTCGGCGAGCTTTTTCAGCGCCGCCTCGTCCACATTGCCGTAGACGCGCACCCGGTAGCGCCGCACCCAGCCGGTGGCCGGAAGCTCCAGCAGGCGCGCGAGGCCGCCGTCATTGGTGAGCAGCAACAGCCCTTCGGTGGCAAGATCAAGCCGGCCGATGGAGACCACGCGCGGCAACTCCTTGGGCAAGGCCTCGAAGACCGTGGCGCGGCCCTTTTCGTCCTTGTGGCTGACGACGAGGCCTTGCGGCTTGTGATAGCGCCACAGGCGGGCCGGCTCTTTCACCGGCAAGGCCTTGCCGTCGACCAGCACCTGATCGTCGGGCATCACCGTGCGCGCCGGCGTAGTGAGCGTTTCGCCGTTGACGGCAACCCGGCCCTCGGCGATCCAGCGCTCGGCATCGCGCCTCGAGCACAACCCGGCGCGCGCCATCACCTTGGCGATGCGTTCGCCCGCCGGCGGGGCATTGTCTTTCGCTTCTTTCACCATGGCCTGCTTCTAGATGGTTTACCGGTTTGGCGAAATGATGAATTGCCCTTGGCGGCAGGTGACATGGCGGGACGGGTGTGGTGAGATGGCCGCGTCCGTCCACAATGAAACCCCATCAAACCGTTTGCGGCGGATAGGGAGAGTGAAATGCCAGAGAGCGTCTACAAGGTCATCGAGCTGGTGGGCACCAGCACCGAATCCCGGGAAAAGGCCGCCGCTGCCGCCGTCAACCGGGCGGGCAAGTCGCTGCGCGACATGCGCGTCGCCGAAGTGACGGAGATGGACATTGTCCTCAAGGACGGCAAGGTCGAGGCCTACCGCGCCAAGGTCAAGGTGTCGTTCAAGTTCGAAGGCTAGAGCCGAGGGCCACAGGCGCCGGCAGCCATTGAGGAGGCGGAGCGCCGCATGGCGGCATGACAATTCTCAGCGAGGCCATGCGGCGCGCCCTCGATGAGGCCGCCGACGCCATGCTGCGCGGCGAGGTGCCGGTGGGCGCGGTGATCACCGATGCCGGAGGCAGGATCGTCGCCGCCGACGGCAACCGCACGCGCCACTCCTCGATCCGACCGCCCATGCCGAGATGCTGGTGATCCGCGAGGCCTGCC
>CAVYOQ010000032.1:0-43483 GCA_963770075.1 uncultured Alphaproteobacteria bacterium
CGGCTGGCGACCTGGAAGATCCAGCAGATCGGCGGCTATTGGCAGCGCAGCGGCAAGAGCGATGCCTTCGCCCTCGTCCTCGCGCCGGGCACCTACAAGGTGGATGCCGAAGTGGACGGCCATGATCTGAAGACGGAATTCACCGTCAAGCCGCACGACTTCAAGCGCCTGACGCTCGGGGAGTAGATCGATCATCAAGACGCCTTGCCGGCGCGGGCAAGGTAATGATGGCTACGAAGTCGTCACGCTCGGGATCGGTACACCGTGGCGCCAGTTGTCACATTCCAGCCGAGATGCTTGCGGACGAGAGACTTTATATCCGCCTCATTGTCGGCAGGGACGATTTCAATATACGGAACACCAGCCTTGCGCAGCGCCTCCTTCTTGACCGCATCGCGCGCCGCCGCATCCCCTCGATAATGCCCGCCACCCTGATATTCGACGGCCAGCATCGGCAAGCCACGCCTGTCGACGATGAGGATATCGACGCGCTTGCTGTTAATCGAGCGATACGCATTATCATCGGGCGATCTCAAGATTTCGCCGAGATTGATCTGGGCAAATACGCGGTACCCTTGACGTACCTCCGCGACCAAATCCTCAATGATCCTGAAGACGCGATATTCCGAGAAATTGAGCAATTTTTGCTTTTCGAACGAAGCTGCCATGACGGCGTTCATCTGTTCGGCGGGATTCGACAGGTCGCGGCTTTCTTGCTGCGCGAATCGATACCGGGATTGATTTTTCCAGGAGTAAGACCGACGACTTCGACCGCGCAAGACATCGATCGCCAGACAAATGATCAATGTCACCACCACATAATCACCACCAGCGCCGTGAAATCAATGCCGTCCCCCTGTCCCAAGCCAAACATCGTGTAGCCGCTCACTGATTTGTCGAAGGCCGCTCTGCACCAACGCAGCAAATATCAGGACCAGCTTAAGATCGTCTCCTTAAGAGACGGTTAGACAACAACGATAATTTGTTCCGTTTACCTATCGTGCGCCGAACTGAACTCCAGTCGATGTTCTTCTTTCTGAAGCGAACGACCTAATTGGTTGCATCACCAATGGATTCGGGTTTCTACTGAATGGTGGATTAATTTGTCACCCCGGCAGCGGAATGAACTCCTCCTCATCGCCCGGCACGATGTCGAAGCGGCCCTGGCGCCATTCGGCCTTGGCCTGATCGATGCGCTCCTTTGATGAAGAAACAAAATTCCACCAGATGTGGCGCGGGCCGTCCATGGGCTCGCCGCCCAGAAGCTGCAGGCGGGCCGCCACCGGGCTTGCGATGGTGATCTCATCGCCGGGCCTGAAGACCAGCAGGCGGCCGGCCTCGAAACTTTCGCCCGCAATGGTCACTGTCCCCTCGCACACATAAACCGCGCGTTCCTCATGGATCGCCGGCAACGGCATGCGCGAGCCGGCAGCCATCCGCGCCTCGGCATAAAACAGCTCGCTAGACGTCTTTACCGGCGCCGTCGAACCATAAAGCGAGCCGGCAATGAGGCGCACCGAAACGCCGCCCTCCTCAATCACCGGCAGGTCGCCGGCGCCATAATGGGCGAAGTCGGGGGCCTGTTCCTCCAGCCCCTTCGGTAACGCCACCCATGACTGAATGCCGAACACCTGGCGCTCGCGTGCCAGATCGGCCGGCGGTGTCCGCTCGGAGTGGACGATGCCGCTTCCTGCCGTCATCCAGTTCAGTTCGCCGGGCGCGATCTCGATGGCCGATCCAAGGCTGTCGCGATGATAGACCGAGCCGTCGAACAGCCAGGTCACCGTGGCCAGGCCGATATGGGGATGCGGGCGCACGTTCATGCCCTGCCCCACCCGCATCAGCGTCGGCCCGAACTGGTCGAAGAAGATGAACGGGCCCACCATCTGGCGCTTGCCCGACGGCAGCGCCCGGTTGACCTCGAAATCGCCGATATCGCGTGCCCGCGGCACGATCACCTGTTCGATGGCATCGCACGATTGCGGATCGCCGATGATCGGATCCTTGCCTTCAAACCAGCTCATTGGTGGCCTTCCTTGGCGCTATCTGTTTTGCTACCCAGCAAGTGAACCCACATCATCGCCGGAATGCAAGCCGGTTGGAGCGCACATGGGCAATATTACTCTCATCCAGGTCGCACTGCTGCTCACCGCGGCGGGCCTCGTGGCGCCGCTTGCCAAGTACATGCGGATCGGCGCCGTCCTCGGCTACCTGATCGCCGGCGTGGCGATCGGCCCGCATGCGCTGGGCGTCTTCCGCAACGTTGCCAACATCCTGCACGTGGCCGAGTTCGGGGTCGTCTTGTTGTTGTTCATCATCGGCATGGAATTGCGCCCGCAACGTCTCCTCGCCTTGCGCCGCGCCGTTTTCGGGCTGGGCGGCCTGCAGGTGGCGGTTACCGCCATGGTGCTGACCGCCGGCATGGCCGCCGCCCAGTTCGGCTGGCGCCAGGCGCTGTTCGCCGGCCTTGCGTTGTCGTTGTCGTCCACCGCCATGGTGCTGCAGGTGCTGAAGGAGAATGGCGAGCTGGAAACCCGCCACGGCCGCCTGTCATTTGCCGTGCTGCTGTTCCAGGATCTCGCCGCCATCCCGATGATCGCCCTCGTCGGCCTGTTGGCCGCCGGCTCAGCCGAACTGCCGGCGATGAGTCTTCCGGCGCCGCCGCCGCCATCGGCGCCATCGTCATCATCGTGCTGGCCGGGCGCTATGCCCTGGAAAAGCTCTACCGCATGGTGGCCCAGACCGGCGTCGATGAGGCGATGACGGCGCTCTTGCTTTTGACCATCATCGTCATCGTGGCGATCATGGAGGCGGTGGGCCTGTCGCCGGCGCTGGGCGCCTTCATCGCCGGCATGCTGCTTGCCGACAGCGACTACCGCCACGACATCGCCGCCAATATCCGCCCCTTCGAGGGCCTGTTGCTCGGCCTGTTCTTCATCGCCATCGGCATGTCGCTCGATCTCGGCCTGCTGACCTCGCGACCGGCCGAGATCGCCACGGCGACGATCGGCCTGCTGGCCGCCAAGGGCCTCGTCCTGTTTGTCGTGGGGCGCCGCGGCGGATTGTCGATGGCGAGCGCCCGGCGCTTTGCCCTGACGCTTTCGCAGGGCGGCGAATTCGCCTTCGTACTGTCGGCCGCTGCCCTGTCGGCCGGTGTCGTCGCCTACAGCTTCGCCGGCTTCATCAATGTGGTCGTCACCCTCACCATGCTGGCGACGCCGTTCATCATGATGGCCGAAGCAGCCATTACCCGGCGTTTGCCGAAGGCCGCTCCCACATCGCAGCCGGCCTACGACGACATGCCCAAGGGCCAGGGCCACGTGATCATCGCCGGCCTCGGGCGCTTCGGGCAGATCGTCGCGCGCGTGCTGGCGGCGCGCAAGATCCCCTTCACCGCGCTTGACGGCGACGTCGCCCAGGTGGAGGTCATGCGCCGCTTCGGCAGCCAGGTGTTTTATGGCGACGCCAGCCGCCTCGAAATCCTCAAGGCCGCGCAGGTCGACAAGGCCCGCGCCATGGTGGTGAGCGTTTCGGATGTCGAGGCTTCGCTGCAGATCGTCGATTTGGTGCGCCGCCACTATCCCGACCTGCACCTGTTCGTGCGCGCCCGCGACCGCGAGCATGTGCACAAGCTCATGGACCGGGGCGTCGAATTCATCGTGCGCGAGACCTATCTCTCCGCCCTCGACCTGACCCGCCGCGTGCTCATCGACGGCGGCATGAGCGAGGCCCGCGCGCGGCGCTCCATCGATGCGTTCTCGCGGTCCGACCGCGAGCGGCTCTACAGCGACTATTCCCACCAGTCCGATGAGGAAAAGCTGCGCGCCAGCGCCCTGCGCCAGGCCGACGAACTGGCCGAACTGCTGGCCGCCGACACCGAGGCCGACGAGGACGCCGTCAAACCGAACGCGTGATGCCGCCGTCGATGCGGATGTTCTGGCCGGTGATGTAGGAGGATTTTTCCGAGGCCAGGAAGGCGATGAGTTCGGCCACCTCGCCGACCTTGCCGTAGCGCCCGGCCGGGATGCGCGCCACCAGTTCCGGCGTCTCGGGGTAGCTGTCGATGAAGCCGGGCAGCACGTTGTTCATGCGCACCTTGTCGCCCGCATAGCGGTCGGCGAAGAGCTTGGCATAGGCCGCCAGCCCCGCCCGGAAGACGCCCGACACCGGGAACGCCGGGTCCGGCTCGAACACGGCATAGGTCGAGATGTTGACGATCGAGCCGCCGCCCTGGGCGACCATGACCGGCGTGACGAGACGCGCCATGCGCACCACGTTCATCAAATAGACGTCCATGCCGGCGTGCCAGTCCTCATCAGAGATGTCGAGGATCGGGCCCTTGGGCCCGTGGCCGGCGCCGTTGACGACGGCATCGATGCGCCCGAAGCGCGAAAGCGTCTGATCGACCAGCCGCGTCAGGTCGGCGACCTACTCGTTGGAGCCGGTGACGCCCAGGCCTCCAAGCTCCTCGCCCAGCGCCTTGCCCTTACCCGAGGGCGACATGACGGCCACCTGATAGCCGTCCGCCGCCAGCTTCCTCGCCGCCGCCGCCCCCATGCCGGACCCGCCCCCGACGATGATCGCCACCTTGTTGTCGCTCATGGTTGTCTGTCCTCCTGCTCACGTCGTCCAATGGTCTTTTCGCGTCGCACCGGTGAAAGCCGGCGGATTATTTCCAGATGCCGGTGATGGCGCTGGCGTGCGCATCGCCTTGACCGAGATTTCCCAGGCCGAGCACGTCTTCACCCAGCCGCAGCAGACTGTAGGTGTTGTAGGCGGTATCGCTCACCGACCCCGGCAGGACAGCGTCACCGACGAGAATGGTCGCCACGTGATTGCCGTTGATATAGCCGCGGCCTTCGTCGAACGTCACGATGAGCAGCATGCCGCGCATGAATTCGGGGTTTTCGAGAAGCGGGCCGAAGGTGTCCGACAGCCATCGATCGGCGTAGGCAACGCCGGTGTCGTGCCCATCGTTCTTCTGGTCCGGGACATAGAGCGACCAGGCGGGCAGACTGCCACTGTCGAGGTCGCTCTTGAGCTGCGATGCATTGACGATCCGCGCGCACCGCGCCGGGTCCGTCTGGACGTTCTTGAAACTCAGGAACGGGACATGCTTGCGCGCATAGTCGCCATCAGAGGCCTTGAGAAAACATCCACCCGGATAACCCTCGGCATAAACCTTCCAGGAAAGGCCCTTCGCTTCAAGCAGATCGCCGATATGCGGCTTGTCCAGCGTGACATCATGGTCATTGTCGATCCCAAAGGTCGAACCGGCAATGAGGGCGATGTAGTTGGGCAGGGAAGGATGCGCCACGGCCGAGAACTTTTCGAGCAAGGCGCCGCGGCGTGCCAACTCCTTGAGGAACGGCTGGCGCATGGCCTCGTCGTAGCGGGTGTTCTCGAGGATCACCGTCATGATCTTCGAAACCGACCGCAAACTCTGTAGAGGACTTTCGGCGGCGGCGGCCGGGACCGCCCGAACGGAAGCACCGGCGACGAAAAGACCAGCCACCACAAAGGCAACGGCAGCCGCAAAGCCGAATGTCCTCGATATTGGGGTCCAGTTCATCACCTGCCTCATCGAGAATCAGCCGGCCCCCGCCATACCGGCAGGCAGCCAGATCGCTCAAAGCCCTGAACCGCGAATTAAATCCGTTTGGCCATGCTGATCAAAGCCCGCAGATTAGCGCACCAGGTTGCTGGTCCAGACGTCCATAAGGAGTTCCTTGAGTTTTGCAAGGCGCGCCGGACCAAGCTCGGCGCTCCATTGGCGCTCGATGTCGCGCAGGATGTCGACGATCTTGGCAAAGGCGGCGTGTCCGCGCCCGGTCAGCCGCACGATACGCCTGTTGCCGGCATCGGGTGCATCGTGCCGTCCAATATAGCCCAGATTTTCCAGGCTTCGCAGCAGCTGGTTCATGGCCTGCTTGGTGATGCCGGCGCGCTCGGCCAGCGTGCCCGGGCGCTCACCGTCAGGGCCCGGATAGAGCAGAACCGCCATGTGGGCGATGCGCAGTCCCTCAAAACCGACGGCATTCAACTCCTCGATGATACGCCGATGGATGGCCTGCGATGGAACGCGCAAGAGTGCGCCAATCAGGATATCCTGCTGCTTGACCGGCGGACCGTCCGGTGATTGAGGCCTTGACATCATCGGTAAACTTAATTTACTGCTTGCTTCGAGTAAATTCTATTTACCACGGGAAAACCCTCCATGACACCCTCAAATGCTGGTCTGCAGGTCAATCCGTCCGACGAAACGATAGCGGTTGGCGATTTCGCGATCCGCTTTCTGGTCACGGGCGACAATTCGAATGGCACCCTCGCAGCCTTCGAGATGGTCGTTCCAGGCACGATGGGGCTGCCGGCTCCGGCCCATAGCCATGACCACTATGAGGAGTCGATCTATGGCATCGACGGCGTGCTCACATGGACCGTCGATGGAAAGCGCATCGAGGTCGGGCCGGGTGAGGCCTTGTGCATTCCGCGCGGCGCCGTCCATCGCTTCGACAACGAGACCGGCAAGGCCGTGAAGGCACTTTGCGTGATCTCGCCGGCCGCCATCGGGCCGCAGTTTTTCCGTGAAAGCTTCGCCGTGCTCAACGCCGCCGCCGGCGGCCCGCCCGACAAGGCGAAACTGGCCGAGATCATGCGCCGATATGGCCTCACGCCGGCACCAGCCCCGGCCTGACCGCGCCCTGCTTTGTCGCCCGCGATGCCGACCTGCGTCAGCATGACGGCAAGTGGCCAGTGGCTAAGCCGCCGCCTCCATCGCCCGCTTCACGTCCGGCGGCGTCGCCTCATCGGCCAGCGCCTTGATCGCCTCGTCCAGTCCTTGCGAATGCTGGTCGCGCGAGCCGAGGCGGCGCACATTGACGGTCTTTTCCTCCATCTCGCGTTTGCCGACCACCAGGATCACCGGCACCTTGGTCAGCGAGTGCTCGCGCACCTTGTAGTTGATCTTCTCGTTGCGGATGTCGGCCTCGGCCCTGAGACCCGCACGCTTCAGCCGATCGCGCACCTCATAGGCATAATCGTCGGCATCGGAGGTGATGGTCGCGACGACGACCTGCTCAGGCGCGATCCACAAGGGCATGTGCCCGGCATGGTTCTCGATCAGGATGCCGAGGAAACGCTCCAGCGAACCGAAGATGGCGCGGTGGATCATCACCGGCGTCTTCTTCTCGCTGTCGGCACCGATATAGAAGGCCCCGAAGCGGCCCGGCAGGTTGAAGTCGACCTGGGTGGTGCCGCACTGCCAGTCGCGCCCGATGGCATCCCGCAGCACATACTCGAATTTCGGCCCGTAAAAGGCGCCCTCGCCCGGATTGATGCCGGTCTCGATCTTGCCGCCCGATTGCGCCGCAATCTTCTCCAGCACCTCAGACATGGCGGCTTCGGCCTTGTCCCATAGCTCGTCGGACCCGACGCGCTTTTCCGGCCTGGTCGACAGCTTGACCACGACGTCCTCGAAGCCGAAGTCGCGGTAGATGGAGAGGATCAGGTCGTTGATCTTCAGGCACTCATCGGCGATCTGCTCTTCGGTGCAGAAGATGTGGGCATCGTCCTGGGTGAAGCCGCGCACGCGCAACAGCCCATGCAGCGCACCGGACGGTTCGTAGCGGTACACCACGCCGAATTCGGCAATGCGGTAAGGCAGATCGCGGTAGGACTTCAGACCGTGTTTGAAGATCTGCACGTGCCCCGGACAGTTCATCGGCTTGATGGCGAAGAAGCGCTTGTCCTCGGCCTCCTCGCCTGCCGACTGGGCGATGAACATGTTCTCGCGGAACGTGTCCCAATGGCCTGACGTCTCCCACAGCGACTTGTCGAGCAACTGCGGGGCGTTCACCTCCTGGTAGCCCGCCTCGTTCTGGCGCCGGCGCATATAGGAAATGAGGTTCTGGAACATGGTCCAGCCCTTGGGATGCCAGAAGACGGTGCCGGGGCCTTCCTCCTGGAAATGGAACAGGTCCATCTCGCGCCCCAGCTTGCGGTGGTCGCGCCGTTCCGCCTCTGCGAGCGCATGCAGATAGCCTTCGAGGTCGACCCGCTCGGCCCAGGCGGTGCCGTAGATGCGGGTCAGCATGGGGTTGCGCGAATCGCCGCGCCAGTAAGCACCCGCCACCTTCATCAGCTTGAAGGCGTTGCCGATCTTGCCGGTCGAGGTCATGTGGGGCCCGCGGCACAAGTCGAACCACTCGCCCTGCCTGTAGATCTTGATCTGCTGGTCCTCGGGGATGGCATCGACCAGTTCGACCTTGAAGGCTTCGCCCTTGTCGGCGAAGACGGACTTCGCCTCCTCGCGCGACCACGCCTCCTTGGTGAACGGCCTGTCGCGGGCGATGATCTCACGCATCTTCTTTTCGATGGCGGGCAGATCTTCCGGCGTGAACGGCTCGTTGCGGGCGAAATCGTAATAAAAGCCGTTCTCGATCACGGGTCCGATGGTCACCTGGGTGCCGGGATAAAGCTCCTGCACGGCTTCGGCCATCACATGCGCGCAGTCGTGGCGGATGAGATCCAGCGCCTGCGGGTCGTCGCGGGTGATGATGCGCACCTTGCCGTCCTCGCTGATCGGATCGGCCAGGTCTCGCAACTCGCCGTTGAAGCTGAGCGCCACGGCCTTCTTTTCCAGCGATTTGGCGATGGACGCCGCCAGTTCGCGCCCCGAGATGCCCTTCTCGCAAGGGCGCACGGAACCATCGGGGAATGTGAGATTGATCATGAAAGAATCCTCCTGCTCACTCTCTGCCAACCAATGCAGGTAAGCGGTCTGTCGGTGCCGGGCGCGCACGGCGCACGCCCCGCAAAGCTTGCGATTCGGGCTTTTGCCCGCATTCGATGCTCCGCGTCAAGCGGGTGATGGCGAAGCGGCGAAGCGGGCCCGTCTGCCTCTAACCGATCGTTAACCTTAACGCCCTAACAATGGCACCAGTCGTCAACCATAACTGTCAGGACGAAGACCTATGTCGAAGCTCTCCTCTCGCCTTGCCGCGGCCGTCGGCCTTGGACTTCTGCTCTATGGCCCCGCCGCGCTCGCTGCCGATCTGCCTCCACCCCCGCCCCCGCCGGAACTCCGTGGCGACTGGACCGGCGTCTATATCGGCGGCGTGGCCGGAGGGAACTGCTTCCTGATGGATTATACGACCTCGACCGGCACCGATCCCGAACTTAACGGCTGTGCCGCGTCCGGCGGCGTCGTCGGCGGCTGGACCTACCAGCTGAACGACAACTTCGTGATAGGCGCTGAAGGCGACTACATGTGGAGCGGCAGGACGGCCAAGAACACCCTCGATGCCGCCTGGTACGACGCCAACAACATCAGCACTCTGCGCGGCCGTGTCGGCTGGCTGTCGGGCAATACGTTGTTCTATGCCACCGGCGGCGTCGGCTGGGTGTGGGGTAAAATGGGTGGCCTGGTCGGCCCCTCGTCCATACCTGCCAGCAACAAACAAGTGCACACCGGCTGGGTGGTCGGCGGCGGCATAGAGCATGCCTTTACGCCCAACCTGCGCGCCCGCCTCGAATATCTCTACGGCAGCTTCAACGCCAAGAAATATGACCTGTCGGTCTCGACCTGCTCGCCCACCTGCATTGTCAATCTGCATATGAACGACATGCACATGGTACGCGCCGGCGTGACCTGGAATTTCGGCACCCTGCTCTGGTAGCCGACTGCAAGCCTGCGGCCCCGGCCCTTTCGCGGCCGCTCGCTCAACTTTGAAGACAGCACCTTGGCGAGGGGCCGGGATTACTCCCGGCCCTTTTGCTTCCGCGCATCACCGATCAGCCGCCACACCTTGAGGCCGTGACGTCCGACCGCGTCCGGCACCGGATCGTATCCCGCCCCGCCCCACGGGTGACAGCGCGCCACCCGGAACAGACCGAGCCAAAAGCCCTTCCACACCCCGTGACGCTCGATCGCCTCGGCGGCATAGCTCGAGCACGTGGGCGCATAGCGGCAGCTCCTGCCGGCGAAGGCCGACAGGGTGAGCTGGTAGACGCGGATGACGCCCATCGCGGCGCGCGCGCCAGTGCTCACCGGCGGCCTTCGCTCCGTTTCGCCATGGTGTCGCATTTCATCCATCCTCGTCCCCTTGCGCCGGACTATTGTCGGTGCCTGAAGCGAGAGGGGAACCACCTACCATGCCTGCCGACAAGCCGCACCTCATCGTGCTCATGGCCGACCAGCTCTCGGCCCCCTTTCTTTCAGCCTATGGCCACAAGGTGGTGAGGACCCCGGCGATCGACAAGCTGGCAGCCGGCGGCGTCGTGTTCGAGCGCGCCTATACCCCGAGCCCCCTGTGCGCTCCGGCGCGCGCCATCTTCATGTGCGGCCGCCTGCCCTCGCGCACCGGCGTCTACGACAACGCCGCGGAGTTCCCTTCCGCCGTTCCCACCTTCGCCCATTACCTGCGCCAGGAAGGCTATCGCACCGTCCTGTCTGGAAAGATGCACTTCGTCGGACCCGACCAGCTACACGGCTTCGAGGAGCGGCTCACCACCGACATCTACCCCGCCGATTTCGGCTGGACCCCCGACTGGCGCCTCAAGCAGGAGCGCATCGACTGGTGGTACCACAACATGAGTTCGGTCAAACAGGCCGGCCCCGCCTCCATCAACAACCAGCTCGAATATGACGACGAGGTGGCCTTTCACGCCGTCCGGCGCATCTACGACCATGCCCGCTATGAGGCCGAAACGCCCTTGAGCCTGACCGTCTCCTTCTCGCACCCGCATGACCCTTACGTGTCGCGCCCTCAGTTCTGGGACCTCTACCGCGATGAGCACATCGACATGCCGGCGATTCCTGCGCTGCCGTTCGATGAGCTCGACCCGCACAGCCAGCGCCTGTGGCAGGTCTCGGCCATCGGCGACTACGAGATTACGGCCGAGGATGTGCGGGCCTCGCGCCACGGTTATTACGCCGCCATCTCCTATATCGATTTCCAAGTTCGCCCAGATTGTCGAAGCGCTGGAGGACACCGGGCTCATGGACAATGCCGTGGTGGTGGTGACCTCCGACCACGGCGACATGCTGGGCGAGCGCGGCCTGTGGTACAAGATGAGCTATCTCGAGCCCTCCGCCCGGGTGCCGCTCATCATTTCGAGCCCGGGGCGCTTTTCACCCGGCCGGCGCAAGGCGCCCGCCTCGCTCGCCGACATCGCCCCGAGCCTGGTCGACTTCGCCCGCCCCGGCGCTGCGGCCGAAATGGTCGGCCCGCTCGATGGCGCCAGCCTCCTGCCCCTCATCGAGGGTAACGACGATCCCGAACGCACCATCCACGGCGAATTTCTGGCCGAGGGCGTGGTGGCCCCCATGTTCATGGTGCGCACCGGCAAATGGAAATTCATCCACTGCCCGGGCGATCCCGATCAGCTCTTCGACCTCGACGCCGACCCGCTGGAAGAGACCAATCTCGCGGCCAGGCCTGAACACACCGAGCTGGTGGGCGATTACCGCCGGCGGATCGCCGCCCGCCACGATGTCGAGCGCCTTACCGCTGAGGTGATGGCGAGCCAGCAGTCGCGCCTCATGCTGTTCAAGGCGCTGTCGGCGGGAAAGGTCTATCCGTGGGATTTCCAGCCCTTGCGCGATGCCAGCCTGCAATACACCCGCAACCGCCAGGGTGTCACCGAGCGCGACCAGCTCTCCCGTTACCCCGCCGTCCCGGAGGCGCAGAAGCAGTGAGTGACGGGAGAAGGTGAGCAGCAAGCCCCCCAAAAATCGCCCCACCTATCCCCCGGTGTCATCCTCGGATCACGCCTGAGGATGACACTGGGAGCGTGGATCGCCAAAAACCTCAATGAATGCCCATAATTCCATGAAATATAAACCTTATTCCCCCGGCCCCACACCCGGCAACGCATCGGGCGGGCGGCCGGCGGGGGTTTGCACCAGCGGTGCATAGACGTCCGGGCGACGGGTCTGGAAGATGCCCCAGATGGTGCGGTCATGGCGGGCCTGGTCGAGGTCGAGCTCGGCCATGACGATGGCATCGGTATCGCGCGGAGCCACTTTAAGCATATGTGCGCGATGATCGCAGATGAAGGATGAGCCGTAGAAGTCGATGCTGAGCCCGTCGTCAGTCTCTCGGCCGGTGCGGTTGGCGGACACCACTGGAACGAGATTGCTGGCGGCATGGCCGCGCATGGCGCATTGCCACTGCTCTGAGGTATCCCACTCGGAATGTTCGGGCTCGGAACCGATGGCGGTGGGGTAACAGAGCACCTCGGCACCCGCCAGCACCATCATCCGCGCCAGTTCCGGGAACCACTGGTCCCAGCAGATGCCGACGCCGAGCCGGCAATAGCGGGTGGTCCACACCTTTGCCCCTTGTGTGCCGCCCCTGAAATAGTGCGTCTCGATATAGCCGGGGAAGTCCGGGATATGCGTCTTGCGGTAGATACCCAGAACCTCCCCATCGGCATCGATGACGGCGACCGAATTATAGAGCCCGTCCTCGCCCTTCTCGTAGAACGAACAGGGAATGACCACCTGATGCGCCTTCGCCAGCTTCTGGAATCGGGCGATCAGCGGATGCCCGTCGGCGGGCCGCGCCAGCTTGAAATAGCGATCGTTGCGCTTCTTGCAGAAATAGGGCGCCGCGAAGAGTTCCGACGGCAGGATGAGCTGCGCACCGTCTTTTGCGGCCTTTTCGGCCATGGCAAGGACCCGGCCCACCGTGTCGGCTTCGTCCCAGCTATGATGGGTTTGCAAGGCAGCGGCAACCAGAGTGCGGGGCATGACGTTTTCTCCTTTGCCGCAACTCTGCTATCAGGGCCGGCGATGTCAAGGAGGACAAGCCATGTCGAGCAACCGCATGCCCGCCGAATGGGAGCCACACGCCCGCTGCTGGATGGCATGGCCTTACCGCCCGGACCTGTGGGTGCACCCGATCGAGGCCGTGCAGAAGGACTATGCCGTCGTCGCCCATGCCATACGCCGCTTCGAGCCGGTCACCATGATCGTCGATCCCTCGGCGCTCGCTTCGGCGCGCGATTGCCTCGGGTCCGACATCGAGCTGGTGGAAATCCCGATCGAGGATAGCTGGCTGCGCGACTCAGGCCCCAGCTTCGTCACGACTGCCGGCGGCGCCAAGGCCGGAGTGTGCTGGCGCTTCAATGCCTGGGGCGGCAAGACGCCGGAATTCACCCGCGATGCCCGCATCGCGCCGCAGATGCTGGAGCACCTGGGCGCCGTGCCCGTCCACTCCGCCCTCGCCTTCGAAGGCGGAGGCCTGAGCGTCGACGGCGTGGGGACCATGCTCACCACCGAGACCTGCGTGCTCAACGCCAACCGCAATCCTGGCATCTCAAAGGAAAAGGTCGAGGCCGAGTTCGCCCGCACTCTGGGCGTGAAGAAGGTGATCTGGCTACCGGGCGATCCTTACGAGACCGGCACCAATGGCCATGTGGACGGCATAGCCTGCTTCGCACGCGCCGGCGTCGTGCTGTTCGAGGAAAGCGCCTACAGCGAGGACAAGTATTTCGAGGTGACCGAGCGCAACCGCGCCGCGCTTGCCGGCCAGACCGACGCCGCCGGCCGGCCCATCGAGCTCGTCTTCCTCACCGAGGCCGAGCACCGCAACGCCTCGGCAACCGCCAATTTCAGCTACTCGACGTCCTACATCAATTTCTACATCGCCAATGGCGGCATCGTCATGCCGGCCTTCGGGGAGAAAAGCGATGCCGCGGCGCGAGAGGCAGTCGCTGCCGCCTTCCCGGATCGTGAGGTGGTTGCCGTCGATATTTCCGTGCTTGCCTCGGGCGGCGGCGGCATTCACTGCATCACTCAGCAGGAACCGCTATGAAAGCATTTTCGGCAAAAGTGTGCGCACTTTTGCGGTGCGAAAATGCGCCAAACCAAGAACCTAGACCGCATCAACCGGATGCGCTCTAGCCTCTTGTCGGGCCGCTTCCGCCTTGTCGATGGCGGCCACCACGGCATCGAAGGTAAGGAGGGTTGAGGCATGCCGGGCCTTGAAGTCGCGCACCGGTTCGAGCGCTGCCAGATCGGCCCACTTGCCGTCGGGCGCCGGCCCGCCTTCCTTCAGCATCTTGTACATTCTTTCGCGCAAGGCCCTGAGCTCGGCCGTGGTCGAGCCGACGACATGCCGGGCCATGATCGAGGACGAAGCCTGTCCCAGCGCGCAGGCCTTCACCTCGTGGCCGAAGTCGCTCACCACGTCGCCGTCGAGCTTGATGTCAACGGTCACCTTGGAGCCGCACAGTTTCGAGATTGCCACCGCCGTCCCATCGGGATCGTCCAGCCGGTGATGGCGCCGGATATCGGCGGCAAAGGCCAGAATCTTCTGGTTGTAAATGTCGTTCAGCATGACAACCTTATAGTCCACGAGCCCAATTCGGCCAAAGGCGCAATTTCGCTGTCGCTGAATGTCCTTGACGCGCCGCCTTGGCACATTATGTCAGGGCCTGTTTTGAGTTAGAAGCACTGCCGTGATATGTGGGCAACGGATTTCGGCAGTGCAACCGGCGTGAAGGTTTGCCGGAGAAAGGCCTCGATGCCATGGACAAGGAAGGAACGGCCCGCAACATGGATGCTGTTGTCAAGAAGCTGAAGCCGGTCAGGCCGCCGATCGGCCGCGGTCCCGACATCGAGCGCCCCAGCCGCGAAGAGGCCGAGGCCGCCGTGCGCACGCTGATTGCCTGGGCCGGCGACGATCCCGACCGCGAAGGGCTGATCGATACCCCCAAGCGGGTGGTGAAGGCCTATGGCGAGTTCTTCTCGGGCTACGAGGACTCACCGCTGGAAGCCCTGTCGCGCACCTTCGAGGACGTGGGCGGCTACGACGACATGGTCATGCTGCGCGACATCGAGTTCAATTCCCATTGCGAGCACCACATGGTGCCATTCATCGGCCGCGCCCATGTCGCCTATCTTCCCAGCGACCGCGTGGTCGGCATTTCCAAGCTCGCCCGCGTGGTGGAGATCTTCGCCCGCCGCCTGCAGACGCAGGAAACGATGACGGCGCAGATCGCCCATGCCATCGACATGAAGCTGCAGCCGCGCGGCGTGGCGGTGATGATCGAGGCGGTGCACCAGTGCATGTCGCTGCGCGGCGTCAACAAGCGCAACGTCGCCACCATCACCACCCAGTTCGTGGGCGAGTTCCGCGCCAGCCCTGCCTTGCAGGCACGCTTCATGGAACACGTCAGGGCCCCTTCCGGCGGCTTTTCCCTCTAGGCGATGTCTGGAGAAACCCGGTTCGCGTCCCGTTCCGGCATCGCCGATATCGAGGAAACCGGCGAATTCGCGCCGAAGTTCGATGCCGGGGGGCTGATCCCCGCCATCGCTGCCGATGCCGCGAGCGGCGAAGTGCTGATGTTCGCCTGGATGAACGCCGATGCGCTGGAGGCGACACTTGCAACCGGTGAAGCGCATTTCTATTCGCGCTCGCGCCAGCGGCTGTGGAAGAAGGGCGAGAGTTCGGGCGAAATTCTCAAGGTGGAGCGCGTCCTCACCGATTGCGATCAGGACGTCATTCTGCTGGACGTCTCGCCGCAAGGGCTTGGGGCTGCCTGCCACACCGGCCGGCGCTCCTGCTTCTATCGTGAGGTGAGGCGCGAAAATGGTGCCTTGCGGCTCGAACCGTCGGGCGCCGAACGGTTGTTCGATCCGGCCGCCGTCTATGGCAAACCGGGCAGCGGCGGCGGGACTGCCTGATTTTACCCAAGTTTTAGGGTTTTCCTCCACCTTGATGTTGAGGAACTGATTATGGCCGACATGGGCACAGACGGTTTGCTGGCGTCCGCGGGGGATGAGAGCGATGCCCGCCGCGAGCCGGCTGCCGGCTCGGTCATCGGCCTTGCACTGGGGGCGGGCGCAGCGCGCGGCTGGTCCCATATCGGCGTCGTGGAACGGCTGCTGGAGGCCGGCATTCATCCCCACGTGGTGGCCGGCACTTCCATCGGCGCCCTGGTGGGGGGCTGCTATGCGGCGGGAAAGCTTGCCGAACTGAAGGACTTCGCCACCCGCCTCACCAAGCGGCGCATGTTCTCGTTTCTCGATTTCTCATGGTCGGGCAGCGGCCTCATTTCCGGCGACAGGCTGTCGAGCATGCTGACAGAGCAGCTTGCCGACATGACCTTCGCCGATGTCAGGGTTCCCTTCATCTGCATCGCCACCGAGCTTCTTACGGGCCATGAAATCTGGCTCAGGCGGGGGCCGCTGGCGCCGGCCATCCGCGCTTCTTACGCGCTTCCCGGCGTCTTCCGCCCGGTCAAGCTCGGCCCCCAGTGGCTGATTGACGGCGCGGTGGTCAATCCCATCCCCGTCTCGCCCTGTCGTGCGCTCGGCGCCCGGCTGGTCATCGCGGTCAACCTCAACTCCGATATTTTTGGCGGCACCGTCATCCAGGAGCCCGACAAGGTGGTCAAGGCGATGCCCAATTCGGCCGCCGACGAGCGCTCATCGACCTTGCGCGCCATGCTCGGGCACAACGACAATCCCGGCCTCACCACGGTGCTGGTGGCCGCCTTCAACATCTCCCAGGACCGGCTGGCGCGCTCGCGCCTGGCTGGCGATCCGCCCGACATCAACATCATGCCGCGCACGCCCGCGATCGGCCTTTTCGACTTCGACAAGGCGCAGGAAGCCATCGATGCCGGGCGCGAGGCGGCCGAACGGGCACTACCGGAAATCGAGGCAGCGCTCCTGCGTCTCGACCAGGTGAGCGGCGGCTGAAGCCGTCGGCCGAACTGCTGCTGGCGGACTCTGGCGAGTGTGGATCGCGGTGCGGCCTGGCAAGCCTTGCGCGTTCGCTGATGCCTGGCGCAGCGCCATTCACCGTCGCCGCATTTAGTTGACCTTACGCCCCTTTTCGTCTTCAATGAGTCCACGCTCACCAGCGGTCGACAGCGACCGCCAGCGATTGCCCAACCGACAAAGGACAACACCATGGCCACAGTGCATGTGAACGTCGACCTCTCGACGATCGATATCAGTAGCCTGTTCACTTATACGAATTTTTCACCGCCGACGGATGGCACGTCGTTCAGGGTCTTCGACAACGCCAACAACTATGTCGAGTTTACGGGCACCGGCTTGGGTGTCCTCACCAGCGGCGGCGCCATCACCGGCGTCACCGGCACCGTAACCGGTATCACGTTCGTGGATCACGGGGCGACACAGCTCGATGTCAGCGGGGCAAGCGTTTCGGCGCCGGACCTCCTTCTACTCGCCTTTCAAGGCAAAACAACCGAGGCCATCCAGCTGTTTCTTACCGGCGATGACACGATTTTCGGCTCGGGTGCCGGCGATCTGCTGCACGGTTATGACGGCAACGACAAGATAATCGGCCGGGGCGGAGCGGATAAGCTTTTCGGCGACATCGGCAACGATGTGCTCATAGGCAATGGCGGCGACGACAAGCTCCAGGGCGGCGGCGGCAATGACGTGCTCAAGGGCGGGCCCGGCAATGACACAATGAGCGGAGATGCCGGAAACGACATACTCAAGGGTCAGGGCGGCGACGACATTCTGCACGGCCGCGCCGGGGCCGACGTTCTCCTGGGCTTGGCCGGCGACGATATCCTCAAGGGTGAAGCCGGCAACGACAAGGCAATCGGCGGTGGGGGATCCGACCGGATTCTCGGCGGCGGCGGAAACGACACGCTGCTGGGCGGCAACGTGAGTGACTACCTGTTGGGCGGCGCAGGCAATGATGTCCTCAAAGGACAGGCCGGCTCCGACTTCCTGACCGGCAACGGCGGCCGCGATACCTTCGCCTTCGAGAACCTCAGCGACAGCAGGCCGGGCATCGGGCATGACCACATCAACGATTTTCAGCAAGCGCAGCACGATCACATCAGCGTTCACGGCATCGACGCTGACACCACTGCGGCCGGCAACCAGGACTTCAGCTTCATAGGCACCGACCCCTTTAGTGGGCAGGCTGGCGAACTGCGCTATTCGATACTTGCCAACGGTCACACGATCATCGCTGCCAATGTGAACGACGACAAGTCGGCCGACTTCACGATCGAGCTCAATAGCGCCGTAACCCTGGTGGGGGGCGACTTCTTTCTGTAGAGGATTGCGCCCTGCGACGGCTCGAATGGTGGGCAAGCCAAGCCTATCCGGCGATATAGCGCTTCATTTCCTCGGCCTCGAACTCGACCTCGGCGATGCGGAATTTCACCACGTCGCCGATCGAGATCACCCCTTCGAGGCGGCCTGAGACCACTACCGGCAGGTGGCGGATGCGGTTGTCGGTCATCAGCCCCATGATCTCGTAGATGGTGTCGGCGGGCTTGCACACCAGCACCTTGCGGGTCATGACCTCTTCGACCGGCCGCTCAAGCACGGCTTGCCCGGACTGGGCGATGGCGCGGACCACGTCACGCTCGGAGACGATCCCCTCGAGACCGCCCTTGGCATTCACCACCGGCACCGCGCCGATACGATGCTCGGCAAGCAGGCGGGCAATGTCAGCGACGCTGGTGCCGAGCCGGGCCGAAACGATGTCGGCGCCCTTGTTCTTGAGAATGGTGGCAACGGTCATGGCTCTACTCCACTGATGCGATCCTCATGACGCCGCGTCAGTGTAACCCAATTGCGCCCCTTTGCCCACACGCAAAGGCTTTCACCGGGCGTGCCGCTTGTCGAACAAGCCGAACAGCACCAGCCCGGCAACGAAACCGCCCACATGCGCCTCCCAGGCGATGGTGCTAGCGTTACCGGTGGGGTTGATGTTGAGCCAGCCGGTCATGAGCGCAAGGCCCAGCCAGACACCGAGGAAGATGAGCGCCTGACTGTTGGTGAGGGTCTCGACAAGGCTCAAAGGGCGCACCCGTACCGGATCGAGCGAGGTGATGCCACGCAGACCGGCGGGCGACGCGAAGATCAGCCTCACCGCCCCCGCCATCTGTCCCGATATGGCGCCCGATGCGCCCACCAGCACGCTCAGCTTGCCCCAATAGAGCCACAGATGGGCACCCGCCCCGAAAGCTGCCGCGATGGCCGAGAAGGCAAGGAAACGCCAGGGGCCCAGGCGTCGCGCCAACACCGAGCCGAAGGCTAGCATCCACACGGAATTGATCGCCAGATGCAGCCATCCGCCGTGCACCAGCGCGTAGGTGACGAACGACCAGACCGAAGCGCCCTCGCCGCCCGGTATGCCGGCAAGTTCGGCCGGGCTCGCCACATAGCGCAGCGGGATGAAGGCAAGCGCCAGCACCAGGCGTTCGCCCCACTGCGGGCCCGCCAGCATCTGCGCCAGTTGTACCATAACGAAAACCGCAATCAGCCCGGTGACCACGCCGGGCGCGTTGAACATCGGCTCGCGCCCGCCCGAGCGCTCGAAACCACTCCCGTTTACGTCCTCCCTCACCTCGCCAGGTCTCCTTCTTGTCCGACCGATCGCGGCTGGCACGGCGTCTGCAAGTCAGACACTCATCGCGTGCAGCATTGGCACACATCCGACAGGAATGCATCAGGAACGTCATGGTTTCACCAATCGACATCCCATCCGACATCACCGCCCCCGCCGACGTCATGCATCCGGGCTCGCGCCGGCTGTTCTGCTATTGGGAGCGCATCCGCGGCGAGGCGAGCGCACCGCCCAGGGCACGCATCGACTTGAAGGAAATCAAGCGCATCGTCCCCTGGCTTGCCGTGATCGAGCGCACGCCGGCAAGCCCTGCCTATGACTGGCGGCTGGCCGGGACCGGCGTCTGCCGGCTGTGGGGACACGAGGTGACCGGGCGCCAGGTGCTGGAGAACTGGCCGCAGGTCGAGCGCGCCACCATGACCAGGGCCTTTGATGGCGTGATCACCCTCCTGCAGCCCTTCGTTGCCCGCTTCGCAGCCCGCAACACGGCGGGCGAAGAGGTCGGCATCGAGCTCCTGGCGCTACCGGTCTACCCCGACGCGCGCCAGCGGCCACAGATATTTGCCTCCTTCATGCCGTTCCGCGAACCTGTGTGGTCGGGCGAGCAGCGGCTCGCGACCTTCCGCCTGTCGAGCCTGCGGGTCATCTGGACCGAGCCGCTGCCGGGCGAGGACACGCGCGCCCTGTTGCCCGAAACCCGGCCGCAGGGCTTCCTGCGCGTCATCAACGGCGGCCTGTCGTAGGGGCCCGCGATGCACCTCACGGCCTTGCGAAATCCGGAGCGAGGTTAACCCCTCCTTTACAGCACCGGGGCTAACTTCGGCCCATGACCGCGCGCCACCGCGGCAACGACCTTAGGGAGAGGGTCGAGCAGGCGATTGACTAACGAACGTGAGGTCTGATGTTCGCTTCCGAGCCAATGCCCGCCGACGACCACGAGGAAGGTCGCAACCCTCCGAACTCCATTCTATTCGGCCGCTTCATGCTGCCTGACATGACCGAACATCCCTGCCAGGTCACCCATATCGACCTTGACGGCGCGGTCTTCGCCACCTCGTCGGTGCCGCCGACCGGCACCAGGCTGGTCGCATATGTCGATGAGGTGGGTCGCGTTGAAGCCACCGCCGGCGATCGCGTGGATGGCGGCTTCAAGGTCGACTTCGTCCTCAATGCCTCGCGCCGCGAACGCCTGGAATTGCGCCTCAAGTGGCTTGGGGACAAGGCCGACGGCGCCGCCGACCAGCGCCGCCATGCGCGCTACGAGCCCAAGGATTCGAAATCCCACATCACCATGCCGGACGGGCGGCTCTATTCCTGCGAGGTGATCGACATCTCGCTTTCAGGTGCCGCAGTGAAGATAGAGGTGATGCCGGCGCTCGGCACCTATCTCCTGCTCGGCAAGATGCGCGGGCGGGTGGTGCGCTATCTCGACAGCGGTTTTGCCATCGAGTTCACCAGCCAGCTCGAGCGCACAACCCTCGCCGGCGAAATCAGACGCTAACCCTAAACAGCACCTTCAGCAGCCCCGCAAGGTCACTTGCGGGGCTTTTCATTGCGTGTCCCGATTGCCCGATTTGGGCGGCAACCGACTTTTCATCATTAACGAATTTTCGCGGCAATCCGTCAAATTGGCCGGAATACCTTAGCCGGATTTCAAATCGGCTGCGCTAGGCTCCATTCCAACAACGATAAGGGAATGGGGCGTCTGGTTATGAAGGGTAAGCTGTTAGCGCTGCTGTTGACCGTCATGATGACGGGCACCGCGACCGCCGCTCAAACGGGCAACGACAACAATTTCAACTCCGTGGTCGACCAGGTGTTCGCCACTGCATACGGGCCGACGCTGCCGCCGGTGGGCTATGTCAGCTTTTGTGCCCGCAATGAAGGCGAATGCCGCACGCTGGGCGGCCACACCACCAGACTGGAGCTGACGCCGGAGCGCTTCGGCCTCTTGCGCCAGATCAACACCTTCGTCAACACGACGATCAAGCCGGAGAGCGACCTGGAGCAGTATCACCGGCCGGAATGGTGGACCTATCCGGTCAAGGCGGGTGATTGCGAAGACTATGTGCTGCTCAAGAAGCGCTACCTCGAAGGATTCGGCTTTCCGGCCGAGACCCTGCTGATCACCGTGGTGCTCGACGAAGACGGCCAGGGCCACGCGGTGCTTATGGTACGCACCAACGCCGGCGACTACGTCCTCGACAACCGGCGCGAGCAGATCCTGCGCTGGAACGAGACCCACTACCAGTACCTGAAGCGCCAGTCGCAGGCCGATCCCAAGCGCTGGGTAGCGCTCACCAACAAGTCGTTGCGCGACAAGGGGACGATCGCCGGCGGCAACTGAAGCATCAAGGCATGGCGCCTCCTTGACGCCATGCCAACCAGTCAGGGGAGTTTTGGCCCGGTCGGCGTCCCCCCCATCCCCCACCAGACCGGGTCCTCAGGAGCCGGCCCTGCATCCCACCCAGGGCCGGCTCCACCCTTTTCCTGCCAACGGCTGGCGCAATTGACGATGGAGCACCGCGCCATCATATTGCGGACATTCCGCATCTTGATGCAAAGGACGGTGAATATGCGCTGCGTGCTGCACATCGGCGCCGACAAGACCGGCACCTTCTCCATTCAGCGCACGCTTGCCGCCAACCCGCAGGAGTTGGCGGCAAACCGGCTCCACTATCTTGCTGCCGGCCGCACCATTGCCGGCACCACCTACAGCCGCCAGATCGGTTTCCGCTTTGCCATGAGCCCGCTCGAGCGCCCGGCAAGGGACATGCAGAACAAACTCGGCCTCACCGCCACCGATGCCCGGCGCCGCTATCGCGACGCCTTTGAGAGCAGCTTCGATAGCGAACTGTCGGCCCTCGCCGCCGATGTCACCGTGCTGCTATCCGACGAGGCACTGTTCCAGTTCGCCGACCGGCAGACCGCCGCCAACGCGGCCGCGTTTCTCGACCGGCGCTTTTCCGAAGTCAGCATCGTGTGCTATCTGCGCCGCCCCGATAGCCTCTTGGCCAGCCGCTATTCCCAGCATGTCAAGACCGGGGGCACGCTGACACTTGCCGAATTCGTTCAGCGCCGCGGGGACAAGTTGTTCTATTTCCCCAGGCTCAAGGCGTGGTCCGACGCCTTCAGGCGTTCGCGCCTCACCATCCGCGCGTTCGACCGGCACAAACTGCTGAACGGCGACGTCATCGACGATTTCTGCGCCCTTGTCGGTCAGGATGCGGCAGCGCTCAAGGTCATCAACACCAACCGCTCGCTGACGCCGCTGGGCCTGTCGCTTCTGCGGCGCATCAATCGCATCCCCAAGCCGCAACCGGCAAGCGCCGTCATCAGGCGCGCCTTCGAAGCCTCGTTCACCGGCAAGGGCATCACTTTGCCGCCGCCTTTGCGAGATTTTGTCCTCGATGCCTGGCGACAGGACCACGCCCGGATCGTCAACCACTTCATGGCGGGACGCGAAGCCGATATCTACCGCCTCGACGATGTGGCCGAGACCCGCGAACGCGGCTCGACCCTGAAATCTCAGTCGATGCGCTCCAGTCCGCGTGCATAGCGCGGGATCTTCCTCACATAGACCAGCGCTGCCTCGTCCAGCATGGCGACATCGGTATCGGAGAGCGCCCGCACCACCCGTCCGGGAATCCCGACCACCAGCGAATGGGGGGCGATGACCTTGCCTTCGGGGATAAGGGTTCGCGCTCCTATGATCGAGTGATGGCCGACTGTCGCCCCGTTCATGACGGTCGCGCCCATGCCGATCAGTACCGTATCCTCGATCCTGCAGCCATGCAGCATGGCCTGATGACCAACCGTGACATTTCGCCCGATGATGAGCGGGAATCCGGATCGGTGTGCAGCACCGCACCGTCTTGGATGTTCGAGCCCTCCCCCACGTCGATGAGCTCGTTGTCGCCGCGCAACACCGCTCCGAACCACACGCTGGTCTGGCGCGCCAGCCGCACCTTGCCGATGAGGCTCGCCGACGGCGCGATCCACCAGTCCTCGCCCTCCGGCAGCTCGGGCCTTGCCTCACCCAGCGCATAAATGGCCATGCCGGCTCCTTTGTCTCCAGCGGCGACGCCTCAGCCCACAACCGCTGCAAGCCGCATGATGCCGGCGACAATAACAACGCCTTGAACGAAGCACCAGCACGCCGCCGCCGACACGGCAAGCCCGCTGAACAGCACCCCTTGCCCGCCATGGCGAACCTGCCGCACCGCCAGGTGCCCTAATAGAAACGGCAAGGCGAGAACGAGCGCCAGCACCTTCACCGGCATGAGCGTATCGAGCTCTTCCAGCACCCTCAGGCGCAACGGCGCTCCCGTCACGCCCGCCCACAGGCTGGAGGAGAGGCCGGCCGCGACAAAACCGGTTGCGACAACAAAGGCAAGAGAGAACATTGACATGAGGTGCTCCGATCTGGATTTTCCCGATGGAGCAAATGCAAGCTGCGTACCAAGAAGCCAACCGGACACCTTCATCGAGCCATGCATCAGCGACCGTCCTCGTTCACGTCCCGGAGCAATGTGCGCGAAAGCTCGCTCCTGGTGCCGGTGGTGATGACACTTTCGGTGCTGGTGGTGCTCGTCAGCGCCATCCTCGCCTTCTATTTCTTTCCCTCGCCCGAACTGCTGCTGCCGCATCACAATGAGGCCGGAAGCGGGCGGCGGATGGTCCATATCGCCATGGACGGTGGCGAACTGGTAGTTCCTGCCGGCATCGTGGCGCGCATCAAGCAGCGCACCCTCGGCACGGTGGAGCAGGTCGATCTGCAGGTGCCATGGCCCTATGACGTCGACAAGCTGCCCGACAGCCCCGAGCAGGCGCGCGACCTGAAGGACTGGGTCATCCTCACCTTCGAGCCGCGCGACAAGCTCATCGCCCCGGCCGAACGGTTCGAAAAAATCTACAAGGTCTATTTTGACGGAGAGCCCTTGCCCGGGCCGGGCGGTCTCGAGCGCTATCGCTTCAAGCCCAATTCGCCTTATGCCGATGTGGAGCTGTTCGTGTCCACCGATCCCAACCAGCCGGCGCTCATTCGCTGTGACCTCAAGCCGTCGAGCCTCGGACCCATCCTGTGCGAGGCGCGGGTGCCGGTCTCCGATACCGCCATGATGCGCTACCGCTTCGCCGAGATCCATCTCGACCAGTGGCGCCAGATCGATGCGCTGTCGCGCGCGCTGCTGGTGGAGTTCTTCCACCCGGCGCTGAGGAAGTAGACGCAGCAGCAAATTCGGGCGATGGCACAGCCGCGCTACCCAGCGTCATTCCAGCGCAGGCCGGAATTCAGAGCCATGCGGCACGACTTTGTCCGCAGCCCCTGGACCCCGACCTTCGTCGGGGTGACGATATTCAGCGGGTCAGGAAACAGGGCAACTGGCTCTATCCAGCCAGATGATGCCTATTCCAGATCGAAGTCGAGAATGGCCATCTGGAAATTGTAGGACAGGTCCTCGTCCTCGTCGTCGCGGAAGATGACGCCGATGAACTCCTCGCCAATATAGACCTCGGCCGAGTCGGACTTTTGCGGCCTCCGCTTCACCAAGATCTGCGTGTTCTGGAACTGCTTGCGCAGAAAATTGGTGAGCTTGATGAGTTCTTCCGGCGTCACTGGGCGAGGCCTCCGCTGGTTGCAAGGATTTGAGCGCGGCGAAACGCCCGTCGTTACGGCGTCCCCGTCTAACCCGCGCAGGTCTGCCGTTACAAGCCCTATATAGGGGATTTGGCCCGACTTCAAAGAAGCGGCCGGCCTTATTCGCTCGCTTCAGTCCCGTCGAACTGCTGGTCCATGGTGAGCGCCGGCTCCGAGCAGCCGGCATAGCCGATGATGCGCGCCGGAACGCCGGCCACGGTGCGGTTGGCCGGCACATCGTGCAGCACCACTGAACCCGCCGCCACGCGCGAGCAATGGCCGATCTCGATATTGCCCAGAACCTTGGCGCCGGCACCCAGCAGCACCCCGTGGCGCACCTTGGGGTGGCGGTCGCCATCCTCCTTGCCGGTGCCGCCAAGGGTCACCGAATGCAGCATGGAGACATTGTCCTCCACCACCGCCGTCTCGCCGATGACGATGGAATGGGCATGGTCGATCATGATGCCGCGGCCGACGCGGGCGGCCGGATGGATGTCGACCGAAAACACCGCCGAAGCCCGGCTTTGCAGGTAGAGGGCGAAGTCCTTGCGCCCCATCTCCCATAGCCGGTGGGCCACGCGATAGGTCTGCAAGGCCTGGAAGCCCTTGAAATAGAGCAACGGCTCGATGGCGCGGTCGCAGGCCGGGTCACGCTCCATGACGGCGATGATGTCGGCGCGTGCCTTGGCGCCGATATCGGGCTCGGCTTCCAGCGCGTCCTCGAACGCCTGCACCACCAGTTCGGCCCCGAGGTCGACATTGCCGAGGCGCCGCGCCAGGCGCTGGGCCAGTGCATCCTCCAGCCGCCGGTGGTTGAGCACGGCACCGTACATGAAGCCGCCAAGGCTGGGATCGCGGGCGATGACATCCTCGGCTTCGCGACGGATGCGCTCCCATACCGGATCGAGCGACGGCACGGCTCGCGCAGCAGGGCGTGAATGCGGCATGAGGCAGTCCTTTCGCTTCCTTTGCACCGGCCGCCGGATGCGGCGATCGACCCTGAATATGGCAATCCGCGGCGCCGAGTGAAAACCCGTTCCGGTCGGAACCTCCTTAACTGGGAACCTCGGCCACTGCGCCGACGCGGGCAAGAAATTCTGTCACGGCGCTGGTGAAGGTATCGTTGCGATCGCCGGCCACCATGTGACGGGCACCGCTCACATCGGCGATCTCGGCATGCGGGGCAAGATGCAGGAACTCGCGCGCTTCGTCCTCGCCCACCAATTCGCTCTCGCGCCCTCTCACCAGCAGCACCGGGATCTCCAGGCGCCGCGCCGCCTCGGTCTGGCGCGCCTGCAAATGGCGGGCGTGCTCCACCGCGTCCACCCGCTGTTCGAGGAAACGCGGGTCCCAGTGCCAGCGATAGCGCCCGTCGGCATCGCGCCTGAGATTTTTTGACAGGCCGGACAGGTCCTTCGGGCGCGGACGATGCGGCAGATAGGCCGATATGGCTTCAGCCGCCTCCTCCAGGCTGGCAAAGCCCTTTTCGGCATCGGCCGCCATGAAGGCGAGGATGCGCGCCACCCCTTCGGCCTTGACGCGCGGGGTGATGTCGACCAGCACCAGCGCCGAAAAGAGGCCGCGATCTTCCTCGCCCGCTGCCAGCAAGCCGGCGATACCGCCGAGCGAAGCCCCGACCACGACCGGCGGGGGCGAGCCCTCCTCGATGCAGCGCGCGGGCAACGGCGGCCATGTCGTCGGCATAGTCGTCGAAGGTATAGGCGCCGCCCGCCACCCAGTCGCTGTCGCCATGGCCGCGCTGGTCGAAGGTGATGGCGCGGCACCCGGCCCGCGGCCAGCGCTTCAGCGGTGCCGTGCCAGGAATGCCGTGTCTGGCCGCCGCCATGGGCGAGGACCACGGTGGGGCCGTGCGCGTCTTCGCGGCGGAATACCTCGCCCACCAGCCGGTTGCCGGAGGTCCCGGCAAAGCTGTTCGGCCGGCGCATGATTGTCTCGCAGTCGTCGGCATGGCCGGACTATGGCCTCGCAAGACCCGCCGATCAAGCTGACGTGGGAGTCACACTCGAGAAATCGGCCACGGCGCGCTTGTAGGCCGGATCACCCACGGCCTTCATGTGATCCTTGCCCGCCAGCGTCAGCCCGCGCGCGCCCGGGATGGCGGCGACCAGCGGCTCGACCGGCGCCGGCGATGGTGTCGGCGCCGCCCGCGACGACGAGGACACGGGCAGGGATCTTCGCCAGGTCCTCGCGCGTGATGCTCTGGCGCGCGCCGCGCATGCAGGCGGCCAGCGCCCGCAAGTCGGAATTCGGTCTGCTCGGCGAACTTGCGGAAGGCGCGCGCACCGGCGTCGCTGACCTCCTCGATGCTGTCCGCTTCCAGCGCCGCGGCGATGGTCTCCGAGCCGCCCAGGCCACGGATCATGTTTTCCGCCAGTCCTGCCAGCACCGCCCGGCGCACGCTCTTCGGGATGGCGGATGGCGAGAAATGCGGAAATGCGCGCGCCCATGGAATAGCCCATGACGTCCATGGCCTCATGCCCAGGTGCTGGATGCAGCCGGCGCGCGTCCTCGGCCATTCTCGGTGGCGCGGATAGGCTGCCGGGTCGTAGCAGCTTTTCGCTCATGCCGTGGCCGCGATTGTCGACGGCAATGACCTTGACGGCCGCGCCCCGCGAGGAAGCCGATCCAGCCGGTCGCTGCCCAGTTGACCCGGGCACTGGAGGCAAAGCCGTGGATCAGGAGGATCGGTTCACCCTCGCCTTCCACCTGGTAGGCGATCTCCACCCCATCTGAAAGGAAAGTCTCCATGCTCCCCCTGTGTCCTGCTGACGCGTTTGAAACGGCGCCGACGTTATGCTATTCGCGGCGCCAGCACTACCCGCCACCGGAACCTGGAGAGACCTGCCATGGCCGCAAGCCACACGCCGAAGTTCCACAATGACAAGGGTGTGCCCGCCATCGATATCGGCGTCCACGAATTCGAGTGCATCGGCGCCCTGGCCGCCCTTCGATCATCCCCATGTCTATATCGACATGGGCGATGACGACGAGGCGATCTGCCCCTACTGCTCCACCCTTTACCGCTTTGATCCCAAGCTTCCCGCCGGTGAAGCCCGCCCGGCCGAGGCGCTGGTCAAGGACGACGCCTGACCCGCCTTGTCGCCCAAGAGAAACGGCGGCGCGTCCCCTCGATCGCGCTGCCGCCTCATGTCGCCCCTTGCTGTGCCGATTCGCGGTTTCCCGCCAACCCTCTAGCGGCACCCCTGCCGGGCGTCCTCCCCTTGCGAAACTCTTGAAGTCAGCACCGTCTGGCTGGCCGGCGCGCACGCCTCAACCCTGAGGGCATGCTCACCCGCCACGGCCAACCCCGTCACCAGCTTGAGGCCCATGACGCCTGCAATGGCGAGCCAGGCGATATCCTTGCTTTGCATGGCACTTCCCACCCGTTTGCTTAGGCGCCTTCGCTCCCCGACCGGCGCCCGCTTCAACCAGGCTGGACTATGCCTGCGAGTGGTCGAATTGAGAAGTTGAATCAAATTTTGCGGTAAAGCGACGGTAAACGCCGGTACCCACGACAAACTGCGGCTGGACAAGCCCGGCAAGGCCCGCCATAGATCGCCATCCCCAGCCGCTTTTGCGAGGAGACAGCGCTTCCATGCGACTGAAAGGAAAGACCGCCATCGTCACCGGCAGCGCCTCCGGCTTCGGTGAGGCCATCGCGCGCCGCTTTGCCGCCGAGGGTGCGGCGGTGGTCGTCGCCGACATCAACGAAGCGAGTGCCGTGGCGGTGGCAGACGCCATTGCCGCGAAATCCGGCCAGGCGCATGCCGCACTGTGCGACGTGACCGTCTCAGGCGATATTGCCCATCTGGTGGACGAGACGCTTTCCACCTTCGGGTCCATCGACATCCTCGTCAACAATGCCGGCATGCCGCAGGTGAACGGCCCCATGCTCGACACTGACGAAGAGACCTTCGAGCGCATCTTTGCTGTCAACGTGAAGTCGATCTACCTGATGATGCGGCATGTGCTGCCGGTTATGCGACAGATCGGCGGCGGCGCCATCATCAACACCGCCTCCACCGCAGCCCTCAGGCCACGCCCGGGCCTTGCCTGGTACAATGCCTCCAAGGGCGCCGTTGTCACCCTCACCAAGTCCATGGCCGTCGAGCTCGCGCCCGAGCGCATCCGCGTCAACGCCCTGTGCCCGGTGGCGGGCGATACCCCCATGCTGGCGGCCTTCATGGGCGGCGCCGTTACCAACGAGATGCAGGAAAAGTTCATCGCCACCATTCCCATGGGGCGCCTGTCCACCCCGCGCGACATGGCTAACGCCGCGCTCTATCTCGCCTCCGACGAAGCCGACTTCATCACCGGCGTATGCCTGGAGGTGGACGGCGGCCGCTGCATCTGATGCCCGCGCCGGATAGTCTCTCGCGCGAGGAAGCCCGGCGCCTGGCCTTGGCGGCGACCGGCCTAGCAACGAGCCCGCGCCGCAAGGGCAAGGCATCGTGGCAACGCCTCGCCCCCGTCATCGACCGCCTCAACCTGTTGCAGATGGACTCGGTCAACGTCCTGGTGCGCGCCCATTACCTGCCGCTTTATTCGCGTGCCGGCCCCTACGACCAGGCCACCCTCGATGCGCGCGCCTTCGCCTCGCGCAAACGGGCGCTGTTCGAATACTGGGCACACGAGGCGAGCCTCCTGCCCTTTGCGCTTCACCCGCTCGTGCGCTGGCGCATGGCCGATGCCGCGCGCGGGCAGGGTCTTTACAAGGACCTCGCGAAATTCGCGTGCGAAAAGCGCGGCTATGTGGCGGAACTGTTGCAGCGGGTGCGCGAAGAAGGCCCGGTCAGCGCCCGCGGTCTGGGCGAGGAGGGCGGGCGCACCGGCCCGTGGTGGGGCTGGCACGACGCCAAGATCGGCCTCGAATACCTGTTCTGGACGGGCGAAGTGACAGCGGCCGCCCGCCAGGGGTTCGAGCGTATCTACGACGTGCCGGAACGGGTGATCCCCGCCGATATCCTCAGCGCCCCCACCCCTGCCCGCGCCGAGGCCATCCGCAAGCTCGTCGCCCTTTCGGCCTCAGCCCTCGGCATCGCCACCGAACAGGACTTGCGCGACTATTTCCGCTTGCCCGTTGCCGACGCCAGGCGGGCCATCGCCGAACTGGTGGATGAGGGAACGCTGCGGCCCGCCACCGTCGAGGGCTGGCGCCAGCCGGCCTTCATGGCCGCGGGCAGCGAGCCACCGGCCCGCGCCGCGCCGACCACGCTGCTGTCACCGTTCGATCCGCTGGTGTGGAACCGGGCGCGCACCGAACGGGTGTTCGGCTTTTCCTACCGCATCGAGATTTACACCCCCGCCGAAAAGCGGGTGCACGGCTATTACGTTCTGCCCTTCATGCATCGCGGCCGCTTTGCCGCGCGCGCCTGCCTCAAGGCCGACCGGGCAGCGGGCGTGCTCAGGGTGAACACCGCCCACTCAGAACCCGGCAGCAAACCGGGCGAGGTGGCCGAAACCTTGATGCCCGAACTCGCCGCTATGGCCCAATGGCTGGGGCTTGAGCGGGTGGAGGTCGCCGGCAAAGGCGATCTCAGCCCGCTCCTTGCCGTCAGAACAGCCGCAGTATTTTTCCGGAATCGAGCTTGAAGTCCTCGCGGGTCAGATCGTTGGCCACCTCGGTGATCGAGGCCGCCAGCGTATCGACCATGAAGTCGGCTTCATCCATGGTGAGGATGAGCGGCGGCGACATGACGTCGAGATGCCCCAGCGGGCGCACCAGGAGCCCCTTGGCCTCGCAAGACTCGGAGATGCGTCTGGAGATGTTGACCTCGTCCGGCAGCTTGGCGCGGGTTTTCTTGTCGGCCACGTATTCCACGCACATCATGAAGCGCCGTCCGCGCACATCGCCCACCAGCGGCAGATCCGACAGGGCGCGCAGCCGTTCCTCGAAATGATCGCCGACCCGCCTGGCATTGCCTAATATGTCCTCGCGTTCGATGATGGCGATGTTTTCCAGCGCCACCGCGCAGCCAACCGGATGCCCCGAGCAGGTAAAGCCGTGGGTAAACCAGCCGTTGGGATCGGGCCGCGAGATCACCTCGTGGATCTCCTCGGAATAAAGCGTCGCCCCCATGGGGAAATACCCCGAGGTGATGCCCTTGGCGCAGGTGATGATGTCGGGGACGATGCCGAATTCGGCCTCGGAAGCAAACCAGTGGCCGACCCGCCCGAAGGCCGACACCACCTCATCGGCGATGAACAGGATATCGTTGGCCTTGCACAAGGCGTGAATGCGCTTGAGGTAGCCGGGCGGCGGCACGACCACGCCGCCGGAACCCTGGATCGGCTCGGCGATGAAGCAGGCGATGTTTTCCGGCCCCACCTCTTCGATCTTGGCCTTGAACTCATCCACCAGAAAATCGGCAAAAGCCTCCAGCGTCATGCCCTCGGGGCGGCGATAGGGATAGGGCGCCGAGAGATGGTGAATGGTGTCGGTGAGGTACTGGAATTCCGGGCGCGTATCGCCCTCGCGCTTGCCTATTGAGGCGGTGAGGAAGGTCGAGCCGTGATAGGAGTTCTTGCGCGAGATGATATGGCGGCGCTTAAGGTTGCCCTTGCGGCCATGATAATAGTGGGCCAGCCGCACCGCCCCCTCGTTGGCCCCCGAGCCCGACAGCGCGAACATCACCCGGTTGAGCGAGCCCGGCGAAAGGCTGGCCAGCTTGGCTGAGAGCATGGCCGCCGGCGGGTTGGTGACATCGACGAAGGTGTTGCAATAGCCCAGTTGTTCGGCCTGCTCGGCCATGGCGCGGCCCAGTTCCTTGCGCCCGTAGCCGACATTGACGCACCACATGCCGCCGATGCCGTCGAGATAACGATTGCCCTTGATGTCGGTGACATAGGCCCCCTCGCCCTTGGCGAGAACCAGCGAGCCGTCCTTGCGGAATGAATTGAAATGCGTCCACGGGTGGACGAAATGGTCATGGTCGGCCTGCCACAGGGCCTCACTGTCGAACTGGTTGTGCAAGGGATTGAGCATGGGGTCTCTCTTGATTCTGATTGAATGTTCATTCAATAAGAAAGCCATATGCCAGATTTCCGGCATTTGCGCAATGCCATTCGTGCGGAAAGCGGGGTGGATTGGTCTGTGGACCAACCGATCCCCTCAACGTGTCATGCCCGCACTCGTCGCGGGCTTCCATATCCGAGCCTCGCGGCACTCTTGCCGATGCCTCAGATGACGGACCGCCCCAAGTGCGGCCGGTGAGGCGTCAGGAATATGCAACATCAGTGAAGGTGCGGGCGTGAGCGTGCTCTGCGCACTGCGCAGTGACCGCCCCCCGATGTTGAACAATAAAACTAGATGCGCTGTAAACGAAACTTGAACCATGCAACTATATCACCGAAGTCAATGTTGTGGCACACAATATTAAGAACAAGCTCTTCCAATGCCGATCCAAGGTCGACATCGTTCGCTAATTTCTGCAGTCTGTAATTGCTCTTGGAAACGACTAGGTGGATAAGGATAATCGTTGTTCTCTTGTTTCCATCGGGGAATCCGTGGTTTGTCGCCACCGATTGGGCTAACGCAGCTAGCTTCATGGCGATTGGGCGGTAATATCCATTATATGGGCGTGTGATCGCGGATTGCACCAAATCTAGCTGGGGCATACCCTCGAAGCCGCCACCTAAGTCCAGCGCGCGCTGATGCGCACTCAACGCGTCTCCAAGCGTCAAACGGTAGTGTCTCTTACCGCTTGGCAAGGCGCTTCAAAGCATCCGAATACAGACCCATGGCCTCGTTCATGACGACGACTGAAGAGGCTGAACTGCTTGAGGAGACCACGCGACCATTCGCCGCCACCCTCCAAACTTCCCGGCCGCCCTTGGTGCTCTCTTGGCGAATGACAAATTTGGCGCTGCCTTTGGTCTTCTTAACTACAGAGCCCTGTCCTTTCGTTGAGCCTTTGCCCGTCCTTTTCAATTTCGGCATGCTGCACCAATCATTTTACCAGTCACGAGATGCGCTGACATCACATCCCACCCTATCCTACCAATAGCTCAACCCTCAATGCTTCGCCAGAACGAGTTCGTAATCTTGTCGCAAGGAATGCTAAACGTCGCGTGAAGCACCCTGTCCAACCATCGCCTTCTCATATATCGACCACGCTCCAGATTTCTTCAAGCAATCGAATTGAAGTTGCCGCCGGAGATTGCCTCCATTCGCGGGCCACAGCGGTAGGGGCTCCCCATTGCGGGATCAAGCCCTAGCCTCACCACTGGAGCGTCTCGATCTGGTGGGATGCCTACGTCTGTTAACCAATATGCTACCTTGGTCGCCTTTCGCGCATGGATGGTGTGGCGCAATATCATCTCTAGGTTATTGATTTTGTTGGCACGCCGGCACCTTCCCGTCCAGCTCTGGCAGCAGCTTCACGCTCTCCTGCTCGTTCGGATCGGTGCGGGCGACAACGGCCGTCACCGGCTTGTCCGAGCGGTTGGCCGGCAGGTGCGGCGTGCCGGCGGGGATGTAGAGCATGTCGCCGGCCTTCACCACCATGTGCTCGGACAACCCCTCGCCGTACCACATCTCGGCCTCGCCGCTCAGCACGTAGATGGCGGTCTCATGCTCCTCGTGTAGGTGCGCCTTGGCCTTGCCGCCCGGAGGGATGGTGAGCAGGTGCATGCAGATGCCGCTTGCCCCGGCGCTCTCGGCGGAGATGCCGGAGAAATAATTGAAGCCCTGCTTGCCGGCATAGGTGTCTTTCGCCTGAAAAATCTGGCAGGTGGGCTTTGGCGCTTCACTCATGGTCTTGGGGCCTCGTTGTTCTTGTCCGCTGATCATCATCATAGTCCTGCCCGAACGCCTTGGGCTATGATCGTTTGCATGTCCGCCAGCGCGTCCAATGAAGACTTCGATTATGCCGGTGTCCTCGGCCGGGTGAGCCATCGCTCGGCCCGCATCATGCTGGCCGCGCGCATGATCCTCACCGCCTTCGATCAGTTCTACGCCAACTCCCGCGCCGTGCCGTCCAGGGCCAAGGCGGCGTTCGAGGCGCGCGACGTCGCCACCTCCGTTGCCCTGTCGCAGCGCCGGCTTGCCTATTACACCGAATCCATCGGCGAACTGGCGGGGCTGCTGCGCCAGGCGCTGCCGGGCTTGCGCAATGATCCGCGATTGTGGTCGCAGATCGCCGAGACCTATATGAGCCTGGTAGCCGGGCGCTATGAGGACGATCTCGCCACCGCCTTCCTCCATTCCACCCGCCGCGTCATGTTCGCCGACGAATGGACGCCGGTTGCCTATTCCTTCGGCCGCGCCGCCCACGGCGCCGGACCGGTGCGCGATATCCTGGTCAATTACCGCCGCGCCCGTGGACGCCTTGCTGAGGTGATCGTCGCAATCCTCAAGGCCGCCCGCTTCGCTGCCCCCTTCCGCGACCTTGCCGGCGAGGCGGCGCAGGCGGCCTTGCGCATCGAGGAGGGCATCGCTCACCAGATCGAACGCATCGAGATGGTCGACGGCATTTTCTTGCGCAATCGCGGCGCCTATCTCGTGGGGCGCATGCATGTCGAGGGCGCTGATGCCCGCCCCCTGGCGCTGGCGCTGGAGAACGGGCGCGACGGCATCACCATCGACGCGGTCTTGATGTCGGAGGCCGACCTCCACAACATCTTTTCCTCCACTCTCGCCAATTTCCACGTCACCCAGCCTCGCTACCACGAACTGTGCGCCTTCCTGCACGAGATCATGCCGGGCCGGTCGCTCGGCCTGCATTACTCCACCATCGGCTACAACCATCTCGGCAAGGTGGCGGTACTCGATGAGCTTGCCCGCGAGATCGGCAATCATGATCGCCGCTTCGAGACGGCGGCGGGCTATCGTGGCTCGGTCGCCATCGGCTTTTCCGCTCCCGGCTCGGCCTATGTGCTGAAGGTGATCCGCGACAAGCCCACCAGCCATTACAAATGGGGCGAATTTCCCGGTATCGAGGCGGTGATCGCCAAGTACCGGCAGGTGCACGAGATCAACCGCACCGGCTCGATGCTCGACAACATGATCTTTTCGCGCATCGATCTCGATGCCGTATGGTTCGACTCCGACCTGCTGATGGAACTGGTGACGACGGCGAGCGAGACGGTCGCCATCGACGGCGACAAGGTCAATTTCCGCCATCTCATCGTGCAGCCGAAAATGGTGCCGCTGCCGCTCTACCTCGAAACTGCCTCGGAGGCTGACCGCGTCGCCGCCATCGACAATCTCGGCCAGTGCATCAAGAACAACGCCGCGGCCGGCATCTTCAACCGCGATCTCGATGCGCGCAATTACGGCGTTTCGCGCTACGGCAAGGTCTTTTTGTTCGACTACGACGCCATCGAGCCGCTATCGGACGTCAAGGTGCGCACCAATGCGGGCCGCATCGAGGGCGAGGAGACAGTCCCCGACTGGTTCTTCGAAAAGGGCACCATCTTCCTGCCCGAGGAACTGGAGCCGGGCCTGATGATAGAGGACCGGTCCTTGCGCGCCTTCTTCCGCCAGCGCCACGGCGATCTCCTCACCACCGGGTACTGGACCGGCATGCAGCGCGCCCTGGCGCGCGGCTGGGTTCCGCGCCTGGAAGTTTACCCGCGCACTGCCCGGCTCTCGCAGGCGGCCTGAGCTTTCCTTCCCACATGACCGAAATTTAATGCACCCAGACGACGGATACGCCCCTTGTCGGACGTCTTACGGACATCGATATGCAAATCTAAGGAGTTTTTGATGCAAACCCGAACCAAAGTCCTCATCGCTGCTGCCGTTGCGGCTACGCTCGCCACCGCCGGCACAGCCAGCGCCGATCCCTATGGCTACATGGGCGGATGGCGCGGCAACGCCATGATGAATTGCCCACACGGCATGATGGGCCAGCGTGGCCCCGGCATGATGGGCCAGCGCGGACCCGGCATGATGGGCATGCGCGGACCCGGCATGATGGGCCAGCGCGGACCCGGCATGATGGGTTGGGGCGAGCGCGGCCGGCACCACATGGCAAAGCGCGTCCGCGCCTTCGCCGACCGCTACGACACCAATGGCGACGGCAAGATCACGCAAGCCGAGATCGACACCAACCGCGCCGACATGTTCAAGAAGTATGACACCAACAATGACGGCAAGCTCTCAATCGACGAATACCAGAACCTGTGGCTGGCCGTGCATCACCGCGAGATGGTGCGCTCCTTCCAGCACCTCGATGTCGAAGGCGCCGGCGCCATCACCGAGAAGGAATATCAGGCACCGCTGGCCCACATCGTCGAAAAGCTCGACCAGAACAATGACAATGTCCTGTCGCGCGACGACATAAAAGCCTTTCGCGAGCAGCGCCGCGGGCCCCAGGGCATGTGGCGCGGACGCATGGACGGCAATCAAATGCCGATGATGGATCACGACAGCGACGACGACGACAATAACAACGCCCCGGCCCCGCAGCCGCAGCAGTAACCCCCAGCTTTCCGGGTCCCCCTCTCTCCGGAAAGCACTTCGCAGCCCCCGCCCCTCCCCCCGAGGGCGGGGGCTGCTTCATTCCGGCCCCACCGCAAGTCCCATGGCCGACAGGGTGACTTGCGCTATATCGTAAGGCTGGAGAGGAACCCCGTATGTCGCCCGGTCAGGAACGCCTGTTCAAGCGCGCGCTCATCGTCATCGCCCTTGCCGGGCTGGCGGCGGGCCTTTTCGCCTGGGGCATCGGGCGCGCCGATGTGGCGGCATGGCTGTGGGCGGCGGGTACCGTGCCGGTGGTGGCCGGGCTTGCCTTTGCCATGGCGCGCGACCTCATGTCCGGAAGCATGGGGGTCGATGCGGTCGCCTTCGTCTCCATGACCGCCGCCCTCCTCCTGGGCCAGGAGCTCGCCGCCGCCGTGGTGGCGGTGATGTATGCCGGCGGCAACGCGCTTGAGGATTTCGCCGTCGCCCGCGCCGAGCGCAACCTCAAATCCCTCATCGACCGCGCCCCGCGCACCGCGCACCGCATTGAGGACGGCAGCGTCACCGACGTGGCGGTGGAGGCGGTGGCCCCCGGCAACCGCCTCATGGTGCGCGCCGGCGAGGTGATCCCGGTCGATGGCACCATTGTCTCCGAAGCCGCCCTCATCGACGAGGCTGCCCTCACAGGCGAGCCCGTGCCGGTAACGAGGCGCATGGGCGAGGTGGCACGCAGCGGCACCATCAACGCCGGCGAGACTTTTGAGCTCGCCGCCACGGCGACATCCGGTGAAAGCACCTACGCCGGCATCATACGCCTGGTGGGCGAGGCAAGGACGGTACGCGCGCCCTTCATCCGCCTCGCCGACCGCTATGGCCTCATCCTGCTGCCCGTCAGCCTTATCGTGGCGGCCGCTGCATGGCTCTTGTCCGGCGATCCCATCAGGGGTCTGGCGGTGCTGGTGGTGGCGACCCCCTGCCCGCTCATCCTCGCCGCCCCCGTCGCCTTCATCGCCGGGGTGTCGCAGGCAGCGGCGCGTGGCATCCTCATCAAGGGCGGCGGGCCGCTGGAGGCACTGGCGCGTGCCACGACCGTGATGTTCGACAAGACCGGCACCCTCACCGTCGGCGGCGCCCGCCTCATCGCCATCGAGACGGCGCCGGGCGTGCACCCCGACGAGGTCCTGCGGTTGGCCGCCTCGCTGGAGCTCGCCTCGCACAACGTGGTGGCCGCCGCCATCGTCGAGGCGGCGAACGCCCGCGACCTTTCGCTCACCGTTCCCTCCGACATGCGCGAGGTCATGGGATCGGGAATCGAAGGCACGGTCGAAGGCAAGAAGCTGCGCATCGGCGCCATGGCCCTGGTTTACGGATCGAGGAAGCCGGAGGACTGGGCGCAACGCGCCTTGCGCCGGGCGGCGTGGCGTTCGGCGCTGGCGGTGTTCGTGGCGGTCGATGAGGTGACCGTCGGGGCCCTGCTGCTCGGCGATGAGCTGCGCCGCGAGACGCCGCGCGCCGTACAGTCGCTGAGGACGGCCGGCATCGATCGCATCGTCATGGTGACGGGCGACCGCGCCGATGCCGCCGAGACCATCGGCGCCGCGCTCGATATCGACGCCGTGCTGGCCGACCGCGTGCCCAGCGACAAGGTGGACGCGGTGCGGACGGAAGAGCATCTCCATCCCACCATCATGGTGGGCGACGGCATAAACGACGCCCCGGCGCTGGCCGCCGCCAGCGTCGGCGTCGCTATGGGCGCGCGCGGGGCGAGTGCGTCTTCCGAGGCCGCCGATGTCGTCATCCTCGTCGACCGTCTCGACCGCGTGTCCGATGCCGTCATCATCGCCCGCCGCACCCGCGCCATTGCCTTGCAGAGCATCCTCGCCGGCATGGTGCTCTCCGCCATCGCCATGGGCTTTGCCGCGGCCGGCTGGCTGCCGCCGGTGGCGGGCGCCCTGTTGCAGGAGGTGATCGACGTCGCCGTCATCATCAACGCCTTGAGGGCGCTCAGGCCCGCTTACCGGTTCGGCCGCGCCGCCATGCCGGCAGAGACCGCTCTTGCGCTCCGTCAGGAGCACGAGGCGATGGAGCCGGCACTCGACCGTCTGCGCGAGATCGCCGACGCCCTCGACGATGCCGAGTCCAAGGCCGCCGTTGCCCTCATCGTCGAGGCGGACGGGATCGTGGCCCGCAGTATCCTGACCCATGAGGCGAGCGATGAAAGCGAGGTCTATCCCCGCCTGGGCAAATTTCTCGGCGACAACCACGGCCTCGGCGCCATGAGCCGGGCGCACCGCGAGATCATGCACATCGCCCGTCTGCTCGCGCGCCTGGCCGAGGGTCTCAAGCCGGCCGATGCCGACCGCTATCTCGTCCGCGATGCCCAGCGCGCCATCGAATCGATCGAAGCACTGGTGCGTATCCACAACGCCCAGGAAGAAGACATCTACGAGCACGCCGCAACCGGCTGACCGCCCGCGCGCAATTTGATCGATGTCAAGGCCGACCCTGTCGCCGTTGCCTATAAACTCTTATGAAGACCGACATTTCTCTAGAACGGGAACAATTCGCAACTGGCGATGAGGCGGGCGCAGCCAAGCCTCGCCAGGGATTTCCCGCCCCACCACTCTTCTTCCTGCAACCGCTGCTCAGGCGGCTGGTCGAACAGGTGGCGAAGAACGAGCCCGAGCTGTTTTCCCGCCTCGGCGCGAGCGCTGCCAAGCGCTTTCTCATCGATCCGCTGAACATGCCCTTCGTGCTGCTGCTCGAACCCGCCGTCCCGCGTCTCACCGCCTGCCACCGCGACCCCCTGCCCGCCCATGACGCGGCCATCGCCGGCACCTTCCTCAACCTCTTCGACATGGTCGACGGCACGCTAGACGGCGATGCCCTGTTCTTCACCCGCGAGCTGCATGTAAGCGGCGACACCGAGGCGGTGGTCGCCCTGCGCAACGCCCTCGACGACATCGACGGCAGCGTGCTCGATACCGGCGCGGCGGCCTTCGGGCCCTTGTCCCCGGCTGCCGGCTTCGCTGTCGGCCTGCTGCGCGCCTTTTCCCGGAGAGCCCGCCATGACAGCGTCTGAATTCAGCCGCCCCGAACTGGTCTGCCCCGCCGGCACCCCCGCCGGCCTGCGCACCGCCGTCGATGCCGGCGCCGATGCCGTCTATTGCGGCTTTCGCAACGCCACCAACGCCCGCAACTTCCCCGGCCTCAATTTCACGCCCGAGGAACTGCAAGGTGCTGTCGCCTACGCACATGAGCGCGGCGCCAAGGTGCTGCTGGCCGCCAACACCTTTCCGCCGGCCGGCGAGACAGGCTTGTGGAAACAGGCCATCGACACCGGGGTGGCACTCGGCGTCGATACCATCATCGTCGCCGATATGGGGGTGGCCGACTATGCGGCACGTACCCATCCGGAACAGCGCCTGCATCTCTCGGTGCAGGCCGGCGCCTCCTCGCCCGAGGCGATCAGGTTCCATGTGCGCGAATTCGGCATCGCCCGCGTGGTCTTGCCGCGCATCCTCACGGTTGCCGAGATCAAGGCGGTGCATGACCAGATCGACTGCGAGATCGAGGCTTTCGTTTTCGGCAATATCGGCATGATGGCGGAAGGCCGCTGCGCGCTCTCCAACTATGCCACCGGCCTTTCCACCAACATGGACGGGGTGTGCTCGCCGGCGGCCAATGTGCATTACGACGAGGATGCAGACGGCAACCTCACCACCCGTCTGGGCCCCTATGTGATCGACTGCTTTTCCTGCGGCGAAAACGCCGGCTATCCCACCATCTGCAAGGGCCGTTACCGGGTGGCGGGCAGACCCGATGCCTATTACGCCTTCGAGGAGCCGGTCAGCCTCAACCTCTCAGGGCTCCTGCCCGACCTGATGCGGGCCGGCGTCACCGCCCTGAAAATCGAGGGCCGGCAGCGCAGTCGCGCCTATGTGAAGGCGGTGGTCTCGGCCTTCCGGGCCGCCGTCGACGACGTGCTGGCCGGGCGCGATCCCGCCCTCGCTGACCTTCTGGCGCTCACCGAGGGCCACAAGCAGACGCAAGGGGCTTTCCGGAGCAAGACATGGCGATGACGACATCCAAAGCCGAACTGACGCTTGGCCCGGTGCTGTTCAACTGGAAGCCCGATCGCTGGCGCGACTTCTATTTCCGCATCGCCGACGAGGCGCCGGTTGCCACCGTCTATGTCGGCGAGGTGGTGTGTTCCAAGCGCGCGGTGTTCTTCGAACCGCTCTATCAGGAGGTCGCAGAACGGCTTCGGTCGACTGGAAAGACTGTTGTCTTTTCAACGCTTTCCGAAGTGATGCTGCCCCTGGACCGCAGGCAGGTCGAATCAACGTGCAGCTTGCCCGACACCCTCATCGAGGCAAATGACGGCTCGGCTCTGTGGCACCTGGCGGGCCGGCCGCACCACATCGGGCCCTTCGTCAATGTCTACAACGAGGACACATTGGCCGTGCTCGCCCGGCGTGGCGCCGTCAGCTTCTGCCTGCCCGGCGAATTGCCGCTTGCGTCGCTGGCGGCCATGGGCGCAGCCGCCCGACAGCTCTGCGTTGGCCTGGAAACCCAGGTTTTCGGCCGCCAGCCGCTGGCGTTGTCGGCGCGCTGCTATCATGCCCGCGCGCATGGCCGCACCAAGGACAGTTGCCAGTTCGTGTGCGAAGAAGACCCCGACGGCCTGGCGCTGCAAACGCTCTCCGACCAGAAATTCCTCGCCGTCAACGGCATCCAGACCCTGTCGCACGACTATCTGGCACTGCTCGGCGAATTGCCGCAGCTTGTCGAGGCCGGCGTCAGCGCCTTGCGCCTGTCGCCGCACACTTGCGACATGGTGATGGTAGCGCGGACCTATCGCGACCTGCTCGACCACGCGATCACGCCGGCCGAGGCGCTCGACCAGTTGTCCGGCCTCGGCATCGCCGCGCCCTTCGCCAACGGCTTTGCCCACCGCAAGCCCGGTCACCTGTGGATCGAGGCCTGAGGCCTTCACCTACCGGGCGGCTTTCGTGCTAGTCTCACCGTCGCAAGCAGCGTCGGCGGAGGGGAACATGCACAAGCCAGAGCTGGCATGGCGGCATTTGGCTCTGCTCACACCCCTGATCGCCCTCATGCTTGCCGGCTGCTACGAGACCGACGTCGCGCTCATCGACAAGGGCGAGAAGGCCGACATCGCCGGCGTCCATGCCTGCCGCCTGCTGATCGACAACCAGGATGCCTTCGATCTGACCATTACCGAGGCCGACCTCGGCGCCTACCGCTTCGCCGCTACCGACGTCGCCGGTACCGTCAAGCTGAAAAAGCTCGAAGGCGGGCGCTATCTCCTGCAGCTCGCCGACGACGAGTACCCCGGCATCTTCTATTACGCCTATGGCGAGCCAATGGGCGCTACCGGTTTCCGCGCCTTTTACCCCAAGCGAGACGACAAGGCGCTTTCAGCCGCGGCCATGAAAAAATATGCCGTGCGCTTCTTCGACGTCATGGGCCGTGAAGACGCAACCGGCGCCACGGTCAAGGCGAGCCCTGATGCGATGACAAGCTTCCTCGCCAACTCCGCCGTGCACGAGCTCAACCCGTGGTTCATCTGCAAGCGGGCGTAGCGTGCGCACTCCTCCGTCATGCCCGCGAAAGCGGGTATCCATTGGCGCTGCAACTCGCTGATGGGCCATTGTATTCCCGCCTGCGCGGGATTGACGATGAAGCTCAGAGGAAGGTTCGTCACTCGGCAATCGCCTCAAGAAACTGGGCACCGAACTCCTTCAACTTCACCTCGCCCACACCGTGCACCTCGGCGAATTCGCGCACGCTCCCGGGCCGTCGCGCCGCCATGTCGATCAGCGACCGGTCGGAAAAGATCACATAGGCCGGCACGCCACGCTCACGCGCCAGCTTCAGGCGCAAGGCCTTCAGCCGATCGAGCAGCGCCATGTCGGCCGGATGGATGTCGGCCGCTTCGGCCGCGGCCGCCTGCTTCTTCTCCTTCCGGGACTTGCGCGACAGCGTTTCGGGGCGATAGCGGAACGTCCCCTCGCCGACGATGAGCGCCCGGCCCTTCGCCGTCAGCCGCAAACCGCCGAAGCCGGCGATGTCGAGCGTGAGAAACCCGGCCGCCACCAGTTGCCGGATGAGCGACTGCGAGGCCGGCCGCGACAGTGCCGCCAGCGCCCCGAAACCGTGCAGCCGGTCGTGCCGGGCCTTCGTCACTTTCTCCGTCGCCGTCCCGCGCAGGCAGTCGATGAGATGGGCCGCGCCATAGCGCTCGCCGGTCGCCACCGCCATGTCCAGGATCACCCGCGCCTCGGCGTCCCGTCCACCGCTTCCACCGCGACAGGCACACATCGCAATTGCCGCATGGGTCAGAAGGTTCCCCAAAATAGGCGAGCAGCGCCTGGCGCCGGCATTCCGGCGCCTCGCAATAGGCGACCAGCGCGTCGAGCTTCTATGCTCGCGCCGCTTGCGCTCATCGCTTGAGGCTTCCTGATCGATGAAGCGCCGGCGCATGCCGATATCGCCGAGGCCGAAGAGCATCATCGCCTCGGCCGGCTCCCCGTCGCGCCCGGCGCGCCCGAACTCCTGGTAATAGGCTTCCACGCTGCCCGGCAGATCGGCATGGAACACGAAGCGCACGTCCGGCTTGTCGATGCCCATGCCGAAGGCGATGGTCGCCACCATGACGACGCCGCGCTCGCTCATGAACAGGTTCTGGTTCTCGTCGCGCATCTCCTTCGACAGCCCGGCGTGATAGGCAGCGCGCGGATGCCCTCGGCCGCCAGCATCGCCGCCGTCTCCTCGGTCTTGCGGCGCGACAGGCAATAGACGATGCCGCTCATCCCCTGATGGCGTTCGAGAAAGGACGGAGCTGGTGCGCCGGCTTGGATGTTTCGGCTCGACGCCAAGGCGGATATTGGGCCGGTCGAAACCGTGCACATGCATATCGGCCGCGCCCCGCCGAACAGCTTGGCAACGATATCGTTGCGCGTCACCTCGTCCGCCGTGGCGGTGAAGGCGCCGATGGGCACACCGGGGAACGCCTGCTTCAGCCGCGACAGC
>CAVYOQ010000033.1:0-137102 GCA_963770075.1 uncultured Alphaproteobacteria bacterium
GTCAGGCGCGGCACGCTCCGTCGATCTTTTCGATGCCAAGGCCGACGCCATGGCGGTGCTGGCGGCGGCCGGCGCGCCGGTGCACAGCCTGCAGGTCGTGCAAGGGCGGCCCCGACTGGTTCCATCCGGGCCGCGTCGGCACCATCCAGCTCGGGCCCGAAGAACCAGCTCGGCTGGTTCGGCGAGGTGCATCCCGGCGTGCTCGACAAGATGGACGTGAAGGGGCCGATCGTGGCCTTCGAGATCGTCATCGACACCATCCCCGAGCCGAAGTCGAAATCGGCCACCCGCCCGGCCCTCGATGCAGCGCAGCTTCTCCCCGTCAGGCGCGACTTCGCCTTCGTGCTGGGCGAGGATGTTGCCGCCGACAAGGTGGTGCGGGCGGCCAAAGGAGCCGACAAGGCGCTGATTGCCGATGTCTCGGTGTTCGATCTGTTTTCCGACGGGGCACTGGGCGAGGGCAGGAAATCGCTCGCCATCGAGGTGGTGCTGCAACCGCGCGAGAAGACGCTCACCGATCAGGACATCGAGGCGGTGTCGGCGAAGATCGTGGCGGGCGTGGAAAAGGCAACGGGCGGGACGCTCAGGAGCTAGCCCGCGCTATTTGCAAGGGTATGTCTCCCAAAGGGCGTGGGCGACAAGGTCCGAAGCGGGTTGCTGCCCGACATCAGCGTGCTGGTTCAGCCAGTCGATGAAGACCTTGACCGACTGATCGATATCCGTGTTTTCGGGGACACAAACGCGATAACCGTGGATCGCGTTTTCATCGAGTACATCCAGAACGGCGTGGATGTAAATATGGCACGCGATAACCGCGAGATTGCTGTCAACCTGGCATTGGTTGCTCAATGCATTGCCATCTCGGGAAGCCGCTGCGGCAGGTCCTGCCCATAGTCCGATAAGCAAGCATGCAGCGGCGATGTGTTCGCCTTTGCCGAGTTTCATCATCTCCTCCATTGCGACAATTGCCGCGCATGACATGTTTCAGTCGCCCGCCTGCCGGGGCCGCTACGCCGGTGCGGATTACGCGCGGTGCGGCGCAAAGACTCGGCAAGCGTGGATCAAACTCTTGGATCGGCCTTCCGATCTCGACGCTTCGGTAGCTTCAAGAGGTGAAGCGGGAACTGACAATTTACGCGACGTAAGACTATCAGTTTCAACCCGCGTTGTCACCCAAGGCCAATGAGGGTGCGCGCGCACGGCTGTCGGCCAGTGGCAACGCCTGGCTTCACGCCAGTTCATCCTTGCGCGCATGGGCGACGAGGCCGCTGGCGCGTTGGGCGCGGGCTCAACGAGGCGGTGACATGGTCGTTCCTCACCGCCGAGCAGGCCGACATGTTCGGCGGCGGCCATCCGGCGGTAAAGCTTGCCAACCCGATCTCGTCGGAACTGTCCGACATGCGGCCCTCGCTCTTGCCCAACCTCACCATGGCGGGCGTGGAAAAAGGCGGCGGGCGGCAGTTTGCGGAGCTAGCGGAGGGGCTGGCAATACAGCGTGATCTCGCCGATGTTCTTTGCCTTGGCCGTTACAGTTTTCCCGTATCGCTTCCTGACGGGCTCGCTCAACTCCTGGCGGAACTCGCCGCTCAATCGGATCTCCCCGAGTTCGGTAAATCCCTGCAGGACGTCTTCACGGTGAATCTGTTCGAGGCGCGCGGCCTTGTTCACTTCCGGTCCGATCAGCGTGAATTGATGGCGGGTGGTCGAGCCGAAATCGCCGCTCAAAACCATGCCGATATGCAGGCCGATGCGCAGATGCAGCGATTGATCGCCAATGCGGATCAGGCGAACCGCATCGACTGCCTCTTCCGCCGCCCTGAGCGCCTGCAGGCACTTCGGATCGGCGGGCTCGGTGTCGGACAGAACCCAGAACGCCATCATACCGTCGCCGATGAACTTGTCGATGTGTCCACCATGTGCTGCAATCGGCGTCGACTGGGCATTGAAGAACCTTTGCACGATGTCGGCGGTTCTGCGTGGCGGCATCTGCACCGCGTGGACGCTGAAATCCACCACGTCGGAAAACCAGATTATTGCGCGGTGGACACGGTAATCGGTGCGGTTTTCGCCGCCCGATTGCAGCCTGCGACCCAATGCATATTCATTCGTATAGGCATGCAGAATGTGGGAGTCGTCCGCGAGTTGCAGGCTCAGCGTCGACGTCTTGTTGCTCGCGTCGCGCAACTTGAGGGATATGATTTTCGCGATATTCCGCCAGACGATGCCGGCTTGCGGGTGTTGCTCGATCTTGCGCTTGTCGATCTCGAGCACTTCGACCTGGTTCTCGCTCACCACCAGGTCGTACCAGCGCCGGCAGCCGTTGCCGAGAATGTTCTGCTCCCCCACGACCTCGTTTTCGCGGCGCATGAACAGCGTGCGTTGGCCCTCTCGCACTGAAACCGAACCGAGGACAATGACCCACAACGCTTCCGCATCGTCGCCATGCTTGCAGACGAAGTCGCCCTCGGAAAATCTTCGCGGGCGAGGATCGAGCGCCAGCAGGTCCGTGACATCGTCGACAAGTCCGCTTGCCACGAGTGCGGCTTCATATCGAGAGCGCAATCCGCGCCGGGCAATGGTTGCTGCGTCTGTCGCCATGTGAACGTCACCTGATCGCGGCGTTGCCAAGGACGCAACCTTTCTTTTTGCAAATCTAGCGGCAAAGGCGGTTGCTGGCGTTGACGCAAATCAAACCCTGCGTCCTTGTGATGCCGGCTGGCTGAACGCTGCACGCGACAGCGTCAATGGCGGGCGCGTGGTGTCAGGTCTTGTCCACCGGGCTCTCCAGCCCGAGTTCCTCCTTGCGTGCATGGGCAACGAGCCCGGTGGCGCGCGGGGTGCGGGGCTTGACCAGGGCGATGGCCACGAGCGTCAGAGCCAGCGCCAGCCAGATGTAGAGCGAATGGTGCTCGCCGAACAGCAGCATGCCCCAGCCGACACCGGCGAGCGTGATGACGTAGCTCGACTGGGTGGCGAAGATCGGGCCGGAGGTGCGGATGACGTAGAGCAGGCAGGTGTAGGCGATGCCCGAGATGATGCCGGTGCCGGTGGCGGCCCACTGGATCGTCCCCCAGCCGGCATCGAGCGGCACGGCCGTGCCTGTCGCCAGCGCCAGCGGCGTGAGCAAGAGCGCGGCGCCCCATTGCCGGGCGCAGCTCAATTGCAGCGAGCCGACGCCTTCAGGGCGGTAGCCGGCGGCATAAAAGTTCTCGAACGACATGGAAACGCTCGCCGCCAGCGACAGCAGCACCCAGGGCGCCATGCCGGGCTCGGGCAGCGCTCCCCTGGGCACGATGAGGAGCGCCATGGCGGCAAGCCCCAACAGCACCCCCGACAGGCGCCGGGCGGTGCCCTCCTCGATGCGGAAGATCACCGCCATCAGGTAGGTGAAGAGCGGCATGGAGGCAAAGGCGATGGCGACAATGCCGGCCGGCAGGTGCAGCGCCGAGGTAAACAGCGCCATGGCCGGGAACGCCACGCCCGCCGCGCCGCAAATGAGCCCGAAGCGTGCGACATCGAGTCGCAGAGGAGGCAGTTTTGCGGTGACGATGCAGGCGATCAGCAGAAGACTGCCGGCAACGATCACCTGCCATTGCGCCAGCCCTACCGGGTGGCCGCCGGCGAGCCCGGCGATTTTCGACAGCGATACCGCCAGGCCCCAGATAAGGCCCATGAAACCGATAAGGCCGTAAGCGAGCGGCCCGGCGCCCCGCTCGACCGCCCGTGCATCCGCCATGATCCACTCCGAAAGCGAATTTGCAGCCCGTGCCTTATCGCTTTGCCGTGAAGCGGTCGAGAGGGTTGGGCGGCGCTGCATTATGTTGCAGTGCAAAAGACCGACACATTGCCTATCTATGAAGGAACGGTTCTCGGGGCCGGTCGGCCCCTTACCAAGATTTAATGCCGTCATCAGGCACCTGTAATCTCACGTCAGCATGTATGGGCCAGTGCTTTCAGCGCCCAAGAAAGCCATTCAGCCATGAACGAGCGTACAAACACGGAAAAGACCGTCCTGGTCCTCCAGGGCGGCGGGGCGCTGGGCGCCTATCAGGCCGGCGCCTACGAAGCGCTGGCCGCCCACGACATCGTTCCCGACTGGGTGGCGGGCATCTCCATCGGCGCCATCAACGCCGCCATCATCGCCGGCAACGAAAAGGGCAAGCGCATGGAACGGCTGCGCGCCTTCTGGAAGCTGGTCTCCTCCCGCCTCACGGCACCGCCGGTGCTGCCCGGCAACCATGCCCGCACCCTGTTCAACGAGACGAGCGCCGCCATCACCGCCGCTTTCGGCGTTCCGGGCTTCTTCACCCCGCGCCTGCCGGCGCCCTATCTGCACGCCGCCGGGCGCGGAGGGAGCGTTGTCGGTCTACGACACCGAGCCCTTGCGCCAGTCGCTGGAGGAGCTCATCGATTTCGACGTCCTCAACCGCGAGCCGGTGCGCCTGAGCGTCGGGGCGGTCAATGTGTCGAGCGGCAACTTCATCTATTTCGACACCGCCGAGCATGCGGCTGGGGCCTGAGCACATCATGGCCTCCGGCGCGCTGCCGCCCGGCTTCCCGCCGGTGGAGATCGACGGCCAGCTCTACTGGGATGGCGGGCTCGTCTCCAACACGCCCTTGCAATACGTGCTCGACGACGGCGGCCCGCGCGAGGACATGTGCCTCTTTCAGATCGACCTGTTCAGCGCCCGCGGCCAGGTGCCGCCCGCCTTCTGGGACGTCGAGCAGCGCATGAAGGACATCCGCTTTTCCTCGCGCACCCGGCTCAACACCGACCGCTTTCGCGAGATGCAGACCCTGCGCCGCGCCGCCCGCCGGCTCTGTGCCAAGCTGCCGGACGCGCTCAAGGCCGATCCCGATGCGCGCTTGCTCGAAGGCTGCGGGTGCGATGCCGCCATCACTATCGTCCACCTCATCCACCGCGGCGCCGCCTATGAGCGCACCTCCAAGGATTACGAGTTCTCGCGCGCCTCGGTGGAGGAGCACTGGCAGGCCGGCATGGACGATGTGAACCGCACCCTGCGCCACAAGGACTGGCGCACCCGCCACCGGCCGGAAGAAGGCGTCACCGTGCTCGATCTCACCCGCGACGGCAATTACTGAAAGAGGAGAAAGAAGATGGACGCGAAAAGCGTCGCCCGCTCGGCCTTTGCCATGCCGCTCACCAACCCGGCCTATCCGCGCGGGCCTTACCGCTTCATCGACCGCGAGTTCCTCGTCGTCACCTATCGCACCGACATGGACGCGTCTGAAGGCCGTCGTGCCGGAGCCCCTGGAAGTGACGGAGCCCTTGGTCAAGTACGAGTTCATCGCCATGCCCAATTCGACCGGGTTCGGCGCCTATTTCGAATCGGGCCAGGTGATCCCGGTCTCCTACAAGGGCCAGAAGGGCGGCTATGTGCACGCCATGTATCTCAACGACGGCTCGCCCATCGCCGGGGGCCGCGAGATCTGGGGCTTTCCGAAAAAGCTCGCCGAGCCCTGCGCTCAGGGTGGAAAAGGACACCCTTATCGGCACCCTCGATGTCGGCTCGGTGCGCGTCGCCACCGGCACCATGGGCTACAAGTACAAGAGCCTCGACCACGACGCGGTGCTGAAGGCGCTTCGAGGCGCCGAGCTTCCTGTTGAAGATCATCCCCGATGTCGACTGCAGCCCGCGCATCTGCGAGCTGGTGCGCTACTACCTCACCGAGCTCACGGTGAAGGGCGCCTGGGAAGGCCCCGCCGGGCTCGAACTTGCCGACCATGCGCTGGCGCCGGTGGCCGAGCTGCCGGTGCGCGAAGTGGTCTCGGCCGTCCACATCCTCACCGACCTCACCCTCGGCCTCGGGGAGGTGGTGCATGACTATCTCGCCTGAGGCCGCCTACCGACGCCAACCAACAGAAAAGCAAGTGACCATGAACTCGAACGGATATTCCTTTTCCCGCCACAACCTGGCGACGCGCCTCATCCATGCCGCGTTTGCCGTCGCCATCATCGTGCAGTTGTTCACCAGCAATTTCATGCACCACCCGCGCAATGGCCAGCCCGGCGACTGGCTCTTCGTCACCCACGAATATGCCGGTCTCGCCAGCATGGGCCTGGCGCTCGTCTTCTGGCTGGTGCTCGTGCTGCGGCGCCGGGGCACCAGGCTGGGGCTGCTGTTTCCCTGGTTCTCCGACCGCCGCCTCATCGCCCTTGTGGGACGACATCGTCGATCACGTGGTGGCGCTGATGGCGCTCAGCCTGCCGGAGCACGAGGGCGAAGCGCCCCTCGCCTCGGCCGTGCATGGCCTCGGCCTCCTGCTGATGACGCTGCTTGCCGCGACCGGCAGCCTCTATTTCTACGGCGCCTATGAAGGCCTCAAGGACGTGTTCTTCTTCCAGCTCATGCTGTTCACGCACGGGGTTTTCGCCAACGTCGCCTGGTTCTACCTCATCGGGCATGCCGGGCTCGGCATCATCCATCACTACGCCACGGGGTCCGGGCTAGGCGAAATGTGGTCGCTGGGACGCAGCAAATGAAAGGACGGAAACAATGAACCTCAAGGATAAAGTCTGCATCATTACCGGTGCCGCCCGCGGCATCGGCGAGGGCATCGCGCGGCGCTACGTGGCCGACGGCGCCAGGGTGGCGATCGCCGATCTCAGGATCGCCGATGCCGAGGCAACCGCCAATGAACTGACCAAGGCGGGACCGGGCAAGGCCATCGGCATCGAGATGAACGTCACCGACGAAGCGCAGGTGAACGCCGGCGTTCAAAAGGTGGTGGACACCTGGGGCGGCGTCGACGTGCTGGTCTCCAATGCCGGCATCCAGATCGTGCACGAGATCGAGAATTTTCCCTTCCCGGAATGGAAGAAGCTGCTCGCCATCCATCTCGACGGGGCCTTCCTCACCTCCAAGGCCTGCATTCCCCACATGTACAAGAAGGGCTCAGGGAGCATCATCTTCATGGGCTCGGTGCATTCCAAGGAAGCCTCGCCGCTGAAGTCGGCCTACGTGACCGCCAAGCACGGGCTTTTGGGCCTTGCCCGCGTCATCTCCAAGGAAGGCGCCGCGCACGGCGTCAGGGCCAACGTCATCTGCCCCGGCTTCGTCAAGACGCCGCTGGTTGAAAAGCAGATCCCCGAGCAGGCCGCCGAGCTCGGCATTTCCGAAAAGGAAGTGGTGGACAAGATCATGCTGGGCGAGACGGTGGACAAGGAATTCACCACCATCGAGGACGTGGCCGAGATCGCCTGGGTGTTCGCCGCCTTCCCCACCAACGCGCTGACCGGCCAGTCGCTGGTGGTCAGCCATGGCTGGTACATGAACTGACCTTTAGGCCAAACCGTTTGCGCTCAAGCATCGCCGCGCCTAAATACTCGGGTGAGCCTACTGCTTGCCGAGGATGATGCCCCCATGCCTGCCGGTTTCGACATAAACAAGAAGCACCAGTTCAATTTCGGCTATCTGGTGATCGCGTTCCTGGCGATCACCCTGTTCCAGATGTGGATGGGCTCGCGCTCGATCGAGCAGATTTCCTACAGCGAATTCACCAGCTACCTGAACGAGAAGAAAGTCGCCGAGGTGTCGGTGAGCCAGGACCAGATCCAGGGCAAGTACACCGACGCGCACAACGGCAAGGGCTATTTCTACACCCGCCGGGTCGACCCGGAGTTCGCCGCCGCGCTGGAAAAGGCCGGCGTCAAGCAGGTGACCGGCATCTCCGACACCAACTGGTTCACCACGCTGTTGTCGTGGATCGTGCCCATGGCGGTGTTCTTCGGCCTGTGGATGCTTTTTTTCCGTGGCTTTGCCGCCAAGCAGGGTTTTGGCGGGCTGATGAATGTCGGCAAGTCGAAGGCCAAGGTCTATGTGGAAAAGGAGACCGGCGTCACCTTCAACGACGTGGCCGGGGTCGACGAGGCAAAGATGGAATTGCAGGAGGTCGTCTCCTTCCTCAAGGACCAGCATAAATATGCCCGGCTCGGCGCTCATGTGCCCAAGGGCATCCTGCTGGTCGGCCCGCCCGGCACCGGCAAGACGCTTCTGGCGCGCGCGGTGGCGGGAGAAGCGGAGGTTCCTTTCTTTTCCATCTCCGGCTCGGAATTCGTGGAGATGTTCGTGGGCGTCGGGGCGGCGCGGGTGCGCGACCTGTTCGAGCAGGCAAGGAAGGCGGCACCCTGCATCATCTTCATCGACGAGCTCGACGCGCTGGGCCGCGCCCGTTCGCCCGGCGGCGGCATGGGCGGTTATGACGAAAAGGAACAGACGCTCAACCAGCTCCTGTCCGAGCTCGACGGCTTCGATCCCTCCACCGGCATCGTGCTGCTGGCGGCCACCAACCGGCCCGAGGTACTCGATCCGGCGCTGTTGCGCGCCGGCCGCTTCGACCGCCAGGTGGTGGTCGACCGCCCCGACCGCATCGGCCGGGTGGCGATCCTCAAGGTGCACATGAAAAAGATCCGCGCGGCGGCGGATGCCGATCCGGAAAAGATCGCCGGCCTCACGCCGGGCTTCACCGGCGCCGACCTCGCCAATCTCGTCAACGAGGCGGCCATCTTCGCCACCCGCCACAATGCCGAGGAGGTCTCCCTGGACGACTTCACTGCCGCGGTGGAGCGCATCGTCGCCGGCTCGGAAAGAAAGAGCCGGCTGCTCAACCCGAAGGAGCGCGAGCGGGTCGCCTATCACGAGATGGGCCATGCGCTGGTGGCCTCGAGCCTTCCCGACACCGACCCGGTGCACAAGGTCTCGATCATTCCGCGCTCGGTGGGCTCGCTCGGCTACACCCTTCAGCGGCCCACCGAGGACCGTTTCCTCATCACGCTGGATGAACTGAAGGACCGCATGGTGGTGCTGCTGGCCGGGCGCGCGGCCGAAGACTTCATCTTCAGCGAGATATCCACCGGCGCCGCCGACGACCTCGCCAAGGTCACCGACATCGCCCGCCAGCTCGTCACCCGCTTCGGCATGAGCAAGGAACTGGGTCAGGCGGTGCTCGAGCAGCAGCGCCAGAGCTATCTCGGCGAACACATGATGCGGGTGAGCGAAAAGGATTACTCGGAGGCGACCTCGCGCGAGGTCGACCTGACGGTAAGGAAGCTCATCGACGATGCCTATGGGCGCGCCACCGCCATTCTCAAGCGCCGCTCCAAGGACTTGAAGTCCGGGGCCAAGCTCCTGTTGGAGCAGGAAACCCTCACGCCTGATGATTTCGCTCCTTTGCGTCGCGCAAAGCCGCAGGCCGCGGCGGCGGAATAGTCCTGCTTCAGCAGGCCGTGGCGCCGTTTTGACATGGCTCAACGTCTTGCGGCCAACATTCATGTATTGATCAAGCCAATGGTGCCGACAGGGCAATGATGCGAAGCAAGGAGTACCCGCGACGATGATCGAACTGTTGGACGACAGCGAAGACGCCATTGTCGGCGTGAAGGTTTCCGGCAAGCTCACGGCGGCAGACTACGAGTCCTATCTCATCCCTGCCCTCGACCGGGTGTTCAAGCGCGACAAGCGCGCCCGCTTCCTCGTGCTCATGGAGGAGGATTTCGAGGGCTGGACGCTGGATGCCGCGTGGGACGATTTCTCCTACTGGCTGGAGCACCGCGCCGAGTTCGACAAGGTGGCCATCGTCGGCGCGCCCAAATGGGTCGAATGGTGCATCAACGCCATGGGCTTCATCCTCAAGGGCGAATTCCGCCTGTTCGAGCGTGACAAGCTGGCCGAGGCCTGGGCGTGGCTGCGCGAGGGTGCGCCGGCGGCGGCGTAAGGGCCCGACCACCACTCTCCCAAACGTCGTCATGCGCGAGCCCCGACCCGCGCATCCTTTTTCGAGCACTGCCGCGTGGCAAAAAAGATGGCCGGATCAAGTCCGGCCATGACGCATGTTGGGCTTGGCCCAACATACGTAGTCCCGCCGCTAAAAGGCGAAGTCGCGGAAGACGCGGGTGATGTCGCCGTGCCAGTCGCCGTGATAGAGGGCGAGCAGGTCCTCGGCGTTGGTGCTGCCTGAGGCGACGATTTCATCCAGGGCTTCGAGGAAATGCGCCTCGCTGCGGCCGTGGGCACCGCAGCGATGGCGCGCATCGAGACCCTCGCGGGCGATAGCGAGCACGTCGCGCGCCACATCGCGCGCCGGCCGGCCGGCGATGGTGGCATGAAGCGCCTGGCGCGGTACCGCGTCGCGCAGCGCCTGGCGCTCGTCCGCGCTCCAGCCCTTCACCAGCTCCCAGGCGGCATCGAGCGCTGCATCGTCGTAAAGCAGGCCCACCCACAAGGCCGGCAGGGCGCACAGGCGCCGCCACTGGCCGGAATCGGCGCCACGCATCTCCATGTAGCGTTTCAACCGCACCTCGGGGAAAATGGTGGTGAGATGATCGCCCCAGTCGCGCATGGTGGGCTTGAGCCCTGGAAGCTGCGGCAGGCGCCCATCGAGGAAGGCGCGGAAACTCTCGCCCGACACGTCGTGATAGACGCCGTCGCGATAGACGAAATACATCGGCACATCGAGAGCGTAGTCGACATAAGCCTCGAAGCCGAAACCGTCCTCGAAGGCAAACGGCAGCATGCCGGTGCGGTCGGGGTCGGTGTCGCGCCATATCTCCGAGCGGAAGGATAAAAAGCCGTTGGGCTTGCCCTCGGTGAAGGGCGATGCGGCGAAAAGCGCCGTGGCGACGGGTTGCAGCGCCAGCGACACGCGCATCTTCTTCACCATGTCGGCTTCGCTGGCGAAGTCGAGGTTCACCTGCACCGTGCATGAGCGGAACATCATGTCGCGGCCGAGCTTGCCCTTTTTCGCCATGTACTCCCTCATGATGCGGTAGCGGCCCTTGGGCATCATCGGGATCTGTTCGCGCGTCCACAGCGGCGAGAAGCCCAGGCCGAGGAAGCCGATGCCGAGCCCGTCGCCCACCTCGCGCACCTGCGACAGGTGCTCGTGCACCTCCATGCAGGTCTCGAACACGGACTTCAGCGGGGCGCCGGAGAGCTCGAACTGGCCGCCGGGCTCCAAAGAGATCGAGCCGTCCGTTTCCGGCTCGACGAGGCCGATGATGTTCTCCTTCTCCATGATCGGCGTCCAGCCGAAGCGGTCGCGCAAGCCCTCCAGCAGCGCCTTGATCGAGCGCGGGCCGTCATAGGGGACGGGCTCGAGGCTGTCGGTGAGGAAGGCGAACTTCTCGTGCTCGGTTCCGATGCGCCATTCATCGCGCGGCTTCGAGCCGGCTTCGAGATAGGCAACGAGCTGATCGCGGTTCTCGACGACGGTGCGTGATTCGCTGGTTTCGGGGACAGGTCCGCTCACCGGGAGGGGCGCCTTTCGACAGGGTTAAATCTGCGGCTCTCTCTAAAGGTCGGACGGCGGGGCTGGCAAGCCCAACATTCCATATGGCGGCATAGCTCGGACGAGGAATCTTGAACCATCGGTTCAACACCAGTCGCCCAGCGTCGCCTGCACCAGGGCGAGGATGGCGACGGCGGCGGTGTCGGCGCGCATGATGCGGGGGCCGAGCGAGACCGGCGTCACGAAGGGCAGGCCGAGAAGGCGCTGGCGCTCTTCGGGCGTAAAGCCGCCTTCCGGACCGACGAGCACCGCCAGCGGGCCGGGGGTGAGGGCGGCGAGCGTATCGAGCGGCGAGTTACCGTCACCCGCCTCGTCGCAGAAGACGAGACGGCGCGCGGCATCCCAGCGATCGAGAACCGCACCCAGCCGCTCTTCGGCCAGGACCTCGGGGACCGCCACCAGATTGCATTGCTCGGCCGCCTCGATGGCGTTGGCCTTGAGGCGGTCTGTCTTGATGCGGGCAACGACGGTGCGCGCGGTGATGACGGGCCTGAGGCGGCGGGCGCCCATTTCGGTCGCCTTCTGGGCGATGAAGTCGAGGCGGGCGGCCTTGATGGGCGCGAAGAGATAGTCGATGTCGGGCGGCAGGCGCGGCTCGGCCAGCCTTTCGCCGCATCGGGCCTCACCCCCGCGCTTGCCGGCTGCGCTCAAATGGGCGAGCCATTCGCCGTCGCGCCCGTTGAACAGGCGCAAGGCATCGCCCGGCTTGAGGCGCATGACGGTGGCGAGGTAATGCGTCTGCGCGCGGCTGAGCGCTACGTCGGCGCCCTCGCCAAGCGGCTGGTCGATGTAAAGGCGGGGAGAGCGGTTCATGGATGGCCGTAGATCTCGACGAATTTCTCCGCCTCTTCAGCCATCTGGCGGCGCAACGGTTCGGGCGACAGCAGCTCTGCCTCCGGGCCCAGCCAGCGCACCAGCGGCAGGATGCTGCGCGGATCGCTTTCGGGCACCGACATGATGAGGCTGCCGTCGGGCTGCTCCTCAAACCGGGCATTGCGGTAGAGCCAGTCCTCGCGCAGGCGCTCGGCCTGTGCCGGCGTCAGGCGGATGCGGCTGATGGTGCGCGGTGCCTCCTCGAACCAGCGCTCGAAACCCGCTTTCAGCCATCGGCGGCCGGTAAAGCGCTGGACGTCGAAATCGCGATCCGGTTTGAAGGCCATGGTGGAGACGGTCACCGTCCTCACCTTGTCGGCGCGCCAGATGCGGGTCTCGTCATAGTCGAGCGAGCGGCCGATGAGATACCAGCGGTCGCGGTCGAAGAGGATGCCCTGCGGCTCGATCTCGTGCTCGCGCACGGTGTTGCGATAAGGGTTCTCATAGACGAGGCGCACCCGGCGGCTCGCGAGGATGCCGGTGATGAAGCCGTCGACGGCGGGGCCGCCGTCGAGCGGCTGGGACACCGGCCTTTCCCAGTGGAAGATGTCTTCCGGTGCGGCCTCGACGCCGACGATGCGCTGGCCCTCCTTGAGCAGCGAGCGGGCGGCCGAGGGCAGCGATACCAGGAGCTTTCTCTCCGCCGTCTCCAGATCGGCCGCCAGCGGCGTCGCCTCCAGCCCGCGCACCAGCGCCAGCGCCACCAGCAGGGCGGCCGTTTCCGCCCGTGTGAGGCCGACCGGCGGCTGCAGGTAGCCTTCGGCCAACCGGTAGCCGCCCTCGGCCCCGCGCGTGCCTTCCACCGGCACCCCGAGCGCCAGCAGACGGTCCACGTCGCGATAGACGGTGCGCAGCGACACCTCGAAGCGGCGGGCCAGTTCGCTTGCCGGCGTCACCTTGCCGGCGCTCAGCGCAAGCAGCATTCCGAGGGCGCGTTCGATGGTATTCACGGGGTGCTCAGGTTCAGTTCAAAATATTTTTTCAAAGCTGCAATCAGGACGATTCAATCCTGACACACTGTTGGCAGTTTGGATAGCCGATATTGCGCTCATCACATCGAACCAAGGAGACCCCCAGATGAGCCACAATGTGATCGCCTTCCAGAATGCCCAGCCGGTAAGCGAGACGCGAGAGTGCCACTATTTACGGCCAGCCCGGCCTGTTCGCCCACCTGTTGGCGGCGGTGAAGCGCTATCTCTCCGCCCGCCGCACCATCAAGGCCCTCGACGGGCTCGAATGACGCCCAGCTCAAGGACATCGGCTACCGCCGCATCCCGGACCTCTATACGAAGTACGAGCCGATGCCCTGACGCAAAACCCCCGCGGGCGGCTTCTCCCTCGCCGCCTGCCCCTCCCCTGGCGCCCGGCAGCATTTGCCGGGCGTTCTTGTTCGCGCTAACACTTGGCGGCATGAGCCATTCCCCTCCCGCCGACGGGCGCGTTGCCGATGCCGTCGACCGCCACTGGGCCGACCGCTGGCTGCCGGCGCCGGCTAGGCCCTACGCACGCCTTGCCCGGCTGGAACGACCCATCGGCTGGTGGCTGTTGCTGCTGCCCGGCTGGTGGTCGATCTGCCTCGCCCGCACGGCCACCGGCGGCGGGCTGCCGGACCTGAAGCTGCTGGTCCTTTTCCTCATTGGCGCCATCGTCATGCGCGGGGCCGGCTGCACCTACAACGACATCGTCGACCGCGACTTCGATGAGAAGGTGGCGCGCACCCGCTCGCGCCCCATTCCCTCGGGCCAGGTGAGCGTTGTCCAGGCAAAGGCCTTCCTTGTCGCCCAGGCGCTCATCGGCTTTGCCGTGCTCATCCAGTTCAACCAGTTCGCCATCGGGCTCGGGGTGGCCTCGCTGGCAACCGTCGCCGTCTACCCGTTCATGAAGCGCTTCACCTATTGGCCGCAGGCGTTTCTCGGCATCGCCTTCAACTGGGGGGCGCTGCTGGGCTGGGCGGCGGTCGCCGGCAGGCTCGACGCGGCACCGGTGGTGCTCTATGTCGGTGGCATCTTCTGGACGCTTGCCTACGACACCATATATGCGCATCAGGACAAGGAGGACGATATTCTGATCGGCGTCAAATCCACCGCCCTGCGCCTCGGCCGGGCAACGCCCGCATGGCTGGCCGGCTTCTTCGCGATCGCGCTCATTCTCATCGATGCGGCCGGCTGGCTCGCCGGGTGCCGGCATCGTCTTCCACACCGCGATGGCCGCCGCCGCGCTGCATGCCGCCTGGCAGCTTCAACGCCTCGATATCGACGATGGTGCGCGCTGCCTCAAGCTCTTTCGCGCCAACCGCGATTTCGGGCTCATCATCTTCGCCGGCGCCTTTGCCGATGCTTTGTTCAGGGGGCTCGCATGAGCGGCAACGAACGCCTCGCCGACATCGCCTCGCGCCTCGTCGATCTGGCGCGCAAGAAAGGTGCCGACGAGGCCGATGCCCTGGTCATCACCGGGGCGGCGGTCGAGGTCGACGTGCAGGACGGTCATGCCGACAAGGTCGAGCGGGCCGAGTCCAGCGATGTGGGCCTGCGCGTCATCGTCAACAAGGCAGAAGCCGTGGTCTCCGGCAGCCGCTTCGATGCAAAAAGCCTGAAACGCCTGGCCGAGCGCGCCGTCGACATGGCAAAGGTCGCCCCCGCCGACGACACGGCAGGGCTCCCCGAGCAGGCCCGGCTGGCCAAACGCATTTCCGATCTCGACCTCGCCGACGGCGCCGAGCCCGAGACCGAGGCGCTGATCGAGATGGCGCTGCGGGCAGAGGCCGCGGGCCTCAGGGTCGAAGGCATCACGCGCTCGTCCGGCGCCTCGGCCAGCGCCGGCCGGCGCAGCATCGTGCTGGTGGCGAGCAACGGCTTTGCCGGCAGCTACGAGCGCACCTCGCGGGGCCTGAGTGCTTCCATGGTGGCCGGCAGCGGCACCGCCATGGAGCGCGACTACGACTACATGGCCGCGACCCACAGCGCCGACATCAAGACGCCGGAAGAGATCGGCCGCAGCGCCGGCGAGCGCGCGGTGAAGCGCCTGAAACCGCGGAAGGTGAAGACCTGCAAGGTGCCCGTGGTGTTCGAGCAGCGCCTGGCGGGCGGCCTCCTCGGCCACCTGGCGGGCGCCATAAACGGCAACGCCATCGCCCGCGGCACCAGCTTCCTGAAGGACCGGCTGGGCGAAGCCCTGTTCCCGGCAAGCGTCACGGTGATGGACGATCCCTTGCGCCGGCGCGGTCTGGCCTCGCGCCCCTTCGATGCCGAGGGCTGCGCCGTCAAGCCGCGCGCGGTGATCGATGAAGGGGTGCTCAAGACCTGGCTGCTCGACTGCCGTACGGCGCGCAAGCTCGGTCTTGTGACCACCGGCCATGCGGCGCGTAGCGTCTCGACCGGGCCCTCGCCCTCGCCCAGCAATCTCTACATGACGCCGGGAAGCGTCAACTTCACCGACCTCATCGCCCCCATCAAGCAAGGCTTCTTCGTCACCGAGCTCATCGGCATGGGCGTCAATACAGTGACCGGCGACTACAGCCGCGGGGCCTCGGGCTTCTGGATCGAGGACGGCAAGATCACCTATCCGGTGAGCGAGCTGACGATTGCCTCCAACCTCATCGACATGTACCGCAGCATCACCGCCGCCGACGACCTGCGGTTCCGCACCAGCATCAACGCGCCGAGCCTCAGGATCGAGGAGATGACCGTTGCCGGCCTCTAGCCCGCATGTGCCGCGACCCTCGCCCGGCGAAGCGCTGGAAGAGGCCTTGCGGGCGGCGGGAGCGCTGGCGCTCCAACATTTCGGCGGCGCGCCGCGGCAGTGGAAGAAGGAAGACGGCACGCCGGTCAGCGAGGCCGACCTTGCGGTCGACGAATTGCTGCGGGAAAGCCTCGAGCGCATCGATGCGGGTGCGGCATGGCTGTCGGAGGAAAGCGCCGATCAGCCGGACGCCAGGGAAAGGCCGCGCTGCTGGATCGTCGATCCCATCGACGGCACCTCCTCGTTCCTGTCGGGCGGTGACAACTGGTCGATCGTTGCCGCGCTGGCCGAGGCGGGCCGGCCGGTGCTGGCGGGCATCTACCGGCCGGTGACCGACGACTATTTCAGCGCTGCCCTCGGGCACGGCGCTTTCCGCAACACAAAGCGGCTTCAGGTGTCAAACCGCACCGAACTCGAAGGCGCGCGCATCATCAGCCGGCGCAAGGCGCTCGATGCGGAGCGCTGGCGCGAGCCGTGGCCCGAGGTGGAAGCGGGCATGGTGACATCGCTGGCGCTGCGCCTGTGCCTGGTGGCCGATGCCAGCTTCGATGCCGCGTTCGCCATCGGCCGCAAGAGCGACTGGGATCTCGCCGCCGGCGATCTCATCGTGCGCGAGGCGGGCGGGCGGGTGAGCGACCTTGGCGGCGAAGCGCTCGTCTACAACCGCGCCGAGACCCGCCAGAACGGGTTCGTGGCGGCCGCGCCGGCGCTGCATGCCGCCATCGTCGCCCGCACCCGCAGCCTTGTGAGCCCGAAAGGATCACCATGTCAGCCAAGATCGACCCCCAAGCCGGTGAGCGGCCAGCTTCTGCATCTGGTGTTCGGCGGCGAGCTTTCCAATCTCCACAAGGTGGAGTTCAGGGACATCTCCAAGCTCGACATCGTCGGCATCTATCCGAGTTATGCCGAGGCCCACAAGGCGTGGGAGAAAAAGGCGCGCGCGACCATGGACATCGCCGAGATGCGCTATTTCATCGTCCACCTGCACCGCCTGCTCGATCCGGAGAGCGATATCGCCCGGTAGGCACGTGCGGCCGGATCGCGTCGATGTCCATCATTGACCAGCGCGGACCCGCATTATAGTCGCGAGCGTGGAGGGCGGACATGGCGGGCGAGAGGATCGAGCGCAAGCTGGCAGCGATACTGGCGGCCGATGTCGCGGGCTACAGCCGGCTGATGGGCGTCGATGAGGAAGCGACCCTCGCCAGCCTCAACGCGCACCGCCACGCGCTGATCGATCCGGCCATTGCCCACCATCGCGGCCGCATCGTCAAGACCACCGGCGACGGGTTCCTCGCCGCGTTCGCCAGCGTCGTCGACGCGGTGCGCTGCGCCGTCGAGGTGCAGGCCGGCATGGCCGAACGCAATGCCGCCAGCGATCCCGACAGGCGGCTGGACTTCCGCATCGGCATCAATGTCGGCGACGTGGTCGAGCAGGCGGGCGACATCTTTGGCGACGGCGTCAACATCGCCGCCCGGCTGGAAGGCATTGCCGAGCCCGGCGGCATCTGCGTATCGGCCAGGGTCGCAGAGGACGCCAGGGGCAAGATCGACATGGCCTTCGACGACATGGGCGAGCAGTCGCTGAAGAACATCGAACGGCCCATCCACGCCTTTCGTCTCGATACCGGCGCAAGCAAGGGCGCATCGGCTGCATCGCGCCAGGCCCCCAGCCTTCCCGACAAGCCGTCGATCGCGGTGCTTCCCTTCCAGAACATGAGCGGCGATGCCGAGCAGGACTATTTCGCCGACGGCATGGTGGAGGACATCATCACCGCCCTGTCGCGGGCGCGCTGGCTGTTCGTCATCGCGCGCAATTCCAGCTTCGTCTACAAGGGCCGGGCGGTGGACGTGAAGCAGGTCGGGCGCGAGCTTGGCGTGCGCTACGTGCTGGAGGGCAGCGTGCGCAAGGCCGGGAACCGGGTGCGCATCACCGGCCAGCTCATCGATGCCTCGAACGGCGCGCATCTGTGGGCGGACCATTTCGACGGCGAGCTGGCCGACATCTTCGAACTGCAGGACCAGGTGACCTCGCGCGTGGTGGGCGCCATCGCCCCGAAACTCGAGGAGGCCGAGATCGAGCGGGCCAAGCGCAAGCCCACCGAAAGCCTCGATGCCTATGACTGCTTCCTGCGCGGCATGGCCGCCTTCCACGAGTTCTCCCGCACCGGCAACGAAACGGCGCTCGGCTATTTTGCAAGGGCCATCGAGATCGATCCGGAATTTGCCGCCGCCCACGGCATGGCCGCGCGCTGCTACGTGCAGCGCAAGGGTTTTGGCTGGGTCGGCGACCGCCCGCAGGAGGTTGAGGAGACCCGGCGGCTGGCGCTGAGAGCGGCGGAGAAGGGCCGCGAGGATGCCGTCGCCTTGAGCAATGCGGGTTTTGCCCTGGCAATGGTGGGCGCGCTCGAGGACGGCGCAGCATTCCTCGAGCGGGCCATTTCGCTCAACCCCAATCTTGCCGGGGCGTGGTTCCTGAGCGGCCTGGTCAGTGCGCTTCTGGGTGAGCCGGAGACCGCCGTTGAGCGCGTTCAGCGTGCCTTGCGCCTGAGCCCGCAGGACCCGCAGATGTTCGGCATGCACGCCATCGTCGGGCTCGGCCACTTCGTTGCCGGACGTTATGACGAGGCGCTCACCTGGGCCGCGACAGCGCGCCGGGAACGGCCGAATTTTCTCTTGGCCAACTGCCTTGCGGCGGCGAGCGCGGCGCTTTGCGATCGGCCAGCCGAGGCCGCAGAGGCCATGGCGCGCGCCCGCGAAATCGACCCGACTTTGCGCCTTTCCAATCTGAAGAACTGGCTGGTGTTCAGACGCGAGACGGACTTCGCCAGGTGGCGAGACGGGTTGCGCAAGGCCGGTTTGCCGGAGTGAGGGCCGGCGGTATTACAGCTTGCCTTGCGCCTGCAGCTTGCCGAGCGGAAAGCGGCTCATCGGGTCGCTGGTCCTCAGGTCGGCCAGCAGGGCCCTGATGGCGGCGCAGTCGGCGGTCATCTGGGTGGTGAGGGCTACCACGCTCTCAAAGCGCTGGTCGTGGCGGATGAAGCCGACGAATTCCACCAAAAGCCCGGCGCCATAGAGGTCGCCGGAAAAATCGAGCAGATGGATTTCGAGGAAGCGGCGCTCGGTGTCGAAGGTGGGGCGGATGCCGACATAGGCGGCGCCGTCGAGGCTCGGTGATCCCTCCACATCGAGCCGGCGCACGCGCACGGCATAGATGCCGTCATGCGGCTCGCAGCCCTCATCGAGCACGATGTTGGCGGTGGGAAAGCCGATCGTGCGGCCGCGGCGGTCGCCCTCGATGACGGTGCCGATGATGCTCCACCAATAGCCGAGCCCGCGGGCGGCTTCGGCCACCTCGCCATGGCGCAGCGCGGCGCGGATCGAGGAGGAGGAAAACGGCGCGATCCCGTCTCCGTCCGTCACCTGCTCGACCTCGGTGACGCCGAAATCCCATTGCCGACCGAGCTCGGCCAGGAGCTCCAGGTTGCCCTTGCGGCCATGGCCGAAATGGAAATCGTAGCCGGCGACGATGTGGGCGATGGCGAAGCGGTCGACCAGGATCTCCTTGACGAAACGCTCTGCCTCGATGGCGGCAAGCGTCGCGGGTGAAGGCGAGCGGGGCGGCGAAATCGCAGCCGAGCCCGGCCAGAAGCCGCGCCTTGAGCGGCAGCGGCGACAGGCGGAAGACCGGGCTGTGGGGGTTGAACACGCTGCGCGGATGCGGCTCGAAGGTGATGACGCCGAGCGGCGCATCATAGGCTTTGCGCCTTGTCGCGCGCGAACTCGATCACCGCCTGATGGCCGCGATGCACGCCGTCGAAATTGCCGATCGCCACCACCGGGCGGCGCCAGCCGGGCTCTATCGGGTCGTCATGGGCGATGAGGCGCATGGGCCTTACAGGATGGCAAGGGGAAAGGCGATCACGGCACTTCCGGCCCGCGCGACGGCACCATGACCATGGCGTCGCCGTCGAGCACCACCTGGTCGTCGACGCGGCAGGAGCAGGCGAGCATCACCCGGTTGCGCCGCTCGTCCACCGATGTCACCTGCACCGCGGTGCGCACGATATCGCCGATGCGCACAGGCGCGCGGAAGCGCAGGGATTGCGACATATAGATGGAGCCATGGCCGGGCAGCCGCGTGCCGATGACGGTGGAGATGAAGCTGGCGGTGAGCATGCCATGGGCGATGCGCGTCCTGAACGGGGTGCCGGCGGCATACATGTCGTCGAGATGGACGGGGTTGGTATCGCCGCTCACCTGGGAGAAGGCGACGACATCGTTTTCGCTCACTTCGTGCTGATGGGTGGCCTCCATGCCGACGCTCAGTTCCTCGATGAAGTAGCCGGTATGTATCGACATCGTCAGTCAGCCTCAACTCGCTCCTTCGCCCGTCCACGACAGGCCGGGCAGGATGCCGGCGAGATCAACGCCCGGCGCCGCCCTCTTCACCGCGTCCGCCACGGCGGCCTCGTCGGCCTCCGCCATATCGCCGCCATGGATGCCGCCCGATATGAATAGCAGAGCAAGGTTATTTTTTTGTGCGCCTGTTGCATCGGTGTGCAGACCATCGCCGATGGCGAGCACGTCGCCGCGAACAAGCGGGTGTTCGAGCACCTCAGAGGCGAGCCGCAGGGCCTCGTCATAGATGGGCGAAAAGGGCTTGCCGGCCATGCGCACCCTGCCGCCCAGCGCCTCGTAGCGCTCCGCCAGGGCGCCGGCGCAGGGGATCAGGCGGTCGCCCTTCTGCACCACCTTGTCGGGATTGGCGCAGATCATCTCCAGATCGCGCCGGCGCATGGCTTGAAGGATGCTGTCATAGCCTTGTGCCGTCTCGCGCTCGTCGTCCACCAGCCCCGTACAGACGACGGCATCGGCCTCGTCCAGGCCGACCCAGTCGATGGCAAGGCCGTCCAGCAGCACGAGATCGCGTTCGGGGCCGATATGATAGGCGCGCGCGCCCTGCCATTCGGCCACCAGCGCCCGCGTCACGTCGCCAGAGGAGACGATGCCGTCATAGCACTCATCGGGCACGCGCAAGGCTTCGAGCTGCGGCAGGATCGCCGCTGAGGGGCGCGGCGCGTTGGTGATCAGCACGACCGTGCCGCCGGCCCGGCGGTGGCGCTTCAGGCAGTCGAGAGCGGGCGCAAAGGCGCTGACGCCGTTATGGACCACGCCCCACACATCGCACAGCCATACCGGGTAGCGCTCGCTGAACGGGCGGGCGCCGGTTGCGGCACTACCGACGGTGCGACCGGGATTGCGACAAGGAGCGGGCGTGTTCATGGCGGCACTCGCTAGCCCGGTGAGTGCAGATGCGTCAAGCCGCGGCGCGCGCTTCTTCGCGTCTCGCCGAAATCCGAGCGCACCCGCCGCGGGCGGGCGAAGTGAGGCCCGTGGCCAAGGCTTGCGCCATGCTGCAGCCAGGCAAGGTCGACGCCGTCGGCCACCGGACCCGCCATCACCGTCAGATCGTGGCGCTCGGTCTCGGCGGCAAAGGCGGTGAGGGCATCGAGGCGGTCGCGGCTTTCACCCGGCAGCGTGCGCACATCGAGGTCGACGAACTGGAAGCCGAGCTCGCGCAAGGCGGCGAGGTCGGGCCCTTGCGGCGAGGCCGCGGCGAGCGAGAAGGTGGCGCCAAGCTGCGCCAGCCAGGCAAGCCCGCGCATCCCCGGCTGGGTCAGCCGTGCCAGGTCGGCCTGGCGGATCTCGATCACCAGCTTTCCGGCCATATCCTCGTTGCGGCGCAGGAAACCGACCAGCCGATGGAGAAAGTCGTTGTCGGCAAAGGCCTGAGCCGACAAGGGGCAGAAAATGCCCACGGCCCGGCCGCGGCCGTCGAGGTGGCGCAAGACGGCGATGATGCGGGCGAATGAGCCTGATCTCGTCCGCCGGCGAGCGGGCGTTGGATGAGGCGCGGTAATAGCTGGTCTGGCCATTCGCCAGCCGCACGATGGGGGCAAGGAAGAGGTCGATTTCGCCGTCTTCGGCGTCATCGCGGTCATCGTTGCCGGCAACGGGGGCGAGTGGACGGCGTTGCGGCTTCGCGCTGCGGCGGCAGCGTGCCCATGGTCTCCAGGCGGTCTGCGAGGGCGGAAACGGTGCGCTCGAGCGCCGCGATCTGGCCGCTCAGGTGCTCGGCGGCGCCCTCGCTTGCGCTCATCTGCCGCTCCTCGACGGTATCGATGCGCCGGCGCAGCGCACCCATTTCGCGGCCCATATCGGCGGTGGCCTGCACCATGTCGCGGCTGGAGTGGCCTTGCCGGTCCTCGGCCGACAGGCGGGTCAGAAGGGCGGAAAGCTGCGCCAGCGCCAAGAGAATGACCGCACCGGCGACGGCTGTATCGGCGCGGGCCTCGACCGCCAGCGACCAGGCCGCAAAGGCAGCCGCGGCCAGACAGGTCGCAACAAGGATGCCGACAAAGACTGCCTGGCCCGCTCCTACCGACGATCGCATGACCCTTGTGGCCCCCGAACCCGCCACGCCGCAGCAAGTTGTCCTGAGACTGCAGCGCCCACACGCAAGCAAACCCACCCGAATCTGTTGAAGACTAGCCAGCCGTGCCGGCAACTACAACCGTCTTTGCCGGGATGAAGCCGCAGCTCGCGCCACGCCCTACGCCGCTCGCGTCGTTTCGTGTTATACTGTTAAGCGGACGGTGAATGAGGAGGGTGTGATGCGCTCAATGATTGCACTTGCGCTGCTGGCGGCATCGGCAGGCTATGCCGTGGCGGGCGATGAGACCGCCAAGGTCGATCAGGCAGCCCTCGCCCCGGCGGCTCAACAGAGCACTCCGCAACAGGCGCCGGCCGACACCAGCGCCGTCGAGCAGTCGTTCTACGGCTTTTCCGGCGACTGCGGCCACCGCAGCGTGAAAGAAGACACAGCCAAGCTGCTGATGAACTGAGCTGGCCACGCGGCGCGCATTGTCGCCTCACCGGCCGCCCCCCGGTGTCATCCTCGGGCTTGACCCGAGGACCCAGAGGCCAAAAACTGAGGCTATGCCAGTGTACCCTTGGGTCCTCGGGTCAAGCCCGAGGATGACACCGGTGGGGCCATGGAGCACAGCAGCGATCGCGCCGTGTTTGCCCCGGCTTGTTCCCGGCCGGCGAGGCCTCAGCCCAGCTTTTCCACCGCCTCGAGCACCTTGGGCATGCGCTCGGAGAAGATCTCGTCGATCTGCGCTTCCGAAATGATCAGCGGCGGCGACAAGGCGAGGGTGTCGGCGGTGATGCGCAGCATGATGTCGTAGTCGTGGAAGCCCATTTCCATGGCCTTGTAGCCGCGCAGGCCCGGCTTGCCGGCGATCGGCTTCAGGTCGATGCCGGCGACGAGCCCGATGGCGCGGATGTCCTCGATCATCGGATGACCCTTGAGCGACATCGCCGCCTTGGCCCAGCGATCCTCCAGCTTGAGGACGCGCTCGAACAGGCCTTCCTCGCGGTAGGTATCGAGGGTCGCCAGCGCCGCCGCGGCGGCCATCGGGTGGCCGGAATAGGTATAGCCGTGGAAAAGATCGATCACGTGCTCGCCGCCCGACAGAAGCGCCTCGTAGATGTGCTCGCCGGCAAGCAGCCCGCCCATGGGAATGGCGCCGTTGGTGATGCCCTTGGCGAAGGTGAGGATATCGGGCGTGACACCGTAGCGCTCGGCGGCAAAGCAATGGCCGAGGCGGCCGAAGGCGGTGATCACCTCATCGAAGATCAAGAGGATGCCGTGCTTGGTGCACAGTTCGCGCAGGCGCTTGAGATAACCCTTGGGCGGCGCCAGCACGCCGGTCGAGCCGGCCATGGGCTCGACGATGACGGCGGCGATGGTGGAGGCATCGTGCAGCGTCACCAGGCGCTCCAGTTCGTCGGCCAGATGTCCGCCCCACTCCGGCTCGCCCACCGAATAGGCCTGCTCGGCGCGGTTGTAGGTGTGCGACAGGTGATCGGCACCGGGCAGCAGCGGCCCGTACCATTTGCGGTTGGCCGCCATGCCGCCTACCGAGATGCCGCCGAAGCCGACGCCGTGATAGCCGCGCTCGCGCCCGATCATGCGGGTGCGGCTGGCCTCGCCGCGTGAGCGGTGATAGGCGAGAGCGACCTTGAGGGCGCTGTCGGCGGCCTCGGAGCCGGAATTGCAGAAAAAGGCATAGTTGAGGTTGCCCGGCGCCAGCATGGTCAGGCGCGAGGCGAGCTCGAACACCTTGGGATGGCTGAACTGGAAGTTGGGGGCAAAATCGAGCTCGGCCGCCTGGGCCTGGATCGCCTCGACGACGCGCGAGCGGCAATGCCCGACATTGCAGCACCACAGGCCGGCAGTGGCATCGAGCACCGGGCGGCCGGCCACGTCGTAGTAGTGCATGTCCTTGGCCCGGGCCAGCAGCCGCGGGCGCGCCTTGAACGACTTGTTCGGCGTGAACGGCATCCAGAAGCTTTCCAGATTGTTCGGGGTCGGCTGCCAGGCTCCGCCTGCGACCTTTTCGGGCTTGTTCATGAGATCGGTCTCCATGGATGATGGCCTACCTTAGCAGAGCCGGCAGCGTGGCGAAACGCGCCAGTTGGCCCCAACAGATATGGCCAGTTGATCGCCCCCGGCGCACTCGCCATAGTGGCGCGGTCGGAGAACAAGCGCAGGATCGGGTAGCATGATGCTGAAACGGGCAGCGGCTGTTGCCGCGCTGATGGTTTGCTGGTCCGTCGCGGCCATGGCCGGAAATGTCGCCGATGCGGCCGGTCAGGCGGAAACGCTGGCCGATGAGGGTAATGCGATCGATGCCCTCGTCACCATGGACGAGGCGGTGGGACGGCTGTGGGACAAGCTGCCGCTGACGGTTCTGGAAAGCGATTTCGTCACCGGCAGGCCGGGCGGCTACGGCAATTACCAGGTGCGCCCCGACAGCCGCTTCAAGGCGGGCGAGAAGATGCTGGTCTATGCGGAACTGGCCGGCTTCGGCTATGGCCGTGACGGCGATCTCTTCGCCATCAATCTCGCTGCCGACGTGGAGCTGCGCGACAGCCAGGGCAAGGAGCTGGGCGGACAGAAGGACTTTGCCACCTTCAGCTATCGCAGCCATGTCCCCAACCGCGAGTTCTTCGCCTTCATCACCTACAACTTCAGCGGCCTCAAGCCCGGCGCCTATACCGTGGTGACCAGCTTGCGCGACCACAATTCGAAGAAAACCGGATCGTTTGAACTGCCGTTCACCATCGAATAGGGCGTTCGGCCGCCGTTAGCGCGTTTTTTGTCGCACACCCCTTGACGGCGCAAGAGCTCGGGATTATCTCCTCGCGCAGCTGTTAGCACTCCACTGTCGAGAGTGCTAGCAGGCCGGAGGAAGGGGATCGGCTGCAAAGCTCGCCCGCCCGAAGGTTCACCATTCAACCAGTTCAAAAGCAGTTCTAGCGAGGAGAAAACGTATGAAATTCCGTCCTCTGCACGATCGCGTCGTGGTACGGCGCGTGGAGGAAGACACCAAGACCGCCGGCGGCATCATCATTCCCGATACCGCGCAGGAAAAGCCCATGCAGGGCGAGGTCATCGCCGTGGGCCCGGGTGCGCGCGACGAAGCCGGAAAGCTTCAGCCGCTCGACGTCAAGGCCGGCGATCTGGTGCTGTTCGGCAAGTGGTCGGGCACCGAGGTCAAGATCGACGGCAAGGAGCTCCTGATCATGAAGGAGTCCGACATCATGGGCGTCCTGGAAGGCAAGCAGGTGAAGAAGGCGGCCTAAAGCGCCGGCTTCGATCCGTCTTCCAACCTCTTAAACCCAGTCAATTCGAAGCAATTCAAAGGAGCCTGAACATGGCTGCCAAGGAAGTCAAATTCGGCGGCGACGCCCGCGATCGCATGCTGCGCGGCGTCGACATTCTCGCCAACGCGGTGAAGGTAACGCTCGGCCCCAAGGGCCGCAACGTGGTGCTCGACAAGTCGTTCGGCGCACCGCGCACCACCAAGGACGGCGTCACCGTCGCCAAGGAAATCGAGCTGGAGGACAAGTTCGAGAACATGGGCGCCCAGATGGTGCGCGAAGTGGCCTCCAAGACCAACGACATCGCCGGTGACGGCACCACCACCGCCACGGTTCTCGCCCAGTCGATCGTGCGCGAGGGGGCCAAGTCGGTGGCCGCCGGCATGAACCCGATGGATATCCGGCGCGGCGTCGAAATGGCCGTGCAGGCCGCCGTCGCGGACCTCAACAAGCGCTCCAAGAAGATCAAGTCGAGCGCCGAGGTCGCCCAGGTCGGCACCATCTCGGCCAATGGCGAGAAGGACATCGGCCAGATGATCGCCGATGCCATGCAGAAGGTCGGCAATGAGGGCGTGATCACCGTCGAGGAAGCCAAGAGCCTCGATACCGAGCTCGAGGTGGTCGAGGGCATGCAGTTCGACCGCGGCTACCTGTCGCCCTACTTCATCACCAACGCCGACAAGATGATCGCCGATCTGGAGGACCCCTACATCCTCCTGTTCGAGAAGAAGCTGTCCAACCTGCAGGCCATGCTGCCGATCCTGGAAGCCGTGGTGCAGGCCTCGCGTCCGCTCCTGATCATCGCCGAGGACGTCGAGGGCGAGGCGCTGGCCACCCTCGTGGTCAACAAGCTGCGCGGCGGCCTCAAGGTCGCGGCCGTCAAGGCGCCCGGCTTCGGTGACCGCCGCAAGGCCATGCTCGAGGACATCGCCATCCTCACCGGCGGCCAGATGATCTCCGAAGACCTCGGCATCAAGCTGGAGAACGTGACCCTCGACATGCTCGGCCGCGCCAAGCGGGTGCGCATCGAGAAGGAGAACACCACGATCATCGACGGCCAGGGCAAGAAGTCCGACATCCAGGGCCGTTGCGGCCAGATCCGTCAGCAGGTCGAGGACACCACCTCCGACTATGACCGCGAGAAGCTGCAGGAGCGCCTCGCCAAGCTCGCCGGCGGCGTCGCGGTGATCAAGGTCGGCGGTGCCACCGAGGTCGAGGTGAAGGAGAAGAAGGACCGCGTCGACGATGCCCTCAACGCCACCCGTGCAGCCGTCGAGGAAGGCATCGTGCCGGGCGGCGGCGTGGCGCTGCTGCGCGCCAAGAAGGCGGTCCAGGCCCTGAAGTCGGACAATGCCGACATCCAGGCCGGCATCAACATCGTCTCCAAGGCGCTCGAGACCCCCATCCGCCAGATCGTCGAGAACGCCGGCGTCGAGGGCTCCATCGTGGTCGGCAAGGTGCTCGAGAAGTCGGGCAACTTCGGCTTCGATGCCCAGAACGAGACCTATTGCGATCTCGTCGAGGCCGGCATCATCGACCCGACCAAGGTGGTGCGCGTGGCGTTGCAGGACGCCGCCTCGGTGGCCTCCATCCTCATCACCACCGAGGCCATGGTGGCCGAGCGGCCGAAGAAGGAAAGCCCCGCTCCGGCGGGCATGCCGGGGCGGCGGCATGGGCGGCATGGACTTCTAAGTCCGAAAACCCGAACGAAAGCATCGAAATGGGCCGTCCCGGGCAACCGGGGCGGCTCTTTGCTATTCGATGCCGTGCAACTGGCGCCATTCGGCCCTCAGCGCCCGGCCGCGGCGGCCGAACGGCTCGTCGAGCCGGGTACAGGCGCGGATGCGGTCGGAGCGGAAATGGCGGAAATCCTGGCGCAGCTCGCACCAGCCCGCCAGCACCGCCACCTCGGCGTAATACACAAGGGCAATCGGCCACACGGTGCGCGCCGTCAGCCGGCCGGCGCCGTCGCCATAATCGAGGCCGAGCTTCACTTCATCGGCAATGGCCTGACGCAAATCCGCAAGACTCACCGCGCCTTCGTCCGCCACGCCCCAGGGCGAAGCATAGAGGCTGGCATCGGGGCCGTCCCCGGCATGCAGCGGCGGGGCGACGGCGGCGATCTTGGCCGCTGCGCCGGCGGCTGCCTTTTCGAGGCCGGCATCGCCGGTGCGCCGCACCAGCGCCAGGCCAACGGCAATGGCATCGGCCTCCTCGGCGGTGAAGGCAAGCGGCGGCAGATCGAAACCCTTGCCCATGACATAGCCGATGCCGGCCGCACCGGCGACGGGGACGCTCCTTGCCTGCAACGCCGCCATGTCGCGGTAGACGGTGCGCGGGGTGACCTCCAGCCGCCGCGCCAACTCCGCCGCCGTAACAGGCCGCGGCGCCGCACGCAAAATCTGCACGATCTCGAACAGGCGGTAGAAGCGGCTCATGGCAAGTCCTTGCGGCTTGACGCCATGAGCCTAACACTGCTGACAATGAGCTGTCAGCAGGGGCCTGCCATCATTCCCGCCTCCAACACGCCAGCGAGGATGCGGGGGCCATGGCCGCGAATGACAGCTACCGTCTCGGACTCATCCTGGTGACGGCTTCGGCCATTGCATGGAGCACGACCGGCTTCTTCACCCGCCTCATCCATCTCGATGCCGCGACCATGCTGGTGTGGCGCGGCCTGTTCGGCGCCGCCGCCATGCTCGCCTTCATCGCCGGCGCGCCGGAGCAGAGGGGGGCGTTGCCGCCTTTGCGCGGCTCGGCGCTGCCGGCTGGCTGCTGGCGGTGGTCTCCGGTGCCGGCATGGTGTGCTTCATCAGCGCGCTTAGCCTGACGACGGTGGCGCATGTGGCCATCATCTATGCCACCGCGCCCTTCGTCGCGGCGGCCATGGGCTGGCTGGCGTTGCGCGAGACGCCATCGATGAGTGCCGTCATCGCCAGTCTGGCCGCACTTGCCGGCGTGGCGATCATGGTCGGCGGCGGCGGGCAGCGGGGCGAGCATGGCGGGCGACGTTCTCGCCTTCGGCATGACCGCCTCAATGGCCGCCATGATGGTGATCGGCCGCGCCAGGCCCGGCATTCCCACCCTGCCCGCGGCCTGCCTGTCGGCCCTGCTGAGTGCCCTAGCGGCGATGCCCTTTTCGCTCTCGGCCGCTGCCGATCACCTGCAATGGATCGAACTGGCGCTCTTCGGCATCAGCAATTCGGCGCTCGGCATCATGCTGTTCATGCTCGGCTCGCGCTACCTGCCGCCGGTGGAGACCGCCCTCATCGGCGCGCTCGAGGCACCCCTCGCCCCCGCCTGGGTGTGGCTCGCCTTCAACGAGACCCCGGGTCCACGGACGCTTGCCGGCGGCCTCATCGTGCTGGCGGCTGTCCTTGCCCATATCCTCTCGACACAATTGACGGCGAGACGACAGATCGCTGCACCGGAGTGACGGGCTCCCCAACCGGGGGGAGGGCTGCCTTCACGGCAGACCCTCCCTGCAATCGGAGATTTGGAAGCAGACAGTCCTGGGCCGGCGCCTTGTCGGGGGCTATCCCAAGGGTACCGGATGCGCCCGCTGCTCCGCGCCTCAATTGCACCTTCATCGCCATGCCCGGGTGGGTGTGCCAAGCCGGCACAGGCGATGAAAGCAGGCAGCGCGTAGCAATTGCGATGCCACATGCCTGCACGCAATACGGGTAGCACTACAGCACCTGTTCGAGACGATCCCTGAGGCGCTTGACCCGCGGGTTGGCGCTGAGGGCGGCGCGCCCGGCGAGCACCGCCTCCGACTTGAGGATCACGCCGTCATCGAGGATTTTCAGGCGGTTGGCCTTCAGCGTCGAGCCGCTGGTGGTGATGTCGACGATCACTTCGGCCGTGCCGGCAGCGGGTGCCCCCTCGGTGGCGCCGAGGCTTTCCACGATGCGGTAGCCGGTGACGCCGCGGGCAGCGAAGAACGCCCTTGTCAGCCTTATGAACTTGGTCGCCACGCGCAAGCGACGGCCGTGCTCGGCGTACCAGGCCTCCGACACATCGTCGAGATCGGCCATGGTGGCGACATCGAGCCAGGCCATGGGCACCGCCACCACGACATCGGCCGGCCCGAAGCCGAGGCGCAGAAGGACGGGCGCGCGCGCGTCCGCATCGTCCATGGTCTCGCGCAACAAATCCTCGCCGGTGATGCCGAGATCGGCCGAGCCGTCGGCCAGCGCCTGGGCGATCTCGGCGGCCGACAGGAACGCCACCTCGATGCCGTCCTCGCCCTCCACGATGCCGCGATAGCCGCGATCGGACCCTGAGCGGGTGATGGCGAAGCCGGCGCGCGAAAACAGCGCCTCGGCGTGCTGCATCAGCCGGCCCTTGGAGGGAATGGCGACGGTGAGGCGGGCGCTCATGCGCGCGCCTCCTGCAGCGCCGCTGCGAGCCGCTCGGTGTGGATGGCGCAGCCGACGGCGGGGATGGTTTCGGGTGCGCCGATATCGGACAGCATGTTGTCGTAGCGCCCGCCGCCGGCCACCGGAATGGTCGAGCCGTCGGCGGCCGCGACCTCGATCTGGAACACGAAGCCGGTATAATATTCGAGGCTGCGCCCGAACACCGACGAGAATTCGAAATTATCGGTAGCGACTCGCGACTCTTCCAGCAAGCGCTGCCGGCGCTCGAAGCGCTCGACCGCCTGAACCAGCGCGCCGCCGACCTCGCCGGCGAGTGCGGCCAGGTCGCCGGCCGCCTTTTCGGGGGCACCGCGGATGGCGAGATAGGCATCGATCGCCCGGGCTTCCGTCTCGCCCAGCGGCGTCACGCGGCGGTCGGCGGCCTTTTCGGCCAGCCGTCCGGCGATGTCGGCGATGGTGCGCCCGGCGACCGGTTCGAGCCCTTGCGCTTCCAGCTCGCGGGCAACGAAGCCTTCCGTATCATCGATGCCTCTCCTCGATCAGGCGGTCGATGAGGGGTGAGATGGAGGTGCGCGGGCGGGCACGGGCGCCGGTCAGCTCATCGAGCAGGGCGCGGAAGGCGCGCGGGCGCCAGAACTGGTGCGCCAGCCGCCGGCGCCAGCGCTCGGGCATAGGCAGTGACGACAAGCAGAGCATGGAAGAGGCCGAGATCACCGGTGGTGACTCGATACGATTTCAGACCGGCTGCGCGCATGGCTTCTAGCGTCAGGCGCAGGACCTCGGCATCGGCGGCCTCGGCATCGCCGGCGCCGATCAGCTCGATGCCCACCTGATCGAACTCGGCCGGATGCAGTTGATCGCCACCGCCGGGCTGGAAGCGAAAGGCTTTTCCGGCGTAGCAATAGCGCGTCTCCGCTGCCGCATCGGCGGCATGGCTCAGGTGATAGCGGCAGGCGGGGACGGTGAGATCGGGCCTGAGGCACAGCTCGCGCCCGGCCGGATCGGTGAAGACGAAGGTGCGCGAGCGGATGTCCTCGCCCGAACGGTCGAGAAAGATGTCGGCCGGCTGCAGGATGTCGGGCTCGATGTGCTCGCAGCCCGCCGCCTCGAAGCCGGGCAGGATGCGCCCGTTAAGGGCCTCGATGGCCGCCCGCTCGGGCGAAGATTTCCCGGCCATGCCGTTCAGCTTTCCGCCAGCGCCTTGCGCACGGCCTCGACCAGATCGGCTTCGGCGACCGAGAACTGGGCGGCGCGCGCCTCGCGCCATTCCTCGTGCGTCTCGATATCCCTGGACATGCGGGCGCCGAGCGCCAGATCCTTGATCTGCACCTCGCCGCGGTCGCGCTCGTCCGCCCCCTGGATGATGGCGAGCGGGCAGCCGCGACGGTCGGCATATTTGAGCTGGTTGCCGAAATTCTTCGGGTTGCCCTGAAAAAGCTCGGCGCGAATGCCGGCATCGCGAAGCTGCTGCACCATCTTCTGATAGCGCCCGAGGCTTTCGGCATCGCGGTCCATGATGCAAACGACGACCGGCGCCGAGCACCGTATCGGCGCCCAGCTTGCCGAGGTTCTTCAAGGCAGTAGCGAGTCGCGACACACCGATGGAAAACCCGGTCGCCGGCACCTTCTGCCCGGTGAAGCGCTCGACCAGCCCGTCATAACGCCCGCCACCCGCGACCGAGCCGAACTGCACCGTCTCGCCCTTCTCGTTGGTGACGGGGAACAGGAGTTCGCACTCGTAGACGGGGCCGGTGTAATATTCGAGGCCACGGACGACGGAGGGGTCGATCTGGATGCGGTCCCATGGGCCAGTAGTCCGCACGAGCGTCACAAGTCTGTCAGCAATGCTCTCCTAATTCTTTCAAACCGCTGACGTCCGTCGATGAGCTGTCAGACGAACTGTTCTAGCGTTCGCAGCCCAGATTGAAGGTCATTTGCCGCTTTGCTAAATTTCTCGATCGTTGCAACGGTTTCTGGTAAATCGACGGCGTAGGTAACTTGCATGCGATGCCGATTGTTCGACATCAAATAGCAGCAAGTAAATTCGATTCAGCTTCTGCTCGTCAGTTCAGTCCTGCCCCTTTAGTGAAGTCGCCGCTTTCGTCCTTGCGCCCCTCGCCGAGCAGCAACCGCACGCCCTCGGGCCGAATCTTGTCGAGTTTGTCGATGGCGCGCAGGACGGCGAGCTTCTGGCGTTCGTCGGTGACGCCAATAGCGTTCCATCACGCCATCGAGCACCTTGCGGTTGTTGACCCTGACCACATAGTCGCCGCGCTGTAATGCCCAGACGCCTCCATGGTGTCGGCCATCATCATGCACATCTCGGCATCGGCCGTGACGTTCGGGGCGCCGACGGTGTCGGCGTCGAACTGCATGAACTGGCGGAAACGGCCGGGGCCGGGCTTCTCGTTCCTGAACACGTAGCCGGCGCGATAGGTGCGATAGGGGAGCGCAATGTTCTGCAGGTTTTCGGCCACGTGGCGGGCGAGCGGGGCGGTGAGGTCGTAGCGCAGGCTCATCCACTGCTCGTCGTCGTCCTGCAGCGAGAACACGCCCTCGTTGGGGCGGTCCAGATCGGGGAGGAATTTCCCTAACGCGTCGGTGTATTCGAAGGCGGGCGTCTCGACGGGATCGAAGCCGTAGCGCTCGAAGACATCGCGGATGGCCGTCATCATGCGGTCGGTGGCGCGGATGTCGGCGGCTGAGCGGTCGGTGAAGCCGCGCGGCAGGCGCGCCTTCGGCCGCCCAATTTTTTGCGTCTTGGCCATGGGGAACCCGGCAGGTGAAGTGTTAGGTCCCGCGGGTTCTAACGGATGCCACCGGGCCGGGCAAGCAGGCGCGATGCGACAGCCCCGGCGCTATTTCTCGCGCACCACCTTCTGGGTCTGGGTGCCGAGGCCATCGATGCCGAGATGCATGACGTCGCCGGGTTTGAGGAAGCGCTGCGGCTTCATGCCAAGGCCGACGCCGGCGGGCGTGCCGGTGCACACAAGGTCGCCGGGCATCAGGGTGATGAACTGCGACACATAGGAGACGATGGTGGCGATGTTGAAGATGAGGTTCTTGGTGGTGCCGTCCTGCATGCGCTCGCCGTTGAGCTCGAGCCAGATGCCGAGCTTGCCCGCATTGCCCACCTCATCGGACGTCACCAGCCACGGACCGACGGGGCCGAAGGTGTCGTGCGACTTGCCCTTCACCCATTGGCCGCCGCGCTCGATCTGGTTCTCGCGCTCGGAGACGTCGTTGACGAGGCAGTAGCCGGCGACATGGGAGAGGGCATCGCGCTTGGTGACGTTCTTCGCCTTCGTGCCGATGACGAAGCCGAGCTCCACCTCCCAGTCGCCCTTCTTGGATTTCTTCGGCAGCACCACATCGTCGTTGGGCCCGGAGATGCAGGTGACGTGCTTGGTGAAGATCACCGGCTCTTTCGGGATGGCCATGCCGGTCTCGGCGGCATGGTCGGTATAGTTGAGGCCGATGGCGACGAATTTTTGCGGGGTTGCGATGCACGCGGCCAGGCGCGGGCGCCCGCGCACCAGCGGCAGCTTGTCGAGCTTGACCTTCGCCAGCTTCGCCAGGCCCTTCGGTGTCACCGCCTCGGCGTCGATGTCGGCAACGATGCCGGAGAGATCGCGGATTTTGCCTTCGGCATCGAGAATGCCCGGCTTCTCGCGGCCCGGCTGGCCGTAGCGCAACAGTTTCATGAAAAGTTACCCCTCGATGAGCCGGTCGGCGCTCTCATGCCAGACCGGCGAATAGCCCGCGGCGAGAATGCCGAGGAAGACGCGCGGAGTCAAAAGTGCAAACGGGGGCATTTCGTGGGTCGGGACCGCCGACACATAGCCGAAAGGCGACCAGCGCAGGAAACGCCCGGCGTTTGCGGCGAAGGCATCATCGCCCACCGCCACCATGGCACCGTCTGGGAGCGGACCATCGGGGGCCGGGCGCGGGCCGGCGATGCGCTCGGGATGAACCAGTCGGTCCAGTTCGCCGGCGCGGGTGCCGGGCTCATGCAGATCGGCAAAGCGACGGGCATCGGCGTGGCGGCATTCGAAGCAGGGGCGATGACCGGCGGCCAGCGCTGTCACCTCGTCGAGGAAGAAAAGCTCGGTATAGCCCGCGCCCATCACCGGGCGGTGGCGATGCTTGAAGCGGGTGAGACAGCAGATCCATTGCTTCGAGGCCCAGCGGCGCTTGAGCAGCGTGCGGGTGGCGGGATCATGCAGGCGGCCGCCGCGATTGCCCATGAACAAGCCGCGCGCCGGGCTCGCAAATATGCGCCCGAAAGGATCGACACGGTTCTGCAACGGCATGCCGGCCTCACAACAATCGCTTGAACAGGCCCGGATAATCGCTCACCAGCCCGTCGCCATCGAAGGTGATCTCGCTGGTGAAATTCGAATCGAGGCCCTCATAGCGGAAGCGATCGGAGGCAAGGCAGGTATAGCGCTGGCGGTCGCGGCACGGCTCCAGGTGAGCGAAATCCACATACAGCATGTCGAACTCGCGGGCGATCTCCGGTTCCCAGTCGAGACGGCGGACCGGCAGGGTGTTGGTGAAGGGGGTGCAGGCGAGATCGACATCGACGCAACCGTCGAACTGCGGCAGGGGCTGCCCGTCGCCGTCCATCCACTTGCCCGGCTGGCGCGAGGTGGCGATGAGCCAGCGCGAGTCGGTGAGGTGCACGGAAAGCTGCTTCACCTGCCATGAGGCATCGAGGGCGAGACGATACCAGGCACCGAAGGGTTTTTTCTCCGCCTCGCCCGAAACCACGCCGGTGGCGGTGATGCGGCCGTCGTTCCTTTCCAGCGTCAGGTGCTCGATGCCCCCACCGTCGAGCGCCACCCAGCGGGCGGTGAGACGGGTGAGCGGGCGCAAGGCAATCACTTGCCGAGGATGATGACGTGCAGCCGGCGCGGTCCGTGGGCGCCGAGTTCGAGGGTCTGCTCGATGTCGGCGGTGCGCGAGGGGCCGGTGATCATGTTGACGGTACGCGGCATCTCACCCTCACCGAAGCGAGCCCGCAAGCGGGTCCACACCTCCTCATAGGTGCCGACCAGATCGCCGGCGTCCAGCACCACGATATGGGTCTCTGGCAGGAAGTTGAGCGTGGTGGGATTGTCGGCGCCCGAGCACAGGATGAGGGTGCCGGTCTCGGCCACGCCGGCAAAGGCATGGGCAACGGACACCTCGTCAGCGGGATCGGCGCGGCCCTCCTTCACTTCGAGCGACGGAGCGCCCTTCTTCCATGGCAGCTTCTTCAGCAATGGATCGGCGCCGCGGCGCAAGGCCTGCGGCAGGTTGTGGTCGCGCAGATAATCGGCAATGGCGGCGGGCACGTCGGCGGCCGATGCGACCTTTTCCACGCTCGTCTGCACGGCGGTGGCCTGCTCGATGAAAAGTCTTTCGCGATGGGCGGCATCGCCCTCGGCGCGCCTGGGCACGAGATTGGGCGCGTGGGCGGCAAGGCGGGCGGCGACGGCCTGTTTGCGGGTCTCGTCATCGCCCGAGACGTGCAGCGAGCGGCGCAGGCGGGCGATGAATTCGGCTTTCGGCGTGGACGTGCTCATTTGCCCCGCGCCTTCCATTGCGCCATGAAGGTCCGGCCCGCCGGTGCCGGCAGGTCGCGATGCCCGGTCCAGCCGCCGGCCATCGGCACCGATGTGAGGCGTCCACGCTTGCCCGCCATGGCCTTGAGAGCGCGCGCGGCGATGCCGGTCACCAGCCGGTAGAGCGCCGGGCGTCTGGCAAAGAAGCTCCACACCCCCAGGCCCCAGCGCACCGTCTGCGGCGTCAGATGGCGCTCGAACTGGCGCTCGCGCCAGTGCCGCATCATACCCGGCAAGGGGATGCGCATGGGGCAGACTTCCTCGCAGCGCCCGCAGAAAGTGGAGGCATTAGGGAGGTGCCCTGCCTTGTCGATGCCGATGAGCGCGGGGGTGAGGACCGAGCCCATGGGGCCGGGATAGACCCAGCCATAGGCGTGGCCGCCGATCGCCTGATAGACCGGGCAATGGTTGAGGCAGGCGCCGCAGCGGATGCAGCGCAGCATGGGTTCGAAGTCCGTCCCCAGCATGCCTGAGCGGCCGTTGTCGAGGATGACCACGTGGTATTCGCCCGGCCCGTCGGGATCGCCGAAGCGGCGCGGACCGGTCGACAGGGTGGTGTAGGAGGAGAACTCCTGGCCGGTGGCGGAGCGGGCGAGCACGCGCAGGATGGTCGATGTGTCCTCCAGCGTGGGCACCAGCTTTTCGATCGTCGCCAGCACGATATGGGCCTTGGGCAGGGTCTGGGTGAGGTCGCCATTGCCCTCGTTGGTGACGATGATCGAGGTGCCGGTCTCGGCGATGAGGAAATTGGCGCCGGTGATGCCGACATCGGCGGCGATGTATTTTTCGCGCAGCACCTGGCGCGCCTCGTTGACCAGGCTCGATCCCTCCTCCAGCACCCGGTCGGGCGGCAAGTGCGAATGGACGCGGCGGAAGTCTGCCTCCACCTGGTCCTTGTTGAGGTGGACGGCAGGGGCGATGATGTGGCTGGGGCGCTCGTGGCGAAGCTGGATGATGTACTCGCCCAGATCGGTTTCGACCGGCGTGATGCCGGCGGCCTCGAGCGCCTCGTTGATGTCGATCTCCTCGCCGATCATCGACTTGCCCTTGGTCACGGTGCGGGCATCAAGCTTCTTGCACAGGTCGATGATGGTGGCGCGCGCCTCCTCGGCTGAGGTGCAGAAATGCACCTTGCCGCCCGCGGCCTCGACCTTGCCGACATAGTGCTCGAGGTAGAGATCGAGATGGGCAAGGGTGTGGTTCTTGATGTCGCGCGCCTGGTCGCGCAGGGCATCGAACTCGGGCAGCCGGTCGCGCGCATCGGCCCGCTTCTTGATGAAGCCGTGGGGGACCTTGGAAAGGGCGCGCTGCAATTGCGCATCGGAAAAGGCTTCGCGCACATTGGCGGGAAAGAGCGGCGAGGTGGTGTCCATCGCTCAATTCTCCCCTTCGCCAAGGGCGGGGCCGGAAAGATCGCCCGCCAGCACTTCCGCCACGTGGCGCGCCTGAAGGGCGCTGCCGCGGCGCTTGAGCTTGCCGGCCATGTTCATCAGGCAGCCGAGATCGCCCGCCAGCAGAAGCCCAGCGCCGGTCGCCTCGGCATCGGCGACCTTCTTGTCGACCATGTCGTTGGAGATGTCGGGATATTTGACGCAAAAGGTGCCGCCGAAGCCGCAGCAGATTTCCGGCTCGCCCATCTCCACCAACTCCAGCCCCTTGACGCTTTGAAGAAGACGCCGCGGCTGCGTCTTTATCTGCATCTCGCGCAGGCCAGAGCAGGAATCGTGATAGGTGACCTTGCCCTCGTAAGCGGCCTCGACCGCGGTTATCCCCATGACATCGGTGAGGAAGGAGATGAGTTCATGCGTCCTTGCGGCGACCGCCTCGGCGCGACGGCGCTCAGGGCTGCCTTCGGCAAAGAGCAAGGGATAATGCTTGGCAATCATGCCGCCGCAGGAGCCTGATGGCGCCACCACATAGTCATAGGGCTCGAACGCGGCGATGACGCCGAGCGCCAAATCGGCCGCCGTCTCGCGGTCGCCGGTATTGTAGGCGGGTTGGCCGCAGCAAGTCTGCGCCTCGGGCACCTCGACCGTGCAACCGGCCTTTTCCAGCAGCTTCACCGCCGCAAAGCCCACCGAGGGGCGCATCATGTCGACAAGGCAGGTGACAAAGAGCCCCACACGGGGACGGGTCGTGCTCATGGGCGCTGGCGCCTCCTGGCTGTGCCGGGCATGGCTCTGGCTACGTTCGACTCGTGCCGGGCGCGGCGAGGCGGTTGACCCCCGTGCATTTTCCGACATGCGGCATCCTGCATGGCCCGGCGGCCTTAGTCCAGTCGGCCGTCGAGCCTTGCTCCGTCACAGCGGTCGAGATCGAGCGCGGCCTATTCGCTCTTGGACTTGAGATAGGCGATGACGTCCTGGCGGTCATCCTCCTTGTGCAGGCCGACGAAAGTCATCTTGGTGCCGGGCACCATGGCCTTGGGATTGGCGAGGTAGGTATCGAGCGTCTTTTCGTCCCACACCACGCCCTTGGCACCCTCGGCCTTCATGGCATCGGAATAGTGATAGCCTTCGACCGATGCCGCCTTGCGGCCGACCACGCCGAGCAAATAGGGGCCGACGCGGTTCTTCTGCGCATCGGCGACATGGCAGGCCTTGCACTTGCGAAACACTTTCTCGCCCTTGGCCGCATCGCCGTCGGCGTGGGCGAGACCGGGCAGGGCGGCAACCGCAAGCACCGCCAACAAAACACGCATTTTCATGAAGTTCTCCTTCTTTGGATCAAATGTGGCGAGCCAGCGCCAAATTTCTCTCCGCCACCCCCGGAGAGGTCGCGATTACGATGACGCAGTATAGCTGCCCTTACGTCCAGACCCAACAGCGACAAGTTGTCCACATCCTGAAAAACGGGCGGCCATCCTGGCCGCCCGTTTACCCATGCTGCGGGTGGTGCCGGCTATTGCGGCTTGGACTTCGATTCGAGGTAGGCGATGATATCGGCACGCTGGCTGGCCTTGTGAATGCCGGCAAAGCCCATCTTGGTGCCGGGCGCGAACTTGCGCGGGTTGGTCAGCCACTTGTCGAGGTTGTCGGGTGTCCACACCAGACCGGTGGCTCCCTTGGACTTGAGGGCGGCGGAATAATGATAGCTCTTTACCGAAGCGGCGGGGCGGCCCACCACGTTCTCGAGCGTCGGTCCGACCCTGTTCTTTGCCTTGTCGATGTAATGGCAGCCCATGCACCGTCTGAAGATCTTCTGCCCCTTGGCGATATCGCCGGTGGCGGCATGGGCGGCGGCGGGCATGGCGAACGCGGCGACGACCGCGAACATGATGGCCTTGTTCATGAGTATCTCCTCATTTCAGCTTGCGAAAAGGATCACAGGGGGGGGCGGGCGGCGTAGAGGTCGGCTTTGAACCCTTTGGCCCATTGCCTTATGAACATACATGGACCACTGCTTTGGGTGAGTGACAGAGGCGACTTGTCGCGCCTGACGCAGAGGAAGCGCAAGGAGAGCGGATGACCGCCTTGAAGATGCCTGCCCCGGATGCTGCGGTGCTCGACCGGCGCGAGGAGATCGTAGCGGACTTGCGGGCCATCGTGCCGGGCGAAGGCGTCATCGATGCCGCGCGCGAAATGCGCGTGTTCGAGACCGACGGCCTGTCGGCCTACCGCCAGCTGCCTTTATGCGTAGTGCTGCCTCAAACTACGCAGCAGGTGAGCGCCGTGCTCAGATACTGCCACGACAATGCCATCCGCGTGGTGCCACGAGGCGCCGGCACGGGGCTTTCTGGCGGGGCGCTGCCGCTCGCCGATGCGGTGCTCATCGGCATGGGCAAGTTCAACCGCGTCATTGACATCGACTATCCCAACCGCGCCGCTGTAGTGCAGCCCGGCGTCACCAATCTCGCCATCACCAAGGCGGTGGAACAGCAGGGCTTCTACTACGCCCCCGATCCCTCCTCGCAGATCGCCTGTTCCATCGGCGGCAACGTGGCGGAAAACTCCGGCGGCGTGCACTGCCTGAAATACGGCCTTACAACCAACAACCTGCTCGGGCTGGAGATGGTGCTGATCACCGGCGAGGTGATGCGCATCGGCGGCAGGCATCTGGATGCCGAAGGCTATGACCTGCTCGGGCTGATGACCGGCTCTGAGGGCCTGCTCGGTATCGTCACCGAGGTGACGGTGCGCATCCTGAAAAAGCCCGAGACGGCACGCGCCCTCCTCGTCGGCTTTCCCTCCTCCGAAGATGCCGGCCAATGCGTAGCCGACGTCATCTCGGCCGGCATCATCGCCGGCGGCATGGAAATGATGGACCGGCCCGCCATCAAGGCGGCGGAAGATTTCGTGCAAGCCGGCTACCCGCTCGATGTCGAGGCGTTGTTGATCGTCGAGCTGGACGGGCCGGCGATCGAGGTCGACCACCTGATCGAGCAGGTCTCCAACATAGCCCGCGCCAACAAGGCGCAATCGATCCGCGTGTCGCAGTCCGAAGACGAACGGCTCACCTTCTGGGCCGGGCGCAAGGCGGCTTTCCCGGCGGTCGGGCGTATCTCCCCCGACTACATGTGCATGGACGGCACCATCCCGCGCAAAGCCTTGCCTTCGGTGCTGGCGGGGATCGCGGAGCTTTCGCGCAAATACGAACTCCGATGCGCCAATGTCTTCCATGCCGGCGACGGTAACTTGCATCCGCTCATCCTGTTCGATGCCAACGCGGAGGGTGAACTGGAGCGGGCGGAAAAATTCGGCGCCGACATCTTGCGGCTGTGCGTGAAATCGGGCGGCGTGCTGACGGGCGAGCATGGGGTGGGCATCGAAAAGCGCGACCTCATGCCGGAGGTGTTTTCCGAAATCGATCTGGCGCAACAGCAGCGGGTGAAATGCGCTTTCGATTCTGGCGGTCTGTTGAACCCCGGCAAGGTGTTTCCGGTGCTGCATCGCTGCGCCGAGCTCGGGCGCATGCATGTCTCGGGCGGCAAGCTGCCCTTTCCCGACATCCCGCGCTTCTGAAGGGGCGCCATGAGCGATACGGCACAACCACGCAATGGCGACGAGTTGCAGGAGGTGGTCGCCTGGGCAGCCGGCAGCCGTACCGCGCTTGAGGTAATTGGTTCAGGAACCAAGCGCGCCATCGGCCGGCCGGTGGAGGCGGGTATACTGCTCGATCTCTCCGGGCTCTCCGGTATCGACAGCTACGAGCCGGAAGAGCTGGTGCTGACGGCAGGCGCCGCAACGCCGCTTGCCGAGATCGAGGCCTTGCTGGCCCAGCGCAAGCAGGCGTTAGCCTTCGAGCCGCCGCATCTCGACAGGCTTTTGGGGAGCGACGGCGCCGGGACGCTGGGCGGCATCATCGCCGGCAATCTTTCCGGCCCCCGCCGGCTCAAGGCAGGCGCGGCGCGCGATCATTTCCTCGGCTTCACCGCCGTCTCGGGACGGGGCGAGACCTTCAAGTCAGGCTCGCGGGTGATGAAGAACGTCACCGGCTATGACCTCTCCAAGCTGATGGCCGGCTCGTGGGGGACGCTTGCCGCCATGTCGAGCGTGACGGTGAAGGTGTTGCCGGCCGCCGAGACGGAAACGACGCTCGCCATCGCCACGACCTCGCCTCAAACTGCCTGCGAAGCCATGTCGGCGGCGATGCAGAGCTCGGCCGACGTTTCCGGCGCGGCCTTTCTCCCCTCGGAGATTGCCTCGCGTTCGCGGGTCGCGGCCGTCGCCGGGGCCGGTCACGGACTTGCGTTTCTGCGCCTCGAAGGCGTCGCCCCGTCGGTCGCCTTCCGCGCCGAAACGCTCACCGGGCTCGTCAAGGCGTTCGGAGAGGTGGCGGTGCTCGGCGCTGCCAACTCGCAAGGCCTGTGGCGCGAAATCCGTGACGTGGCCTTGCTCGCCGACCGGCCGCAACGGCCGCTGTGGCGGATCTCGGTGCCGCCGGCGTCGGGACATCAGGTGATGGCGGCCATGGGCGAAATCGGCGAAACGCGCGCATTTCTGGACTGGGCGGGCGGCCTCGTGTGGCTGGAAGTGCCGGAGGCCCCGCATGGCTTCGCGGAGGTCGTCCGCGCAAGTTTCGCCAGCTGCGGCGGCCATGCCACCTTGATGCGCGCCTCGGCCGAAATGCGCGCCACGCTGCCGGTGTTCGAGCCGCAACCGAAACCCATTGCAGACCTGAGCGCCCGGCTGAAGGCCGCCTTCGATCCCTTGGGGCTGCTCAATCCCGGCCGTATGTACCGTCCTTCGCAAGGAGACTGAGACAGCGCATGCAGACCCTTTTCAGCGCCGAACAGCTCGAAAACCCGCGCATTGCCGAGGCCAACGGGATCTTGCGCAAATGCGTGCATTGCGGCTTCTGCACCGCCACCTGCCCGACCTACGTGTTGCTGGGCGATGAACTCGACAGCCCGCGCGGGCGCATCTACCTGATCAAGGAAATGCTGGAACAGGGCCGCCCGGCGGGCCTCGAGGAGGCAAAGCATATCGACCGCTGTCTGTCGTGCCTCTCCTGCATGACCACCTGCCCCTCGGGCGTCAATTACATGCACCTCATCGACGAGGCACGCGCGCATGTGGAGGAGACCTACCGGCGCCCCTTCATGGACCGCGTGTTCCGCGCCGTTCTCGCCCGCGTGGTGCCGGATGCGCGCATGTTCCGACTGGCGCTCGGGCTTGCCCGGCTGGGCCGGCCGTTGGCGCCGTTGATCGCCGCCCTGCCCGGCATGAAGCCGGCGGCCGCCATGCTGGACCTGGCACCGAAGGCGGTGCACGGCGCGGGCGAGGCGACGGGGCGCGGCTTGCACGCGGCGACGGGCGAGCGTCGGGGCCGGGTGGCGCTGCTCACGGGCTGCGTGCAGGACGTGCTGGAGCCGAGCATCAACCGCGCCACCATCTGCGTCCTCAACCGTCTCGGCTACGACGTCGTGGTGCCCGACGGCATGGGCTGCTGCGGCTCGGCCACCCATCACCTCGGGCTGGAGTCGGATGCGCTTTCCCGCGCCCGCCGCAACGTCGATGCCTGGAGCAAGGAACTGGAGGGCGACGGGCTCGATGCCATCGTCATCAATGCCTCGGGCTGCGGCACCACGGTCAAGGACTATGGCTACATGCTGCGCCTCGATGAGGGCTACCGCGAAAAGGCCGAACGGGTGGCGGGCCTTGCCCGCGACATCACCGAGTTTCTCGACGGCAAACTGCCGGACGGCCTCGCCGCACCACGCCCGCTCCGCATTGCCTATCATTCGGCCTGCTCCATGCAGCACGGCCAGAAACTCATCCGCCAGCCCAAGGCGCTGCTGCGGGCGGCAGGCTTCGAGGTCGTGGACATCCCCGAGGGCCATCTGTGCTGCGGTTCGGCCGGCACCTACAACATGCTGCAATCCGAGATCGCCAACCGGCTCAAGGCGCGCAAGCTCGCCAACATCGCCAGCGTCAGGCCGGATGCGGTCGCCACCGGCAATATCGGCTGCATCACCCAGCTCGGGCGCGACGCCGGGGTGCCGGTGGTGCACACCATCGAGCTGATCGACTGGGCCATGGGTGGCCTTGAGCCTTCCGCCATGCGGAACGGGGCATGACATTTTTCGAGGCATGCTCACATAGCGGAATGCCTGGTTGAGACCCACCTCAAGCAATGATTGTTGCGCCGCCGGACGAGAACACGGAAAGCAAGAAGCGATATGGCCGATATGATCACCCACGGCGGGCTCGGCATTGCCCGCATCCTTTATGATTTCGTCAACGACGAGGCGCTGGCCGGAACCGGCCTGTCGGCGGAGGCTTTCTGGTCGGCGGCCGACCGCATCATCCACCGCTTCGGGCCCGACAACCGGGCGCTGATCACCCGGCGCGACGAGCTGCAAGGTAAAATTGACGATTGGCACCGCGGCCATGGCGATGGCGCCATCGATACCGCGGCCTATGAGGCCTTCCTCAAGGAGATCGGCTATATCGAGCCGGAAGGGCCGGATTTCCACGTCGCGACAGCCCATGCCGACAGCGAGATCGCCGGCGTCGCCGGGCCTCAGCTCGTGGTGCCGGTGATGAACGCGCGCTATGCGCTCAACGCCGCCAATGCCCGATGGGGCTCGCTCTATGATGCGCTCTACGGGACCGATGCCATCCCCGAAGAGGGCGGCGCGGCGCGTTCCAGCGGCTACAACCCGGTGCGCGGCCAGAAGGTGATCGCCTGGGCGAGGCAGTTTCTCGACGATGCCGCCCCGCTCTTTGGCGCCTCGCATGCCGATGTCGCGCGCTACCACATTGACGACGGCCGGCTGGTGGTGGATCTCACCAGCGGCTCCAGGACCGGCCTCACCGATCCTTCCCAGTTGCGCGGTTATCGCGGCGAGATGGATGCGCCCACCAACATCGTTCTCGCCAACCACGGCCTGCATATCGACATCGTCATCGATCGCGAGCATCCGATCGGCAAGGACGACGATGCGGGAGTGGCGGACGTGGTGATGGAGGCCGCGCTCACCACCATCATGGACTGCGAGGATTCGGTCGCCGCCGTCGACGCCGAGGACAAGGCGGCGGTCTATCGCAACTGGCTCGGCCTGATGAAGGGCGACCTTGCCGCCGAGGTGGACAAGGGCGGCCGCAACATCACCCGCCGCCTCAATGCCGACCGCAGCTATGACGGTCCGGACGGCGAGTTCATCAACCTGCATGGGCGCAGCCTGATGCTGGTGCGCAATGTCGGGCTACTGATGACCAGCGAGGCCGTCACCTATGACAGCGGCATGCCGGCGCCCGAGATGCTGATGGATGCACTCGTCAACGCGGCCATCGCCATGCATGACGTCGGGCCGAACGGGCGCCGCGCCAATTCCCATGCCGGCTCCGTCTACGTCGTGGTGCCCAAGCTGCACGGGCCGCGCGAGGTGGCGCATGTGGCCGAGCTGTTCGCCGCCATCGAGGAGGCGTTCGGCCTGCCCGACGAAACGCTCAAGATGGGCATCATGGACGAGGAACGGCGCACCACGGTCAACCTGAAAGAGTGCATCCGCGCCGCTGGCGGGCGCATCTTCTTCATCAACACCGGCTTCCTCGACCGTACCGGCGACGAGATCCATACCTCCATGCTGGCCGGGCCGATGATCCGCAAGGGCGACATGAAAGAGGCGCGCTGGATCGCGGCTTACGAGGATTCCAACGTCGACACAGGGCTGCAGTGCGGCCTCATCGGCCATGCGCAGATCGGCAAGGGAATGTGGGCGATGCCCGACCGCATGGCCGACATGCTGGCCCAGAAGATCGCCCACCCCATGGCCGGCGCCGACACCGCCTGGGTGCCCTCGCCCACCGCCGCCGTGCTGCACGCCACCCACTATCACCGCGTCAATGTGAGGGAGCGCCAGGAGAAGCTGCGCCAGCGCCCGCATGCGAAGCTTTCCGATATCCTGGCCATCCCGCTGGCGACACGGCCGAACTGGACGGCAGAAGAGATCCAGGCCGAGCTCGACAACAACGCGCAAGGCATCCTCGGTTATGTGGTGCGCTGGATCGACCACGGCGTGGGCTGCTCCAAGGTGCCAGACATCAATAATGTTGGCCTGATGGAGGACCGCGCCACCTTGCGCATCTCCTCCCAGCACATCGCCAACTGGCTGCATCACGGCATCGTCTCGCCCGAGCAGGTGATGGAGACGATGCAGCGCATGGCCGCGGTGGTGGATCAGCAGAACGCCGGCGATCCCGCCTACCGCAACATGGCGCCCGACTATGATGCCAGCGTCGCCTTCAAGGCGGCCTGCGATCTGGTGTTCAAGGGCGAAACCCAGCCCAACGGCTATACCGAGCCAATCCTGCATGCGAGGCGGGCCGAGGCCAAGGCGCGCTTCGGGGCCTAGATCAGCCCATCCCACCGTCATGGCCGGACTTGATCCGGCCATGATGGTTGGCTCGAGCATGACTCTATCCGATCGGCTGATGCCCTAGTCACGTTCCACCACGATGGCGCGGAAATCGTTGACGTTGGTGAGCGTCGGGCCGGTGATCACCAGGTCGCCGAGCGCGGAAAAGAAGCCATAGGCATCGTTGTCGGCCAACAGCGCCGCCGCGTCGAGCCCCTGCTCTTTCGCGCGGGCCAGCGTGTCCGGCAAGACCATGGCGCCGGCATTGTCCTCCGAGCCGTCGATGCCGTCGGTATCGCAGGCGAGGGCCGAGATGCCGGGTGCGCCGCCAAGCGCGATGGCGAGAGCAAGGGCGTATTCGCTGTTGCGGCCGCCCCGTCCTTTGCCCTTGAGGGTGACGGTGGTCTCGCCGCCCGAGAGAATGACGGCCGGTCCTTTCGTCTTCAACGCCAGTTCGGCATGGGCACGGCCCACCTCGCGCGCCTCGCCTTCCACCCGGTCGCCCAGATCGATGGCCCGGTAACCGGCGGCTTCGGCAACTCGCGCCGCGGCGGCGATGGAGAGCGCCGGGGCCGCGACAATGCGGGTCTCGGCGCCGGCAAGGCGCGGATCGCCGGGCTTGGGCGTTTCGGCCTCAGGCGTTGCGAGGAAGGCCTCGATGTGGGTGGGCAATTTCATACCGTATCTGGCGATGATGGCTCGGGCATCGGCGACGGTGGTGGGATCGGCCACCGTCGGCCCGGAAGCAACGGTCGAGGGATCGTCGCCCGGCACGTCGGAGATCACCAGCGAGAGGACGCGGGCCGGATGGGCGCGCGCCGCCAGCCGTCCGCCCTTGAGCGCCGACAAGTGCTTTCGCACGCAGTTCATCTCGCCGATCGGCGCGCCGCTGCTGAGAAGCTGGCGGTTGAGCTCCTGCTTGTCGGCAAGGGTGAGGCCGGGCGCCGGGGCGGCCAGCAGCGCCGAGCCGCCGCCGGAGATGAGGCAGAGCACGAAATCATCGCCGGTGAGCCCCTCGACCATGCCGGCGATGCGGGTGGCCGCCTTCTGCCCTGCCGCGTCTGGCACCGGGTGCGCCGCCTCGACGATCTCGATCGACCTCACCGCCACGCCATGGCCGTAACGGGTGATGATGAGCCCTTCGAGCCCTTCGCCCCATTGGGCTTCAACCGCCGCCGCCATGGCGGCAGAGGCCTTGCCGGCGCCGACCACGATCACCCGTCCCTTGGGACGCGGCGGCAGATGGCGCGGCACGCACAGGCTCGCATCGGCCGCTGCCACCGCGGCAGCGAACAGTCGCCTCAGGTATTCAACCGACGATGTCGCGCTCATTACCCGGTTCCACGGTCCCAAGGGTTGCGGTTCGCCACCGCCGGGCGAATAATGCGGCAAGCGCCATGTCATAAGGACAACTCTCCATGCCGTCACGCCCAAATGTGTCGCGGGTGTTTTATCGCAGTCCCTCGCAGCCTTACTCGCAGGCCCGCTCGGCGCACGGCGCCTACATCACCGATGCCAACGGCAAGCAGTATCTCGATGCCTCGGGCGGTGCTGCAGTCTCCTGTCTCGGCCACGGCCACCCCAAGGTGATCGCCGCCATCGTGCACCAGCTCGAGCACATGGCCTTTGCCCATACCTCGTTCTTCACCAACGAGCCGGCCGAGCGGCTGGCGGACATCCTGTCGGCCAAGGCTCCGGGGGGCGAATGGCGGGTCTATTACCTGTCGGGCGGTTCGGAAGCCAACGAGGCGGCGCTGAAGCTTGCCCGCCAGCTGCACGTGGAGCGCGGCGAGACGGGTCGCGATACCTTCATCTCGCGCCGCTTTTCCTATCACGGCAACACGCTGGGGGCGCTGTCGGTGAGCGGGCGCACCTCCAATCTCGGCACCTACGGGTCGATCCTTTTACCGAATGTGCGCAAGATCGATCCGTGCTTTGCCTATCGCTGGCAGCGTGAGGGCGAGAGCGATGGCGACTACGGCCTGCGAGCCGCCGGCGCCCTGGAACGCGAGATCGCCGATCTGGGGGACGGTCGCGCCATCGCTTTCATCGCCGAGACGGTGGTCGGGGCAACGCTCGGCGCGGTGCCGCCGGCGCCCGGCTATTTCAAGGAGATCCGCCGCATCTGCGATGAGCACGGTGCCTTCATGATCCTCGATGAGGTGATGTGTGGCATGGGGCGTTGCGGCACGCTTTTTGCCTGTGAGCAGGACGGGGTGGTGCCCGACATCATCACCCTCGCCAAGGGGCTCGGTGCCGGCTACCAGCCGATCGGCGCCATGATGGTGCGCGAGGAACTGGCCGAGGTGATCGAGCAGGGCTCGGGAGCCTTCAACCACGGCCATACCTATGTGGGCCACGCCACGGCCTGCGCCGCGGGCCTTGCGGTGCAGCAGGTGTTCGAGGAGGAAAACCTCATCCCGCGCGTGGCGGAGATGGGCGAGAGACTTGCACAAGCGCTGGCCGAACGCTTCGGCGATCATCCGCATGTCGGCGACTTGCGCGGGCGCGGCCTGTTCCGCGGGGTCGAACTGGTGGCCGATCGGACAACCAAGGAACCGTTCCCGGCCGCACACAAGCTCGCGGCGCGCATCAAGGCGCGGGCCATGGACAACGGCCTCATCTGCTATCCCTTCGCCGGCACGGTCGACGGGACGGCGGGCGATCATGTGCTGCTCGCCCCACCCTTCATCGTCACCGATGCGCAGATCGAGGAACTCATCGACAAGCTGGCGCGTTCCATCGACGAGGCGATCTCCGTGGCGGGCTGACAGGGCAGCGGCATGGATGCCGGGATCAAGTCCCGGCATGACGTGGGGGACGGTCGAACGTTACTACGCCGCCGCCGCCGCCTCGGCCGCCGTCCTCTTCACCTTGTCGCGGCGACGCGTCTGCAGGAACACTACCAGCCCCAGGAGCAACAGCGCGGGGATGTAGAACACCTCCTTGCGCAGGCGATCGGCACGTACCTGCACCTCGGAGACGACAACCGGCTGATCGGCATAAAAGTCGAATTTCTTGCCGATCTTGTCGAACAGCGGCGAGCCGGGCAGCGGCTCCATCACCTTGGCGGTGTCGCCGTCGATCTCCAGTTCGAGGCCGTCCTTCTTCAGGCGTGCTTCGCCCGGGCCTTCCTTGCCAAGGCGCATGAGCAGCGTCGTCTGGAAGGTCTTGGTCGCATCGTCGAAATCCGGTCCCGACACCACCACCCGTAGCTGGCCGTCCTCGGGCCGTTCGGTGGCAGCCTGAATAATCTCATTGGATGCGACGGTAACAAAGGGATCGTTCATCTGGTCGAGCCAGTAACCCGGCCTGAAAAGCGTGAAGGCGACAAGCAGCAGAACAAGCGACTCCCAGATGCGCGAGCGCACCAGGAAATAGCCTTGCGTGGCGGCCGCAAACAACAGCATCGCCGCCACCGCCACGATGAACACGAAGACCGCGTGCAAGGGCGAGACGTTGATGAGCAGAAGGTCGGTGTTGAAGATGAACAGGAACGGCAGGATGGCGGTGCGGATGTCGTACATGAAACCCTGAATGCCGGTGCGAATGGGATCGCCCTGCGAGATGGCGGCGGCCGCGAAAGCGGCAAGCCCCACAGGTGGCGTGTCGTCGGCGAGGATGCCGAAATAGAACACGAACATGTGCACCGCGATCAGCGGAACGATGAGGCCCGACTGGGCGCCGACCGAGACGACGACCGGAGCCATGAGCGAGGAGACGACGATATAGTTGGCCGTCGTCGGCAGGCCCATGCCGAGGATGAGGCTCATCACCGCCACCAGCATCAGCATGGCAATGAGGCTGCCGCCGGAGAGGTACTCCACGAAGTCGCCCACCACCTGGTGCATGCCGGTGAGCGAGACGGTGCCGACAATGATGCCGGCAGCACCGGTCGCCACCGCGATGGCGACCATGTTGCGCGAACCGGCGATCATGCCCTCGACGCAATCCTTGAAGCCCAACCGGAGATCGGCGGCGATATTGGGCTTGCCGCGAAAGACCGACTTCAGCGCATGCTGAGTGATCATCAGGGCGATCATAACCAGGGTGGCGAGATAGGCCGACAGGCCCGGCGACAGGCGCTCCACCATGATGCACCAGATGAGCACCACGATGGGAATGAGGTAGTAGAGGCCGGTGACCGCCACGGGACCTGCTTGCGGCAATTCAAGCACCGGCGCATCGGGGTCGTCGAGTTCGAGGTCGGGATGGCGGGCCGACAGGCGCACCAGCCAGACATAAGCCGCCGCCAGCCCGGCGATCGCCACCACAGAGGCAAGATCGCCGGCCACTGTCTTGATCCAGCCGAGGCCGTAATAGACGCCGAGCGCCAGGGCGCACATGGCGATGAAGCCGAGAAGGACGCCCATCATGCGTTGCAGCCAAGGCCTGGCCGAGTGCCGCTTGGGCAGGCCCTCCAGACCCATCTTCAGGGCCTCGAGATGCACGATGTAGAACAGCGCGATATAGGAGATGACGGCTGGCAGGAAGGCGTGCTTGACGATTTCCAGATAGCTGACGCCGGTATATTCGGCCATCAGGAAGGCCGCCGCGCCCATGACCGGCGGGGTCAGCTGGCCGTTGACCGAGGCCGCCACCTCGACGGCGCCCGCCTTTTCCGCCGAAAATCCGGTGCGCTTCATCAGCGGGATGGTGAAAACGCCGGTCGAGACCACATTGGCGATGGAGGAGCCCGAATAGATGCCGGAAAGGGCCGAGGAAACCACCGCCGCCTTGGCCGGCCCGCCGCGCAGGTGGCCCAGCAGCGCGAACGCCAGCTTGATAAAGTAGTTGCCGGCGCCCGCCTTTTCCAGCATCGCCCCGAACAGCACGAACAGAAAGATCATCCCCGTGGAAACGCCGAGCGCCACCCCGAACACGCCTTCGAGCTGCATCCAGAAATGCCACAGCGCCTTGCTGAACGAGGCGCCCTTCCACTGGATGGCGTCGGGCAGGAACGAGGCATGGCCGAAGAACACGTAGAACAGGAACACCAGCGCCACGCACAGAAGCGGCAGGCCGAGGGTGCGGTAGACGCAGATGCCGAGCACCACCATGCCCATGGCGGAGATGACGAGGTCGGCATGGGTCGGCAGCCCGGCGCGGTCGGCGATGGCATCCTTGAAGACGATCAGATAGAGGCAGGAGACGATGCCGGCGAGGGCGAGCAGCCAGTCGTACCAGGGTATGCGGTCGCGCGGCGCCCAGCGTCCCAGCGGAAAGGCAAAGGCGGCAAGGCAGAAGGCAAAGGCCAGATGCACCACGCGGGCTTCCGACGAGTTGAAGATGAAGCTTACCTTGATGCCCAATTCGGCCAGCGGCCGGCCGACGGTATCCTGCAGAGTGAACGACAGGCTGGAGGCGATATAGAGCTGATAGAGCGCCCAGACGATGGCGATGCCCGGGATGATGTGGCGCTGCCAGCCGCGCGGATGGCGGCCTCCGGTATCGGCTTCGGTCAGATAGTCCTCGGCCCGCCGCTCGGGCGTTGCCGCCGCATCAGGCTGCGCCATTGCTCATTCCTCCCCCGAAAACTGAGACAAAGCGAACGCCGGGGGAGCTTCTTGAGGCCCCCCTGGCGATCGTTGCGCGGATGGCTATTGCATCAGGCCGAGTTCCTTGTAGGCCTTGATGGCACCGGGATGCAGTGGGGCGGACAGGCCGTCCTTGATCATCTCCTCGGCCTTCAGGTTGGCAAACGCCGGGTGCAGCTTGCGGAAGTCGTCGAGATTCGACATCACCGCCTTGGCGACGATATAGACCACTTCATCGGGGACGTCGGCCGAAGTCACGAAGGTGGCGCCCACGCCGAAGGTGTTGATGTCTTCCTTGTTGTTGTACATGCCGGCCGGGATGGTGGCCTTGCGGTAGAAGGGATTGTCGGCGACCAGCTTGTCGACCTCGGGGCCGGTGGCGTTGACGAGGTTCGAATCGCAGGTGTTGAGGGTCTCCTCGGTCAGCGCCGAGGGGTGTCCGACCAGCCAGTAATAGGCATCGATCTTGTTGTCGCACAGCGCCTGGCCGGTCTCGGCCGACTTCAACTCGGCGGCCAGCTTCAGGTCCTCGCGCTTCCAGCCGAGTGCTGCCTCGATGATCTCCCAGGTGGCGTAGGTGCCCGAGCCGGGATTGCCGATATTGAGGCGCTTGCCCTTGAGGTCGGTGATGTTGTGGATGTTGGCATCGGCGCGGGCAATGATGGTGACCGGCTCGGGATGCACGGAAAAGACGGCGCGCAGATTGGTGAACGCCTTGCCGTCCCACTGCGCCTTGCCGTTATAGGCGTTGTACTGGACGTCGGACTGGGCAACGCCGAATTCGAGATCCCCGGATTCGATGGTGTTGACGTTATAGACCGAACCGCCGGTCGATTCGACCGAACAACGGATGCCGGTCTGTTTACGCTCCTTGTTGACGAGGCGACAGATGGCGCCGCCGGTGGGATAATAAACCCCGGTAATGCCGCCGGTGCCGATGGAGATGAATTCTTGCTCGGCCGAGGCGGTTGCGGCCGTCGCGGTAAGCGCAAAGGCGGCAAATAGCGCTATCGTAAGCTTCTTCATGCGGTTCCCTCCCAGTTTTTTCGCTTAAGATTTTTGAACCAACCGAACTTAGGCGGTCAGGGCGGCGATGGCAATTCTTAGTTGACGTGAACGAGAGGGTGGCGGCGACCGGGCTATATGCCTTTGAGTAAACGGGAGAAAAATCTCAAGACGTTTTCGGAGTTTCCGTGCGTGCGCCGTGCTATCGTCCTCCGGTGCCAACTTCTTCTGCTGGGAGAGGGCGGTTGAATACTTTTGGCTCCGGCGGGTGGGACTAGTCCCTTTCCCGTGGCGGAGGTGGATGGGAAGAGCGGAGCGCCTGCATGGTGCAACGCTGTAGTGCAGCAACGGACACCATGCAGGCGCTCCGCACCCGGTCTTTTTTCGCTTACTGCCGTCGCTCTCGCCAAGGCCGGTCTTATGGAGACGCAATGCCCCAATCGATAGGCTGATAGGGACACCTCGGGCCGGCCCGGCTTGCTGATGTGGCGCGCTGGAGGTTTCCCGCCCAGGGTCGACGCGCAGCCCGCCCGGACCTTTCGCAGTGACACGTCAGCACTGGTACTTGGCTCGGGGACCGTTTTACCCCCATGCACCGACGGTTTGTGCACACTTCCGCGATAAGGGGGCAGGTGGAGTGACCATAGAGGATTAATTCACCTTTGTAAAGTAAATAATCATATTTCTGTTGCATCCACCTCTACCCTCCTGTGTCACCCCGAGACTTGATCCAGGGGTCCATTCGGCCAGCGTTGCAGCAAGCGGAAAGGCAGGCGGAATGGATGTTGGGATCAAGTCCCCCCATGAATTACCATATCCGACTGCGAGCACGCTCATGAGCACGGACACAATCACGATGAGCCGCCGTTCGACGCCATACCTTCGAAAGCGAGGAACCGCTGGCCATGCAGCGGCTCCATGCGGTGCCGAGCCGCCTGCCCAAGACAATCTTCCGCGCCAAGGACATCTTGAAATCTTGCAGAGAAGCCGGATCATCCCTGCATCCTGCAACCCCCCGGTAAACGCGCTACGATTACGGTCGGCGAGCCTTTGGGGGGAGCGCCCGCCGGCAACTCAACTCGTCTTCATCGGCACGAAAGGCGGCGTCGACGGAGACTGGTTGAAATCTTGCCTGATCGGGAACACCTGACTGCGATGTGGATCGACGCCGGCGTCGCCGCCACTTCAATTGCGCGATGATGCCAAGTCACACAGCACGCCGCCACAGACAATCGAATGCTCAACCGGGAGAAGGGCAATGTTCGCCAAGCGTTATGTCAAGGATGCTCTGAGGAAGCGCGTCGGCTCGTTCGCCTCGCGGAACCCGGACTGGATCGTCCTGGTTGCGGCCCTCGTGCTGGTCATGGCCGCGATTGCCCGGCCGGCCCTCGCGGCTGGCACACCCAAGATCGACTTCAAGCTCATCTACCAAGCCGCGCTACTTTCCGATCAGGCCTATGATGGGGGCTCAGAGATCATCGGAAAATATCCCGGTCGATCGGCCTGGGTCGCGACGCCTGGCGATACCAATGTGCAGTATGTGCTGATCCAGAACGACAAGCGCAAGATCCAGGCTATCGCCGTGCGCGGGACGGTCGACGACACCAACTGGGGCCTCGATACGGACACCCGCGGGGTCAAAGACCAGAAGACGGGTATTCTCATGCATCGCGGCTTCAGGAAGGCTGCCGAGGTGATCTATCATGACCTCAAGCCGCGCCTCAAAGCGGATTATCAGACGTATCTGACGGGTCACTCATTGGGAGGGGCCGTGGCGGCAATTCTCGGAACCTATCTAGTCGATGACGGGTTCAAGATCGCCGGCATCTACACCTTCGGCCAACCGAAATTCACCAATGTCGCCGGTGCCAGGGCCTATCGCGACCTGCCGCTCCTCAGGGTCATCAACCAGAATGACGTGGTCACCGCGCTGCCCGACACGACCAAGGACGGCAAACAGCAGTTCGTGCATATCGGCGCGGTCATCAATCTCTTTTCCGGGCCGTACTATGCCTACCTGAACAAGGAGCAGACCCTGCAACTCTCCGGTGGAACGCTCGGACGCTATTTCACCCAGATCAGCGTGCCCGACCACAAGATGAGGTGGTATCTGAGAAATCTAAGGGGGAAACTCAATGGCGCGAAGGCGGTGCGCTTTGCCGATCGCGACAAGTACATCGTCAGGTTGAAGCCGGGCAAGGCAGCCACCACCGGTCAAAAACCGAAGATGAAAACCAATTTTGTCCCGCAAAAATGAGGTGAATATCAAAATTGCCCGCAAGAACGCGTGGGATTGTTCATGTTATAAAATCTAAACTCGATATTTTAATTCAAAATTTCCAAACTACATCATAATTTTTATAGAATCGAACATCAAAACGCTCAAAGAACATATTGAATGTGTGTTAATTGTTGCTATAGCTTTTCTGATTTCTTCGGTGTCGGTCAAAGGTCGCATTGACTCGATCGGCGACGCGGCCTATAACCTGGCGCTTTCTACGTGCCTGATTCCCCCAATCTACAATCAGGATCGCTTTATTTCATTTCCGCAAGCCGGGTCGTACCCATCGACATGCCGGTCGCGGCGGGCCTCACCTGCCTCAGGCGGATGGGAAGCGGATCGAATGCATTGCTGGGTAAGCTCCTTGTCGACAAGAAGCCCGTGGGATGACAGATCATGGGCGCGCAGCGGGCCAGTTTTCTGTCATAACGTAAGTCAGGCTCTACTTGCCCGGAGAGACTACGCCATGAACTTGTTGAAGCCGATCCTGGTTTGCATCTTCGTTGTCGTCCTGGGCCCGGTCACCGGGCATGCCCAACAGCAGGCGATGTCGCCCAAAGTCGGGGAGCTGCTGCAACTTCTTGGCGACAAGGATGTGCAGCACTGGTTGAAGACCCAGCATGTGGCAAAGGCCGGCAGCGAAACGACCACCGCCGGCATTGAGCCGGGCGCCATGCTTTCGGACCAGCTACAGAAGATCCGCGAACATTTGCGCGCCCTGATGCAGGCAGTATCTCAGGTCCCAGACGCTTTCGCGCGCATCATCACGCAGCTGCGCGATGCCACAGCGGGTTACGGCATGGCCTTGATCCTGCTTCTTGCTGCAAGCTGTGTCCTGTTGGGACTGGCGGCACAATGGCTGTTCCGGCGCACACTTGGAGCAATCCTGAGCGGCCAGGTCACGACGCAGGCCACGGACACGCCCGGCGCACGCGCTGGCGCACTCCTCAGTCGCCTGCTCTTCGCGGTGGGCAGCGTCGCTGCATTCGCCGCTGGAAGCTTCGGCGGCTTCCTCGCCATTCAGTGGCCTGAATTGCCACGGACCTTCGTGGTGAACTTCCTGTTGGCAGCGCAGGCCCTGATGATCGCTCATGCGCTACTGGCGATCCTGCTGGGGCCGTCTAGTGCACCCGAAGCCGAAGTGGACGAACTCCGTCTTCTGCCCATGGGTGATGATGCGGCACGCCACTTCCGCGCCAGACTGAGCCTAGCCATCGGATGGTTCGTCTTCGGATATGCCTTCGTTCAGGTGCTGAAACTGCTGTCGGTGAACGCAGCCGTCAGGGAGCTTGCCGCCTACACTCTTGGACTAGGGTTGCTTGCCATCGGCATCGGAGCGGTGTGGCGCAGGCCGGGCGGGCAACCGGGGGAAACGGTTGGCGAGAGCACACCGAGCAGAACATGGGCACGCTGGTCATCGCTATATACGGCCGCCTTCGCGGCATTGTGGTTCCTGTGGGTGGCAGGCGCCATGCGGCTGTTTTGGCTGGTCGCGGTTGCAGTCGGCCTGCCCTTGGCCATCACTTGGTCACATCAGGCGGTCCGCCATCTGTTCCGCAGATCGCCGGAAACAGAGGGCGAGGTGCCGGCGACCGACCTTGCAGGTGTCGCTGTGGACCGGGCCGTGCGCGCGGTCGTGATCCTTGCTGCCATCTGGGTGTTGTCGTGGGCCTGGGGCATAGGACTTCACAGCTTCGCCGCCAGCGACACGATGCCGACGAAAATTGCCCGCAACCTGCTCTCCGTACTCATCATCCTGCTCGTCGCCGATCTGGCCTGGCAGCTGATCAAGACCCTTATCGACGCCTTCCTCCTGACGGCGGCGGACCCGGGCGAGCCGGGTTCGCAGGAAGCCATACGCCGCGCCAAGATGCGCACGCTGCTGCCGATCATGCGCAATGTGTTGATGGTGTTCCTGGCCACGCTGGCGATCCTCATGGCCTTGTCGAGCCTCGGCATCCAAATCGCACCGCTGATCGCCAGCGCCGGCGTGGTCGGGGTGGCGATTGGTTTCGGCGCCCAGACGGTGGTCAAGGACGTCATATCAGGCATGTTCTATCTGCTGGACGATGCCTTCCGGGTGGGCGAATACATCGTCACCGGCAAATACATGGGGACGGTTGAGTCCTTCAGTCTGCGCTCGGTGCGCCTGAGGCATCACAACGGTCCGGTCTACACCATCCCGTTCGGTGACCTGGGAGCGGTGCAGAACATGAGCCGCGACTACGTGATCGACAAGTTCAAGCTCACCGTTACCTATGACAGCGACCTGGAAAAGGCGCGCAAGCTGATCAAGAAAATCGGTGAGCAGCTCATGGAGGATCCGGAACTGGAAGGCATGATCATCGAGCCGATGAAGATGCAGCGTGTCGACAGCTTCGGCGACTACGGCATCGTGCTCAAGTGCAAGATGACGACCCACCCGGGCGAGCAGTTCATGGTGCGCAAGAAAGCGTTTCCGATGCTCAAGAAGGTGTTCGACGAGAACGGCATCGAGTTTGCCTTCCCGACGGTGAAGGTGGCCGAAGGCGGCCATGATGCCAAGACAGCCGCTGCTCAGCAAGTACTCGCCATCGAGGCCCAGAAGGGCGCGCAGTAGGGCCGATGCCTCGGATGGATGCCGGGTAACGCTGAGAAATGGGTGGCCGGGAATGGCCGTCAATCGCCGGGCGTCATCATTCTCCTTCGCGAAGGATACGAACTCGGCTTCGAATGCGACGATCCGCCGATCGAGCTCCTGTCATTGCGCTTGCATGCCGGCGATCAGCATTCGCATTCACACCGCACCGATAAGCCGGGCCTGGAGAAGGTCGATCTTGGCTCTTCCATACATCTGTCGTTTCACCAATGTCAGTTTGGTGATCTGGCCTTGAGTCTGACCATTCGACCACGGCTGCGTGATGGCCGCTCGTACGGCAGCCATGTCCCTGGTGATGCCCGTGGCGAAGGAGGCGATCAGGTTGGACGCTGCCTCGCTGATCCATGGGTCAAGATCGGCTTCGATCTTCTTGCAGATCATGGCATGGAACCTGCCGATGAGCGTGAGGGTCCATGCCAAGCCATTGAAGAGATTGGTACAGCTGGGTTGATTCGAACAACCGACCTTCGGAGCCACAATCCGACGCTCTAACCAACTGAGCTACAGCTGCACAAGAATGGACCGCCCCAAGGCGGAAACGGCGCATAACTAGGACGATCCGGGCGCTATTGCAAGACCGGCAGGCTTCGGTGATGACGTTGGGGAAGGTAAAGCAAAGGGCTCGCGGGAGCTAAAACTCCACGCGAGCCTTTCGAATCAGTTCAGGGCTTGAGAAACGCCTCAGGCGCTGAAGTTCTTGTTGAGCTCGGCGAAGGAGCGCGACAGGCCCTCCTGGGCGGGCTTGGCCGTCTCGCTGGCGCACTTGGCGGCCACTTCGTTGATCTCGCGCACCTGACGGGCGACCTCGGCGGCCTGGCGGGAGGCGAACTCCATATTGGCCTTCATCATGGACTGCGGGTCGCGCAAGGCGAGCAGATCGCGCATGAAGCCGAAGGCCGAAATCGGTGTTGGCCTGGGCGATCTCGATGGCCTTGAGCTGCAACTCAACCAGACCCGAGCGCATGGCGCCGGCGGTGGCATCGAAAATCTGCACGTTATCGTGTGCCACCTCGGTGGCCTTGTTGGCGGTCTCCTGGGCCTTGTCGAGCGACTGGCCGGCAAAGGCGACGACCTTTTCGGCCGCCTTCTCAACATTGGCGGTCATTTCGGCGGTTTCGGTCGTGGCGGTCTTCTTGGTTGCAGTGGTCATCTGGGATCTCCTTGGCATCTTCTCGTCTCGCGGCGCGGTCAAAGCGCCTGTAGTCCTCTTATAGCGCAATGTTTTGTGCATTGCAACAATTTTGTGCACTGCACCATTGTCGCGCCTTGGCCATTCCCCGGCCGCGTTTGCGCCTTGGTAAATGAAAGATGGACGGATCGTGTACAATTTGGCTAGAATTTACCACATGATGCGGAACGCTCCGGGCATGTGCCCGGGACGAATGTGAGTGCTGGCCGGCCGATTGCCGGCCGCGTCGGGGGACGCGTAGTTGAGCCGGGCCGCGATGTCGATGCTCGATAGTCTGATGACATCTGAGAACGCCGCCTGGCTGTGGGATGGCGAACTGGGCCGTATTGTCTGGGCCAACCCCGCCGGCATCCGCTTTTTCGGCGGCACCACCCTTTTCGACATCATCGATCTTGTATTCGACCGGGAGGCTGAGGCGGTCAAGCGCATCGGCGCGCTCGGCCACGCCCTCAAGCGCGGCGAGGAGGCACGCGAGACGCTGACGCTTGCCGGTGCCAAGGGGCCGGAGGCGGTGGACTGCCGCTGCCTCCTGCACGCGCTGGCCGACGGGCGGGACGGGGTTCTGGCAATGGCGCGCGGCACAGGCGGCGCGGCCGCTGACGCCGGCAGGTACGGCGCGGCCATGCTGGCGGCGCTCCCCATGGCGGTGGCGGTGGGCGATCACGAGGGCACGATGGTGCTCGCCAACGAGGCGGCGCGCGCCTTGGGCAGCGAACGCGATGCTGCACGCTTTGCCGACATCCTCGGCGATGAAGAAACCGCGCGTGACCTCATGGCCACGGCCGAGGCAGCGGGCATCGCCACCAAGGTAGTGATGCTGGCGACGGGCCTCGGCCGGCGGGAATACCGCATCACCGTGCGGTGCATGAATGTGGACGGCACCGATGAGGGACGCTCGTTCCTGATGCTCGCCGAGGACGTGACCGAGCGGCGTAAGCTGGAGCGCCGGCTAAGTGGCATCGAGGAAGAGGCCGCCGCGCCATCGCCCAAGGCCGCAGCCGACGCTCGCCGGCTGAGCGAGGAAGAGGCCAGGGCCTTTGCGCAACTGGGCGAGAACCTCGCGCGCGAGAACGGCACACCCGCTCCACCTGCCAAGGCTGCCCCGCCGCGTCGCCGCGCGCCGGTTCCCGGCATCATCCAACGCGCACTCGATGCCCGCCCGCAGGCGATACTCATCTACCGCGACGATGAGATCTTGTGCGTCAACCAGGCACTGGCAACGCTTCTGGGCCATGCCGGGCCCGGCGCCGTTTTGCAGCGCGACGACCTCGTGGTGGCGTTGAGCGAGGCGGGCGACGGCGCAACCGTCGAGCTTGCCGGCGCTGATGGCCAGCGCCTGAGGCTGACGCTGCGGCGCCACAGCTTCCCCTGGAACACCGGACCCGTGCCGATGCTGGTGCTGGCTCCAGCGGTTGCAGAAGCTGCGCCGCCGCCGGCCGAAAAGGCGGTCCCTGCCGCACAGCCCGAAGTGGCCGAGACGCCACCCGCGCCGCCGCCGGTTGCCAAGGCACCGCCCGCCGTACCGCCGCTTCCCGAAGAAGAAACGCCGGCGGAGGAGGAGCCTCAGAGCCAGCCGATCGAAGCGGCAAGTGTGCCAAACGACGGCTTCGCCATGCCGGCCGAGGAATTGCGCAACATTCTCGACACCGCCAGCGACGGCATCATCACGCTCGATCGCGACGGCCACATCCTCGGCTTCAGCGCCGGGGCCGAGGCGATCTTCGGCTACGGCGAGGCCGAAGTGGAGGGCAAGCCGCTCATCGACCTTCTCACCACGGCGAGCCGGCGCATCGTGCGCGATTATCTTTCCGCCTTCGACAATGGCGGCATGGCCTCGGTGTTCAATGACGGGCGCGAAGTGGACGCCATCGTCAAGCAGGGCGGCTCGGTGCCTCTGTTCGTCACCATCGGGCAGATGAGCCCGCCACTCGCGCCCGAACGTGCTGCGCCCAACCGCCCGGCCTTCTGCGTCGTGGTGCGCGACATCACGCAATGGAAGGAAACCGAATCCGAGCTGCGCCACGCCAAGGAGGCAGCCGAACAGGCCAGCCGCCAGAAGTCGGAGTTCCTCGCCAATATCAGCCACGAACTGCGCACCCCGCTCAACGCCATCCTCGGGTTTTCCGACGTCATGCGCTCGGAACGCTTCGGCGAGATGAAGAACGAGCGCTATCGCGGCTATGCCAACGACATCTACACCTCGGGCGAGCACCTCCTGTCGCTCATCAACGATCTGCTCGATCTCTCCAAGGTGGAAGCCGGCAAGCTGGAGCTCAACTTCACCAGCGTCAACCTCGCCAAGCTGCTGGAAGAGGTGATCGACTTGCTTCACGACCAGGCGGCGGAGGCGCGGGTGGTGTTGAGAAAGTCGGTGGCGAGCGGCATTCCCAACGTGGTCGCCGATCTGCGCTCGATGAAGCAGATCCTGCTCAACCTCGTCTCCAACGCCATAAAATTTACCGATCCAGGCGGGCAGATCGTTATGTCGCTGCGCCTGACCAAGCAGGGCGAGCTGACGCTGTCGGTGAAGGATACCGGCATCGGCATGGATGCAACCGAGCTGCAGCGGGCGCTGGAGCCGTTCCAGCGCATAGAAAGCTCAGGCCGCGAGGAGCGTAGCGGCACCGGTCTCGGACTGCCGCTCACACGCGCCCTGGCGGAGGCTAACCGCACCCGCTTTGCCATTCACTCCGAGCCCAAGCGCGGCACGCTGGTGGAGATCACCTTCCCGGTGCCGCGTGTGCTTGCGTGAGCCTGCGGCTGGACAATAGGCAGTGGGCAATCGGGGCGGGTGAACGCCCATCCTCTCCAATGTATCATCCTCGGGCTCAACCCGAGGATGATACATTGGGGGATGGGAGAGCGTATCGATAGTTGCTGGCCCTGCGTCATGGCGGGACTTGGCCCCACCATCCTTCCCGCAGGCGTTGGAGGCCGGCGGCGGCTCGTGCGGATTAGACCCCGGCATCAAGGGCCGGGGTGACGACGGGGCGGACAATGAACGGGGGTCCTACGACTGCAGCTCGGGCACGTTGCGGAACAACTCGAGCGCTTCGGGGTTGGCCATCGCTTCCTTGTTCTTGACCTCGCGCCCGTGCACCACGTCGCGCACCGCCAGCTCGGTGATCTTGCCCGATTTGGTGCGCGGGATGTCGGTGACCGACGCGATGCGTGCCGGGACATGGCGCGGCGAGGCGCCGGTGCGGATCTTGGTCTTGATGCGGGCAATGAGAGCATCGTCCAGCGCCACCCCTTCGCGCAGGCGCACAAACAGCACCACGCGGGTGTCGTCGTCCCATTGCTGACCGATGGCGAGCGCCTCCACCACTTCGGGGATCTGCTCCACCTGGCCATAGATCTCGGCGGTACCGATGCGCACCCCGCCGGGATTGAGGGTGGCATCGGAACGGCCATGGATGAGCATGCCGCCATGTTCAGTCCATTCGGCGAAGTCGCCATGGCACCAGGTGTTGGGGAAACGGGCGAAATAGGCGTTGAAATATTTCGCCCCGTCGGGGTCGTTCCAGAAATTCAGCGGCATGGAGGGAAAGGCGTTGCGGCAGACGAGTTCGCCTTTTCCTGAGGCTATCGGCCGGCCCTCGTCGTCGAAGACGGCCATGTCGAGACCCAGGCCGGGCGCCTGGATCTCGCCGCGCCACACCGGTCCGATGGGATTGCCCGCCATGAAGCAGCCGCACAGATCGGTGCCGCCCGACATGGAGGCGAGATGGATATCCGGCCTGATGGCCTCGTAGACGAAATCAAAGCTCTCCGGCACCAGCGTCGAGCCGGTCGACAGCATGGTGCGCACCTGTGAGAGGTCATGGGTGTCGCGCGGGCGCCAGCCGGTTTTCTTCACCGCGTCGATGAACTTGGCCGAGGTGCCGAAAATGTTCATGCCGGTCTCGACGGCATAGTCGAACATTGCGCGCTCGGAGGGGTGAAAGGGCGATCCGTCATAGAGCAGCAGCGTTGCCTCCGACGCCAGCCCCGAGACCAGCCAGTTCCACATCATCCAGCCGCAGGTGGTGAAATAGAAGAAACGGTCGCCGGGCCTGAGGTCGACGGTGAGCACCTGTTCGCACAGATGCTTGAGCAGCACCCCGCCCGAGCGGTGCACGATGCACTTGGGGATGCCGGTGGTGCCGGAGGAATAGAGGATATAGAGCGGATGATCGAAGGGCAGGCGGGTAAAGTCGATGGGCCCGGGCTCGTCATCCGCGATCAGCTCATTGAGCGTCACGGCACCGGGAATGCGACGGGCTGTCGTCGCCGCGCTGCCGATATAGTCGAGAACAATCACCTTCTCGACGCTGTCGAGGCGCCCTGCCACCTCGACAAGCTTGTCGCCGATGTCGAGGGTCTTGCCGGCATAGTAGTAGCCGTCGACCGCGATGAACAGCCTGGGCGCGATCTGGCCGAAGCGGTCGAGGATGCCGCGATCGCCGAAGTCGGGCGAGCAGGACGACCAGATGGCGCCAATGGAATTCGCCGCCAGAAACATCATGATGGTATCGGGATGATTGGCAACCACCGCGGAGATGCGGTCGCCCGGCTCCACCCCCAGTCGCCTGAGCGCCTTGGCGATGCGCGAGACCTTTTCGCCAAGCGCCCGCCAGGTGACTTGCGATTTCACCTTGTCCTCGCCGCGGAAGATGAGCGCCGGGGTATCGTCGGAGCGGCGCAAAAGGTTCTCGGCCACGTTGAGGCGGGCATCGGGGAAAAAGCGCGCACCGGGGATCTTGTCACCATCCACCAGCACCCGGTCACCCCGCGTTGCCGCCTTGACACGCGTGAAATCCCACAACAGCGTCCAGAAGGTTTGCGGATGGGCGAGCGAGAAGGCGTGCAGCTCCTCATAGGTCCTTGGCGCCTCGCCGGTGTGTTGCTTCACCAGCGCCATGAAGCGGGTGAGGTTGCTGTCGGCGATGCGCTCGGGCGAAGGGGTCCACATAGGCGTGTCGGTCATGATTGTAAAAAGCTCTCCTGAGTGGATGTGAACGCGATGGCCTGCAAGCCTAGCGCATCGGCTGGTGGCAGGGAATTGCGCTTTGGCGACGCTGCTTCGAGGGCCTTTCCACCTTGTCTTGAAACAAAGGGGCAAGGCCTCCATATCTTCTTTAACGTCGCCGGCGGGGCCCATCAGGGACCGTTCGGCCCGGTAAAGCTGCTTCATGGAAAGGGCTTTTCGACATGACACGCATGACACCTTTGTCCAATCCGCTGCTTGTGGGTTTCGACCAGATCGAGCGGCTCATCGACAGGGCCTCCAAGGCTTCCGGCGACGGCTATCCGCCCTACAATATCGAACAAATCGCGGAAGACGACGGGAGCCCTGAGCGCTTGCGCATCACGCTGGCGGTGGCCGGCTTTTCCCATGACGACCTCGATGTGACGGTGGAGGAAAACCAGCTCATCATCCGTGGGCGGCAGAGCGAGGAGGCCGAACGCACCTATCTGCATCGCGGCATCGCCGCGCGGCAGTTCCAGCGCGCCTTCGTTCTCGCCGACGGCATGCAGGTGACCAGCGCCGAACTCGAGAACGGGCTTTTGTCCGTCGACCTCGAGCGGCCCGAACCGGAGCGCATCTCGCGCAAGGTCGAGATCGCCAGCCGCTGATGCGCCCGATCCCGGGCCCTCGCGTGAATGACAGTTTCAGGAGCAAGGTGACATGAACGAAAACCAGACCATCAATACAGCCAAGTGGACCGTGCTGCCCGACAGCGAGTTCGCCTCCCTGGGCGGCGGCCATCTCGCCTATGTGCGCGAGATCGACTCGGAAAAGGCCACCTCGCTGATCGGCAAGCCGGTCGACGTCGAGCCGGGCACGCACATCTTCGCCGTCTACGGCGCCGACGGCCAGCCGCTGGCGATCACCGACAGCCACGCCGCGGCCGTCGCCAACGCGGTGGAGCACGAGCTCATGCCCATGAGCGTGCACTGACAGGCGGCGGTCTGCACCGTTGTGCGGTTCCGCACTGCGGCTGATTGCGCAATTGCCGAAATTCGTCATGCGCGGGCTTGACCCGCGCATCCTTTCGCCAATTCCATCCACAGTGAAAACGATGGCCGGGTCTGCGCCCTGCCATGACGAGCACGAAGTACACGTCAGGACAGTGTTGTCAGTGTTCGGGGGCCCTCGTTCAGGCGGCGTGCGAGGTGTTGGCGCTGGGCTCGGTGAGGATGGCGTAGAGGCCGGCGGCGTCCTGGGTGCCACGCAGCTTGGCGACCAGGGTCTGGTCGCGCAACAGGCGCGAGATGCGGGCCAGCGCCTTGAGGTGGTCGGCCCCGGCGCTTTCCGGCGCCATCAGCAAGAACACCAGATCCACCGGACGGTCGTCGGCGGCCTCGAAATCCACCGGCGAGAGCAGGCGTGCAAAAACCCCCCTTACCTCCTTGAGGGCGGCGAACTTGCCGTGCGGAATGGCGATGCCCTGCCCCAGCCCGGTCGAGCCCAGCTTTTCACGCTGCAGAAGCGTTTCGAAGACGATGCGCTGATCGAGGCCGGAGATTCTGGCGGCGGTCTGCGCCAACTCCTGCAGCAACTGCTTCTTGCTGGTGGCCTTGAGCGCCGGAAGGATCGCTTCGCTGGACAGGATATCGGTTAGCTGCATGGTTGCTCAATCTCCCGGGGCTGGGCCCTAAGGGCCCGCTGCCGTTTGCCGTCGGCGGGCTCAGACACTCTCGCGAGACGCAGCCGAACGTGTGTCGATCCACCCGATATGGCCATCCTCGCGGCGATACACGACATTGATGCCGCCGTGGCCCGCATTGCGGAACAGCACGAACGGCGTGGTGGAGATATCCAGCTTCATCACCGCCTCGCCCACGCTCAGGGTCTCCACCTTTTCCGAGGTCTCGGCAATGATGATCGGATGGTCACCTTCGGGCTCGTCTTCGCGATCGGCTTCGCCAGCGATGATGAAGCCCGACTCATAGGTTACGGTTACCGGCTCGCGCCGGTTGGCGTGATGATCGCGGATACGCCGCTTGTAGCGCCTGAGACGCTTTTCCAGATGCTCAGCAGCGGCATCGAACGAGGCATAGGCATCGCCCGCCCCACCGCGGGCATTCAGCATCAGCCCCGTCGACAGATAGAGCTGGCATTCGGCCGTGAACATGGCGCGCTGTTTCTCGATCACCACCTGGGCGGAGACGGCGCCGTCGAAATACTTGCTCACCTCGCGCTCCAGCCGACCTTCGATATGGCTCCTGAGAGAATCGCCGATATCGAGGTTCTTGCCAGTGGTCAGGATCTGCATCGCTGCGCAACATCCACTTCTGTTAGGCCCAATGTGGGGATATCATCGGAAACTGTCAAATCGGCTATGACGCGCCACGCCGCCGGTGCTGACCAGGCAGCGACTAATGGGCCCCAGCGCCCATTCCTTTTCGTAAGGCGGGCAACAACTAGTCGGGCCGATGAGTGAAGTCAAGACGCGACGGACCGGAGGTGGCGCGGCGGCGGGAAACCCGCTTCAGCCATAGGCGCGACGCTCGCGCCGGCGCTGGACAGATGAGGGAATACCAAGCGATTCCCGATACTTGGCGACGGTGCGACGAGCAATCTCGATGCCGGCCTGGCGCAGTATATCCACAATCTGGTCGTCCGACAGGATGCTGGCCGCGGTCTCGGCGTCGATCAGTTCCTTGACCCGGTGACGCACCGCCTCGGCGGAATGGGCATCGCCGCCCTCGGCCGAGGCAATGGCGGTAGTGAAGAAATATTTCAGCTCGAAGGTGCCGCGCGGGGTCGCCATGTACTTGTTGGAGGTGACGCGGCTGACCGTCGATTCGCTCATCGAGATGGCCTCGGCCACCACCTTCAGCGTCAGCGGGCGCAGCGCCTGCACGCCGTTGACAAGGAAGGCGTCCTGCTGGCGCACGATCTCGCGCGCCACCGAAAGGATGGTGCGGGCGCGCTGGTCGAGGCTCTTCACCAGCCAGTTGGCGCTGGACAGGCAGTCGGAGATATAGGTCCTGTCGTCCTCGCGCGCCGTGCCGGCAGCGACGGTGGCAGAATACTGGTTGTTCACCAGGACGCGTGGCAGGGTGTCGGAATTGAGCTCCACCAGCCAGGTGCCGTCGGGGGCGGGGCGCACGAACACATCGGGAATGACCGGCGACAGCATCACCGAGCCAAAGGCATTGCCGGGCTTGGGGTTGAGCTGGCGCACCTCCGTCAGCATCGCCTTGATGTCGTCGAGGTCGACCTGACAGACGCGCCTCAAGGCATCGTAATTGTGACTGGCGACGAGATCGAGGTGCTCGATCAGCGCCTGCATGGCCGGATCGAGGCGGTCGCGCTCGGCAAGCTGGATGGCCAGGCACTCCTTGAGGTCGCGCGCGAACACGCCCGGCGGATCCAGCCCCCGCAGAATTTTGAGCGTCGCATCCACCTCGTCTTCGGCGCAGCCCAGCGCATCAACGACCGAGGCGACATCGCCGGTCAGATAGCCTGCCTCGTTGAGCATGCCGATCAGGTAGGAGGCGACCATGCGCCTCACCGGGTCGTCGATGGCGAGCATCATCTGTTCGGTGACATGCTCGATCAGCGTCGTCTCGCGCGACAGCGTGTTCTCGAAATTGTGATCCTCGCCGCCGAAACTGCCGCCCGAGCTGGTCCGCATCGTCGACCAGCCGGAATCCATGGGACCGGCGGCTGGCCGTGCCGCGGCATCGGCGCGCGCCTCGTCCACATAGACATTGTCGAGGTCGGTATCGAGGCTGGTGATCTTGTCCTCGGTGGCAGCCGCGCTCGCCATCGCTTCGGGAAGGTCCGATCCGCCATCGCCGGAGGTGCGCGCTACGGCTTCACTCTCCTCACCCAGCACACCGGCCTCGCCGCGCTCGTCGCGTTCGAGCAGCGGATTGCGCTCGATCTCGGCATCGACGAAGGCCTGCAGCTCGATGTTGGACATGTGCAGGAGCTTGATGGCCTGCTGAAGCTGCGGCGTCATCACCAGGGACTGGCCCTGGCGCAACTCCAGTCTCTGCTTCAAAGCCATCGCTGTCGCACCCGTCGTGGACGCCTCCGATGATACCGCGCGGGCAGTCCTAGAGGCTGAACCGTTCACCCAGATAGAACCGCCGCACGTCGGGATTCTCGACGATCTCGCGAGGGCTCCCCTGCATCAATACCTCGCCTTCGTGAATGATGAGTGCACGATCAATGAGCTCGAGGGTTTCGCGCACGTTGTGATCCGTAATAAGCACCCCGATTCCCCGATCGGTGAGCTGTCGCACCAACTGGCGGATATCATTGACCGCAATCGGATCAATCCCTGCGAAGGGCTCGTCGAGGAGCATGAATTGGGGTTCGGCGGCCAGGGCTCGTGCGATTTCCACGCGCCGGCGTTCTCCGCCAGATAACGCCACAGCTGGCGAATTCCGCAAATGGGAGATCTGAAACTCATCGAGCAACTCACGCAACACACTTTCGCGCTTGGCCCTGTCGCTCTGATTGAGCTCGAGAACGGCGCGAATATTATCCGCAACCGTAAGGCCTCGAAAAATCGAGGCCTCCTGGGGCAGATACCCCACGCCAAGCCTTGCCCGTCGATACATGGGCAAAAGCGTGATGTCCCGCCCGTCGAGACTGATGGACCCCTTGTCGGCGGCAATCAGGCCGGTGATCATGTAGAACACCGTCGTCTTGCCGGCGCCGTTGGGACCCAACAACCCTACGGCTTCCCCTCTGCGCACCGACAGGCTCACCCCACGCACGACGGGCCGGCGCTTGTAGGACTTGGACAGCCCTTCGGCCACCAGTCCCTCGCCCGAACCCAGGTCTTCTCCCACCCGCCGCGACTGCGTCCGGGGCATGACCCGGCGCTGGCCGACCGGCTTGCTGACTGGCTTGCTGGCGGCCGTGTCGCGGCTGTCGTTGGCGATGGCGTCCTGATCGATCCGCGTCACGTGATTACCGTCGACTTGAGTTAAAATTGCATGAAGTCCGAAAGGATTTGCCCGGCCAGCATACGAATACTCACTGCCCGCTCGGCACGAAACTGCCCCTGACCCGGCCGCCGCTCATCTGCGAGATATTCTTGTCCAGGTCGACGAAGAGCTTCTTGCCCTTGATGACCGTCTTGTCCTGGGTGACCGTCACGTCGCCGCCGACGGTGAGCTGGTTGGCCTTCACGTCCATCTTGGCCCAGTCGCCGGTGATGCGCTGGCTGGAAGTAACGATGAGTACGTTGCCGGTGGCGTCGAGGAAGGTGACATCGGTCTTGTTCGAGCCGTCGGATTGCTTGGTCACGGCATAGTCGACCACCAGCTTGTCGCTGTGCAGGCTCACGTCCTCGCGCTTGGCGTCGACCTTGCCGGTGAAGATCGCCTTCTTCTGCTTGTCCAGCACCTCCATGCTGTCGGCCTCGATATTGACGTCCTTCTTCGACTTGGAGGCCGCCTGCAGATCTTTGGTCCCGACGGTCTGCGCCGTCACCCCGATCGGCGCTGCCGTCAGCGCCATGGCGGCAAGCGCTGCCATGAGCGTCAAGGTGCGCCACCAGCGGCCTGGACCGCATTGCCGTTGTGCCATTGTCATTGCCTGTCCCCTGTGCTGTCGGGCGGAGTATATGTTGTCTTCACCCGGTTGAAGAACAAGATGCGATTGCCCTGATCGGTGATCTCCATTCCGCCCGCGTCAATCGTGCCGTGTTCGAGCTTCACCTTCACCGGGACATCGGAATAGAGCTTCTTCTGTTCGAGAAACACCCGCGCCTTGTCCATCGTGGCCACGAATTTTCCCACCGAAGCCAGCTTAACATCACCTTCGAGATCGAGCACCTTGAGATCGGTATCATAAATGCCGCGGATGGCCGAGACGGCCATCACCGTGCCGTCCTTCTTCTTGAGATCGCCGTCGACGGCGGTGAGGTGAACGATATTGCTCTTCTCGGCGTCCTGCTCGGCCTTGCGGGCATCGACGACAAAGGGCTGCTGTTCGTTGTCGAAGCCGGCAATGGTGGAGTGGCCGGTGGTGATCTGGCTCGAAGGCGGCGCCTGTTCGCTGGCGGACCGCTTCGGCGGCCTGAGGGCATCGAACCTGGCGATCTGGATGACAAACAGCAGCACCAGCCCGAGCGTGAGGGCGATGGTGGCGAGGCTGGCCCAGCGCAAGATGCGCGCTCTCGCTGCTCCCGGCACCCTGGGGGTATTATGCCTCATCGGAGCCATCGGCGTGACACCGCCTGCCTGTCGCACACAACCAGCCGGGCGCCACCGCTGGCCGGCGGGTGGCGATCAATGGGCAAATATATCCTCCTCGCCCCAGCCCTTGAGGTCGAGTTCGGCCCGCACCGCGAGAAAATCGAAACAGGCCCGGGCCAGCGCCTCGCGGCCCTCGCGGCGCAGCATTTGGTCGAACCGGGCCTTCAGCTCGTGCAGGTAGATGACATCGAGGGCAGCGTATTGCCGCTGCGCGTCGGACAGGACCGGCAGGCCCCAGTCGGAGCTCTGCTGCTGCTTCGACATCTCTATGCCCAGCATTTCGCGCACAATGTCCTTGAGGCCGTGACGGTCAGTATAGGTGCGGGTCAGGCGCGAAGCGATCTTGGTGCAGTAAACGGGGCCTGTGTCAGCGCCCAGATAAGCCTTGAGCATCGCCACATCGAAGCGGGCGTAATGGAAGATCTTGACGACATTGGGGTTTTCCATGAGCGCCTTCAGCCGCGGCGCCTCATAGCTGGTGCGGTCGAGGTGCACCAGATGGGCATTGCCGTCACCGGCCGAAAGCTGCACCAGGCACAGCCTGTCGCGCGCCGGGTTGAGGCCCATGGCCTCGGTATCGACCGCCACCGATGAACCGAAATCAAGATCGGGCGGCAGGTCGGACTTGTAGAGCTTGATGGCCATGGCGTTCCCACACCCGGCACCGCGGTGACCGCCGCGGACGGGTCAGCGCGTGATGGGCCAGGCGTCTGGTGCCCAGGAGAAGACTCGAACTTCCACGACCTTTCGGCCACTAGCACCTGAAGCTAGCGCGTCTACCAATTCCGCCACCTGGGCAGGTGCGGCGCCATCCAATATGGATTGCCGTCGCGCTTGTCAACGGCAACGCATTGGCCGCTTGCTATGGCAGGCGCCGAGCCGCTAAAAGCTTTCGGCAGGCAATATTCGCCGAAAGGCCAGACTTAGAGCGAGGTGAGCCGCCGTGAACCAGTTGCAAGGAAGCCTCATCACCGTCGTCGGCGGCTCGGGCTTTATCGGGCGCCATGTGGTCAGGGCGCTGGCGAATGCCGGCTGCCGCATCCGCGTGGCCGTCAGACGCCCCGACCTCGCCGTTCACCTGCAGCCGCTGGGGGCGGTGGGCCAGATCGTCGCCGTGCAGGCCAATGTGCGCTATCCCAATTCGCTCGCCGCGGCCTGCCAGGGGGCCGATGCGGTCGTCAACCTGGTGGCGGTGCTCGCCTCGGCCGGCGCCCAGACTTTCGAGGCGCTGCATGTCTTCGGCTCCGGCGCCGTGGCCCGCGCCGCGCGCGAGGCAGGCGCTGAGCGCTTCATCCATGTCTCCGCCATCGGCGCCGACAAGGACTCCAAGTCCGATTATGCCCGCACCAAGGCGGAAGGCGAGGTGCGGGTGAGGGCCGAGTTCGCGGGCGCCACCATCGTCAGGCCGTCGGTGGTGTTCGGGCCGGAGGACGATTTCTTCAACCGCTTCGCCACGCTCGCGCGCTTTTCGCCGGTGCTGCCGCTGTTCGGCGGCGGCCACACCCGGTTCCAGCCGGTGTTCGCCGGCGATGTGGCCGAAGCCGTGCGCCGGCTGCTCGAGCCGTCGGCCGCGGCGGGACGCTTGTGGGAGCTGGGCGGGCCCGAGGTGCTCACCCTGCGCCAGGTCATGCAGACGACCATCGACATCATGGGCCGCAAGCGCCTTCTCCTGCCGCTGCCCTGGCCCTTCGCGGTCATGCAGGCCGCCGTCCTGCAACTGCTGCCCAAGCCGCTTCTCACCCTCGATCAGGTGGAGCTGTTGCGCCACGACAACGTGGTCTCCGATGCCGCCGAGGCGGAAGGGCGCACCCTCAAGGGCCTCGGCATCGCGCCCACCAGCATCGCCGCCATCGTGCCCAGCTATCTCTACCGCTACCGCAAGGCGGGCCAATATACCGGCGTCAGCGCCTGAGGCAGCCGATCGCCACCACTTTGAAGCGAGTAGCAAGTAGCCCGGATGGAGCGGAGCGAAATCCGGGATATACCCACACCGGAGGGAGAGGCGCCGGATTGCGCTTCGCTCCATCCGGGCTACGCTTGCCGGGGCCTCGAATCGCTTGGCCTAGGGTGAAAGCGGTTCTATACCGCCTTGAAGGGGCACACGGCGCCTGTCCGCCCCCAGTGTTGGATTTTATGCGTTCATGGCCAGATTGCATCATTTCGCCCTCGATCCCTTCTGCCGCCGCCTGAGGCTGGCGCTCGGCGAATACGGCACCGTCGCCGAACTGGTGGAGGAAAAGCCGTGGGACCTCAGGCCCGGCTTTCTCGATCTCAACCCGGCGGGCCAGGTGCCGGTGTTCATGGACGATGACGGTACCGTCGCGGCAGGCATCGAGGCGGCGTCGGAATATATCGAGGAAACCCGCGGCGGTCTCGAGCACACGCTTCTCGGGACCACCCCGCCGGCGCGCGCCGAGACGCGGCGGCTCATCGCCTGGTTCGACGTAAAATTCTATCACGAGGTATCGGGACCGCTCTTGGGCGAAAAGGTGGTGCGCCGCTTCATGACGCGCGAGGCTGGCGGCGGCCCGCCGGACATGGGGCGGGTGCGGGCGGCCATGGCCTCGATCCGCGGCCATCTCGACTATGTCGGCGCCCTGGCCGAGACGCGCAACTGGCTGGCCGGCGACGATCTGAGCGCTGCCGACCTCGCCGCCGCGGCGCACCTGTCGGTGGTCGACTATCTCGGCGATGTGCCGTGGAGCGAGAATGGCGCCGCCAAGACCTGGTACCAGCGCATCAAGTCGCGTCCCGCCTTCCGCCCGTTGCTCGCCGACCAGATCCGCGGCATGACGCCGCCGCGCATCTATGCCGACCTCGACTTCTGACAACCGCCTCCTCGCCGACCTCAAGGCCCGTGCCGCCGCGCTCGGCTTCGACCTTGTGGCCGTGGCCGAACCCGCCGCACCGCCCGAGCAGGGCGAGCGGCTAACGGCCTTCCTTGTCGACGGGCGGGCGGGTGACATGGACTGGCTCGCCCGGCGCCCGGCCTGGCGCGCGGACCCCGCCTGCCTGTGGCCCGAGGCGCGCTCGGCCGTCATGCTGGCGATCTCCTACGGCGCGGGCCTCGATCCCTTGCAGCGACTTGCGGCAAGCGACCGCGCCAATATCGCCACCTATGCCCTCGGACGCGATTACCACGACGTGGTGAAGGGCAAGCTGAAGGAGCTTGGGCAGTGGCTGGCGCGCCGCGCCGGGGCCGACGTCAAGGTGTTTGTCGATACCGCCCCGCTCATGGAAAAGCCGCTTGCCCGCCGCGCCGGGCTCGGCTGGCAGGGAAAGCACACCAACCTCGTCTCGCGCCGCCTCGGCTCATGGTTCTTCCTCGGCGCCATCCTGACGACGGCCGAGATGCCGCGCGACGTGCCTGAAAGCGATCACTGCGGCTCATGCCGCGCCTGCCTCGATGTGTGCCCGACCAAGGCGTTCCCGGCGCCCTACCAGCTCGATGCAAGGCGCTGCCTCTCCTATCTCACCATCGAGCACAAGGGCCACATCGCAGCGGAATTCCGCGTTGCCCTGGGCAACCGCATCTTTGGCTGCGACGACTGCCTCGCCGTGTGCCCGTGGAACAAATATGCCGTCGCCGCACGCGAGGCGAAGCTTTCCCCGCGCCCCGATCTGGTGGCGCCCGATCTGGGCGAACTGGCTAGGCTCGATGATGCAAGCTTTCGCGCCCGCTTCGCCGGCACCGCCATCAAGCGCAGCGGCCGCGACCGCTTCGTGCGCAACGTGCTCATCGCCATGGGCAACAGCGGCCGGAGGGACTATGCACCGGTTGCAGAAGGCCTGCTTGGCGATTCCTCGCCGCTGGTGCGCGCCATGGCAGTGTGGGCGCTGGCGCGGCTTGGCGGGCGCGAGCGGATGAAGGCGCTGGCTCACCGCCACCTTCCCGGCGAAGCCGACGCGATGGTTGAGGCCGAATGGCGCGAGGCGGCGACATGAACCATCTGTTCTGTTTCGGCATGGGCTATTTGGCCACCGCCCTCGCCCGCCGCCTGAAAACCAGGGGCTGGCGCATCAGCGGATCGAGCCGCACGCAAGCCCCGCGCGAAGACGGTCTTGAGACTGTCGTCGTCGATGGCACGGCGCCGTTCGATGCAGCACTGCTCGACGGCGTCACCCATGTGCTTGCCTCGGCCCCGCCCGATGACGCGGGCGATCCGGTTCTGCGGGCGGCGGGCCCGGCGCTCATCGCCCATGGCGGCAGCCTCAAGTGGCTTGGCTACCTCTCCACCACCGGCGTCTATGGCGACAAGGGCGGCGGCTGGGTGGATGAGGAAAGCCCGCTCGATCCCTCAACAGCGCGCGGCGCCCGGCGCCTGGCGGCCGAGCGCGAATGGCTGGCGCTGTGGCGTGCGCACGGGCTGCCGGTGCACCTCTTCCGTCTTGCCGGCATCTACGGGCCGGGCCGCAACCAGCTTTGTTCCATCCTCGATGGTAGCGCCAGGCGCATCATCAAGCCGGGGCAAATCTTTTCACGCATTCATGTGGAGGACATCGCCGGCGTTCTGGAGGCTTCCATCGCCCGGCCGCGTCCGGGTGGCGCCTACAATGTGTGCGATGACGAGCCGGCCCCGCCGCAGGAAGTGGTCGCCCATGCCGCGCGCCTGCTGAAGCGCGAGCCGCCGCCGGAGATCGCCTTCGATGAAGCGCAACTCTCGCCCATGGCGAGGAGCTTTTATGCCGAATCGAAGCGCGTCTCCAATGCCCGCATCAAGACCGAGCTAGGCTATCACTTGCGCTATCCCAGCTTTCGCGAAGGCCTGAAAGCGCTGCTTGCCGAGCCGGGTTAGCTACCCCCTTCGTCATGCGCGGGCCCGACCCGCGCATCCTTTTGACGGTGTACACACAAGGCGAAGAAGAAAATGGCCGGATCAAGTCCGGCCATGACGATGGCAAGGGTGGGATCCCTTGAGCTATTTCCATCTGATCGGCTGGTCCACTAAGCGGCCTTGTCGCGCTGCGGGTTAAAGCGGGCATAAAAGCTGTCGCCCCTCTTCGCCATGTCGGCGACCAGCTTCGAGGGCTTGTAGCGCTCGCCGTATTTCTTGCGGAAGGCCTTGCACTTGGCGGTGAAGGCGGCGGCGCCCATGGTGTCGATGTAGGACAAGGGGCCGCCGGTATATGGGGCAAAGCCGAAACCGAGGATCGCCCCCACATCGGCCTCGCGCACATCGGTGAGGACGTTTTCCTCAAAACAGCGCGCCGTCTCCAGCGCCTGCATCACGAGCAAGCGTTCCTTGACCTCCTCGACGTCGAACTCGTCGGCGGGTCTGGATGGGCAGATGTCGGCGATGCCCGGCCACAGGTGCTTCTTGGCGCCTTCGGGATAATCGTAAAAGCCCTTGGCGTTCTTGCGCCCCAGGCGGCCGCGCCTGGCCACCATTTCTTCCAGCATGTCGTCCATGGGACTGGCGCGATATTTGTCGCCGAGATCGGCCCTGGTTGCCTGCATGATCTTGTAGGAGAGATCGAGCGCCACCTCGTCGTTGAGGGCAAGCGGGCCCACCGGCATGCCCGCCATCCTGCCGGCATTCTCGATGAGGGCGGCGGGCACGCCCTCGGCCAGCATATGATGGCCCTCGGCGATATAGGTGGAGACGACGCGCGAGGTGAAAAAGCCGCGGCTGTCGTTGACCACGATGGGGGTCTTCCTGATCTGGCGCACGAAATCGAGCGCCTTGGCCAGCGCCGCATCGCCGGTCTTCTTGCCCAATATGATCTCGACCAGCTGCATCTTGTGGACGGGCGAGAAGAAATGGATGCCGATGAAATCCTTCGGCCGTTTCACTGCCTTGCTGAGACCAGTGATGGGCAGGGTGGAGGTGTTCGACGCCACAATGGCGCCTTTCTTCACCTGCGCCTCGGCCCTGGGCAACATTTCCGCCTTCAGCTCGCGGTTCTCGAACACGGCCTCGATGACGAGATCGGCACCGGCGAAATCGGCCACATCGGCGCTCGCGGTGATGCGCCCGAGCAAGGCGGCCTTGTCGGCCTCGCCGGCGCGGCCCTTGGCGATGTCGCGGTCCATGATGCCGGCCGAATGCGCCTTGCCCTTTTCGGCGCTTTCCATGTCGCGGTCGACCAGCACCACCTCGATGCCGGCGCGGGCCGAGACATAGGCGATGCCGGCGCCCATGAAGCCGGCGCCGAGGACGCCGAGCTTCTTCACTTTGGCGGCTGGCTCGGCGGCGGGGCGGCGGGCGCCTTTGGCAAGGTCCTGCATCGACAGGAACAGCGAACGAATCATGTTGCCGGCCTGGGCCCCGCGCACCAGCGAGGTGAAGTAGCGCGCCTCGATGAGGAGGCCGGCATCGATGGTCTTCACCGACAGGCCCTCATAGACGCATTTCATGATGGCGCGCTGGGCGTCGTAGTTATCGAACGTCTGCTTGCGGTAAAGCGCGTTCGCCACCGGCCACAGCATCATGCCGGCGGGCGAGAAGGGAACGCCGCCCGGCTGGCGAAAGCCCTTCTGATCCCACGGCTGTTCCGCCTTGCCGCCGTCTGATATCCACGCCTTCGCCTTTGCCACCACGTCGCCCGCCAGGGCAACGGTGTGGATGGCGCCGAGCTTCAAGGCCTCGCCGGCGCTCATGTGGCGGCCGTCCAGCATGCGCTTGAGCGCTTCATCGGCGCCGATGAGGCGCGGCAGGCGCTGGGTGCCGCCGGCGCCGGGCAACAGGCCGACGCGGGCTTCGGGGAGGCCCAGTTTCGTATCGCTACCATCGGCGGCCACGCGGTAGTGACAGGCCAGGCAGATTTCAAAGCCGCCGCCGAGCGCGGTGCCGGGAATGGCGGCGGCAAAGGGCTTGCCCGAGGTCTCCATGCGCCTGAGGATGCGCGGCAGGCGGGTCATGGCGTGCATGAGCTCGGCCGTCGCCGTCTGGTCGCCCGCCTCGGCGCTGCGGCGGTGATAGCGGCGCGTGGCGGCCTCCAGCATGGAGAGATCGGCGCCGGCGCAGAAGCTCGGCTTGTCCGAGGTGATGACGACGCCGCGGATGCTGTCGTTGGCGGCGGCTTCGGCGATGATCCCTTCCAGATCGTCCATCACCGCCTCGTCGATGACGTTCATCGAGCGGCCGGTCATGTCCCAGGTGGCAACGGCGATGCCATCGTCGCCGGTTTCGAAACGGAAATGCGTGAGCGGCTGCATGGTCAGGTCCTCGACTTTCAGTAGGGTTCGCCCGACTTGCGGGTGTAGCGGCCGGCTTGCCGATTGCCCGAAAAAGCCAGATCGACATCGGGGTAATGACAGATCTCGTGGCCTGCGCGGATGCCGACGACGAGGAAGACACCATCCTTGTCCGAGCGGTTGACGAGGTGATGGCCGTTGGCGACACCCGCCTTGAAGGCGGCGGCATCGCCGGGACGCATCACCGTCTCGCCGTCCTCCTCGATCAGCACCAGCTCGCCCTCCACCATCCACACGAACTCGTCCTCGGCCTCGTGCCAGTGGCGATGGGCCGAGGCGGCGCCGGGAGCGAGGCGGACGAGATTGACGCCATATTGGGTGAGGCCGCCGGCATCGCCCAGCGCCCGCGACGCACGGCCCTTGACGATATCGGCGAGGCGGCCGGGATAGCCGGTGCCGGTCCTCACCGGCACAGCGGCAATGTCGATTTTGGGCATGGCCTCACACGCGCTCGATGATGGTGGCGGTGCCCATGCCGGCGCCGATGCACAGGGTGATGAGGGCGGTGGAGAGGTCGCGCCGCTCCAGCTCGTCCAGCACGGTGCCCAAGATCATGGCGCCGGTGGCGCCGAGCGGGTGGCCCATGGCGATGGCGCCGCCGGCGACATTGACCTTCGACTGATCGAGCCCGAGCTCCTGCATGTAACGCAGCACCACCGAGGCGAAGGCCTCGTTGATCTCGAACAGGTCAATGTCGGAGACCTGCATCTTCGCTCGCTTCAAGACCTTGCGCGTCACATCACCGGGGCCGGTGAGCATGATCGAGGGTTCCGAGCCGATATTGGCATAGGCGCGAATGCGGGCGCGGGGTTCGAGACCGGCCTTGCGGCCGGCGCCCTTCGAACCGAGCAGGACAGCAGCGGCGCCGTCGACAATGCCGGAGGAATTGCCGGCATGATGCACATGGGTAATGGATTCAAGCTCGGGATAGCGCTGCACCGCCACGGCATCGAAACCGTACTGCTCGCCAAAGGAGATGAAGGCGGGTTTGAGCGCAGCCAGCGACTGCATGGTGGTGTCGGGACGCATGTGCTCGTCGGTGTCGAGCACGGTGAGGCCGTTGACGTCCTTCACCGCGATGACCGATTTGGAGAAATTGCCGGCCCCCCATGAGGCGGCCGCCCGCTTCTGGCTCTCCACCGCGTAGGCATCGACATCATCGCGCGAAAAGCCGTATTTGGTGGAGATGAGGTCGGCCGAGACGCCTTGTGGCAGGTAATAGCTCTTGAGCGCCAGCGACGGATCGGAGGGCCAGGCACCGCCCGAGGCACCGAGGCCGATGCGCGACATGGATTCGACCCCGCCGCCGATCGCCATGTCGTGCTGGCCCGACATCACTTCCGACGAGGCGAAGTTGACGGCATCGAGGCCGGAGGCGCAGAAGCGGTTGACCTGGATGCCGGGCACGCGCTGATCGAAGCCGGCATTGAGGGCGGCGGCGCGGGCGATGTCGCCGCCTGCCTCGCCCACCGGGTCGACGCAGCCGAACACCACGTCGTCGACGGCTCCGGTATCGAGGTTGTTGCGGTCGCGCACCGACCTGAGCGCTTGCGAGGCCAGTTCAAGCGCGGTCACCGAATGCAGTGCGCCGTCGGGCTTGCCGCGCCCCCTGGGGGTGCGCACGTGGTCGTAGATGAAGCAGTCAGGCATGATGGCCTCCTTGCCGCTCGTTGCGGCCGTGGTCTTAGAGTGTGCGCGAGATCACGAGCTTCATGATCTCGTTGGTGCCCCCGTAGATGCGTTCCACCCGCGCGTCGCGGTACATGCGGGCAATCGGGTATTCGTTCATGAAGCCGTAGCCGCCGTGAAGCTGCAGGCAGCGGTCGATGATCGTGCACTGCAGGTCGGTGAGCCAGTATTTGGCCATGGAGGCGGTGGCGGTGTCGAGCTCGCCCTGCAAGTGGCGCTCGATGCAGTGATTGACGAACACCCGGCCGATGGTCGCGTCGGTCTTGCACTCGGCCAACTCGAACCGGGTGTTCTGGAAATCGATGATCGCCTGGCCGAAGGCCTTTCGCTCCTTGACGTAGTCGATCGTCACCGCGATGGCGCGCTCGCAGCGCGCCGAGGCCTGGATAGCGATCAGCAGGCGCTCTTGCGGCAGTTGCTGCATGAGCTGCACGAACCCCTGGTTCTCCTCCTGGCCGAGCAGCGCCGAGGCCGGCACCTGCATGTCGTCGAAGAACAGTTCCGAGGTGTCGTTGGACTTGAGGCCGATTTTGTCGAGGTTGCGGCCGCGGCGGAAGCCTTCCACCTCGTCGGTCTCGATGACGAAAAGCGAGGTGCCCCTGGCACCGGCGCCGGGGTCGGTCTTGGTGACGAGGACAATGAAATTGGCGAGCTGGCCGTTGGTGATGAAGGTTTTCGAGCCGTTGATGCGGTAGTGGTTGCCGTCGCGCCGGGCATGGGTCCTGACCCCTTGCAGGTCGGAGCCGGCGCCCGGCTCGGTCATGGCGATGGCGCTGATATATTCGCCCGAGACCAGTTTTGGCAGCCAGCGCTGTTTCTGCTCCTCCGAGCCGTAGTGGAGGATGTAGGGGATAACGATGGCGTTGTGCAGCGGCCCGCCCCAGCCATCGACGCCGGACCGGGTGGCCTCCAGCGCGATCACCGCGTCATGAGCGAAGCTGCCGCCGATTCCGCCATAGGCTTCGGGCACCTCGGCTCCCAGAAGGCCCATGGCGCCGGCCTTTTCCCACACCTCGCGGTCGAACTTGCCCTGTTCCTCGAAGCGTTCGTAGTGGGGCACGCACTCCTCGGCGAAGAAGCGACTGGCCGTCTCGGCGACCATGTCCAGCTCCTCGTTCATCCAGTGCGGACGGGCAAGGCCGAGAACCGACATGCTTTGGGGCTCCTTCGCGCACCGACAGACGGCGTCACGGCGTTGCTGCCGTAGCGCCAGATTAGCCGTTCAGGAGCCGCTTGATAAGTGACAAGGTGATGGGGGCTAGCGGCGCGACGCAAACGGGTGCAGGACATCCGTTTGCATCGAACCACCAGCGTTCCGCAAGCCCTGTCAGGCAGCGCCGACCATGCGTTCCTTGAGCATGCCGTCGACGATGTCGCAGGTGCGCTCAAGATCGGCGATGGCCTCGTCGACGTCGATGCGCTGGACGTGCAAGGCATCGAGACGCTCGCGCATCTTGGCCGAGGCAACCTTGAGCTGGGTGAGCTGACCGTCGCGGAGATTGTAGAGATCGAGCATCTCCTTGATCTCCTCCAGCGAGAAGCCGACCTTCTTGCCGCGCAGGATGAGCTGCAGGCGTGCCCGGTCCCGGTAGTTGAAAATACGGGTCCAGCCACGCCGCGCCGGCGCCAGCAATCCCTTCTGCTCATAGAAACGCAAGGTGCGCGGGGTTACATCGAACTCGCGGCACAACTCGGTGATGGAGAAGGTCTTCTCACGACCCATCCCCTTCTTCATGGTGTCCGTCATTGTGAATCCTCAATAGCTTACCGCCGTTCGGGCGGATTTGTCATAATCTCCTTACTGACCTTGAGGTCAACCGGGATTACGCTAGGTGCGACTGAATCGCTCAGGTGCGCCCGGCGCATGCGTCATGCGCTGTGGTTGTGGCCCGCATTTCCCGCACGAGCCGGCGACTTAACCGAATCTTTACCAAAGCCGTTAACCTTTCGAGGGTAACGAAGGTTCGCCGCGCCGCCGGTTCGGTCAGGTCGCGGGGGCCCCCAGAGGCGGCAGTTATCATGAGAGAGCCGAAATGAAACCGGGCATTCCGTGGAGCGTCAAGGGAATCGAAGCCGAAGCCCGGGAGGCCGCCAAGTACGCCGCGCGCCGTTCCGGCATGACCCTGGGCGAATGGCTCAATTCGGTCATTCTCGAACAGGCCGACAACAAGGACGACATCGAGCACCGCTACAGCCGCCGCATGCCGGCGTCTGCCCGTCACAGCCTCGACGATGCCGATGACCTGCGCCAGCGCCTCGATCATCTGTCGGAGCAGCTTTCGTCCCTCAACCTGCGCGACCAGGACACCGCGACCGGCCGCTATCTCGCCCGCTCCATCCAGGACCCGGAAGCCGACCCGGCGCTCAAGTCGGTGATGCGGCGGCTGGAGAACAACGAAATCCATTTCACCGCCGCCATCGACAAGATTGCCGAACGTATCGACGAGCTGGGCGGCCAACTCGACCAGCCGCAGCCGCCCGTCACCGATGAGCGTGTCGATGACTTGATGGCGCGCATGGACGCCAATGAGCAGCACACCTCGCACGCCATCGACCGCATGGGCGAGGAACTGTCCGGCCTTGCCCACCATATGGCCAATCTGCCGGCACAGAAGTCTTTCGAGCGCCCCGAGGACGTGCCGGGCTTTTCCTCGCTGGAAACGGCCCTGCGCAACGTGGTCGACCACATCGAGGTGAGCGACAAGCGCACCCGCGACACGCTGAAAACCCTGCAGGATCGCCTTTCCGCTACCCACAAACTGGCGGAGACGGCGCGGCCGGGGCCTGACCAGAATGCCGCGCTCGATCGCCTCGAACGCCAGCTCAGCCAGCTCGCCGAACGCATGGAAAGCCAGGAACGGCAAGGGCTTAGCGCAGTCAGGCAACTGGTGGACGAAAAGATCTCGCACCTAAGCGAACAGGTGAGCACGGTCTCGCACAGCGCCGAAACAGCCGCCGGACGCCTGGCCGAACGCCAGGTACAGGCGGCCGAACAACGGCTGAAGTCGATGATCGCCGAAGCCACCGCCAAGGCAGCGCGCCAGGACGACGGCGTCGAGGTGGGGCGCCTGCGCAACGATATCGACGCCATGGGGCGGCGGTTGGAAGCGCTCAAGTCCGATGCTGCCTCCGAGCGCGAGGTGCGTTCGCTCAAGACAGCCCTGGAAGAGGTCTCCAGCAGCGTGGCGCGCGGTCCCGACACCGGCCCGCTGGCCATGCTCGAAGAGCGCATCGCCACCTTGTCGGGCGAGATCGACGCACGTGCCGGGACCGGCGCGGTGGACGATCACCTGATGGCACTCGCCCAGCGCCTCGACGAACTCGACGGCGCGGTGCGCGCCATGAACGGGCCGGAAGCCGCAGGGACAGGTGAACTCGACAGCCTGAAGCAGCACATCGCCGCCGTCGACGAGCGCCTGAATGCCACCGAGCAGCAGCTTTCGCACCTGGAAACCATCGAGAAATCCATCGCCCAGCTGTTCGAGGCGGTGGATAGCAACAAGTCCTCGAGCGAGGAGATTGCCGAGGCCACCGCCCGCCGGGTCGCCGACGAGATGGCCTCGCGCGGCGCTCCCGCTGGCGCGGCCGATTCCAGGACCGCTTCCGCCATCCAGGCACTGGAAGAGGGATTGTCGGCGGTCAAGGCCAGCAGCGAGACGGCCGACCAGCGCAACAACGAGACGCTGGAAGCGGTGCACGAGACGCTCGAGCACATTATCTCCAAGCTCGGCGAGATGGAATCCTGGCACTCGACGACCGCCGCCGCCATGGCGCGCCAGCACGCCGATGCCGAGCCCGCGGCCGCGGCCGCGGACGCCGGCAAGAGCGGCGAAGCATTCGATGCCCTTGACGAGATCGCCGAGCCGGCGGCCGGTGAGGAAGATGATACGCCGTGGCAGTCGTTGATGCCCGATCTCGGCGGCACCGACGGCATCGAGGCCGGTGCGAGCGCCAGCGACACAGCGGCTGCCGATGATGGCGACGACAGCTTCATGCCGAGCCTGCCGTCTTCCATCGACGCCAACGACGAAATGGCCGCCGCGCTCGAGTTGCCGGCGGAGCCGACATCGACGGACGGCGACGACGACACATCAGTTAGCCCGGCGCGCGAGGACTTCATTGCCGCAGCCCGCCGCGCCGCGCAGACCGCCCAGCCCCGCTCAGGGCTGGCGGGAACCGGTGCCTTCAGCCTGTTCGCACGCAAGAAGTCCGACGAGACCACGCCCGCCGCTTCCAAGGCCAACCAGACCGACAAGAACGGCAAGGCCAAGCCCATGGCCGCGCTTTTGTCGATGCCATTCCTCACGCGCTCGGCCAAGGGCGAAGACAACGCCGCCGACAAGGCGCCGGCGAACCCCGAAGAGACCGCAGCCCGGCGCAAGCGGCTGATCCTGGTGGGCGCGGTCCTTCTCGCAGCCGCCGCGGCCTACAGCTTCAATGCCCGGCGCAGCGCCCAGGCGCCGTCCCAGCCGCCGGCCAAGGTCGGCGCGTTGTCCACCAGCCAGACACCCACCAGGCGCGAACCCCCGGTCGAAGCCGCGCGCACCAAGCCGGTGGAGAACAGCCTCGCCCAGCGCAGCGGCATGGCGCCCATCGATAGCATCGATCCGCTGGCGGCCAGCGACCCCATCACCACCGCCTCGCTGCCGAGCAAGGCCAGCGAGCGCGTGGCGAGCCGCAACGAGGACGTCGCCAGCCGGCTGAGCGCACTGGTCAAGGGAACGGCGGAGACCGAGACCAGCGTGCAGCCGACCGACCAGGTCGCGGCGCTGCCCGAGGCCATCGGCACCGCCTCCCTGCGCCAGGCCGCCTTGTCCGGCAATCCCAGCGCCCAGTTCGTGATCGCCAGCCGCTACCTCGAAGGCAAGGGCGTTGCCGCAGATGCCGCAATGGCGGCGCGCTGGTACCAGCGGGCAGCGGCGCAGAACCTCGCAAGCGCCGAATACCGTCTCGCCACGCTGTTCGAGCGCGGCCTCGGTGTGCCCAAGGATCCGGCCGCGGCGCGCATGTGGTATCAGCGCGCCGCAGAAGGCGGCAATGTCCGGGCCATGCACAATCTGGCGGTCATTCTGGCCAACAACTCGAACGGCAAGGCGGATTATCCCGCCGCCACCCGTTGGTTCGCCGCCGCGGCCCAGTACGGCCTCAAGGACAGCGAGTTCAATCTCGCGGTGCTGCACGAACGCGGCCTTGGCGTCGCCATCGACCGCAAGGAAGCCTACCGCCTCTACAGCCTGGCGGCACGCCAGGGCGATAGCGATGCCGCGGCCAGGGCCAAGACCTTGCGCAATTACCTGTCATCGTCGGAAGCAGCGAGCATCGATAGCGAAGTGGCGGCCTGGACGCCCAAGACGATCGACCGGGCGGCGAACTTCGTCACCATCGCCGACAAGAGCTGGGACGTGGCCATGGCGAGCCCCGAAAAGGCCTTGCCGCCGTCGCCCGAGCTGACCGGGGCAAGACTCATCGGCCGCGCCCAGGAGCTTTTGGCCAAGCTCGGCTTCGATGTCGGCACGCCTGACGGCGTCATGGGCTCGCGCACCGCAAACGCCGTGCGCCTGTTCCAGATAAAGGAAGGCCTGGCCGTCAACGGCATGGTGTCGAACGAGCTCTTGCGCCATCTAATGGCGCAGATCGGCTGATCTTGCCGGAGCCTGAACCCGGCTCATCATCGTTTCATGGCTGCCCGCAGCAAGCGCCTTCGGCGCTGCCCCTCATCCGGACCTCGCCTGGCGGCGCAGCCCAGCATCTCCGGCGAGGGGAGAAGGCAGTGAGGCCACAACGACAGGTTTGCTAAGCGGTCAGCCGGCGAGGAAATGCTCGCCGTCGATGCGGCTGGCCGCGATCACCGCCTGGGTGCGGCTGTCGACGGCGAGCTTCTGCAGGATCGCCGATACGTGCGCCTTGACGGTGGCCTCCGATACCGAGAGCTGGTAGGCGATCTGCTTGTTGAGCAGACCCTCGCGCAGCATCATGAGGACGCGCACCTGCTGCGGGGTGAGGCTGGCCAGTCGCTGCGCCAGTTCGTCGGTCTCGCCGTCGCCGCCGGCATCGAGATCAAGCCCGTCGGGCACCCACACATCGCCGCCCAGGACGGCACGCAGCGCCTGGCCCATCTCGTTCGAATCGGCCGATTTGGGCACGAAACCCGAGGCCCCGAGATCGATGGCACGACGGATCACCCCAGGCTCGTCGCGGGCGGAGACCACCACCACCGGGATCTGCGGAAACTGCGCTCTCAGATAGACGAGGCCGGAAAAGCCCTGGGTGCCCGGCATCTTGAGGTCGAGCAGCACCAGATCGATGCCGGGATCGCGCTCGATCGTCGCCACCACCTCGCCGAATGTGCCCGCCTCGGCGATGCTCAAATCGCCGAATATGCGTTCCAGCGTCTGCTTCAGCGCCCCCCTGAACAAAGGATGATCGTCGGCAACCACAAATCGGTGATCCGCCATGCGCGCCATCGCCTCCCCCCGGACCAGCGTAGCCTCGTGGCGTTGTCCCCGGTCCTTGAGGGCAAGGTTAACCCTACCGCCTGCGTTCGCCAAGTCCACTGGCCCGCATTTCTCGCGCGCTCTCGACCAAGTGCGATCCAACCACCCATGTCCTCGACTACCACCATCATGGCCGGGCTTGCCTCCGGCATCCATGCCGCCGGGTTCCGTGCATGTTGCGGCTCAGGCGAAATGGACCCCGCGATCAAGTCCCGCGGCGCCTGCAACTTCGCCCAGCCATGCGATGATTGCAGGGCTGAAATGTTGCAAAGGGGACTTGCTAACCGCCCATGACTACTACATATACACGTCATGTTGCACCGCAGCATGACATGGCCAACGGGCCGCTGCCATGTTGCTTTCGCTTGAAGGAGCACGCCAATGATCTTCGTCAATGCCATGCGCGATTTCGCCGACGGGCTGGTCAAGGGTTTTGGGCTTTATCTGACCGAGCGTGATGCACAGTCGCTCGGCCAGGTTCACCCCGGCACGGCCCGCCACAGCCGCTGAGCACGGGTTCACCTCACTCGATTTTCATCCTCCTCCCTGGGGGCCGTCCGGATAAGCTTAGGCGCCGGGCGGCCCTTTCCTTTTCGGAGGCTACTGTTCGAGCTTGCGGTCGGGCGCCAGGCCGGCAAAGCGGGCCTGGCGTTTCTGGCTCTGCGCCTCGACGGCGCGGGCGACCTCGCTTTGATGCAGCATCCCCGCCTGCCACACAGCTACATGGCGCAAGGCATCGGCGGTTGCGTGATCGCGGGCATAGTTGAGCATTTCCTTCGAGCCCCAGATCGCCAGCGGAGACTTCGACGCGATGGTCCTGGCGGTGGCCATGACTGCGTCCATCATCGCATCGGCATCGGCATAGACGGTATTGACGAGCCCGATGCGCTCGGCGCGGGCGGCATCGAGGCGGGCGCCGGTGAAGGCCATCTCGCGCGCCATCCCGTCGGGCATGTGGCGCAGGATGCGCGGGAAGGTGCCGACATCGGCCGTCAGCGCCAGATTGATCTCGTGCAGGCAGAAGAAGGCATCGCCCGTGGCATAGCGCAGGTCGCACGCCGTCACCAGGTCGAGGCCGGCGCCGATGCAGCCGCCCTGCACCGCCGCGATAACCGGCACGCGGGCGCGCTCAATCACATTGAAGCTTTCCTGCAGTTCGCTCACAAGGCGCATGATGCGGGCGCGTTCGCGGGCCTCGTCGCCGCCCTTTTCGGGGCTGAGCGCGGTCAGGGCCGATAGGTCCATGCCGGCGGTGAAATGGCGTCCGGCGGCGCAGATGACGATCACCCGGGCCGAGGCTTCGCGGTCGATGGCCGCCACCGCCTGCGGCAGCTCGCGCCACAGCGCCGGCACAAACGTGTTGAGCGCATCGGGGCGGTTGAAGCGAACGGTTGCAATGTCGTCGGCGATATCGAGCTCGAACGTCGTCCAGGTCATGGGCTGGTTGCTTCCTTGACTGAGGTCGGGGGCGATCACATGGCGATCACAATGCGCGACAATCTAATTTTTGTCACGGTTCCGCCGCGCTGCCGCCGAGGTCGCCCGGCACCCTCGGTCACGAGTGGGAGCACACGAACGGTAGCCGCTGGGCAACGGTCGGATTGTCCGAGATCGCCCGGAATGTTTCGCAACCTCCCTGCTATGGAAAGGCCCGCGCGGCTCCTGTCGCCGTCCCGAGCTTGCGCGCGCCCGGCCCGTCCGCCCCTTAGGGAGCGGACGGGCCTTTTCGTTTCTCACGCCCTCAGATGTCGTTGCGCTTCGGGTAGTCGAGGCTGTGAGCAAAATCCATGAAGCGGCGCATCATGGTCTCGAACACCCCCATGAGCCGGTCGATGTCGGCATTGCTGGGCAGATCGAGCGTGTGGCGGTGCTTCGCCTCGGCCTCGGCAAGACGCGCCTTGAGGCGAGCGTTCTCGGACCTGAGCGCTGCCAGTTCATCGCTCGGGCCGCGCCCTTGCTGGCCGAGACTGCGGCAATGCCAGACCCCAACTTGCAGACTGCATTGGACCATGGCGCCGGTTGCGGTGTCCATGCGAATGAGCCCGCCCTCGATGCGCTCAAGCACATAGCGCTGGGCGTCGGCGACGCTCGGGCTGGCGGCTAGGACAAGCAGGGCCGCCAGGGCGGCCGCGGCGGAAGCTTTGATCATGGCCGTTCCTTTCTGATGTTAGGATAGTACAGGCGCGATCGAGGTCCCGTCCAGGCGCCGCTATCGAAGGGCGAAATGCCTTGCAAGGGCAAGGCGGTATGGCTTCAAAGCGGTTGCGCTGGATTAAGGAGCAGCTTATCGTCGGGGGTCGATTGCCGACAGGGTGCGGTGAACGCGAGGGGATTTTCAGCGCGTCACTGCGAGGGGACTAACGGATATGGCGAGGCTTTGAGAGGCCTCGAGGGAGAATAGAGATGAAGCTTTTGAGAACGCTGTTCGCGGCAGCGGCCGTGCTTGTGCTTGCATCCGGCGTGGCGACGGCCAAGGATTGGTCGACCGTGCGTATCGGCACCGAGGGCGCCTACCCGCCCTTCAATTCGGTCGATCCGAGCGGCAAGCTGGTGGGGTTCGATGTCGAAATCGCCCAGGCGCTGTGCGACCATGCAAAGATCAAGTGCACATTCGTGGCGCAGGACTGGGACGGCATCATTCCGGCACTGCTCGCCGGCAAGTATGACGCCATCGTCGCCTCGATGTCGATCACGGCCGAGCGCAAGAAGAAGGTCGACTTCACCAACAAGTACTACAACACGCCGGCCTGGTTCATCGCCCCCAAGAGCGCCCATATCACCGACACATCGCCGGAAGCGCTGAAGGGCAAGGTCATCGGCGCCCAGTCCTCGACCATCCATGCCAACTACCTGCAGGACGTCTACAAGGGCTCCGACATCAAGCTCTACGGCACCCAGGACGAAGCCAACGCCGACCTGGCGAGCGGGCGTCTCGACCTGGTGCTGGCCGACTCGATCGTGCTGTGGGAATGGACCACCAAGACCGATGACGGCAAGTGCTGCGGACAGGTGGGCGAGCCGCTCAATGACCCGAAGTGGTTCGGCGACGGCGCCGGTATCGCCGTGCGCAAGGAAGACCAGGACCTCAAGGCCCTGCTCAACAAGGCGCTGGCCGAGATCCTCGCCGACGGCACCTACAAGAAGATCAACGACAAGTACTTCCCGTTCTCCATCTATTGAGCGGGTGAACCGATCCTGCAGCCTGGCGACCCCGGCACGACGGGGCCGCCAGGCCTTTTGTCAGCCCTCGCGGTTGCGGGACTGAAGGGGGGACTGCATGGGTGCCGATTTCTCGCTATTGTCGTTCGGCCCGCATGGGTGGGGCGATGAGCTTCTGGTCGGCGCCTGGGTGACGGTGCGGCTGGCGCTGGCAACGTTGCCCTTCGGCCTGCTGCTCGGTCTCGTCGTGGCGCTGGCAAAGAATTCCAAAGAGCCGAGCCTGGTCATGGCCGGCAACATCTACACCACCATCTTCCGCGGCCTGCCTGAGCTTCTGACGCTGTTCCTGGTCTATTACGGCGGCCAGATCGTGTTCCAGAAAATCGCCAGCCTGTTCACCGATACGCATATCGAGGTGAACGGCTTCATCGCCGGCATGGTGGCGCTGGGCTTCGTGTTCTCGGCGTTTTCCAGCGAGGCCTTTCTCGGCGCCTTCAAGGCGATTTCCAAGGGCCAGCACGAGGCCGGCCATGCGCTGGGCCTCAGCACGTTCCAGACCTTCCGGCTGATCATCCTGCCGCAACTCATCCGCCTGACGCTGCCGACGATCTCCAATTTGTGGCTGGTCTTGCTGAAGGACACCTCGCTGGTGTCGGTCATCGCCTATGACGACCTGCTGCGCAAAACCTTCATCGCCGTCGGCGTCACCAAGCAGCCGCTGTTCTTCTTCTCGGTCGCCTGTGTCATGTATCTCGTGCTGTCGATGATCTCCTCAACCGGGCTCGATGCCATCGACCGCCGCGTCAGGCGCGGCGAGGAGCGCAGGACATGACGGTCGCTGCGCAACCGGCCCCCGCCAAACGCCGCGTCAAGGGCTTCACCCGCTCGCGCGCCATCGGCTGGTTCATCATGGGCCTGTGGATCGTACTCGGGCTCGAGTTGGTGTGGAAGCTGACATCCGACTTCGATCCCGAATTCTTCTTCAAGTACATGCCCAAGCTGCTGGGCACCGAATGCGCGCCGTTCCACTCGCGGTGCAGCCCGGAAGGGCTGGTCATGACGCTCATCCTGGTGGTGTGGTCCATGGCGCTGGGCGGCATTCTGTCCATTCCGATCGCGCTGGGGCGCATGTCGAGCAACAAGCTGGCATCGAGCCTCAGCTATTTCTACGTCTATTTCTTCCGCGGAACGCCGCTGCTGGCGCAGACGTTCCTCGTCTATTACGGCGCCGGGCAGTTCCGCGCCTCCTTCGAAAGCGCGAACCTGTGGTGGTTCTTCCGCGATGCCTTCTACTGCGTGATCCTCGCCTTTTCACTCAACGAGGCCGCCTATCTGGCCGAGATCGTGCGCGGCGCCATCGAGGGCGTGCCGCTCGGCCAGCGCGAAGCGGCCAAGTCGCTCGGGCTGTCGAAAGGCGTCACCTTCTGGAAGATCGTGGTGCCGCAGGCCATGATCATCGCGCTCAGGCCCTTCGGCAACGAGATCATCTTGATGATCAAGGCCTCGGCGGTAGCCAGCGTCGTCACCGTCTTCGATCTGATGGGTGCCACGCGCCTTGCCTTTGCCCGCTCGTTCAACTTCGATGTCTATTTGTGGGCGGCCCTCATCTATCTCGTCATCGTGGAGATCCTGCGCCGGGTGTGGGACAAGCTGGAACAACGGCTCACGCGCCATATCGGGTATAAAACGTCGAATTAGCCGCTGTTCGAGCCGGCCGGCGCGGTTCGCGGAACTGCAGCGAATAGTCGGAATTGGCCGCTACGCATCAGGGTAAAGAAACTAGGCTTTCCCGCATCTACGCTCCGCTGCGGCTCACGCCTGAGCGGCGCGCTGGCGCGGGAGGCGCAAGATGGCCGATATCGACGCATTGTCCAAACAGGTCTCGGCGGCGGCGACGGGCCGGCGCGGGCGCGAGGCGCGGCGACAGGCAAGAGCGAGGACGGTTCCTTCCTTTCCGACGCTTGAGCGGGCCATCCCCGTCTACGAGATGGTGCCGGAAGAGGCCATCGAGCGTATCCACGACGCCTCGTGCAGGATCCTCGAAGAGGTCGGCATCGACTTTCGCGACGACGAGGCGGCGGCCATGTGGAAGGCGGCCGGCGCCGATGTCTCCGGCTACCGGGTGCGCATCGACCGCGGCCTGCTCATGCACCTCATTGCCAAGGTGCCGGGCGAGTTCACGCTCCACGCCCGCAACGCTGAGCGTACCGTCAGGGTCGGCGGCAACAATACCGTCTTCGTGCCCATGTACGGGGCACCCTATGTGCGCGACCTCGACAACAAGCGCCGCTATGGCTCGCTTGCCGACCTCAACAACTTCCACAAGCTCGCCTACATGACGCCCGCCCTGCACTCGACCTCATCCATCATCTGCGAGCCGATGGAGATTTCAGTGCCCAAGCGGCACCTGCACATCATCCATTCCGCCCTCACCCATTCCGACAAGCCGTTCATGGGCATCGTCACGGCCAAGGAGAGGGCCGAGGACGTGATGGCGATGGCGGGGATCGTGTTCGGTGAGGATTTCGTCAGGGACAACCCGGTCGTCGTTGCCATCACCAACTGCAACTCGCCGCTGGTGTGGGACGCGACCATGCTCGATGCCATGAAGGTCTATGCGCGCCTCAACCAGCCGGTAATCCTGGCGCCGTTCGCCCTGTGCGGCGCCTCGACGGCGGCATCCTCAGTGGGGGCGGTGGCGCAGGTGAACGCCGAGGCGCTGGCCGGCGTCGCCTTTACCCAACTCATCCGACCTGGCTCGCCGCAGATCTATGGCCAGTTCATGGTCACGGTCGACATGAAGTCGGGTGCACCTATGGGCGGCACGCCGGAAGCCGCGCAGATGATGTTCCTGATGGGAGCGCTGGCGCGCAAGTACAAGCTGCCATGGCGCACCTCGGGCTTTCACGTCGGCTCAAAGCTCAACGATGCCCAGGCCGGCTACGAGGCCAACATGCTGATGCACGCCGCCATCCTGTCGGGCGCCAACTATATCTGGCACGTCGCGGGCTGGCTGGAGGCGGGGCTGGTCGCCGGCTATTCCAAATTCGTCACCGACGGCGAACAGCTCGTCGCCTGGTACAAATACGCCCAAGGGGTCTCCTTCGAAGACTTCAACGAAGCGATGGATGCCATCCGCGAGGTGGGCCCGCAAGGCCATTTCCTCGGCACCCAGCACACGCTCGAACATTTCGAGAGCGCCTTCTTCATGCCGGACCTCATGGACTTCAACTCGTTCGAGCAATGGAGCGCGGAGGGCGCAAAGGATCTCGATACGCGCGGGCGCGACAAGGCAAAGGCGATGCTCGCGGCCTATGAGCCGCCGCCCATGGATGAGGGGATCGCGGAAGCCTTGCGCGATTTCGTCGCGCGGCGCGAGCGCGAATTGCCCGACAGCGTGGGGTGAGCGTTTCCTGGTTCGGCTTCGCCTGTCCTTCGCGCTCCCTGCCTTCGTGTCATCCTCGGGCTTGTCCCAAGGATGACACGGAGGCAAGGGGCATAGGGTGGGGAAAGGGCAGAGTACCAATGCCGGGGCGATTGCATCATGCCTGACCACCCTTACCGCTGGCTGGTGCTTGCCGGTTGCTGGCTGCTCTATTTCATCTTCGGCTTGTCGATCACCGGACTTGCCCCGCTGGTGTCGCTGATCATGCCCCAGCTTTCCATATCCGCTTCGGCCATGGGGGTGGTGCTGGGGGCATGGCAGTTCGTCTATATCTTCGTGGCCATCCCGCTCGGCCTCATGCTCCACCGCTTCGGGCCGGGGCGCATGCTGATCGCGGGCGCCGTCATCATCGCCGCCTCGGGGTTCGCGCGCGCCGCGTCCGGGTCCTATGGCGCGCTTCTTGCCGCCGTTGCCCTGTTCGGGCTCGGCGGGCCCATCCTGTCCGCCGGCATTCCGCAGACCATCGGGCGCTGGTTCCGGGGACCCGAACGCGGCCTCGCCATGGGCGTCTACATCACCGGACCGGCCATTGCCGGCATCATCGCCTATTCCTCCACCCACGCCGTGCTGCTGCCGTGGCTGGGAGGCGACTGGCGGGCGGTGCTGCGCCTGTGGGCCTGGTGCGCCATCATCGCCGCCGGCATCTGGCTCGCCATCTGGCTGGGCGGCAGACGGCTAGCGGGGGCCAGCCGGACGCCGGGCGCCGAAGCGGGAAGCGGGTCGGGGCTGGCGGCGGCGCGCGAGATGCTAGGCGACCGGCGGGTGCTGCTGCTGCTACTCGCCGCCATCGGCTCCTTCACCATCGATCATGGCCTGAGAAACTGGCTGCCGGAGATCATCCGCGCCAGCGGGCGCTCGGCCGAGGAGGCGGGCTTCCTGGCCGCGCTGCCGGTGCTTGTGGGTGTTGGCTCGGCGCTCATCTTCCCGCGCCTGGCGACCCTTGAACGACGGGCGCTGATCCTCAGAAGCCTTTATGCGCTGTCGGCGGCGGGCCTTGTCCTGCTGCACGCCTGGACGCCGTCATTGCTGATCGCCGGGCTGGTGCTGGCGGGCGCTGCCTCCGGCGCGGTGATGACGGTGACGCTGCTCACCCTCATCGAACAGGAGGTGGTGGGGCCTGATCGCGCCGGGCTGGCCGGCGGCCTGTTCTTTTCGCTGGCCGAGATCGGCGGGGTCGGTGGGCCGGTGCTGATCGGCGTGGCGCGCGACACGACCGGCGGGTTCGCCGCCGCCCTGTGGCTGCTCGCCGGGCTCGCATGTCTGCTCATCGCCAACACCTTCGCCATCTTTGCCCGGCGAAGGTCGGACTGAACATTCAGGCGGTCTTTTGCTCGGCAAGGCCGAGATCGGCCACCATCTTGTCGCGCATGACGAACTTTTGCGCCTTGCCCGTCACCGTCATCGGCAGCTCGTCGACGAAGCGCACATAGCGCGGGATCTTGTAGTGGGCGATCTGGCCACGGCAGAACTCGCGGATCTCCTCTTCGCTCGCCGTCTCGCCGGGGCGCAGGATGATCCAGGTGGCGACCTCCTCGCCGTATTTGGGATCGGGGACGCCGAACACCTGCACCTGCTGAACCTTGGGATGGGTGAACAGGAACTCCTCGATCTCGCGCGGATAGACGTTCTCGCCGCCGCGGATGAGCATGTCCTTCACCCTTCCGACGATGTTGCAATAACCTTGCGCATCGATGGTGGCGAGGTCGCCGGTGTGCATCCAGCCATCGGCGTCGATCGATTCGGCGGTGCGCTCGGGATCGTTCCAGTAGCCCTTCATCACCGAATAACCGCGCGTCAGGAGCTCGCCCTTTTCACCCACGGGGCAGGTCTTGCCTTCGCCGTCGACAATCTTCACCTCGACATGAGGATGGATGCGGCCAACGGTGGAGACGCGGCGTTCGAGCGTGTCCTTCGTGTCGGACTGGAAAGAGACGGGACTCGTCTCGGTCATGCCGTAGGCGATGGTGATCTCCTTGGCATGCATTTGCGATACCACCCGCTTCATCAGCTCGATGGGACAGGGCGAGCCCGCCATGATGCCGGTGCGCAGGGATTTCAGGTCGAACTCGGCAAAGCGCTCATGATCGATCATGGCTCCGAACATGGTGGGCACACCGTGCACGCCGGTGCAGCGCTCGCCCGAAAGGGCTTTCAGACAGTCGAGCGGATCGAAGGCCTCGCCGGGGAACACCATGGTGCTGCCGGCCGCCACCGCGGCGAGATTGCCCAGCACCATGCCGAAGCAGTGATAGAAGGGCACCGGGATGGCGAGGCGGTCCTCGGGTCCCAGATCCATGGCGTAGGCGCAATAACGGCCGTTGTTGACGATGTTGCGGTGGGTGAGGGTCGCGCCCTTGGGAGCGCCGGTGGTGCCGGAGGTGAACTGGATGTTGATGGCATCGTCGGCATCGAGGCCCTTGGAGATGGCATCGAGCCGGGCACGGTTGCCGCCGCCGCCTTTGCCCATCACCTCATCGAAGGAGAACATGCCGGCAATGGGCTCCGAGCCGATCTGGATGACCGTGGCGAGGTGCGGCAGGCGCTTGGCCCTCAGGCGGCCGGGGGTTGCGCTGTCAAGCTCCGGCGCCAGGTCGCGCAGCATGACGATGTAATCGGACGACTTGAACCGGCGCGCCGTGATGAGCGCTTTCGCCTCCACCTTGTTGAGGACGTATTCGAGCTCGTGGCGGCGGTAGGCAGGGTTGACGTTGACGAGGATGAGACCGATGCGGGCGGTGGCGAACTGGGCCAGCAGCCATTCGGGCTTGTTGGGCGACCAGATGCCGATGCGGTCGCCCTTGTAGAGCCCCAGCGCCAGAAGGCCCGCCGCCAGCCGGTCGGCGCGGCGTTGAAGCTCATCATAGCTCCAGCGCTCACCCGCCTGGCAGAACACCGCTGCCTCGTGCCCGGGATCGCGGGCGACAGTCTGCTTGAGGAAATCGGGGATGGTCAGGTCGACGAGCCGCGGCTCGCTGGCGCCGATCACATGCGACAGGCCGTCGGTGGGGGCGATACGCGGTGCATTCGATCCGGTCATGGCCGTCTCCTCATATCTCCTGGTCGCCTGCATCCGCCGTGGTCCCGGGCGGCGCAGGTAAGAGCGTTGATCCTGGCGGGCACAGCATAGCAGGTCCCGCACGCGCTTGCGTGCCGGCAGTTGTGTCACGGCGGCACCACGCCCGCCATGTGCATTTCGTCGCCATGCGAAATGTGCGAAACAACCCCGGCCCGGCACCCTGGAGCATACGGAGCGGCAATGCGATGGCCGATGATGCCACAGAACGCGCGATCACCTATCTGGAAAGGCGCATCGAGGCCATCGCCAAGGTGCTGGAGAGCTGCCGCAAGATCATGCTGGTCGCGCGTCTGGCGATCGCCGCAGGCGCCGTGTGGATCAGTGCGACCGTCGCCGATCTGGTTACCTTCAGGCCATTTGGCCTGGTGGCCGCCATCTGCGCCATCATCGGCGGCATCGTCGCCTATGGCTCCAATGCCTCGACGGCGCGCCAGAGCCGGGCGGAGATGCGCGCCGCCGAGGCCGAGCGCAGCGCGCTGATCGATCGCATGAACCTCAAGCAGGTGGTGAGCACACGCCTATTGCACTGAATGCGGGATTGCGCTGCATGGAGCAGTTCTCTCCGGCCGACTGTTGTATTAGGCTGAAGCCATGCAATTCCTCATTCGTTTGGCGGTGGCGGTGACGGCTCTCGCCCTGGCGGCGGTGCCGGCCCTTGCGCAAGACCGCGCCGGTGCCGAGCGCGACTTCCGCCAATTCATCGCCCGGCTGTGGCCGCAAGCGCACGCGCGCGGGGTGAGCCGGGCGGTGTTCGATGCCGCTTTCAAGAACACCACACTCGACTGGTCCCTGCCCGATCTCGACCCGAAATTCACCGGCAAGCCGGAAGAGGCCAGCAAACGTCAGGCCGAGTTTTCCTCGCCCGCCAACTATTTCAAAGAAGCCTCCATCGCCGCGCTGGCGAAGCGCGGCAAGGCGGAGATGAAACGCTGGAGCGGCACCCTCAAGCGCATCGAACAACGCTACGGAGTGCCGGCCGGCATCCTGCTCGCCATGTGGGCGCGCGAGAGCAATTACGGCCGCGCCGCTATTCCCTACGACGCGGTGCGCAACCTCGCCACCCTGTCGTTCTTGGGCAGGCGCCCGGAGACCTTTCGCCCCGAACTGCTGGCGGCACTGGTCATGCTGCAACGGGGCCATGTGACGCGCGCCGAGATGAAAAGCTCCTGGGCGGGCGCCATGGGGCTGATGCAGATGCTGCCCAGCCAGTTCCTCGACTTTGCCGTCGACTTTGACGGCGACGGGCGGCAAGACATCTGGTCGTCGGTGCCCGACGCGCTGGCGAGTGCTGCCAACTTCCTCAAGAGTCGCAGCTGGCGCGCGGGCGAGGCGTGGGGCTACGAGGTGGAGATGCCCGCCCGCTTCGATTGCACGCTGGAGGGGCCCGACCACGGCCGCGCCATCGGTGAGTGGCTGAAGATGGGGCTCAAGCCGGCAGGCGGGCGCTCCATTGCATCAGGCCGGCTTGACGATCTCGCCTACCTCATCCTGCCGGCGGCGCGCTTCGGGCCGGCCTTCCTCGGCACCCGCAACTATTACGTCATCAAGAGCTACAACGAGAGCGATCTCTACGTGATCTATATCGGCCACCTTGCCGACCGCATCACCGACGATCTGCGTTTCGTTGCGCCCTGGCGCGGCATCAGCACCTACAGCCGCGACAAGGTTGCCCGATTGCAGAAAAGACTAGTGGCCGAGGGCTACAATGTGGGCGACCAGATCGACGGCCTCATCGGCTTTCGTACCCGCATCGCCACCGGTCTCTACCAGAAAAGATTCGGCCTTGCCTTCGACTGCTGGCCGGGACCGCAGGTGTTCGGGCATGCAGGAGTGAAGTGACTACTGCTCGGTGACCACGGTGGTGCGGGCGCGGCTGTCGGTGGCGTCGCTTCCGTTGCCCTCGGTGGTGGCCGGCTGGCCTTGGCGCACGATGGCGATGCGACGGGCAATGGCCGGCATGTAGTTCTGCTGCACCGCGATGGCGATGGACGCGTCATGCGCCTTCTTGTCGACCGGATAGGCCACGAAAAGTGCTGCGAAGAAACCGCGCGTCGCCTCATCGCAGCGCGCCACCACCTCGCGCGCCAGCACAGGCGCAGCGGCCGGGTTGCGCAGCGCCAGCGCGTCGGCCTCGCGGTTGAAGCAATCAAACATCGCCTGCTTCCTGGCCGCGACATCGGGCACTTCGTTGTTGCCCGGCGCGACCGTCGCCGTGACGGTGGCCGGCTGCATCCCTGGCCGCGAGGCAGCCGCCGGGCGGGCACGATCGAGCACCGAAGTGACGGAGGGCAGGAAGGTGAAGCTCTCAAGCTCCGCCATGGACTTGTCGTAACGCGCCTTCGTCAGGCCATTGCTCAAGACCTTGACCACCTCGTCGTATTTCGGCTGGCAAGCGCCCGCCACAGCCTGCTTGACGATGTCAGCGGGCTTGACATCGGCGTTGCGCTTGACCGCCTCGGCGGCATAGGCATCGAGACAGTCGCTCAATCTGTCGACCGGCGGGTTGCCGACATTCTCCCACCACCAGGCCTCGGTGGTCGTGGCGGGCGTCTTGGTGGAGGCTTTGGCGGTGGCGCGTGTTGCCGATCGCCTGGTGGCCTTCTTCCTTGCCGGCCTGACGGTGGTCCGCGCCGCCGGCGCCGGCGATTTGCCACTCGCCTGTTCGCTGCTGTTCTTCCAGTTGGTTTCCGGCGTCAGACTACTCTTGACCTCGGCGCGGCCGGCGGTGGAGAATTTGGGTATCAGGCGCTGCCACAAGCTCTTGCCGTCGTCCGGCGCGGTGGTCTGATGCGACTGGTTGTGCTCATGGCTGTTGTCGGCAAACGACACCCCCGGCGCGGCAAGAGCCAGCACCGCAACCAACGCCATGGATCGTGTGGCTTTTGTTACCACGCCCACCTCTACGCATAACTAACCGCCCCCTCGAGCAAGTTATCTTGCTACCAGATCATGGGCAAGAATGGGGCAAGACGCAATTTTTTGGTTACCGTTGGACAGGTTATAGCAAAATACCGGCGCAAACACGCAGAATTTTCACATATTCGGATAGTTGGGTCCCTCACCGCCCTGCGGCACCTGCCAGTCGATATTCTGGGCCGGGTCCTTGATATCGCAAGTCTTGCAGTGCACGCAGTTCTGATGGTTGATCTGGAAATAGGGCTTTCCATTATCGTCTTGCAGCACCTCGTAGACGCCGGCCGGACAATAGCGCTGGGCCGGCTCGTCAAACTGGGGAAGATTGCTGGCAATCGGCACTGAAGGGTCCTTGAGCTTCAGGTGGACCGGCTCGTCCTCCTCATGGTTGGTGGCCGAGAAGGCCACATTGGTGAGGCGGTCGAAGGACAGGACCCCGTCGGGCTTGGGATAGTCGATCTTTGCGCACTCACTCGCCGGCTTGAGGCAGGCGTAGTCGGGCTTGCCGTGCTTCAGGGTGCCGAAGAAGGAAAAGCCGAACAACTGGTTGGTCCACATGTCGAGACCGCCCAGCGCCAGCCCGCCGATGAGGCCGAGCTTCGACCACATGGGCTTGACGTTGCGCACCTGCTTGAGATCGGCATGCACCCAGGAGGCGCGCAAGGAGTCCTCATACGAGGCGAGTTCGTCGCCCTCACGGCCGGCGGCAATCGCGGCAAACGCAGCCTCGGCGGCCAGCATGCCGGTCTTCATGGCGTTGTGGGTGCCTTTTATGCGTGGCACATTCACCACGCCGGCCGAGCAGCCGATGAGCACCCCGCCGGGAAAGGCGAGCTTGGGCAGGGACTGAAGGCCACCCTCGGAGATGGCGCGGGCGCCATAGGCGATGCGGCGCCCGCCTTCCAGCACCGGCGCGATGAGGGGATGATGCTTGAAGCGCTGGAACTCCATGTAGGGGTAGAGATAGGGGTTCTGGTAGTTGAGGTGCACCACGAAGCCGATGGAGACGAGATTGTCCTCCAGGTGATACATGAAGGAGCCACCGCCGGCGCGTGTCCCGAGCGGCCAGCCCATGGTGTGGGTCACCTGCCCGGGGCGGTGGTTCTCCGGCTTCACCTCCCACAGCTCCTTCATGCCGAGGCCGAATTTCTGCGGCTCGCGCCCGGCGGAAAGATCGAAGCGGGCGATGAGCTTCTTGGCCAGCGAGCCGCGCACGCCCTCGGCGATGACGACATACTTGCCGTTGAGCTCCATGCCGGGCTGGTAGTCGGGCTTGGGATTGCCCTCGCGATCGAGGCCGAAGACGCCGGCCACCACGCCCTTCACCGAGCCGTCGTCGCGCAACACAAGGTCGGAGCAGGCAAAGCCGGGATAGATCTCCACCCCCATCGCCTCGGCCTCGGCGGCCAGCCAGCGGCACACATTGCCGAGTGAGACGGCATAGGTGCCGTGATTGTTCATCAGGGGCGGCATGAGGAAATTGGGCAGCCGCAAGGCACCGCCCGCGCCCAGCATATAAAACCGGTCCTCGCTGACGGGAACATTGAGCGGGGCGCCCTTGTCTTTCCAGTCGGGGATCAGCTCGTCGAGGGCGCGGGGATCGACGACGGCGCCGGAGAGGATGTGGGCACCCACTTCGGAGCCTTTTTCCAGCACGCACACAGCGATGTCGCTGCCGGCCTCGGCGGCGAGCTGCTTGAGGCGGATGGCGGCCGACAGGCCGGCCGGGCCGGCGCCGACTATCACCACGTCGTAATCCATCGACTCGCGTTCGACAGCGCCCTGTTCGCTCATGAGATGAAACCCTTTCGCGTCTTAACCCGGATCAAGCGCCCCCTTATAGTGGAGCTGCCGCTGCCTAGCAAAACCTGCTTGCGGCACGGGTGGACAAAGAGCGGCCTCGCCATGGCTCCTGACGGCAAGACAGACAATGCAAGAGGCTGGCTGGCGGCGCTGGCCTGGCAAGTGGAAATGGGTGCCGACGAGGCGGTGGGCGAAGTGCCGGGCGAACGCTTGAAGCCCGTCGCCGCCGCGCCTCCCGCCAGCGCGCCCGAGCCTGCCGCTACCACACCAGCACAGCCTCAGCCGCAGGATGCGCCGGTCAGCGCCGAAGCGCTGGCGGCGCGCTGCAACAGCCTGGAGGACATCGAGCACGCGCTTGCCCAGTTCGACCAGTGCCCGCTCAAGCGCACCGCCACCAACCTGTGCTTTATCGACGGCAACCGCGCAGCCCGCATCCTTGTCATTGGCGAGGCACCGGGACGCGATGAGGATTTGCAGGGCAAACCCTTCGTCGGCCGCTCGGGACAGCTCCTCGATCGCATGCTGGCCGCAATCGGCCTCGACCGCCATGCGAGCGATGAGGACAAGGCGGTCGCCATCACCAACGTCATCTTCTGGCGCCCGCCCGGCAACCGCAAGCCGACCGAGGCGGAGACGCTGATGTGCCTGCCCTTCGTTCACCGTACCATCGCCATCATGCGCCCGCGCCTCATCGTGTGCCTGGGGGCAACGCCGGCCCAGCGCCTGCTCGGCACCACTCAGGGCATCCTGCGCCTCAGAGGCAGGTGGATGAGCCTTGCAGGCGACGGCGAGGCGATCACGGTGATGCCGAGCCTGCATCCGGCCTATCTCCTGCGCCAGCCGGCGCAGAAGCGGCTGGCGTGGCGCGATTTTCTCGCCGTGAAGGCGCACCTCAACGCCGGCGTGTGACGACGGCTGTCGCGAAAACGGTCGCCGCCGCGAGGCGCGTGCGCCAGCGCCACTTCCCGGCAAATCTTCCCATCGCCCGGAGAAATGATGGAAATTACGCCTTTCCACAGTTCGCCTTCAGCGGGAGTGTGGCATCCTGTCTTTCAGGGACAGCAGTTCTTTGTTATGAATAAAAAGGCGATAGGGTAGAGAGCAGCATGTCCTTTACAATTGCCCGATGCAATTGTGTTGCGGGACAGTTTAATTCAATTGGTGCCGATGATGGTCTGCAAGGGCCAGCCACCGGGGATTTGATTGTTGCGATCGAAAGGGGAGTCCGACGATGACAGGAACCGGCGCAGACCGCGCGTTCGTGGCGCTCCACATTGCGATCATGACCGTTTCCGATACGCGCACGCTGGAGGTTGACAAATCCGGCCAGACGCTGAGCGACCTCATCACCAAGGCCGGCCACGAACTGACCGGCCGTGCCATCGTCAAGGACGACGTGAGGGCGATCCGCGCCAAGATGCGCAAGTGGGTGAACCGGCAGGATATCGACGTCATCATCACCACCGGCGGCACCGGCCTCACCGGGCGCGATGTGACGCCCGAGGCCATGCGCGGCCTGTTCGACAAGGAGATCGAGGGCTTTGCCGTGACCTTTCACATGATCTCCTGGCCCAAGATCGGCACCTCAACCATGCAGTCGCGGCCCGTGGCCGGCATCATCAAGAACAAGTACGTGTTCTGCCTGCCGGGCTCGCCCGGCGCCTGCAAGGACGGCTGGAACGAGTTGCTGGTGCATCAGCTCGATTATCGCCACCCCCCTTGCAACTTCGTCGAGATCATGCCGAGAATTCGACGAGCACCTGCGGCGCAAATAACCTCAACGCCGCTTGACGGAGCGGAAACATGAACCAGGGCGCGCGCGCTTTTGCCTTCATCAACGCGGCGCATTTCTGCGACCACTACATGCTGCTGGTCTATCCGACCGCCGTCCTCACGCTCGCCCCGCTGTTCGGCATCGGCTATGGCACCGGCATCGCCATTACCACCGGCACATTCGTCTGCTTCGGCCTCTTGTCGCTGCCGGCCGGCTGGCTCGGCGACCACTGGAGCCGGCGCAACATGCTGGGCGTGTTCTTCCTCGGCGGCGGGCTTGCCATGATGCTCACCGCGCTGACGCAAGGCGTCTGGTCGCTGGCGGCGGCCCTCACCCTGGTGGGCCTGTTCTCGGCCATCTACCACCCGGTCGGCACCGCCATGATGTCGACGCTCAAAGGAGCGAGCGGGCGCGCCTTCGGGCTCAACGGCGTCTTTGGCAATCTCGGCGTGGCGGCCGCCCCGCTCGTCACCGGGGCCTTGGTGCAGACGCTGGGCTGGCGCTGGGCCTTCGCGCTGCCCGGCATTGCCCTTCTTGCCATAGGCCTTTGCTATCTGGCGCTGGTGCCGGCGGGAACGGGGGAAGCGGTGCGCAAGGCTGCCGTCGGCGAGCGCTACAACAGCGCACCCGATTTCACCCTCATCGCCGTGGTGCTCGCCATCACGGTGGCGGCCGGCGGCTTCACCTTCAACACCGTGACCATCACCCTGCCCAAGCTGGTGGCCGAGGAAGCGCCGCGCTTCGATGCCATGCCGGTGCTGGTGGGCGGACTCGCCACCGTCATCTATCTCGCCGGTGCCCTCACCCAGATCGTGGTGGGCAAGCTCATCGATGCCATCGCCATTGAGCGTATTTTCGCAACACTCGGGGTCCTGCAACTGGCCGGCTTCATCGGCGTCGCCGCGCTTCACGGCTGGGCGGCGCTCGTCGCCGCGGCGGTGATCCTCGCTGCCGTCTACGGGCAGGTGGTGGTCAACGACCTGCTGGTGGCGCGAACGGTGCCCGATGCCTGGCGGTCGCGCGCCTATGCGGTACGCTATCTCCTGGGGTTCACCACCGCGGCGAGCGTGGTGCCATTCATCGCATGGCTGCACAGTCCCGAGCGTGGTCTCGCCCCGGTCTTTGCCGTGATGTCGCTGTTCGCTGCGGCGATCGCGGCCTCAGCGCTCACTTATTGGATGAGGATGCGCAAGCGCCCCCTCGCCCAGCCAGCAGAGTGACAGCGCAAGGTATCCTGCCCTGGCGCCAGGCCAGGTGGGCGTCGGCGGTGTCGACGTCCGTCAGGGTGCGCAACAGGGCCACGCGGTGCCCGGCAAGGTTGGCAAGGGTGTCGGCAAGGGCGTGGGGGCCTGACCAGCGCACGTCATCGAACGGCCGCAAAGGACGGCGGTGCGACAGGCCCACCAGCCAGTAGCCGCCATCGCTCGCCGGGCCGAGGACGGCATCGTTGCTGCCGAGCAAGTGGAAGGCGGCGGCAATGTCGGCGGGCGCAATCGCCGGGATGTCGCTGCCGATGATAACGGCAGGTCCCGGCGGCAGGCGCTCGACGAGCGATTGCATGCGGCGGCCCAGATCGCCCCGGCCTTGCGCGATGAGACGGCAGCGGGCATCGCCCTGCCAGCGGGCGGGGCGGGCTGCGCTATCGGGCGAGGCGGCGAGCCATGTGGTCCAGCGGGGGTCACGGGCAAGGCGGCGCAGGAGCGCCCGCAGCATCACGCGTGCGGCGCGCGTTGCCTCGACGGCGCCGATGCTGGCGGCAAGCCGCGTCTTCACCCGTCCCATGATCGGCTCCTTGGCCATGACGACCAGATGGCGGGCGGGCCTCATCGGTAGAGGCGCACCAGCCGCGCGGGGGCGACGCCGAGGAAATAGCCGGCGAGACAGGTGAGATTGCGCAAGCCGCGGCAAATATAGCCGTCGCGGCGATAGCGCGCGGCGCTGGTGACGGCACGTGCCGATAACGGCCGCAAATGGCGATGCGCCAAGCGGCGGGCGATCGCCACGTCTTCCATCAAGGGCAGGAGCGGAAAGCCGCCGATGCGTTCGTAGAGACTGCGCGAGATGAGAAGGCCCTGATCGCCATAGGGCAGGGCAAAGGCGCGTGAACGCAGCGCCACCATGTGCTCCAGGAGGCGGGCCCTGAAGCGCTCGTCATCGAGGGCGAAACGGAAGTAGCCGGCGCACTCAGGCCCCATTTCGCCGATGAATGCCTTCACCGTTCCCACCCATGCAGGGTCGAGGCGGGTGTCGGCATGGACGAACAGGAGCCAGTCGCCGCGCGCGCGCGCAGCACCCGCCGCGAGCTGGGCGCCGCGCCCCTTCTCGGCGCGCACGATGTCGGCGCCGGCGGCCTCGGCGATGGCGAGGGTTTCATCGTGCGAACCGCCGTCGGCGATGACGAGCTGGACCACCAGCCCGTCGACGGCGCCGGCGACAAGCAGCTCCAGGGTTGCCGGCAACTCACCGGCGGCGTTGAGCGTGGGGATCACGATGCTCAACAAATGTTCTTCCTTTGTTCTAATTTTCGTGCTATCCAATCAAGCATGACCACGGTGCATGACACAACGCTTGCCGAAAGCCACCGACGCCTCGAGCGCATTGCAGCGACCAGCCGCGCCGAAGGGCGGCGCGGGCGCGGATCGCGCTCCAACGTCTCGGGTCGCTACGAGCCGGTTGCGCGCGAGCTTTTTGACGACGGTTGGCAGTCGCTGGAGGACTTGCCGGGGCTGAGGACCGAGGTGACGATGGAGACGGCGCGCTCGGCCATCACCAGCAACAATTCGCCCGACATCGGTTTCGACCAGTCCATCAATCCCTATCGCGGCTGCGAGCACGGGTGCAGCTACTGCTATGCGCGGCCAACCCATGCCCATATGGGCCTGTCGGCCGGGCTCGACTTCGAATCGCGGCTGTTCGCCAAGACCAACCTGGCCGAAGTGCTGCGCGCGGAGTTGCTGAAGAAGACCTATCGCCCGAAGACCATCGCGCTCGGCTCCAACACCGATCCCTACCAGCCCATCGAGCGCACCTACCGCCTCACCCGGCAGATTCTGGAAGTCCTGAGCGAATTCGGCCATCCGGTGGGCATCGTCACCAAGTCGGCGCTGATCGAGCGCGACATCGATATCCTGGCCCCCATGGCGAAAAAGGGGCTGGTCAAGGTGGCGGTCTCGGTGACCACGCTTGACCGCAAGCTGGCGCGCTCGATGGAGCCCAGGGCCTCGACCCCGGCGCTGAGGCTCAAGGTCATCTCGGCGCTCAGCGCCGCCGGCATCCCCACCGCCGTCCTTGCCGCACCCATCATCCCCGGCCTCAACGATGCCGAGATGGAAAACATCCTCGCCGCCGCCAGGGAGGCAGGCGCCAGCGAAGCCGGCTACGTGATGCTCAGGCTGCCCTTGGAAATCAAAGAGCTTTTCCGCGAATGGCTGCTCACCGATCAACCGGCCAAGGCGGGGCGCGTCATCTCGCTCACCCGCTCGCTGCATGGCGGCAAGGACTACGATTCCACCTTCGGGCAGCGGCAGAAGGGATCGGGGCCGATTGCCTGGACCACCGGGCGGCGCTTCGAGCTCGCCTGCCGGCGCCTCAAGCTCAACCAGCGCAAGCTCGGGCTCACCACCGAACATTTCCGCAAGCCTCCGCAGCCCGGTGACCAGTTGACGCTTTTGTGAGTTCCGGCCCAGTCTGGGCCATGGTTCGGGTTGATTCCACAAGCTGCACGCTGGCGCTGGAGGACGAGGCAATTGCCTCCGGCGCCCGCTTCGTCGCCGGCGTCGACGAGGCCGGGCGCGGGCCGCTGGCGGGGCCGGTGGTGGCCGCCGCCGTCATCCTGGATCATGAGCGCGTGCCGGACGGCATCGCCGATTCCAAGGTTTTAAGCGCAGGCCGGCGTGAGGCGCTCTACGAGGCCATCATGGCAACCTCGCGCGTCGGTGTCGCCATGGCCGATGTCGGCCGCATCGACCGCGACAATATCCTCAATGCCACGCTGTGGGCCATGGCCGAGGCCGTCGCTCGCCTCGCCGAACCGCCCTGCCTCTGCCTCATCGACGGCAACCGCGCGCCTTGCCTGGAAGTACCGGCGCGTACGGTCATCGGCGGCGATGCATCATCCATGTCCATCGCGGCGGCCTCGATCATCGCCAAGGTGACCCGCGACCGGCTGATGTGCCGGCTCGATACGGCATTTCCCGGCTACGGCTTTGCGCGCCACAAGGGCTATGGCACGCGCGAGCACATGGAGGCGCTGCGCCGCCTCGGCCCCTGCCGCCACCACCGCACCAGCTTCGCCCCGGTGCGCGAGCTCATCGACCCGGCGCGTTAACCATTTCTCCCGATTGCTGTTCACTCGGCGCGACTGAGGACTTATGGTGGCCCCCAACAAGACCGTTTGTAGGCGTAGGCGTAAAACAGGGGTGGCATCATGGGCTTCAATGCCCGGCCGGACATTGCGCCGCTCATCGACAGTGTGCGTGTGGGCGATTGTCTCGAAGAACTGGCGCGGCTGCCGGCGGGCTCGGTGGACCTGGTGTTCGCCGACCCGCCCTACAACCTGCAACTGGCAGGCGAGCTTTTCGCCCCGACCAGAGCCGGGTCGACGGGGTGGAGGAGGACTGGGACCGCTTTTCCTCCTTTTCCGACTATGACCGCTTCACCCACGACTGGCTGAAACTCGCCCGGCGGGCGCTCAAGCCCACCGGCACCTTGTGGGTTATCGGCTCCTACCACAACATCTTCCGCGTCGGCGCCATCCTGCAGGACCTCGGCTTCTGGATGCTCAACGACGTCATCTGGCGCAAAACCAACCCGATGCCCAATTTCCGCGGGCGACGCTTCACCAACGCCCACGAGACGCTGATCTGGGCGGCGCGCGAGGCGGGTCAGAAGGGCTATACTTTCAACTACGACGCCATGAAGGCGCTCAATGACGATCTGCAAATGCGTTCGGACTGGCTGTTGCCCATCTGCAGCGGGCCCGAGCGCCTGCGCGATGCGGCCGGCGCCAAGCTGCACCCGACGCAGAAGCCGGAAGCCCTCCTGCATCGGGTGATCCTCGCCTCATCCAAACCGGGCGATGTGGTGCTCGATCCCTTCTTCGGATCCGGCACGACGGGGGCGGTGGCCAAACGCCTGGGACGGCGCTTCATCGGCATCGAGCGCGATCCGGCCTATGCGAAGCTCGCCGAAGAGCGCATCGCCGCCGTCGAGCCCGCTCCGCCTGACGCAATGAAAGTCTCGACCAGCAAGCGGGCCGAACCGCGCATTCCCTTCGGCAACCTCATCGAGCGCGGCCTCATCAAGCCCGGCGCCATCCTCTACGACCCGCACCAGCGCCATGCCGCCACCGTGCGCGCCGACGGCTCGATCGCCTGTCGCGATGCCTCCGGCTCCATCCACAAGATCGGCGCCCATGTCATGGGAGCCGAAGCCTGCAACGGCTGGACATTCTGGCATGTGAGAAAGGGCAGGGCCCTCATGCCGATCGATCATCTGAGGCAGCAACTGCGCGCCGAACTGGCTTCGGCCTGAGCACATCGGGGCCCAGCGCGGCCGCCAGGACCTTGCGCATGAGCGAGGGCAGCGCCTCCTCGCCAAGCCGGCCTTGCGGCACGAAGCGGGCACCTTCGGGCGCTTCGGTGTCGAGGGGCAGGTGCGCCGTTTGCAGCCGCAAGCTCAGATGGAAATGGGTGAAGGTGTGCTCGACGGTGCCGGCAAGCAGCTGCCAGACGGCCACGACGGGGCGCCCATCGGCGGTTCCGGGGCTCTCCCCCCAAGGACTGGAGGGCACCTCCATCATGCCGCCGAGCAGTCCCTTTTCCGGCCGCCGGCGCAGCAGCACCGCTCCATCCTCGCGCACGACGACATAGGCGGTGCCATGGCGCACCGGTCTTGCCTTTTTCGTGGCTCGCTTCGGTAGCAGGTCGGCGATGCCGCGGGCGCGGGCCTGGCAAAGATCCGCAAGCGGGCAGATGAGGCAGTTGGCCCGCCGCGGGGCGCAGACGGTGGCACCCAGGTCCATGAGGGCCTGGGCGAAGTCGCCGGGGCGCTGCGCCGGCACGAGCCTTGCAGCGCGCGTGCGGATTTCGGGCTTGGCGGACGGCAACGGCGTCTCGATGGAAAAAACCCGCGCGATCACCCGCTCGACATTGCCGTCGACGGCAGCGGCGGGCCGGTCGAAGGCGATGGCGGCGACGGCGGCGGCGGTATAGGGCCCGATGCCGGGCAGGGCCATGAGGCCGGCCTCATCGGATGGAAAGCGGCCACCCAGATCGCGCGCCACGGTGACGGCGCACTGGTGCAGCTTGCGCGCCCGGGCGTAATAGCCAAGCCCTGCCCATTCGCTCAGCACTTCATCGAGGCTGGCGGCGGCGAGGTCGGCAACGCTTGGCCAGCGAGCGATGAAGTGGCGGAAATAGCCCGCGACGGCAGCAACCGTCGTCTGCTGCAGCATGATCTCCGACAGCCATACCCGGTAGGGATCGGGCGTAGTGCCGGGTGCGGCACGCCAGGGCAGATCGCGGCGATGGCGGTCATACCAGGCAAGCAGAAGCGGGGCGAGCGCGGCGTCAGCGCCATCACCCGGTCCACATTCAACAACTTGTAACTGTCCTGTCATCGCGGGTTTTACTACTATGCTGGTGAAGCGGCGCGAAAGGGGCATTGCCCGAGGGTGCCCTCGATCAGCCTGCAATTGGGTGAAGATCGCCCAATTGCAGTCAAGCTGATCGATTCCTTGAGACTGAGCATGATGTTATCCGAAAAGTGGTGTCCACTTTTCGGCATCATGCTTGAGGAGAACCGATGCTGGAACGGCTGGAAAAGCATTTCAACCCGGTGGCCGGCAAGGCGCTGGAGCGCTATGGCTTTGCCTACGCCGAACTGATCGCCAACTGGTCCGCCATTGTCGGCGACGAGTTGGCGGCGTTCACGACGCCCGAACGGGTGCGCTGGCCGAGAAGCGGCGAGGCGCATGAGGGACGCGGGCGCGGCGGTACTCTTATTGTCGCTGCCGAGCCCGGCCGCGCCATCGAACTGCAACACGACTCAGGACGCATCATCGAGCGCATCAACGGCTATTACGGCTATGAGGCGATCACGGCGCTGAAAATCCGCCAGACGCGGGTGCAGCGGCATCCACCGCCGAAGCCCCGGCCGGTTGAAATATCCCCCGAAGAGAGCGAACGGCTCCAGCATCGCCTCGAGACTATCGCCGATGAGCCGCTCAAGGCGGCGCTCAAACGGCTGGGGCGCGGCGTGCTGGCAGGCCAAAAACCATAAATCGGAGCCCTGCGCCAAAGCCTCAATGTCGCGTTGGTTTTTGCTCCCAATTCCGCTAGAGAGAACGCATGAACACGCTCAATCGCAGATATCTGCTCGGCCTCGGCATGGCGATTGCCGCCCTGCCCGGTCTTACCGTCACCGCCGCCAATGCCCAGGACGCGGATGTGGCCAAGCTCATGGTGCCACCGCCACTCGGCGACATGGTGCTCGGCAGCCCGGATGCCAAGGTGACCATGGTCGAATACGCCTCGGCCACATGCCCGCATTGCGCCCACTTCCACACCGTAACCTATCCCAAGCTGAAGACCGAATACATCGACACCGGCAAGATGAAGTTCATTTTTCGCGAGTTCCCCTTCGACGATCTGGCACTGGCCGCCTTCATGCTGGCGCGCTGCGCCCCCAAGGACAAATATTTCCCCATGATCGAGGTGCTGTACGAGCAGCAGCAGAAGTGGACGCACGACAACCCGCGTGACGAGCTGTTCAGGATCGCCAAGCTCGCCGGCTTCACCGAGGAAAGCTTCAGCGCCTGCCTGAAGAACACCGAGGTGGCCAAGGGCATCATCGACGAGCGTAACCGGGCGGAAAAGGAGTTCAAGGTCGAATTCGACCCCCACATTCTTCATCAACGGCAAGGAATTGCGCGGCGCCGAGCCGATCGAGAAATTCCGCGCGATGATCGACGCGGCGCTTGCAGCGTCCTAAACATTGACGCTGCGCCCGGCTGTGAACCGTTGAGGCCCTGGCCATGGCGATCACGCAATTGTGCAGATCGCCGTGGACGTTGCATAGTGAGCTTCGGGCTTTCGGCCGAATCACTTTAGATTGCGGCGTGGCCCCGTGTGGCCGGCTGGGGAGCGGCTAGGCATGAAATTCACCCGCCTGCGTCTGTCGGGCTTCAAATCCTTTGTCGAGCCGACCGAGTTCGTCATCGAGCCCGGCCTCACCGGCGTCGTCGGGCCCAATGGCTGCGGCAAGTCGAACCTGCTGGAAGCGCTGCGCTGGGTGATGGGCGAGAGCTCCTACAAGAACATGCGCGCCTCCGGCATGGACGACGTCATCTTTTCCGGCACCGCCACGCGACCGTCGCGCAACATGGCCGAAGTGGTGGTGGCGCTCGACAATTCCGGCCGCACCGCCCCTCCGGCCTTCAACGATGCCGACATCATCGAGGTGTCACGGCGTATCGAGCGCGAAGCGGGTTCTGCCTACCGCATCAACGGGCGCGATGCGCGTGCCCGCGACGTGCAACTGCTGTTCGCCGATGCCTCGACGGGATCGCGCTCGCCGGCACTGGTGAGGCAGGGCCAGATTGGCGAGATCATCAACTCCAAGCCGCAGGCGCGCCGCCGTATTCTCGAGGAAGCCGCCGGGATCACCGGCCTGCACACCCGCCGGCACGAGGCGGAACTGAAGCTGCACGCGGCGGAAACCAATCTCGAGCGCATCGACGACATGGTCGCCCAGCTCGAGACCCAGCTCAACAGCCTCAAGCGACAGGCCCGCCAGGCGAGCCGCTACAAGCAGCTTTCCGCCGATATCCGCCAGCTGGAAGCAACGACGCTCTATGCCACCTGGCGCGAGCTCGATGCCGCGGTGGTGCACGAAGCGCAGGAACTCGACGGCATCACGCGCAGGCTCGCCGAGGAGACCCGCAGCGTTTCCGAAAAGTCCCGCCTGCGCGATCAGGCAGCCGAAGCGCTTCCGGCATTGCGCGAGGCCGAGACGGTGCGCGCCGCGGTGCTCCAGCGCCTCACCATCGAACGCGAAGGGCTCGACAAGGAAGAAGAGCAAGGGCGCAAGCGGGTGGCGGAGCTGGAAGGCCGGCTTGCGCAGATCAAGCAGGACCTGCAGCGCGAGAGCGACATCCTCAACGACACCGGCAGCGTGCTGGCGCGCCTCGATGCGGAGGAAGAAACGCTGAGCCTGGCCGACGCAAACGCCGCCGGCGAACGCAGTACCGCCGCGCACGCCCTGCAGGCAGCGGCCGACCGTCTCAAGCAGTCGCAGGATGCCGCCGACGAGACCGCCTCCGAGCTGTCGGCGCTGGTTGCCCGCCACGATGCGCTTTCGCGCGCCGTCGCCGAGGCAGCGAGCCGTATGGCCCGGCTGGAACCGGAATTTTCCGCCGTCACGAACAAGCGCGAAGCCCTCAAAGCCGAAGCCGGAGGCAACGAGGAAGGTACCCGGCTCACCGCTGCGGTGGAGGCTGCTTCCGAGGCGGCATCGCGGGCCGAATTGCAGGCACGCGAAGCCGAGACCGCCCTGCGCCAGCTGCAAGGCGAAGAGGCCGCCGCGCGGCAAGCCTATGACGACGCGCGACGCCAGGCCGAGCGGCTGATGACCGAGGTCAGAACCCTGGCCAAGCTGCTGGCTGTGAGTGACGGCGACCTGTTTCCGCCGCTGATCGACGCGATCACGGTGGAGGCGGGCTATGAGGCGGCGCTCGCGGCGGCATTGAGCGAGGAGTTGGACGCGCCGATCGATGAAGCCTCGCCGGTTCACTGGCGCGATCTGGGCGCGCTCGCCGATAGCACACCGCTGCCACAAGGGGTTGAGGCCCTGTCACGTTTCGTCAAGGCGCCTTCACCGCTCGACCGGCGGCTCAGCCATACCGGACTGGTCGATCGGGGCGATGGACGGCGCCTGCAAGCCCTGCTGTTGCCGGGCCAGCGCCTTGTCAGCCGCGAGGGCGATCTGTGGCGCTGGGATGGCTACAGCGCCGCCGCCGATGCACCCACCGCCGCCGCCAAGCGGCTGGCGGAGAGGAACCGGCTGGGGGCGCTGGAGGCAGAAAGCACCGAGGCGCAGCAGCGCGCCGATGGGTTCAAGGCCCAATTCGAGGCCGCCCGCGCCGCCAGCGAGGAGGCCGCGCGCAACGAGCGCGACAGCCGCCAGGCCTGGCGCCAGGCCACTGCTGCCATCGAGACCACTCGCCAGGCGCTCTCCGGCCATGAAAGGGCCATCGGCGAGCGCCTGCGCCAGTTGAGCGCCATGGACGAGGCGGTGAGACGGATCGAGGAGCAACTCGGCGAGGCAAGGACCGGCAAGGCGCAGCTCGATGCCGACCTGCAAGGCCTTGCCGATACCTCCGCGCTGAAAGACAGGCTCGCCGAGCTCAGGACGGGCGTCGACCGCGACCGGGCTGATTATGCCGAGGAACGCGCCCGCCACGACGGCATTGAGCGCGAGGCGCGTATGCGCTGCGAACGACTCAAAGCCGTTTCGGCCGAACGTCAGCAATGGAAGGAGCGCTCGGCCAAGGCCACGACGCAGGCCGAAACGCTGGAAAAGCGCGCTGCCGGGACGCGCAACGACCTCGCCGGGCTGGCGCAACTGCCAGCGCAGTTCGCCGAGCGGCGCGGCAAACTGCTGACGGCGCTTTCCGATGCCGAAGCGCAGCGCCGGGAAGCGGCCGACAAGCTGGCGGAGGCGGAAAACGCGCTACGCGGCGTCGAAGGCTCGCTTTCCGAGGCGCAGGACCGGCTGGCCACGGCGCGCGAGGATCATGCCCGCGCCGAAGCCCGACTGGAAGCGGTGCGCGAGCGCCTCGCCGAGGCCGTCGCGCGCATCCGCGACCAGCTCATGTGCGCCCCCGAGGATATCCCGACACAGGCCGAAATCGAAGTGGAGAAGCTGCCGGATCACGAGACCGTCGAGCGCAAGCTGCAGGGCCTCAAGGAGCAGCGCGAGCGGCTGGGTGCAGTCAATCTCAGGGCCGAGGAAGAGGCCGGCGAGGTTCAGACCCAGCTCGACGGCCTGACCGCCGAGCGCGACGATCTGGTGGCCGCCATCGCCAAGCTCAGGCAGGGCATCCAAAGCCTGAACAGGGAAGGCCGCCAGCGGCTGCTCGAAGCGTTCGAGACGGTGAACAACAATTTCAGCTCGCTGTTCACCACCCTGTTCGGCGGCGGACGGGCGGAATTGCAACTGGTCGAATCGGACGATCCGCTGGAGGCGGGGCTGGAAATCTTCGCCCATCCGCCGGGAAAACGCCCGCAGGTACTTTCACTGCTTTCCGGCGGTGAGCAGGCGCTGACCGCCATGGCCCTCATCTTCGCAGTGTTTCTCACCAATCCGTCGCCCATCTGCGTGCTGGATGAGGTGGATGCCCCGCTCGACGATCACAATGTGGAACGCTTCTGCAATCTGCTCGAGGCCATGATGCAGCGCACCGAAACGCGCTTTCTCATCATCACCCACCATGCGCTCACCATGGCGCGCATGCACCGGCTGTACGGGGTCACGATGATGGAACGCGGCGTCTCGCAGCTCGTCTCGGTCGACCTCGAGACGGCCGAGGGCCTGCGCGAGGCCGGTTGAGGCGCTTAGCCGAGCTTGCCCCGCGCGCGTTGCCGCGAAGTCGCCGCTACAGAGAAAATATAACAATATCAAAATGTTAAATATTCTCGTCGTGCCTTGACAGGGGCGCGCCTCGCTTCTATTTTGGCGCCGGCTTCGCGGGGGCTCCGGCGAGGGACGTTGACATGTTGTTTCGAGGCCGCCCATGGACGATGACAAGAGTCCTTCGTCCGACCGGCTGAGGGGCTTCGAGGAACGTCTTGCCAGCGCAAAATCCTCCCTCGAGGCAGGTGATACGAAGGCGGGTGGCCGCGGTTCTGCGTACGGGTTCGGATTCCGGCTGATCAGCGATCTGATCGTCGGGGTTCTGGCTGGCTTTTTTATCGGCTGGGGGCTGGACAAACTACTCCACACCTCGCCATGGTTGTTGCTGATCTTCACGCCCATCGGCATGGCCGCGGGGATCCTGAACGTGATACGGGCAGCGCAGTCGGCCGAGGCCAAGCGCTACCTGGAAGAAACCAGGGCCGACAGCATACCGCCCGTCGGCGATGATGACGACGACTGAGGCGCCGCCGGGGCGGACTTGAGAGGGAACAGGACAAAGTGGCGACGACCACCGAAACAGCAGCAGCGGCCGAGCACGCCGCGGGTGGCCTCAGCATCGATCCGATGCACCAGTTCGTGGTGCATCCGATCATCCCCATCAAGATCGGCAGCCTCGATCTGTCCTTCACCAATTCCAGCCTGTGGATGGTGATCGGCCTGGTGCTGGTGGCGCTGGTGCTGCTGAGCGGACCCAACCGGCTGGTGCCGGGCCGATTGCAATCGGTGGGCGAGCTGGCCTATGAATTCATCTCCGGCATGATGCGCGACATCCTCGGCAATTCCGGCCGCGGCTTCTTTCCCTTCGTGTTCACGCTGTTCATGTTCGTGCTCGCCAGCAACATGCTGGGCATGATGCCCTATTCCTTCACCGTCACCAGCCACATCATCATCACCTTCGCGCTGGCCGCGGTGGTGTTCATTGGCGCCACGGTGGTGGGCTTCATCAAGCACGGCACCGGCTATCTGAAGCTGTTCGTGCCTTCGGGCGTTCCGTCGTTCCTGTTGCCGCTCTTGGTGGTGATCGAGATCATCTCCTACTTCACCCGGCCGATCAGTCTGTCGGTGCGTCTTTTCGCCAACATGATGGCCGGCCACACCATGCTCAAGGTGTTCGGCGGCTTCGTGGTGGGCATGGGCGTCCTCGGCGGCTGGGCGCCGCTTGCCATGATGGTGGCGTTCAACGGCCTCGAAACCCTGGTCGCCTTCCTGCAGGCCTACGTCTTCGTGGTGCTCACCTGCATCTATCTTAACGACGCCCTCAACATGCATCACTGAGGGGTCCTCAGAACCTTCATCTCAATTCAACCCGAAAGGAGTTCGATCTCATGGACGCAGAAGCCGCAAAGTTGATCGGTGCCGGTCTTGCCGCCATCGCTCTCGCCGGTGCCGGTATCGGCATCGGCCTGATCTTCGGAAACTATCTCTCAGGCGCGCTGCGCAACCCGGCCGCCGCCCAGAGCCAGTTCCCCAACCTGCTGCTGGGCTTTGCTCTGGCCGAAGCGACCGGCCTGTTCGGCCTGGTGGTTTCGCTGATCATCCTGTTCGTGTTCTGATCAGGGATGACGAACCGCACCGCCCCAGGGCGGCCGGCAAGGCATCGATCGGGCGAATGAAGACGGGACGTAAGGGCATGTTACGGCTCAAGACGCTTGCGCTGGCACTTCTTTTGGCCACCCCTGCCATGGCAGCGGAGCCCAAGGAGGGCATGCCGCAGCTCAACTTCCATTCCTATCCGACGCAGCTCTTCTGGCTGCTCATCATCTTCTTCGTGCTCTACCAGCTCATGACCCGAGCGGCACTGCCGCGCATCGGTGGCATGATCGAGGAGCGGCGCAGCCGCATCGCCTCCGACCTCGACCGGGCGCAGGAGCTGAAGGACGACACCGAGCGGGCGATCGCTTCCTACGAGGCCGCCCTGGCGGAGGCGCGCGCCAAGGCGCATGCCTATGTGCAGGAAAGGCGTGATGCCTTGACGGTGGAGATGGATGGCGAGCGGGGCCACCTCGACAAGGAGATCGCCGACAAGGTGGCCAAGGCCGAAAAGGCCATCGCCGCCACCAGGGACAAGGCACTCGGCCAGGTGAAGGATGTGGCGGGGAGCGTTGCCGGCGACATCGTCGGCCAGCTCACCGGCATCAAGGTGTCGAAGGCCGAGGTGCAAAAGGCCGTCGCCCGCGCCGGCGGCAAGTGAGGACGGGCACGAGATGATCTCCGAACCTGAATTCTGGGTCGCCATCAGCTTCTTCATCTTCCTGGGGATTCTGATCTATATGGGCATCCCCGGCGTGGTGGCGAAGGCGCTGGATGATCGCGCCGAGCGTATCGGCAAGGAGCTGGCGGAAGCGCAGAAGCTGCGCGAAGAGGCCCAGGCGCTGCTGGCCGAATACGAGCGCAAGCGCGAGGAAGCCGAAAAGGTCGCCGAGGACATCATCGCCCAGGCCAAGACCGAGGCCGAGGCCTACGCCACCGAGAGCCGGCGCAAGATGACCGAGACGGTGGAACGGCGCACCGCCAACGCCGAGCAGAAGATCGCCCAGGCCGAAGCGCAGGCGATGAAGGAAGTGCGCTCGGCCGCCACCGACCTGGCAGTGGCCGCCGCCGCCCAGATCCTCGCCGCCGAAGTCAAGGGCGACAAGGCCGCCAAGCTGGTGGATGCCTCCATCGCGTCGGTGAAATCACAACTGCACTGAGCCGGTGACGGCCAACTGCTCTGTTTGTCATGCGCGGGTTTGAGTCCGCGCATCCTTTTTCTTGCGATCAGGTGAGAGAAAAAGGATGCCCGGGTCGAAGCCCGGCCATTCCGAGAAGTGGGTGAGCAGCCGCCTATTCGGCGGCTTCCTGATAGGTCTCCAGCGGCGGGCAGGTGCAGACTACGTGGCGGTCGCCATAGACATTGTCGACGCGGCCAACCGGTGGCCAGTACTTGTCCTCGCTCTGGCCCTTCAGCGGGAAGAAGGCGCGCTCGCGGCTATACGGCTTCACCCAATCCTCGATCAGCAGCTTCTGGGTATGGGGCGCGTTGACGAGAAGGTTGTCGGCCTTATCCGCGTTGCCTTCGGTCACCTCGGCGATTTCGGCGCTGATGGCGATCATGGCATCGCAGAAGCGGTCGAGCTCGGTTTTCAATTCCGATTCGGTGGGCTCGACCATCAGCGTGTCATGCACCGGCCACGACATGGTGGGGGCATGGAAGCCGTAGTCAACCAGGCGCTTGGCCACGTCATCGACGGTGATGCCGGATGCCTCCTTGATGGCGCGCAGGTCGATGATGCACTCATGCGCAACGAAGCCGCCCGGGCCGGTGTAGACGATAGGGTAGTGGGGGCTGAGGCGCCTGGCGATGTAGTTGGCATTGAGGATCGCCACCTGGGTCGCACGCGTCAGACCGGCCGCGCCCATCATGGCGATATAGGCCCACGAGATGGGGAGAATCGAGGCCGAGCCCCACGGCGCCGACGACACCTGTCCGATGGTGCCGTTGCCGGCGGCCGGATTGACGCCCGCCACCACCGTATGGCCGGGAAGGAAGCGCGCCAGATGCGCCTTCACGCCGATGGGACCCACGCCCGGGCCGCCACCACCATGGGGGATGCAGAAGGTCTTGTGCAGGTTCATGTGGCAGACATCGGCGCCGATCTCGGCCGGCCGCACGAGGCCGACCAGGGCATTGAGATTGGCGCCGTCGAGATAGACCTGGCCGCCCGCCTCATGGATGATGGCGCAGATATCCTTGATCGCCGTCTCGAACACGCCGTGGGTCGATGGATAGGTGATCATCAGTGCGGCCAGCCGGCCGGCATGTTCGGCGGCCTTCTGCTTCAGGTCATCCACATCGACATTGCCTTGCGCGTCACAGGCGACGACCACCACCTCGAGGCCCGCCATGACGGCCGATGCCGGGTTGGTGCCATGGGCCGACACGGGAATGAGGCAGACATTGCGATGCGATTCACCGCGCGCGGCATGGTAGGCGCGGATGGTGAGGAGACCGCTGTATTCGCCCTGGCTGCCGGCGTTGGGCTGCAGCGAGACGGCATCGAAGCCGGTGATGGCGCACAGCATCGCCTCCAGCTCCTCGAACAGCTGCTGATACCCTTGAGCCTGCTCCAGCGGCACGAAGGGGTGCATCTGGGCGAACTCGCGCTGGGTGATGGGGATCATCTCGGTGGTGGCGTTGAGCTTCATGGTGCATGAGCCCAAGGGGATCATCGAGCGGTCGAGGGCGATGTCCTTGGCCTGCAGCCGGCGCAGGTAGCGCAGCATCTCGGTCTCGCTGCGATAAAGCGAGAACACGGGATGGGTGAGGAAGTCCGAGGCGCGCTGCAGGTTCTCAGGGATACACTCGACGACACCTTCATCAATCTCATCGAGGCTGGTGCCCTTGAGGCCGCCCGTCTTGAAGCAGCCGAGGAGGCGCTCCACCTCCGAGCGCCTTGTGGTCTCGTCCAGCGAGATGCCGATATGGTCGGCATCGACAATGCGCACATTGATCTGCTGCTCGCGCGCCTTGGCGGCGATGGCGCGGGCGCGGCCGGGCGTCTTGATGGTGATGGTATCGAAGAAGGCCTTCGTCTCCACCTCATAGCCATAAGATGCGATGGCGCGGGCGCAGATCTCGGTGAAGCGATGGGCGCGGGCGGCGATCCTGGCGATGCCTTCCGGCCCGTGATAGACGGCGAACATTCCGGCGATCACCGCCAGCAGGACCTGGGCGGTGCAGATATTGGAGGTGGCCTTCTCGCGCCTGATGTGCTGCTCGCGCGTCTGCAGCGCCATGCGCAGGGCGGGACGGCCCTGGGCATCGACGGAAACGCCGATGATGCGCCCCGGCAAGGCGCGCTTGAACTCGTCGCGGGTGGCAAAGAAGGCGGCATGCGGGCCGCCATAGCCCATGGGCACGCCGTAGCGCTGGGCCGAGCCAACGGCGATGTCGGCACCAAGCTCGCCGGGCGAAGCGATGAGGGCGAGCGCCAGAAGGTCGGTCGCCATGATGGCAAGGCTGCCTGCGGCATGCAGGGCATCGATTGCCTTGCGATAATCGCGAACGGCGCCCGATGAACCGGGATAGGACAAGAGCGCGGCGAACACCGCCTTGGGGTCGAGATCGGTTTCAGGGTCGCCGACGATGACCGAAAAGCCAAAATTGCGGGCGCGCGTTTCCACCACCTCGATGGTCTGGGGATGGGTGTCGGCATCGATGAAGAAGGCTTCCCGTCCGCTCTTCGACAGGCGATGGGTCATGGCCATGGCCTCGGCGGCGGCGGTGCCCTCGTCAAGCAGCGAGGCGTTGGCGAGCGGCAGGCCGGTCATGTCGCACACCATCTCCTGGAAGTTGAGCAGCGCCTCCAACCGCCCCTGGCTCACCTCAGCCTGATAAGGGGTATAGGCGGTGTACCAGCCCGGGTTCTCCAGCACGTTGCGCAGGATGACCTTGGGGGTGACGCAGCCGTAATAGCCCATGCCGATCATCGAGGTATAGACGCGGTTGCGCCCGGCCATAAGGCGCAGATCGGACAGGGCGTTGCGCTCACTCAAGGCCTCGGGGAGATCGAGAGGGGTGGTGGTGCGGATGGCCTTGGGGACGGCGCGGTCGATGAGATCGTCGAGCGAGTTGGCACCGACAGTCTTCAGCATGGCTGCGACGTCGTCATCGCGCGGGCCGATATGGCGATGGATGAAATTGGCTCCCGACTGCAGGTCGGTCAGGCGCAGGTGCGGCGCACTCATGGGATCGCCCCTTCGGCTCTAGTGCTGTTCTTCGACGAATTTCTTGTAGTCGGCCTCGTCCATGAGGCCGTCGAGCTGCGACTTGTCGGCAAGCTTGAGCTTGACGAACCAGCCGGCGCCCTCGGCATCGGCGTTGACCGTACCGGGCTCGTTCTCCAGCGCCGAATTCACCTCGACCACCTCGCCGGAGACCGGCGCATAGACCTCGCTTGCCGCCTTGACCAATTCGACCACCGCCGCCTCGGCGCCCTTATCGAGGCTCTTGCCGACCGCGGGCAACTCGATGAAGACGACATCGCCGAGCTGTTCCTGGGCATAAGAGGTGATACCGACAGTGGCGTTGTCGCCATCGACGCTGATCCACTCGTGGTCCTTGGTGAAATAGACGCTCATGGGCATTTCCTCTTGCTGATCGGAACAGTTTATCGCTTGTAGCCGTTGGGCACGAAAGGCAACTTTGCCACCTGGGCGGCAAGCGGCTTGCCGCGCACCGTCAGGGTAAGCGCGGTGCCGGGGGCCTTGAAGGCGGGTTGAACGAAGCCCATGGCCACCGGGCCGCCGAGAGTGGGGCCGAAGCCGCCGGAGGTGACGATGCCGATGGCACGGCCGTCCTCACCGGCGATCTCGGTGCCGTCACGGGCAGGGGCGCGGCCTTCCGGGCGGATGCCGACACGGATGCGCGAAGGGCCCTCGGCCAGTTCCTTCTGGATGCGGGCAGCGCCAGGAAAGCCGCCTTCGGTGCGGCGGCGCTTCTGGATCGACCAGACGAGAGCAGCTTCGACCGGCGAGATGGTCTCGTCCAGCTCGTGGCCATAAAGGCAGAGTCCGGCCTCGAGACGCAGGGAATCGCGCGCACCCAAGCCGATCGGCTTGACCTCTGCCTGATCGATCAGCGCCGTCCACAATCCGGGCGCGTCTTCGTTGGCGACCGAAACCTCGAAACCGTCCTCGCCGGTATAACCCGAGCGGGTGACATAGACGCCGCTGGCGCGGCCCGACAGGTTGAGCCTGAACGGCCTCCCGCTCATGAACGACAAGCCGGAAACGCCGGGCATCAGCCGGTCGAGCACACTTGCCGCCTCAGGCCCCTGCAAGGCGAGAAGCGCCCACTCCGGGCGTTCGTCCACCGTCACACCGGCGGGCAGCCTGGCGCGCAAATGGGCAAAGTCCACCGCCTTGCGCGCGGCATTGACGATGAGGAAGAGACGGCCTTCGGTGTTGGGCAGAGCAGAGCGCGAAACCATCAGGTCATCGATGCAGCCGCCATCATCGTTGAGAAGCTGGGAATAGCGCTGCTGGCCGGGCTGGAGCGAGACGATGTCGGCAGGCACCAGAGTTTCCAGCGCCCTTGCCGTCGTCTCATGGTCAGGGCCGATGAGCCAGCCCTGGCCCATGTGGGAGACATCGAACAGGCCTGCCGCAGAGCGCGTGTGGGTGTGCTCGGCAATGATGCCGGTGGGATATTGCACAGGCATGTCGTAGCCGGCAAACGGCACCATGCGGGCGCCCAGCGCCACATGCAGGGCGTGCACAGGGGTCTTCAGCAATTCAGTTGCGGTGCTGTCGCTCACGGGGTTCAAATCCCTCAGGTTCGTACATGGCAAAGATAGCGCGCTCCGGGCAACGAGCCGGACCGGCCCCCTCTGTCACATAACCTGAGAGATTTCGTCCGGCCGAACTCTTATGGCCGGACTTACCCCCTTCGGTGAGCGCCTTGTCGTGGCGCTGCTCTCCAGAGCGTACGCATCCAGCGGTCCTTTTGCCTGAGAGTTTCCGGGGCGGTTGCTCCTTCGGCTCCGGGTGCGAGGCCCGGTCTCTCCCGCTTGGATCGGGTAGTCTGAAAGAACCCTACAGATGAGCCTTGCCGTGTCAAGCACCATGGCGGCGTGAGGGGGTCCGACGCTTGACATTGCCCCCTCGCTCACCCCATGTGGGGCCTGAAGACACGCTCCACGGACCCCTGCCATGACGACTGAAAAACCCAAGCTCAAGGTCCTGCTTTCCGCCCCGCGCGGCTTCTGCGCCGGCGTAGTGCGCGCCATCGAGATTGTCGAGCAGGCGATCGAGAAATACGGCCAGCCCGTCTATGTGCGCCATGAGATCGTGCACAACCGCTATGTGGTGAACGACCTGAAGAAGAAGGGCGCCATCTTCGTGGAAGAACTGGACGAGATCCCCGATTGCGACCGGCCGGTGATCTTTTCCGCCCACGGTGTACCAAAGGCGGTGCCGCAGGCGGCGCGCTTACGCAACATGTTCTATCTCGACGCCACCTGCCCGCTGGTCTCCAAGGTGCACATGGAAGCCGCCCGTCATTTCCAGGACGGCCACCACATTGTGCTCATCGGCCATGCCGGGCATCCCGAAGTCATCGGCACCATGGGCCAGTTGCCGGAAGGCGCGATTACCCTGGTGGAGACGGAGGAAGAGGCCCTCGCCTTCACTCCGCCGGCCGATACCGCGCTTGCCTATATCACCCAGACGACGCTGTCGGTGGACGATACGCAAGGCATCATCGCAGCGCTCAAGAAACGCTTTGCCGGCATCTCAGGCCCGCACAAGGAAGACATCTGCTATGCCACCACCAACCGCCAGCAGGCGGTGAAGGCGATCGCCGACCGCTGCGACCTGATCCTGGTGGTGGGCGCACCCAACAGCTCCAACTCGCAGCGCCTGGTGGAAGTGGCGCGCACATCGGGGTGCCCGGAATCGATGCTGGTGCAGCGCGCCGCCGAAATCGACTGGACCCATATCCAGTCGGGCTCCACCGTGGGCCTCACCGCCGGCGCCTCGGCGCCCGAGGTACTGGTGGACGAGGTCATCGCGGCACTGAAAGAACGTTTCGACGTCGACGTAGAGACCGTGCATGTGCGCGACGAGCACGTCTCGTTCAAGCTGCCGCGCGAGCTGCGCAAGAGCGAAGCGGACGAGGCCGGCGAGGCGGCGGCTTGAGCGGCAGTTCTCGCGTCGAGATCTTCACTGACGGTGCCTGTTCGGGCAATCCCGGCCCTGGCGGCTGGGGCGCCATCCTGAGATCGGGCACGCGAGAGCGCGAATTGTCGGGGGGCGAAGCGCTCACCACAAACAACCGCATGGAGCTGGCTGCGGCGATTGCCGCGCTGGAGGCGCTGAAACGGCCTTGCACGGTCGAGCTCACTACCGATTCGGCCTATTTGCGCAACGGCATCACCGGTTGGATCCATGGCTGGCGGGCGAACGGCTGGCGCACGGCCGACAAGAAGCCGGTCAAGAATGTAGAGCTGTGGCAGCGCCTGGATGAGATCTCAGGCCGTCACGACATTACCTGGCACTGGGTGAAGGGCCATGCCGGCCATGCCGAGAACGAGCGCGCCGACGAACTGGCGCGCGCCGCCATGGCGCCGTTCATGAAGAAGAAACAGCGCCGGACCGCCCCCGGCGAAGCGGCCGGGAGAGATTGATCAGAGAAGGTCGATCAGCTTTTCGGCGCCCGATTCGACCGCTTGGCCCGGCGCCGGCTCGACGTTGAGGGCGCTGACCGTGCCGTCATCGACGATCATGGCATAACGCTTGGAGCGGGTGCCCATGCCGAAACCGGCGGCATCGAGGTCCATGCCGATGGCGCCGGCGAAATCGCCATTGCCGTCGGCCAGAAACAGGATCTTGTTGCCGGCGCCGGTGCTCTTGGCCCAGGCATCCATGACGAAGACATCGTTGACCGACACACAGGCGATGGTATCGACGCCCTTGGCCTTGATCTCGTCGGCGCGCTCGATGAAGCCCGGCAGATGCTTCATGTGGCAGGTCGGGGTGAAAGCGCCCGGCACTGCGAACAGCACCACCTTGCGGCCGCCGAACACATCGGCGGTGGTGAGCATGGTCGGGCCTTCCGCCGTCATGGTGGTGAAGGAAACATCTGGAAGCTTGTCACCGGTCTTGATGGTCATGAGGAGTCTTTCTTCTCGATTGTCGCGGGGGGCGTCGGTTGGTCGTGGTGGTTGTCTACTCCACCTCGAGGCTGCGAGACAAGCTCTCCCCGGCGCCGACGAAGGTAATGCGCAGCCGCTTTCCGGTGAGTGCCGAGGCATCCTTGATGCCATCGACCGGCAGGATGAATTCCCGCCCCTTGTCGCTCAGGCGGCTCGTTGCCGGCGCGCGGAAATAGCCATCATCGAAGCCCTCGACGAATATATCGGCGTGAGGGCCGGCCTTCACATCGCGAGCAACGAGCACCATCAGGGCGGGCTTGCCGTCATGCATCAGGGCACGTGCCGCAATGAGCCCGCTGGCCGCGTTGTCCTCGGCTGGCACCAGCGTTTGGAAGTGGCGGATCAGGGCAACATCGGCAGTGGCAGGCGGCGTGGCGCCAAGATCGAGGCTCACCTCGGCTTTGGCCGGCACGCAGATGTCCTTGCACACCGCATAGAACAGCTTGAGGTCGAGGCGAGCGGGCTGGCCGGGGGTTTTCAGCCTGACGGTGAGCGGAAACAGCACCTCGCCCTTGTAGCCGATGCTCTCGCCGCCGGCATCATGCATGCGGTGGGGCGCCGGCCAGCCCACATCGACATGGGCGACATTGCTCGAGCCCGACCAGTCGAAATCGGGCGGCACACCCGATTCGCCCGGCATGCGCCAATAGGTTTTCCAGCCGTCGCCGAGGTCGATGTTGACGCCGGCCTGGCGCTCGCCCCCGGCGGCTTTGCCCTGAACGAGGCGCACGATGCTTTGCGTCAGCCGCGCCACATCGCCGGAGGCCGCGTGAGCCGGCGCGGCAAGGCTCAGGCACATGGCGAGCGTCAGGCCAAGTTGCCCAAGCGGTTGTGCGCTTGCATGCAATCTCAAGGCTTTCTTGTCTCCCGCAGAGTCAAACCGCATTTTTATACCCATGCCAGATTTGGCCGGCGGTTCCCAATCACGATCCCGCTATGGGCAATCGGATGTAGCGACCTTTTCTAGGGGGTCAATTCGCGCTAGGCTGTTTTCCCGAGTCAATCGATCAGGCAGGAACATGGCGTCCGAAAAATATCTCGATGGCCAGATGATCGTGGCGATGCCGGGTATCGGCGATACCCGCTTCGACCGCTCCGTCATCTACATGTGCTCGCACAACAACGACGGCGCGATGGGCTTCGTGGTCAACAAGCCGGCCGCCGACATTACCTTCAAGGAGCTGCTTTCGCGCCTCGACATCATCCCCGCCGGCGAAGGGATCGAGCTGCCGGAGGAGACCGAACAGGTGCATGTGCATTTCGGCGGCCCGGTGGAGACCGGGCGCGGTTTCGTCATCCACAGCGCCGACTACTTCCTCAAGGACTCGACCCTGCCGATCAACGAGACGGTGGGGCTGACCGCAACGCTGGAGATCCTCAGGGCCATCGCCACGGGGCACGGTCCACGCCATGTCCTCTTGACGCTGGGCTATTCGGGATGGGGGCCGGGCCAGCTCGAGGAGGAGATCAAGCAGAACGGCTGGCTGCATTGCGATCCGGACGAGGAATTGCTTTTCGGCGCCGATCTCGAGGCCAAGTACGAGCATGCCCTGCGCAAGATCGGCATCGATCCGCGCATGCTGTCGAGCCAGGCCGGCCACGCCTGAGGGACGACAGGCCTCACCTTTCACATGATGTCCCGGCTGCCACGCGTGCGGCGGCGCAGGCGTTGCACCAGCCTGTCACCGCCAACCACGGGCTTGCCGACGGGTTCGCCCGCTTCCTCATCGGCCGCGGTCAGCATGCCGTCCGCCTCGGCGCCATCTCCATCGCCGGCCAGGGTCGTGCCGGCGTCGGCAGATCGTCCATCGCCGTTGCCACCGGCATGCTGCGGCGCGTCGGCGGCGGGGGCGAATACTTCTTCCTCGGCGGCCGGTATGTCGGCATGGCTGTGGGCGCCCAAGAAGCCGGTCAGGTCGATCGGTTCATCCTCGCCAGCTTCGGCGGGCCCGGCCTGTTCGGCGGACTCAACTTGCGTCCTGGCCTCGAGGTCGGGCAGCGAGACATCGTGGTCGGGCGGCGCCCAGGGCTCCAGCACCTCGCCTTCGTCGGCCGCCGCGGTCTCTGGGTTGATGTAGGCAACGGCAGGCGCAGAAGACAGTGCATCGGGGTGGGCGGGATGGCGGACATCGCCCAGGTCGCCGTTGCCCATGAGGCGGCGCCAGAAGCCGGCAAAGCCGCCCTCGCCCTTACCGAGCGCGTAGGACACGCCGCCGAAGGCATCGGCGATCTGTCGCGCGGTGACCGGGTGGCCGACCAGATAGCCTTGCACCAGGTCGCAGCCCAGCGCCATCAGGCGGCGCATCTGGGCATCGGTCTCGACCCCCTCGGCGACGATCGACAGGCCGAGCCCGTGCGCCATGGCGACGGTGGCATCGAGCACCACGCCGGCGCGCTGGTCGCTGTCGGAGGCGTCAATGAGCGTCCTGTCGATCTTGAGGGTATCGAAAGGCAGCCGGTGCAGGTTGGCCAGCGAGGAATAACCGGTGCCGAAGTCATCGCAGGCGAGGGTTACCCCGAGCTCGTGCAAGCGATCGACGACGCGGCCGGTTAGTTCCGGGTTCTCCATCATCAGCGATTCGGTGATCTCCAGCTTGAGCGCGCTGGCTGAAATCCCCTCGCGCGCCAAAAGACCACGCACCGCGTCGACCAACTCGTAATTGAGCAACTGGGCAAACGAGACATTCACCGAGACGAACAGGGACTCGGGCGGCCGGAACGCCCGCTTCCACACACCGAGCTGACGCAAGGCCTCATCGAGCACGAAGCGCCCGAGCTCGCGGATGATGCCGGTTTCCTCTGCCAGCCCCACGAACACACCCGGCTCCAGGAGGCCGTGATGGGGATGGTGCCAGCGCATGAGCGCCTCGAAGCCGGCCAGCTCGCCGTCGGCGAGGCGCATGATCGGCTGGTAGACCACCTCGATCTCGCCGCGCTGCATGGCGCGGTGCAGGTCCTGCTCTAGCAGGATGAGATGCGAGCGCTCGTGCAGCATTTTAGGACTGAAGAATTCGATCGTGTCCTTGCCACGGCGCTTGGCCTCGAACAGGGCGATCTCGGCCTGACGCAGAAAATCGTCCGGGGTCTGGGCCAGATCATCGAGCCCGGCAACGCCGATGGTGGCGGTGATGAAGATTTCGCGCGGGCGCAAGCTGACCGGCTCGGAGATATCGCGGCGCACCGCTTCGGCGAAATCCACGATGTCGCGCGGCGGGGCATTGCCGTTGAAGATGATGGCGAACTGATCGCCCGGCAGGCGCGCCAGCGTGTCCTCCGGGCCGATACGGCGCGACAGCCTGCGGCCGATGATATTCAACAGGCTGTCGCCCACCTCGTGACCCAGGCCGTCATTGACGCTCTTGAAACGATCGAGATCGATGGCCAGAACATAGAGGTTGCGATGCCCGTCGGTACCGGCGCTGCGCATAGCGCGCTCCAGGCGGTCGATGAGCAGAGCCCGGTTGGGCAGGCCGGTAACGCGGTCACGCACCGCGTCTGAGAGGATGCGGTCTTCCGAGCGGCGCCAGGCGGTGACGTCGCCCAACGTCCCGATGAGACGGCGCTCGCCGGTTTCCTCGCTGTCGAGCGCGCGGGCACGCAACTGATACCAGCGAAAGGTGCCATCGGCCCGGCGCAGGCGAAACTCGTGATCGAAGCTGCCACGGCCGCGGATGACTGCGGACTCGATGGCGGCATCATAGCCAGCGCGATCGTCGGGATGAATTTGCTCGATCCATGCCTCTGCGGCGCCGCAAAGTCTGCGCGGCTCAAGCCCCAGGGCGCGCTCCAATTCCGGTCCGACATAGAGGCTGGCGCTGTCGGGCAGCCATTCCCACACCGACTGCCCGGCCGACGACAAGGCAAGAACGCGCCGCGACGTCTCGGCCCGGTCGCGGTGCGGGCCACCAAGATCAGAAAAGGCAAAACGCGCCGCCACCATCGCCATCGCCAGCATCACCAGAACCAGACCCGCCGCCAGGGCCAGGGAAAAGATCTCGGATGTCGCCATACCGAGTGCGGCGAGGCCTGCCGCCAGCATCCACAGTGTCAGCGGCAGCCAAGCCATGAGGGTGGTACGCACCCGCCTGGCACGGCGGTCGGCCAGAATGCCCAGCATCATGAGGCCGGCAACGATGCCGCCGGCAAATGACAGGCGCACCGCCCCGGCAGCGATTTGCGGCGCGTACCAGCCGTAGACGGCAAGCGCGCCGGCGGCCGCGACCAGTGCCATGCCGGTCAGTCCGGCCAGCGGCAGGCGTCGCCTGAGGCCGGTAAAAGTGATGAAGACGGCAATGAGGCCCGCCAGCATGAGGGCCTCGATGAAGACCCGGACCTTCGCCGCCATATCCGGTGAGGTAGCAAAAAGGCCGCTCATGTCAGGCATGTAACCGAACTCGGCCACCAGAAAGATGGTTGCCGGCCAGATGAACAAGGCGGCCGCAGCGAGGACGCCTGCGGGGCGCAGGATAAACAGGCACAGAACGGCCAGCGCCAACAGCCCGGCAATGCCGATGGTCGCGCCCTGGAAGAATTTGAGGTTGGCGCTACGCTGCTCGAAAGCCGTGCCATGCCACAGGCGCACAACGTCGGGCTGGTTGCCCGCCAGTTCCATGGCGAGCGTCAGGGACTGTCCCGGCGGCAGGCTCAAGCGATAGGCATCGCTGCCCGCCATCGCCAGAGGCGCGACCCGTGGCGGGCCCGCCGCCTGGATATTCCCGACAAGGCTACCTTCAGCGCGTGGTCGCCAGACGCCGGAGCCGGCGAATTTCTGGTGCGGCACTTCAAGCACCAGATCGGACGCCAGCGGCCCGGAATTGCTCAGATTGACCACGGCCCAGCGATGCAAGGGCGCACTGCCGCGGGCGCGCAACAGCATCATCGGCTTCTGGCCGGAGGCATCGGAGGGCCGTTCGATCTGCACCTCGGCGCTGGGCGACTCATAGAAATAGAGTTTTGGCGCGATGTCGACGTCGGGCGCGGCAAAGACCGTATCGACGACCTCGCCGGCCCCCGCCGGCAGCGCCAGGCCCAGCAAGAGGCAAACGACACCGAGCAGCACCGGCAACCTTCGCGCGGCCGCCGGCATACTCAGCCTCGATGTCTGCGCCAAACTCACTGACAAACCTCCCGATCACACGCGGGACGGGCAACGACGACAACGGCAAATGCCGCCGCCTGCCTGCCTAGCCCCTCAGATCGTCGGCAATAATGGCAAACAATACGTGATCCTGCCAGCGTCCGTTGATCTTGAGGTAATTGCGGCCATATCCCTCCTCGGTAAAGCCAGAGCGTTTGAGGAGGGCGAGCGAGGCGGAGTTGGTGGGCAGGCAGGCCGCCTCGATGCGTTGCAGCTTGAGCACGTCGAAGGCAAACGGCACAACAGCCGCCACCGCTGCGCTCATCAGGCCCTTGCGGGCAAAGTCCTTTCCGATCCAGTAGCCCAGCGAGGCGGTCTGGGCCACGCCGCGGCGCACATTCGACAGGGTAAGGCCGCCCACAAGGCGTCGGTCATTGGCCCGGAAGATGAAGAAGGCATAGCCGGAATCCTCGCGCATATCGCGCAGATAGCGCCTGGCGCGGTAGCGGAAGGAAGCGCGGGTGAGATCATCGGCAGGCCAGATCGGCTCCCACGGCCTGAGAAAATCGCGGCTGGCGCCGCGCACGGTCGCCCATTGCGCGTAGTCGTCCATCACCGGCAGGCGCAGGGTGACTGGCCCCGCATCGATGCTGTGGCCCGGATCGAAGTAATCCCAGTGACGGAAGAACACCCCCCTCAGGCCCCCGTTCCTAAAAGAATGCCGCGGCGATCTTGTCATGCGCCGACAGCCGGCCCAGCGCACCCACCGCCGCCGTGCCGAGGCGGCGGCTGGCGAGCATCGACCCGGCCAGGCGCTGGATATCGGCGGGGGCGACAGCTTCGATGCGGGCGGTGATGTCGGCAATGTCGGGAACCCGGCCGAAGGCTAGGAACTGCCGCGCCATCTGATCGGCGCGCGCAGCGGTGCTCTCCAGGCTCATCACCAGACCCGACTTGAGCTGGGCCGCGGCGCGCTGAACCTCATCGGCACCGACCTTGGCGGTGAGATCGGCCACGATGCCGCCGGTGACCTTCCACACCTCGTTCGCCTTGTCAGGACTGGTGGCGATATAGATGTTGAAGAGCCCGGTGTCGGCATAGGAGGCGGCATAGGAGAAGACCGAATAACACAGGCCGCGGCGCTCGCGCAGTTCCTGAAACAACCGTGACGACATGCCGGCCCCCAGGAGCCCGGCGAGAACCTGCAAGGCATAGATGTCGGGGCTGAGATAGGGTAATCCCGGCAGGGTGAAGACGATGTGCGCCTGATCCAGCTTGCGCTTGATGCGCACCGGGCCGCCGGCAAAGTCGGGTGTGGTGCGCGCCGGCGGATCGCCGGCCGGCAGATCGCCCAACAGACGGTTCGCGGCCTCAACCAGCGCGGCATGCTCGATGCGGCCGGCGGCTGCCACCACCATGCGCGCAGCCCCGTAATGGCGGGTGCGATAGGCGGCGATGGCCTCGGGGCGGTAGTCCGCCACCCGCTCCGGCTTGCCGAGGATGGAACGGCCGAGAGCGTGTTGGGGAAAGGCGGCGTCCTGGGCGACCTCGAAGACCAGATCGTCGGGCGTATCCGTGGCCGCTGAAATCTCCTGCAGAATGACGCCCTTTTCGCGCTCCAGCTCGATCGGATCGAACACCGGACGGGTGAGAATGTCGGCGAGAATATCGAAGGCAAGCGGCCAGTCGTCCTTCAGCACACGCGCGTGATAGGCGGTCGATTCCATGCCTGTGGCAGCGTTGATATCGCCGCCCGCCGCCTCGATCTCTTCGGCGATGGCAAGCGCCGAGCGGCGCTCAGTGCCCTTGAAGGCCATGTGCTCGATAAGGTGCGCAAGCCCACCTTCGGTCAGCATCTCGTCGCGCGCGCCCGCCTTCACCCAGATGCCGAGCGACACGGTCTCAAGCTGCGGGTAGTCCTGTGAGATAACGGTCAGGCCGTTATCGAGGCGGGTGATCTCAGCGGGCATGGGCGGACAAACACTCCTTCAGCCGGCACGGCCGGCGATGTATCGGGTAACCTCTTTATAGTCGTTGGCGAGCACATCGAAACGTTCCGGGCGCTCGTAGAGATTTCCTAGGCGGGCGGGCAGTGGCGGGCGTACCCCGCAAGCGGCTTCCACCGCATCGGGGAACTTGGCCGGATGAGCGGTGGCAAGCGTCACCATCGGCACCTCGCGGCGCATCTCGCGCCCGGCCACAGCATAGCCGACGGCGGTATGCGGATCGAGCAATTCGCCGCCCATCTCATGCACCCCGGCGATGATCCTGGCCGCTTCGTCGTCATCGGCGCGTCCGGAAGAGAACTCGGCCCTGAGCCGGTCGAGCGTTTCGGCGGCGAGAGTGAAGGCGCCCGACTGGGAAAGCCCTGCCATCAGGCGCTTCACCGCCGCGCTATCGCGGCCGTAGAGCTCGAACAGCAGCCGCTCGAAATTACTGGAGACCTGAATGTCCATGGACGGACTGGTGGAGGGCTCGACCCCTTGGACCTCATAGCGGCCCGTCTTCAGCGTGCGGTCGAGGATGTCGTTGCGGTTGGTGGCGATTACCAGCCGGTCGACGGGAATTCCCATGCGCTTGGCGACAAAGCCGGCGAAGATGTCGCCGAAATTGCCGGTCGGCACGGTGAAGGAGACCGGACGGCGAGGCGCGCCGAGCGCCAGGGCGGACGAGGCGTAATAGACGATCTGGGCCATGATGCGGGCCCAGTTGATGGAGTTGACTCCGGCCAGGCGCATGCGGTCGCGAAAAGCCTCATCGTTGAACATCGCCTTCACAAGCGCCTGGCAATCGTCGAACGTGCCCTCGACCGCGATGTTGTGGATGGACGGAGAGGCAATGCAGGTCATTTGGCGGCGCTGCACCTCACTGACGCGACCATGCGGGTGGAGGATAAAGACGCGGGCGCGCGTGACATGGCGGAAGGCTTCGATCGCCGCCCCGCCAGTATCGCCCGAGGTGGCGCCGACAATGGTGACGGTCTCACCGCGCTCTTGCAGCGCCCAGTCCATGAGGCGGGCGAGAAGCTGCATGGCCACGTCCTTGAAGGCGAGGGTGGGGCCGTGAAAGAGCTCCAGCAGCCATTGATTGGCATCGAGCTGGCGCAAGGGGGCGACGGCGGGATGAAAGCCCCGATAGGCATCGGCGATCATGGCGCGAAAGACATCATCCGGCAGGCTACCGGCAACGAAGGGCCGCATCACCGCGAAGGCCACATCGGCATAAGGGCGGCCGGCAAGCGCCTGCCAGCCGTCCGGCGTCAGCCGCGGCCACGCCTCGGGGACATAGAGGCCGCCGTCGCGGGCAAGGCCGGTGAGCAGAACGTCGGCAAAGCCGAGCGCCGGCGCGCTGCCGCGGGTGGACACATAGTTCACGGTTTACTGATCCAACGGTTGTCCATCGGGTGCCGCAAAGTTCTTGCGCGCGTACGTCCATGCCATGACGATGAGTACGATGGCAAGCGCGTACCAGGTGATGGCGTATTGTAGGTGGTGGTTGGGGATAACCGACAGATCAACACCGCTGGCGCGCGGCCAGGGCGGATCGCCGGCCTGAGCCTGACGGTGCACCACCAGCGCCGGCACATCGGCGGGCGCAAGACCCGCCGCCATGGTCATGGCGCGCATGTCCCACCAGAACCACTGATTGGCGGCGGGCTTGTTGTCGGGCGTGAAGAAGCCTTTTGCCCGGCGATGAAGGCGAATGACGCCGGTCATCTCGAGACGACCGGACGGCAGATCGGCGGCGGGCGTGTCCTTCAACTCATCGGGGATGAAGCCCCTGTCCACCAGGACATCGCCGGCATCGTCGCTTTCGAACACGGCGGCGAGCCGCCAGCCGGTCATGCCCTTGAACTGGCTGAACAGGCGGAACTGCGGGCCCGGCCGATAGCGACCGATGAGGTGAACGCGCGTGAAATCGATGTCGGCGCCGCCGTGCAAGCGCTCGAGCGCGCGCGGAAGGGCGATAGGCTGCGCCACGAGGCCCGCCTCGATGCGGGCGAGGAGCACTTCCTTTGCCGCAAGGCGCCTGACCTGCCAGGTACCGAGAGCCACAAGCAGGGCCAGTCCTGTTCCCACCGCCAGCACGAAACCCAACGGCAGCCGGCGCAGGCTCAGTGCTGTCACTTGTTCTCGCCGAAGCGGCTTTCGGCGGCCCGGGTCTTGTATTGCTGGCAGATCAAAATGCCCTTGACGGGGCGCAGCATAAGGAGGGGCAGACCCACAGCCAGCGGCACCGCTACGACCGCATGCACCCAGTAGGAGGGATGCCAGTTCACCTCCACGAACAATGTCGATCCGACCGCCAAAAAACCGGCAACCAGCATCACGAACCAGGCCGCCCCGTCGCCGGCGTCGGCAAAGTCGTAGTTCAGCCCGCACGACGAGCAGCTCTCGGCCACCTCGAGATAGCCATTGAACAGCTTGCCGCGCCCGCAGCGCGGGCATACGCCCTTCATACCGGCCGAGACGGGCGAGATATCGGGATAATAGGGTTCGTGGCTCATGCCATTCACAAACGCCGACGGGTGCGTCCATGTCAAGAAAAAGCGCCCCGGCCAGAGCGGCCGAGGCGCCTGCATACGCAAATGCCGCAGAATTATTCGGCGATGACCGCGCCTGCCGATCCCCACACATAGATGCAGGAAAACAGGAACAGCCAGACCACGTCAACGAAGTGCCAGTACCAGGCCGCCGCCTCGAAGCCGAAATGCTGCTTTGGGGTGAAATGGCCGGCCATGGCACGAAACAGGCACACGGTCAGGAAGATGGTGCCGACGATGACATGGAAGCCGTGGAAGCCGGTCGCCATGAAGAAGGTCGAGCCGTAGATGTTGCCACCATGCAGGCTGGAGAAGGCAAAGGCCGCATGAGCATACTCATAGGCCTGGATGCTGGTGAACAGCATGCCCAGCAGGATGGTGCACAACAGGCCCCATTTCAGCCCCGAGCGGTCATTGTGCAGCAGCGCATGATGCGCCCAGGTGACGGTTGTGCCCGATGTGAGCAGGATGAGGGTGTTGACCAGCGGCAGGTGCCACGGGTTCATAGGCTCGATGCCCTTTGGCGGCCAGTGGCCGCCAGTAAGAGCAGCGCGCGCCGCGTTTATGGGCTCGCCGGCAAACAGCGAGGCATCGAAGAAGGCCCAGAACCAGGCCACGAAGAACATCACCTCAGAGGCGATGAACAGGATCATGCCGTAGCGCAGATGCAACTGCACCACCGCGGTATGGTCGCCGCCATTGGCCTCCTTGATGACGTCGCGCCACCACATGAACATGGTGTAGAGCACGCCGGCAATGCCGATGAGCATGCCCCAGGTGCCCCAGTGCGCGCCGTGCATCCAGTTGATGGCGCTCACCGCCAGCACGAAGGCCGAAATCGAGCCGACGATCGGCCACGGACTGGGATTGACCAGATGGTAGTCGTGATGTTTGGCGTGGCTTTCGGCCATTCCCCTACTCCTCGCTATTCGGCACCGGCACCCGTGCCGGATGTTGCAGTTTCCCCAGGTTGGTCCGCCTTGTACGACAGCCCGGCATTACGCACCATGGCACGGGCGGGCCGCCGGCACGGCAAGACCTCGTCAGCGCAAAGACCGTGGGCACGACAGCGGCGATCACGTCCGGGCATAGCTGCTTGCATGCCCTCATCCCCCCGCAACATTGCCGGCAAGGCGCACGATGGTGGTGATGAAGAACAGGACCACCAAGGCGCCCAGCGCCAGTCCGATGGCAATCGAACGGCGGCGGCGGCGGGCCTCTTCTTGCGGTGTCAAAGACCTGAACTCCATGGCCGTCATGCCCAGAACCTCGAACCCCATTCCACCAGCAAGGCGGCATAGAGCACGAAAAGATAGAGGATGGAAAAGCCGAACAAACGGCCGGACGCCTTGCGCGACTTCGTGCCGATCGCCAAGGCGGCAGATATCCAGCGCGAGCCCCAGGAGAGCAGCGCCGGCCACTGCGGCGGTGGCGGCATAGACCACGCCGCCCAGGCCGGTGAGCATCGGCAGGCCGGAGGCAGCGACCGTCAGCACGGCATAGATGAGGATTTGCTTGCGGGTTTCGCGCGGACCCGCCACCACAGGCAGCATGGGCACCCCGGCACGGGCGTAATCGTCCGAGCGCAGCAGTGCCAGCGCCCAGAAATGCGCCGGCGTCCACAGGAATATGATGAGGAACAGCGCAATGCTGCCGGTATCGATGCCACCGGTCACCGCCGCCCAGCCGATCATGGGCGGAAAGGCGCCGGCCGCCCCGCCGATGACGATGTTCTGCGGCGTGCGGCGCTTAAGCCACATGGTGTAGATGACGACATAGAAAAAGATGGTGAAGGCAAGCAGCGCCGCCGCCGCCCAGTTGATCAGCACCCCGAGCACGAACACCGAGCCCGAGGCCATCACCAGGCCGAAACCGAGTGCATCGCCTGCCGCGATCACGCCGCGCGGCACCGGCCGACACTCGGTGCGCCGCATGCGCGCATCGATGTCGGCGTCGTACCACATGTTAAGCGCGCCGGAAGCGCCGGCGCCCGCGGCGATGGCCAGGACCGTCATGGCGCCAAGCCAGGGATGAATGTGGCCAGGCGCGACGAGAACCCCGACCAGGGCAGTGAACACCACCAGCGACATGACGCGCGGCTTGAGCAGCGCCAGATAGTCGCCCACAGAGCCGGAGCCCGCAACGGCACCGGCCAAGGGCTTCGCTGTTCCTGTCGTCAAGTCCCGCATTTCCGTTTCACCGCTTCGTGCCGGCTCGCCCCGAGGGGGACGGGCCGGCCCATCAGCCCCAAGCTACTTGATGACCGGAAGGGTCTCGTATTGATGGAACGGCGGCGGCGAGGACAGCGTCCATTCCAGCGTCGTTGCCCCTTCGCCCCACGGATTGGCGCCGGCCTCGCGCTTCTTCATGAACTGGTCGATGACGCAATAAACGAAGATGACGACCGAGGCCGAGGAGATATAGGCGCCGATGGAGGACACGTGGTTCCAGCCAGCATACACGTCCGGATAGTCTATGTAACGGCGCGGCATACCCGCCAGCCCAAGGAAGTGCTGCGGGAAGAAGAGCAGATTGACGCCGATGAATTGGGTCCAGAAGTGCGCCCGGGCGAGGAACGAGTTGTACATGTAGCCGAAGATCTTGGGGCTCCAGAAGTACCAGCCACCGAAGATCGAGAACACCGCCCCAAGCGACAGCACGTAGTGGAAGTGGGCCACCACGTAGTAGGTGTCGTGCAGGGAGTGGTCCATGCCGGCATTGGCCAGAACCACGCCGGTGACGCCGCCGACGGTGAACAGGAAAATGAAGCCCAGCGCCCACAGCATGGGGGCGCGGAACTCGATGGAGCCGCCCCACATGGTGGCGATCCACGAGAAGATCTTGATGCCCGTCGGCACCGCGATCACCATCGTGGCGGCGGTGAAGTAGGCCTGGGTGTCGACGTCGAGGCCGACGGTATACATGTGGTGCGCCCACACGATGAAGCCGACCACGCCGATCGACACCATGGCATAGGCCATGCCGAGATAACCGAAGATCGGCTTCTTGGAGAAGGTGGAGACGATCTGGCTGATCATGCCGAAGCCCGGGAGAATGAGGATGTAGACCTCGGGATGGGCGAAGAACCAGAACAGGTGCTGGAACAGGATCGGATCGCCGCCGCCATCAGGCTTGAAGAAGCTGGTGTGGAAGTTGCGGTCGGTGAGCAACATGGTGATGGCGCCCGCGAACACCGGCAGCGACAACAGAAGCAGGAACACGGTCACCAGGATCGACCACACAAACAGCGGCATCTTGTGCAGCGTCATGCCCGGCGCGCGCATGTTGAAAATTGTGGTGATGAAGTTGATGGCACCGAGAATAGAGGAAGCGCCCGCCAGATGCATGGACAGGATGGCAAAATCCACCGCCGGGCCGGGATGGCCGGTGGTCGAAGACAGCGGCGGATAGAGCGTCCAGCCGGTGCCGGCACCGTCGGCGCCGGGCGCGCCGCCCACGAACATGGAAATGACCAGCAGCATGAGCGCCGGCGGCAGCAGCCAGAACGAGATGTTGTTCATGCGCGGGAACGCCATGTCGGGCGCGCCGATCATCAGCGGCACGAACCAGTTGCCGAATCCGCCGATCATCGCCGGCATGACCATGAAGAAGATCATGATCAGGCCGTGGGCGGTGATGAACACGTTGTACATGTTCTTGCCGGCATCGACGGCCGCGTCGGGGCCAACCCCGTAGACGAACTGGGCAAGTCCGTAGAAGTACTGGACGCCCGGCTCGGCCAGTTCCAAGCGCATAAGCAGCGACAAGAGGCCGCCGACCAGCCCGGAGAAGATGGCAAACCACAGGTACATCGTGCCGATGTCTTTGTGGTTGGTCGAGTAGACGTAACGGCGCCAGCCGGTAGGATGATCAGCGTGGGCGCCGTGGGCTGCTGCGTGTGCCATATTCTGACTTTCCTCGTTGCACAATGCTCGTAAGGGAAGGGTGCCCCGCCTGCCCGGCGGCGCCTATGCCTTCCGGTTATTTCACCTGTTGATCGACCGATGCCAGCTTCGCGCGGGTGGAATGCATCTGGGCCAGCATCTTGTCGGCCTTTTCCACACCCGCCGACTTGGCCTTTGCGGTCCAGGCCTTGAAATCCGCATCGGAGACCACGTGGACCTCGATCGGCATGGCGGAATGGTCCTTGCCGCACAGCTCGGAACACTGGCCGTAAAAGATGCCTTCCTTCTCGGCCTTGAACCAGACCTCGTTAAGGCGGCCGGGAATGGCGTCGACCTTGACGCCAAAGGACGGCACCGTCCAGGCATGGATCACATCGTTGGAGGTGACGATGACGCGTACGATCTTGCCCACCGGCGCCACCATGGGGCTGTCCACCGACAACAGGCGCGCATCGCCGGGCTTGAGGTCCTTGTCGGCCTTCATGAACGAATTGAAGCTGACGTCGCCATTGTCTGGATATTCGTAGGACCAGTACCACTGGTTGCCGATCGCCTTGATGGTCATGTCGGCGGGCGGAATGTCGCGCTCGAGATAAAGCAGCCGGAACGAGGGGATGGCGATAACGATCAGGATGAGGATCGGAACCACCGTCCACACCACCTCGACCATCGTGTTGTGGGTGGTCTTGGAGGGCACCGGATTGGATTTCGCGTTGAAGCGCACCATCACCACGACCAAGAGGCCGAGAACGAACACGGCCACGACGGTGATGATGACGAGAAGCAGGTTATGAAAACTGCGGATGCTCTCCATCAGCGGTGTGGCGGCGTCCTGAAGCCCCATCTGCCAGGGCACGGCCTCGCCCAGACTTTCGGCGAAAGCCGATTGCGCCGCCGCCATGGCGGCCATCAGGACCGCCAGGCCAGCCGTCAACTTAAGGAAACGCATGCGTCAGCCTCTCTCCATCAAGAGCGTACCCCCAAACCACCCCTAACGGGCCGAAGGCACCCCGTCATTCCGTCGCAAGGGTCTTGCTCCGCGCCGCCTGCCCGGATGCGGGCCCCATCAAGCAACGCGCGGCCCGCCCCCTTTGCGCCATCGGACCGCTGCAGCAGACTGTGAACCACATTACAGACCGGGCTGCAATGAAAGATTGCGCGGCAAAATCTCGCGCCGCTTCGGACCCGCGCCGGACGTGCCGGACATGCTGCTAGCGAACAATATCATCATACTCAATTCCGCCTCAATCGGAAGAAATCAATGGGCAAGGTTGGCCCAAGGCGGTTTTCGCAGCGCTGAAAGCGCGATACCCGCCGATGCAT
>CAVYOQ010000034.1:0-41673 GCA_963770075.1 uncultured Alphaproteobacteria bacterium
GCATTGTCTTGAAGCACACATTTCGCGCCCCAGGCCAGATAGATGATCGCTCGCTTCATCTTGTCTTCCGATATGACTGGCGCGTTTGCGGCCGTCAGATCAGCCTGCAATCGGGTGGAATCAGCCGATTGCAGGCCGATCAATTCCAATGAGTTGAGCATGATGCTCTAGCCATCATAGTCGAACCGCCGCATCGCATCACCGTGCAGCGCCCAGAACCTGTTCCTGTCATCCACGCCAAGCGCGCCGTCACCGCCAATGGTTCGGCCTTTTCGGAAAAAACGGCCGTTCATCGCATTCAGCTTCTCGAAGGTAGGAGCCTCTGAAGGCTTCGCGGCCACGCAGATGAAATCCGAAATCATTTCGACGGCACGGCCGGGATCCGAAACCAGTTCTTCGAAACGCAACAGCAGCACATTGTCGCGCTTGTCGGGTTTCCAGCCCATAGCATGATCGCACCAGCGGCCGGCAAAACGCTTGCCTTCGATGAGGTCTGCCATCGTTATCTCGGCCCCCCAGTATTCCCGATGGAAATGCCAATAGGACAAGAGGGCGTCGCGGCCGTCGCGGATCAGATAAATTGCCCTGTCTTCTGCAAACCGGTCATCCCAGGGCTCGTGCGTCTTGATGAAGTGGCAATCAGCGCTCGCCCGGCACTCGGCTTCGTCAAACTCGTTGTCGAACAGCCGGTGGCCGACAACGGTGCGCGTCGCCTCGTCTGCCTGAATGCTCTTGGCATCCCCATAGATGGAGTAGGATTTGATGCCAAAATTCTGGTGCAACAGAATGCGCAAAAATGTGTTTCCGGACCGCGGATAGGATGCTATCCAGGTAATCATCGGATCATCATATTCTCTGTCTTCGTCATGCTAGGCGAGTTTAGGGGCCCGGCATAGCGGAGGCAAGGTCGGAGGATCAATTTGTTGCTGCCGCGAAGGCGAATGAATGAATCGGAAATTGTTGTCGATTGCCAAAATAATAGTCTTTTAAGACACTGATCTGACCAACGTGAGAATTTCTATATTATGATCTTGTCGAAAAAACGCCGCTTTCTCTTTCTCAAAGGCAGGAAAATTGCTGGCACCAGTATCGAGGTGGCCGTGTCCCCCTATTGCGGGGCCGACGACATCCTGACGCCGATCACTCCCATAGACGAGCGTCGTCGCGTCGAACGCGGGCGCCATGCGCAGAACTATGGGGCCAATGCCCGCGAGCATGACATTTTCATCTCTACCGTTCGCTCGGGTTCGGATGCCGACCTTGCTGGGGTGAAGCGTCCGATCGGCATTTTCAACAACCATATGCCGCTGGCCGACATAGCGGCGCGGTTCGAAGAAAGCCTGAACGGTTATAACATCTTCGCAGTTGTGCGATGTCCCTACCGAAAGCTCATTTCTTGGGCGAATATGAGCCTCGGTCTGTCTGCTTATAAGAAGGTAGGGAGCATGTCTGTCGAGCCGCAACAGATCCGGAGGTTCATCCAGCGGTCGATTGCGGATGGATCGGCTGCCATGCTCGATAACAGCCATATCTATGAAGCGCCGGAGGGCTGTCCCGCCGTGCACATCCTGCGATTTGAAAATCTGAAGGAAGAATTCGGACGGATTCTTCCCCTGCTGGGAATTCCCGGGAGTGCGCAACTGCCCCATCTGAAGAAGGGAGGCGCCGGGGTGTGGGAGTCCGTTGAAACTTATCTCGGCGCTGACGAAATTGCTGCAGTTAATGCGATGTTCGACGCGGAGTTTGATCTTTACGGATACGAAAGACTGTGACCAGCTCGGTCTCGCGCGTGCAGCCGCTCAACTCGCAGCTGCCTATGTTGTTTGGAAAGCCGTTGTGTTTTTCCGGAGGTCTCCGCCGCGCATGAAATACTTCACGATCGGTATTCGTGACGAAGTGGGGTTCAGCGATCAGCTGAACCAGATGTTCCTCTTGTATCACATCGGCAAATTGCTGGGGCTCGAATATCTTCATTCCACCCTTTCGTCGAAGCGAACGAGCGGGGACATCTGGTCCGATCTGATGCTCGATGCGCAGTTTGACAGGCTGGACGACCACGCGATTGCGGGCGCTGCGGAATTTCTCGATTTGGCCGTTGCGGATCGTCGCGTCGGTGGCGGCCGCCATGCCAGTTTGAACGATCTGATCGCGACGCTCAAAGCGAGGATCGCCGCGAAGGCATCGCCGCAGACAATATTGCGCCTTAGATTGGGCGACCGAAATCCGGTCCTCAGTCTTCTGACATCGCTGCCTCACAGCAGTTTCCAGGGGTTTCGTGACCGGATCGGTCGGGCCTTTGCGCAAACCGGATGGTCCGGCCCGTTCTCGTCCGATGCAAGGTTGAGGGTTCTCGTTCACATCCGTAAGGGCGACACTGCCAGGATAGAGATGCCCTGGGGAGACGAACTGGCCTTGTGGCACCATGATGCGGCAATCTCCCCCAATCGGCAACCGGACGACCTGGCGATCTTGCGAGCTATTGTTCGCAGCCTTTCGCAGCGATTTTCCGCCAACGACATAGAGATCGCGGTCTTTTCCGATGGCTTCGCAAGGTCGAGGCAGGTGATTGACGAAGCCTTGGCCGACGACCCATTCTTTGGCGGCGAGCGCATGGCCCTCATCGATCATATTCTGACTGAAAAGGAGGCCGAACTTCGACTTTTTTGCCCAGATTCCCCGAATCCAATGCTTTGTGGGCGAGGGATACGACAGCTTCAAGCGCTTGCTGATCGGAATCAAGGATGCAGATCTTGTGATCACCAACGGTTCCCAGCGTCTATCCGCCAAGTTGCTCGGGGCATTGCCGGGGGGCGGCGGTCCACGAGCACTTGCAGTTGTCGGATGGCCGGAAGGATCGCATTTTTATTTCGAGGACTGTCTCGTTTCTGAGAGCCAATGTCATTTCATTCCGATTTCTTGGGAAAAATTCTCGTTGGTGCCGATCGTCGATTTCCTGATCGACCGAATCTCGGGAGCACGACAGAGACCGTTGCCGGAGGGGGGCGATCACGTTGCCGGCAGTTTCGGGCCCTATAACTGCTCAGAGTGGAATGCCTTGGGATCAAGGCTTGTCAAAGAAGATCGGATAGAGTCGGCTCGCGCCGCCTATCAGGAATATGCGCGTTTGACCGACAATTGCGATGACAGCCTGAAGTGCCTTGCGGATGCATCGGCGAAGTTGGGAGATGAAAGCGGCGCCCGGCAATATCGAGATATGCTCGAACGCCGTGCAGAGGCGCGTAGGAAATTGTTGGTCAAATATCCGGACATGCAAGGGGCAATGGGCCGCCATGCCGATGCACTGGCGGCAATCGAATTACTGAATAAGCAACTCGGACATGACGCATCGCTGGAAGCAGGGAAGAAAAGAATCGAGGCCTTGCTCGGTTGGCTGTCCGAGAGAGGACGCTAGAGCGGAATCCGTTCACACTGTATCGGCCTGATAGCCGCAGGCTGCGGGGTAATCGATAGCGTTTTGGGGTTTGACGAGGTCGATTGCCTTTGCGATGGCAGCGTCGAGATCGGGCTTGGTGCGGGCAGCAGCTTTGTTCAGGAAGGCCTTGATCTGGGCGATTGCTTTTTCGATGGGATTGAAGTCGGGCGAGCAGGCTGGCAGGAAGATCAGGGTTGCGCCTCGAGCCTCGATGGCCTGTTTGGCGTCGCAGGACTTGTGGGCCGGCAGGTTGTCCATGATGACGATATCGCCGGGCATCAGGCAGGGGGCCAGCAAGGTTTCGACATAGGCCGAGAACATCTCGCCATCCATGGCCCCGTCCATGACCATGGGCGCGGCTCAAAAACTAGGTCGGTCGGACCGGACGGTTACCGGCAAGTACTCCAAAGCTGGTGCAAACCGGCTCGCCGCTGGGCAACGTTCGCCCCGCCTGGCGCGGCCGTAAAGGCGCGCCATCTTTGTGTTGGTTCCGCACTCGTCAAGGAAGATCAGCCGCTCCGGCTCAAGTTCCGGCTGCTTGTCAAACCAGGTCTCGCGGGCCGCCTTCCCGAGCTTGCACCCGGCGCCGTCGTGATCATGGACAACCTCTCCAGCCACAAGGGGCCAAAGGTGCGCCAGATGATCGAGCAGACAGGCTCAAGCCTGCTGTTCCTGCCGCCATACAGCCCCGACTTCAATTCCATCGAGAATGCCTTCGCCAAGCTCAAGGCGCTGCTCCGCCACGCCGCCGAACGCACCGTCGACGGCCTGTGGAATGCCATCGGTCGTATCGTCGATCTCTTCACACCAGCCGAATGTCGCAACTACTTCCAAGCCGCCGGATACGATCCAACATGATCGGCGGATGCTCTAGCCAGCCTCCGTTCGGTAGGCGGCCGATCGTCCACAGCCGATCGAGCGCATGAAATTGCTCAAGTCTCTTGTATCAACCACGGGCAACATTGTTGAGGAACCATCGGTAGGTCTGCTCTATGCCTTCTCGAAGACCGATGGTGGGCTTCCAGCCAAGCGCTTCCATGCGCGATATATCGGCAAGCTTGCGCGGGGTGCCGTCCGGCTTCGATATGTCGAATACTGCCTCTCCCTCGAAACCAACGACATCGCATGTCAACCGGGCCAGCGCGCCTACGGAAATCTCCTCGCCCGCGCCGACATTCAATATCTGGCCGTCGCTGGCCCGGCCCAGGCAAAAGACGATTGCGTCCGCCAGGTCGTCGACGTGCAGAAATTCGCGCAGCGGCGTTCCGGTTCCCCAGATGGTGATGCTGCGTTGCCCGGCCATTTTTGCCTCATGTGCCTTGCGAATGATGGCAGGCAGCACGTGTGACGTCTCGAGGTCGAAATTGTCATTGGGCCCGTAGAGATTTGTCGGCATGAGGCATGTTGCGCCGAAGCCGTGCTGGCGGGAATATGCTTGGCACATTTCTATGCCGGCGATCTTCGCCACTGCGTAGGACTGGTTACTTGGCTCCAGCGGGCCGGATAATAGATAGTCTTCTTTGAGCGGCTGAGGCGCCATTTTGGGATAGATGCAGGTCGATCCAAGGAACACGAATTTGCGCACGCCGGCACGATAGCTGGCATCGATCAGGTTGGTCTGGATCATCAGATTTTCAAAAATGAAATCAGCCGGGTAATGCTGGTTCGCCAGAATTCCTCCGACCTTGGCGGCCGCCGCAATCACGAAATCAGGCTGGCTCGCGCGCAGAAATTCATCCACCCGATCTCGGTCCCTGAGATCGAGCGTCGTCCGGTCTTGGACGATGATATTTGCAAAGCCTGCGGATTCCAGCTTGCGAACCGTTGCGGATCCCACCAGGCCTCGATGGCCTGCCACATATATCTTCGCGTCACGGTCAACCGGATGCATTTTCAACCCTTCGCAATATCGCGAGGCAATGTGTTTCGCGGGCCCGATATTTCCAACGAACGCTCCTGTTCCGCCAAATGGGTATCGTGTTCGACCATCAGCTGCACAAGCTGCTCGAAATCCACCGTTGGCGACCAGCCCAGTTGCCGATTGCATTTGGAGGGATCGCCGCGGAGATCGTTGACTTCGCTGGGGCGTAAATAGTGCGGATCGATCTCCACATGTCTGTGCCAGTCCAGGTCGGCGACTCCAAATGCCATTTCCACGAAATCCTTCACCGAATGAGACAATCCCGTGGCGACGACAAAATCCTCCGGACTTTCCAGCTGCATCATTCGCCACATGGCGTCCACATAGTCGCCGGCAAATCCCCAGTCTCGCCTGGCATCGAGATTTCCGAGATAGAGCTTTTGCTGCAATCCAGCTTTGATGCGCCCAGCAGCTCTGGTGATCTTGCGGGAGACGAAAGTCTCCCCGCGCCGCGGACTTTCGTGATTGAAAAGGATGCCCGAGCAAACGAACATGCCATAGGCTTCGCGATGGCCGACAGCATGCCAATGCGCCGCCAATTTGCTGACGCCATACGGGCTTCTCGGCCGGAACGGCGTGTCCTCGTTTTGCGGCGCTGGCGATCTGCCAAACATTTCCGATGAACTTGCCTGGTAAAAGCGTATTTCCTCGCCACTTTCGACAATTCTATCGCGCACGGCTTCGAGCAGGCGAAGGCTTCCTAAGGCAATGACATTGGCCGTCAGTTCAGCTTCATCAAAGCTGACGTGGACGTGGCTTTGCGCACCCAGATTATAGACTTCATGAGGCCTGACGTTTTTCAGAACGCGGCGAAGGCTCGCCCCGTCCAATAGATCGCCGTGATGCAGTCTCAGTCGCGGTTGCTCTTGCTCTTGTGGATCGACATAGAGATGATCGATCCGCGTGGTCGTGATGCCGGACGTTCTCCGGATGATGCCATGCACCTCATAGCCCTTGCTGAGCAGCAGTTCCGCTAGATAGGAACCATCCTGCCCGGCTATTCCGGTAATGAGGGCGCGTCTGACATGGCGGGTCAAGCCATCCTCCATTGTTTGCCAATACGCGCCCCGGCTTTGGTTGGATCAGGAATTGAGGTTCGCCACCACCCCAACATGTCCCATTGCCCTTCAATTCTAGCAGGTAGTCAATTCGGCTTAAATGGTACTGCAGATGGAGCTGTCTTTTGCGCGTTGAGATATTCCAACTTGTGTAACGGCGCTTTTGCGCTTCTAGCGCTTTCCGACCATATTTTGGAAAGAGCCGGCCTAGGGTCTGAGCTGCCCCCACCGAGTGGTCCAGCTTAAATGTTAGTGCATGGTCGGCCTTTGGTCCATCGAGACGATGGTTTCCGGAGCCGGTGGGCGGTAGCCCATGCATCCATCGTCATGACCTTCGACGTCTACGGGCATCTGTTCGAGAGTCCCGAGGACGATCTCGGATTGCTTGAGAAGATGGAATCAGATCTGCCAGCAGCCTAACGGAGATGTTGATGAAGCGTCGATTTGACCCGATCCCCACGGAATCACAATCCGCGTATCGGCGGTTCCCTTCTCCGCTACCACTTAAAATCGTAAGTATTATATCTGTTAGAGAAACTTTCTGCCTTTCGGTCGGCCACTTTTTGACGATGCGAGCGCCGTAAAATCGCCCCATGTTTCTTCAATGAGTTGCAGGATCGTTCGGCTATTCCGTACGACATGAGGCAGCCATTTGGCTTGCCGCGAGCAGCGAGCCAAACTTGGCCGCGCACTGTTCACCGAATCGACCGAGTGAAGATCTGGAGAAGACATGGCCCTGACATCCGATCAGGTTGCCGACATGGCCTATCTGTCGTGGCTCGCCTACGACGACCAGAAGGCCAATGTCCAGACGGTGTTCAATCAGGACGGCAGTGGCTGGACGGCCCTTACGCAAGCCGACCTCGATCCTGCCGGATCGGTGGACCCGCTGCCGAGCGATGCTTTCGATTCCGATGGCTACTATGAGAAAGGCAACGCTGCCGCACTCGTCGCCGTAAAGGGCGACACGCTGACGATTGCCGTTCGCGGCTCGAACAGCAGCTCCGATTATTCCGATGCCCTGCATGACCAGTCTGGCCACTATCAGCGTCTCCTGCCGCTGTTTGACAAGGTGTTCGCTTACCTTGCGGCGCACAGCGACACGATCAGGCATGTCGAAGTCACGGGGCACAGCCTCGGCGGGGCCATGGCGCAGTATTTTGCGCAAGATTACCCTGTCGATGCGGCCTTGCCGGATGGTGTCGACGTGGCGATTGCGACATTCGGCTCGCCCGGCACGCCGCCTGCGGTGACGAACCCGCTCACCCGGAGCATCGTCAACTTCGGGCACACGCAAGACTATATTTTCGAACACGACCTTGGCGTGGGTGGCGCGCCGGAGACCTATCAAGTGCTGGCGTCTTCTTACCTGGTCTCCGAGCTTCCCATTCAGGTCAATGCCGATCTGGGGGCCTTGCAGCGGGTGGGGACGGACATTGCGATCGATGCGCCGAATACCGACTGGAAATGGGGCCATCTCACCCCTTTCGACGGCTATGCCGCTCTGGTCGGCGAGCACGCGGATGAAATGTACGGCCGCAGCATCAACTCCCTTGCCAGTTCTCCATTCACGCCGAGATTTCTGGCTCACCCCGACAACCACAAACTCATTGTCGACACGTTGTACGCGCCGACCGGAGTCCAGGTGCATGTTCTCGATTATTCCGCCGAAACCCAGCAGCTGTTCATCGTTGGCGATTCCGGCCTGAGCAGCGCCTATCCGGCTTATGCGGACAGCGATCTGATCCGGGGCGGTGGCGCCGGCGACTGGATCGATGCGGGGATCGGCGACGATACGGTCTTCGGCAAGGCGGGCTCCGACCGGCTCTATGGCGGTTCCGGCAACGACACGCTCGATGGCAATTCCGGCAACGACACAATCGATGGCGCTGGCGGTGCCGATCTGCTTTCCGGCGGGAGCGGGAGCGACAGGCTGCACGGCGGCGCTCGCGGCGACATTCTGAACGGCGACGGCCAGGGAGACTGGCTCTATGGTGGAGGCGGCAATGACCGGCTCCACGGTGAAGCCGGCAACGATACCCTCACGGGCGGCAATGGCGGCGATGCCCTCAAAGGCCAGCTTGGCGCCGACGTCCTGGTCGGGGGCAGGGGAAACGACTGGCTTTTCGGCGGCAAAGCGGCCGATACTTTCGTCTTTGCCGACCATTTCGGCAACGACACGATCGCCGACTTCAAGTCCGGAAATCTGGAAAGGATCGACTTGTCGGGCGTGAGCGACATCACCGGTTTCGCCGATCTGGCCGCTCACCACCTGGCGACCGATCCCGGCAGCGGCTTTGCCCTCATCGTCGACGGAGCCGACACGATCCTGCTCAATCATGTCTCGGTCGACCAGATCGGCGCCGGCCATGCCTATTCGGCGGCGGATTTCATCTTCTGAGCCGCATTGCAACCGGCTCGGATCAAACGGTACCGCCTCACAGGAATGCGAAGGCCGTCAGGCACGAGGCCACCGAGACCAACGCGCTGATGCCGAGCGGCAGGGCATAGCTGCCGGTTGCGTCATAGAGCGTTGCGGAGAGCCACGGCGCGGCCAGTCCGGCCAGGCCCCAGGCGGTGAAGACGCGGCCGTAGACGCGCGGAGCCGCGAGCACGCCGAAGCGTGTGGCGATGGCGGCGGGATAAAGGGCGATGAGGGCGCCGTAGGCCCCTCCGATACCGGCAATGGCGATGAGCACCAGAAGGCCCCCGCCTTTCACCAGAAGCAACATCGCTGCCGCGGCCGAGAGAAGCGGGAGGAGGGCCAGAAGGCGCTTGAGCGCGAAACGGTCGGCTGCCCAGCCGGCTGCCAGCCCGGCCGCCATGTTGGCCACCGCAAAGGCCGCCGTGGCAGTGACTGCCAGGTTGAGCGACAGTCCGGCTGCCATAGCCATGCCGGCTGCCTGACCGGCCGTCATCAGCCCGGCGGTAACGCCCAGTCCGTAGCCCAGCCACCACGCCGCGATGACCCCCGGCGCCTTTCTGGTTTCCGCCGGGCGCTGCGGTTCGCTCTGGAAGGCAAGGCCGGTGCGGGCGAGGATCAGGGCCGCGGCGAGCCCGGCTGCCACGATGACAGCGGCCAGTAGCACGAGGGCGCCGCCGGGGCCGAGCGATGCCTGCGCGGCAGCGAGCGCCGGGGCGGCAAGGCTCGCGCCCAGGGCATAGACCGCCGTCACCAGCCCCATGGCCATGCCGGGGCGGGCGGGGTTGGCCTGGGCGGCGAACTGCAGGCCATAACCGTAGCCAAGCCCGTTGGCGGCACCGAAGATGAGCCCGTAGCCCAGCCACCAGCCGGTGAGCGTTCCAGCGGCCGCCGCTGCGATGAGTCCCGCTGCGGCCGTGGCCGTCACCAGGGTCACGAAAAGTGCCGGGCGCAGCCGGCTGAAGACTCTGTGACCGGTCAGCACCGCCAGCGTCAGGGCCGCCAGCGCCAGGGAGTAGGTGAGGCTGACGGCGGCGCGGTCTTGGTGAAGTGTCGTCTCGAGCCCTGAAAGCAGGACCGAAAAGGCGTGGACGGACCCGAACACCAGCGTGAGCAGCGAGCACGCGGCGATCACCGCCCGGCCGCTGGCCGCATCCGTTCCTGCCGGCTTCTCGGCGCCGGCCACCGTGGCCTTTGCGCTGTCCATGCCGTGCTGCCCTTGCTATCCTTTGCGGCTGTCGGCCATCCCACGATTGCAGACGCCGATGGCTCCGGATCGAACGGTCCGCAGCCGGGTCCGCGAGCGTACCACTCGCTCGATACTTGCCAACGGTGTGCGTGTCCGGCATGGCAGCTATGCGGGAGCGAGGCAACCGGTGCGACCGGTTTGCTCAGCCGGTATGCTCCAGTTCCATCGGCCCGTCGTTCATTTGGCGGGTGAATGTCTTTCTGTTGGTGATTGGGCGCGACTCCCTCCGCTTGCAGCCCGAAAAGAGTGACATGGACGACACGACACAGGCGCCGCGCACGGCCGAGGCGATGAACCATGGGGATATCATGGCGATCGTCGTCGGGGTGTGCGTTGCCATGTTCCTCGGGGCCCTTGATCAGACCATCATCGCGGCCGCGCTGCCGACGATCGCGCGCGATCTGGGCGATTTCGCCAATCTCTCGTGGGTGGCGAGCATCTATCTGCTCTCGGCCACCGCGGTGACGCCGCTCTATGGCAAGTTCAGCGACATGCACGGGCGGCGCAGCGCGCTGATGCTGGCCGTGGTGGTGTTCCTCGTCGGCTCGATTGCCTGTGCCCTGGCGCCGTCGATGCTGGTGCTGATCGTTGCGCGCGCCCTTCAGGGCCTTGGCGGCGGCGGGCTGATCTCGCTGGCGCAGACCATCATCGGCGACATCGTGGCGCCCAAGGAGCGCGGGCGCTACCAGATCTATTTCGCCAGCGTGTTCCTGCTGGCGAGCCTTCTGGGGCCGACGCTCGGCGGGTTCCTCACCGAGCATGTGCACTGGTCGCTGATCTTCTGGATTAACCTGCCGCTGGGCGCCGTCGCCTATCTGATCAGTAGCCGGGCGCTAAAGCGCCTGCCGCGCAACGACCGGCCGCACAGGCTCGACGTGGCCGGTGCGCTGTTGATGGTCGGCGCCACCGTGTCGCTCATGGTGGCGCTCGACTATGGAGGAAACGGCGCCAACTGGCTTTCGCCCCCGATCATCGGGCTAGCGGCACTATCGGTGCTGTTGTGGATCGGCTTCGGCTGGCGCATCACCACCGCCGCCGAACCGCTGATCCCGCCGGTCATCCTCGCGAACCCGGTGGTGTCGATGGGCACGGCCTCGGCCTGCTTTGGCATGGGGACATACATCGCGCTGTCTATCTATACGCCGCTCTATTTCCAGGTCGCGCGCGGCCTCAGCACCTCGGACTCGGGGCTGGCGCTCATCCCGCTCATGGTCGGCACGGTGGTCGGCGCGACCATTGCCGGGCAAATGATGGGGCGCATCACCCATTACAAGAGGATTCCCGTGATCGGCCTGATCGTCGCCATGGCCGCGACCCTGGTGCTGGCCTTTGTGGACGCCCGTTTGTCGCTTATTGAGTTCGAGGCTGTTCTGACCCTGATCAGCATCGGTCTGGGAACGCTGTTGCCGACCACCACGGTCTCCATCCAGAACGCGGTGGAACTGCATCAGCTCGGGACCACAACCGGGGTCATGAACTTCTTCCGCCAGCTCGGCAGCGCCCTGCTGGTGGCGGTCTTCGGCGTCGTCCTGCTTGGCGGCGCGCACGGAACAAAGGGCGCGGCGGCGGCCGAAGCCATTGCCGCGTCGTCATTCTCGGCCATGTTCATGGCCACCTTCGGCGGCTTCTTCTTCGCCTTCGTCTTCCTTTTGGCGATGAAGGAGCAGCCCTTGCGCTCGAACGCCAGACAGGCAGCCGGCGCCGTCATCGCCGACTGAGCGATGGAGCGACAGTCAGGCGCCGCCGGCGAGGAGCGTGCCCAGACGACGCACGGCGAGCGCATAGCCCTCGACACCGCAGCCGGCGATCACGCCGTCGGCGCGCAGGGAGACATAGGAGCGATGGCGGAAGGCTTCGCGCTTGTGGATGTTGGAGATGTGCACTTCGATCACCGGGCCCTCGAAGGTGTTGAGGGCATCGAGGATGGCAACCGAGGTGTGCGTGAAGGCGGCGGGGTTGATGACAATGCCGGCGGCTTTCTCGCGCGCCTCGTGGATCCAGTCGATGATCTGCGCTTCGGAGTTGGACTGCATGAGGGCGATGTCGAGGCCGAGTTCCGAAGCCACCTTGCGGCAGTTCGCTTTCACGTCGGCGAGGGTCTCGCGGCCGTAGATGTCCGGCTGGCGCTTGCCCAGCAGATTGAGGTTGGGACCGTTGAGGATGTAGATGAGCTTGGACACTGGAGGCTCTTAGCGCTTTCTTCACGGTTGGCGGCTTGTCACCATAGTCTTGCCGCTTGCGGCTGCAAACGACGGCAATGGCCGTCCATCGGCGCGAGCATAGTCCAGACGCCTTAAGAAGGCATGAGCCCCGCGAGGCCGGCCTATGCCACGGTCCATCGCGGTCATTCGGTGCGCCCGCTCAGGCTCTCCACCAGCGAGGGCTCCAGGTCCATGAGCTTCAGCGCCTCGGAGATGACGGTGTCGTCGAGGGTGGGGGGTGACAGGTCGACCTTGTGGCCGAAGCATTCGACGATCTTGCTGATGGCTTCGATGCGGGCATATTTCTTGTCGTTGGCGGGGATCAGGTGCCAGGGCGCATGCGAGGTCGAGGTGCGCTCGAACATCTCGTCGATGGCATCGGCATAGTCCTGCCAGCGCTGGCGGTTGCGGAAATCCTCATACGACAGCTTCCAGCGCTTGAGCGGATTGCGCATGCGCTCCTCGAAGCGGGCGAGTTGCTCTTCCGGCGTGATGTGAAAGAACAGTTTGATCAATCGCGAGCCGTCATCACTGATCATGCGCTCGAAATTGTTGATCTCGCGGTAGGCGGCTTTCCAGCGTGCCTTCGGCGTCAGCCCCTCGATGCGCTCGACCAGCACGCGGCCGTACCAGGAACGGTCGAAAGCGGTCATGGCACCGGCCGGTGGCAGCCGCTCCATGAAGCGCAGGAGGTGATTGCGTTCGAGGTAGTATTTGCGCGGCGGGCCGATGGGCCACACCTTGAAGCTGCGCGGATCGAGAGCAGCCGAGATGCGGCGGATGGTGCCGCCCTTGCCGGCGGCGTCCCAGCCTTCGAACACCATGACGCCGGAGCGCTGCTGGAACAGATAGGCCTGCTGGATCTGCGTCAGCTTGCGCTGCAGCCTTGCGAGCATGCGCTCGTAGGTGTCGTTGTCGAGCTTGTGGCTCATGTCGGCCCTGGCGAGCCTGGGTGGCTTGATGCGCTGCTTGCCTGTCATCGGCTTTCCTTGCGACTTTCCGCTGCGGTGTCACGATAATGACAGAGGTGATGCGCTGCGCAAGCACTGCCGGGCGGCAGACCAGCGCCAGCCGTGCCTTATTGCCATGGCAAGGCGCCTCGGCCATGCTGCGCTGGTATTGGCTGAGCCAACGGGAGGCCCCTATGGGAGATGATCTGGAAGGCGGGTGTGCTTGCGGCGCGGTGCGCTATCGCCTCACCTCGGCACCGATGTTCGTGCATTGTTGCCATTGCCTCGACTGCCAGCGCCAGACCGGCAGCGCCTTCGTGCTGAACGCCATGATTGAGACCGACCGCATCGAACTGCTGCAAGGCTCGCCCGAGCCGGTGGGGGTGCCGACCGACAGCAGCTGTCCGCATGACGTCTATCGCTGCCCGCAATGCCAGACGGCGCTGTGGAGCGATTATGGTGGCCGCCCGTTCCTGCGCTTCGTGCGCATCGGTACGCTGGATGATCCTTCAGCGCTCAAGCCCGACGTGCACATCTACACCCGCAGCAAGCTGGCGTGGGTTGGGTTGCCGCCGGAGGTGCCGGCCTTCGAGGTCTTCTACGACCGCGAGGCGCTGTGGCCGGCCGAGAGCATGCAACGGCTGCGCAAGGCGGTGGGCTAAGCCGCCCTCCGTAGCACCTGGCCGGGCCGGTTGGAGGTGGAGCGGCCGTCGTGCCAGACCTTTTGTCCGTTGACCCACACGGTATGGATGCCGGCGGCGGGCTGCTGTGGCGCCTCGAACGTGGCCGTGTCGCGGATGGCTGCCGGATCGAACAGCACCAGGTCGGCGAAGTGGCCCACCTGCAGGCGGCCGCGATCCTTCAGGCCGTAACGCTCGGCCGGCATGCCGGTCATGCGGTGGATGGCCTCGGCCATGGAAAACAGGCCGACGTCGCGGGCGTAATGGCCGAGTACGCGGGCAAACGTGCCCCACAGGCGCGGGTGGGGATGCTCTTGGCCCTGGAGGCCGTCCGAACCGATCATGGTGTGAGGATATTTGAGGATGCGGCGCACATCGGCCTCGTCCATGTCGAAATAGACCGCTCCGGCCGGCTGCAGGTGCTCTATGGCATCATCGCGGCTCAGCCCCCATTCGCGCGCCACATCGTCGAGGTCGCGTCCGGTCATCTCGGGATGCGGGCGCGACATGGCGACGAGGATGCGGCGCGCCCGTTTCGCCCAGTCCAGGCTGAGTATGGTCGAGCAGGCATCGTAAGGATAGGCATCGAGCCCGGCATCGGTGGTGGCCAGCGCCTTTTCGAACAGGGCAAGGGTCTCGACCGAGCGGCCGAAATTGGCGATGCCCGAGCACTTGTGATGGGAAATGACGACGGGCACCTTGCCCTTGCGGCTGGCGGCGAAGGCCTCCTGCATGGCCTCGATCACCCGGTCGCCTTCGTTGCGCATGTGGGTGGTGTAGATACCGCCGTGGGCGCCGGCGACGGCAGCGAGCGCTTCCACTTCGCCGGGTTCGCAGTGCCTGGCGGGCGGGTATTCGAGTCCGGTGGACAGGCCGATGGCCCCGTCGTGCAGCGCTTGTGCCAGCGCCATCTTCATGGCTTCGGTCTCGGCCGCGGTGGCAGCACGCGACAGATCGTCCATGGCACCGACGCGCAGGGTGGAATGGCCGACCAGGCAGGCAGTGTTGACGGCGGTGCCTGCCTTTTCGACGGCGGCCAGATAGTCGGCGAAGCGAGGATAGCGGAAGATGTCGCGGCCGCCGAACAGGGTGAAAGGCGGCGGCGGATCGCGCTGCGGCTGCATGGGAGCAAGCGAGATGCCGCAATTGCCGGCGACCACCGTGGTGACGCCCTGGCTGGTCTTGGGCGACATGGCGGTCTCGATGACGGCGAGGTCGTCATGGGTGTGGGTGTCGATGAAGCCGGGCGCCAGGGCAAGACCGGTGGCGTCGATCTCCTCGCCGGCCTGGCCGGGCCGCAGGTTGGCGATGGCAGTGATGCGCGCATCAGTCACGGCAATATCGGCAGCCGCCGGTTCGCTTCCTGATCCGTCATAGATCAGGACGTTGCGCAGTACGAGATCCGGATGGGTGGTCATGGCAGGAAGCCTCACGAAAACGGTGACACTGCGAGCGAGGCCCAGAACAGGAAACCGCCCAGGAGAGTGATGAAAACGCCGGCGGCGATCCTGAGCCCTGCCGGGGTTGGCGTCAACCGGCGGCGGGTGCGGGACACTTGGGCCCAGTTGCACCAGGCGAGCGCCCAGTGCGATTGCAACTCGATCGGGTCAGGCGGAATTCAGTATATTTTTCAATTTGTTGTCTGCGGCTTTTTAAAGTGAGATTCATGGGCATTGTAGCCGCCAACCGCTTTATCACCGCCGGACTGAAGCGCTTGCACGTGACGCGTTGACGGGAATTTGAGCCGGGCGCGACGGCATATGGCATTGACTTTCCCGGCCCAGCGGCGAAGTTGGCGCCCCGAATTACAACGACGGACGACGACATGAATGCCGAAGTGACGGTATGGGCGGCGTTTTTTGCCGGGCTCCTCAGTTTCATTTCGCCCTGCGTGCTGCCGCTGGTGCCGCCATACCTGTGCTTTCTCACCGGTGCCTCGCTGGAGCAGATGACGGGAGAAGAGGGCGCGGACAAGGTGCCTCTCGCCGATGTGCTGCCGCCGGCGATCGCTTTCGTGCTCGGGTTTGCCACCGTCTTCGTGGTGCTGGGGGCGACGGCTTCGGCGGCGGGGCAGGTCCTGCGCGATCATCTGGTTCTGTTGGGGCAGATCGCCGGGGTGGCGATCATCGTCATGGGACTGCATTTCCTCGGCCTCTTCCGCTTGACCATACTGTCACGCGAGGCACGCTATCACCATGACAGCCGTCCGGCCGGGCTTGTCGGTGCCTTCGCCATCGGGCTTGCCTTCGCCTTCGGCTGGACGCCGTGCATCGGCCCGGTGCTGGCACCCATCCTTGGCATCGCCGCGTCCAAGGAGACGGTGGCCTCCGGCGCGGGGCTGCTCGCCGTCTACTCGGCCGGGCTCGGGGTACCGTTCCTGCTGGCGGCGTTCGGCATCCGCCAGTTTTTGGCCTTCATGAAGCGCTTCCGCCGCCATCTCGGCATGGTGGAACGGGTGATGGGCGGGCTGCTTGTCGTGACCGGCGTGTTGTTCCTCACCGGGGGCCTGCAGTCGTTGTCCTATTGGCTGCTCGAAACTTTCCCCGCCCTCGGCAATATCGGCTGACGCGTTGGAGACCGCGCTGGTCTGCGGCGCCTATCTGTGGCAAGCATCGCTCAGTGGTGAACCGATCAACTGCCGGCCCGATCCCGCGTGAGACATTTTCACGACATTCGCCTGCGCCTGCAGCCCACGCTTATGGTTTCGCTGGGTGCCATCCTGATGATCGCCGTCGGCGCGGTCGTGTTGCTGCAGTATTTTTCCGGGCACAAGCTCATCTCCAATCTCGGAAGTCAGATCGTCGAGCGCGATGTGCGTTCCATGGAACTCGCCTACCAGCGGTATGTCAGCAATAGTGAGGGGCACGCGATGTCGATCGCCCGGCAAGTGGGCGAGGATGCATCGCTGATCCGCAACCATGGCCGGCTTGAGGAACTGGTGCGCGGCCTGTTCGCTGCCGAGCCGCAGCTCGCGAAGGTCCTGCTCGTGGGGTCCTCGGTCGAAGGCTTCCGTGCCGAACGCACGGCGTCAGGCGGTGAGCCCCGCATTTCCTGGCTTACGCCGAGCGATGTGTCCAGAATGCACCGGCGCATCGTGGAATCGGGCAAGCTGTCCGGCACACCGCTGCGCGGAGCGCCGCAATTCGACCCGGCAAGCGGGCGAACGGTGACGTCGATGATCCGCTGGCTGGTGACGCGGGACAAGCGGCCGCTGCTGATCGAGATCTCAAACGCGCTTGAACCCCTATCGGCGCTGGCGCTGGCCGAGAGTGCCGGACTCGGCAGCGTCCGTTTCGTTCTGCTCGGGCACGACAAGGTGCTGGCGCACCCGCTTCTGGCCCGCGGCCCGGTGGGGCTCGAACGCAGTGCGCCGCTGCCCGATCGCGCCGACCTTGGCGATCCGGTGTTGGCGCGACTGGATGAGAAGCGGCCCGTGAAGCTGATCGACCTGTCGAACATGCCTGGCGCCCGGCTCGGCCTCATCACCTGGCGGGGCATTAAATATATCCTGGTCACACAAGAGTTACGCGCGACGATGGGTTCGCAGCCGGTCGTCGTCGGCGCCTACCGCCGTGCCGACGAGTTGAGGGCGCCGCTGGAGCTGTTCGTCAGGTCGATGTGGCTGGCGGTCGCGGTGCTGCTGTTTGCCCTGGTCACCGCGGTCGCCATGGGGCGGGCGATTGCCAGGCCGGTGCGGCGGGTGTCGGGTGCGGCTGCGCAGATCGGTCGCGTCGACTTCGCCGCCGTCGAGAACGTTCCTGGCAGCATGATCGCCGAGCTCGACGAGCTTGCGAAGTCCTTCAACACCATGGTCGCAAGCCTCAAGCAGTTCGGCCGTTATGTGCCGCGCACGCTGGTGGCACGGCTGATCGGGCAGGCGGGGCAGCATGCGGCCTCGCAGGTGCGCGAGATGACGGTCCTGTTCACCGACATCGCCGGGTTCACGCACCTCAGCGAAGGCATGAAGGCCCCAGATGTGGCGGAGTTCATCAACCACCATCTCACGCTCATAGGCGAATGCGTGGAGGCCGAAGGTGGGACCATCGACAAGTATGTCGGCGACGCGCTGATGGCCTTCTGGGGCGCACCGGAGCCGATCGCCGATCATGCCGAGGCCGCCTGCCGGGCCGCCACCGCTATCATGGTGGCGATCCATGCCGACAACGTCGAGCGCAAGACCGACGGGCTGGAACCGGTCAGGGTGCGCATCGGCATCCATTCGGGTCCGCTGGTGGTAGGAGACATCGGCTCGCCTAGCCGCATCAACTACACGGTCATCGGCGATACCGTGAACACCGCGTCCCGGCTTGAGTCGTTGGGCAAGGCAGTCGATGCCAAAGCCGAAGCCATCGCCCTCATCAGCAATGACGTGCACCGGCAACTGCCCGCCGGGTGGCGCTGCGAGGCTCTCGGAAGCAAGAGCGTGCGCGGACGCTCCGGTGCCGTTGGCGTCTACCGGCTCATCGAGGCGCCCGCGCGGGGATAGCGCATCTATACCATCGGCAAAGTTTTGATCGTTGGGCGGCGATGATGCTCTAAGATCATCGATTGAGGGGATGTGATGCCGCGCCGACTTGCTGCGATACTGGCCGCCGACGTTGTAGGTTATTCGAAACTCATGGCCGAGGACGAGGCGGGGACGCTCGCCGCGCTCAAGGCGCATCGGCGCGAGCTCTTTGATTCCGAGACCGACAAGCACGGCGGGCGCATCGTCAAGCTGATGGGCGACGGCGTGCTGGTGGAGTTTCGCTCCGTCGTCGATGCGGTTGAGTGTGGGCTGGCCATCCAGAGAGCGCTGGCGGATGAGGACGGCAAGATCAAATTGCGCATCGGCATCAATCTCGGCGACGTCATCATCGACGGCGACGACATCTATGGCGACGGTGTCAATGTGGCGGCTCGGCTGGAGGCGCTGGCCGAGCCCGGCGGCATAGCCATCTCAGGAATGGTACACGAGGGGCTCGGCAACCGTGTGGAGGTTAATTTTTCCGACGCGGGTGAGCATCACGCGAAGAATATCGCGCGACCGATCCGAGTGTTTCGCTGGAGCCCCGAATCGAAAGCCAAACCCGCTGCCAAGGCAAAGCCGTTGAGTGAAAAGCCGTCGATTGCCGTCCTGCCCTTCAACAATATGTCGGGCGATCCCGAGCAGGAGTATTTCTCCGACGGCATCGCCGAGGACATCATCACCGCGCTGTCGCACTTCCGCGAGTTCTTCGTCATCGCCCGCAACACCACCTTCACCTACAAGGGCCAGGCGGTGAAGGTCGACCAGGTGTGCCGCGAACTGGGCGTGCGCTATCTGCTCGAAGGCAGCGTGCGCAAGGCCGGCAACCGGGTGCGGGTGACGGCTCAATTGATCGACGGGGAGACGGGCGCGCATCTGTGGGCGCAACGTTTCGACCGCGACCTCGACGACATCTTCGCCGTGCAAGACGAAATTACCGGGTCGATCGTCACGGCGGTGGCGCCGGAGACCATGGGAGCGGAGGCCAAGCGGGCACAGTTCAAGCGCGTCGACGACCTCAATGCCTGGGAGAAGGTTTTGAGGGCGCGCTGGCATATCAACAAGCTGACCAGGCAAGACAACGAGGCGGCGCAAGGCCTTTTGCACGAGGCGACTTCCGCAAGCCCCGATCTGGCCGAAGCCTATTCGGCCCTGGCCGAAAGCCATCTCCATGCCTCGCTGCATGTGTGGAGCGACGATCCCGTGGCGGAGATCGCGGCAGCTGGCGAAGCGGCCCGGCAGGCGGTGGCGCTCGACGGGAACGACGCCGGTGCGCTGACAACTCTCGCCATGGCGGCCATGTTCCTGCGCCGCTACGACGAGGCTTTCCAGTATCTGGATGAGGCGGTAAGACAGAATCCCAATCTGGCCAGGGCCTATGGCACGTTGGCGGCCCTGCACGGGCTGTCGGGCAGTTACGAGGCGTCGCACCAGGCGCTCGCGCACGCAATGGCGCTCAGTCCGCGGGACACCTCGAGGACCTTCTGGTATGCCGGGCACGGCATCGCCGCCTATGTTGCCGAACGCTACGAAGAGTGCGTCGATGTCTGCAACGAAGCCTTGCGCACATATCCCGGCTATGCCTCCTCGTTGCGCCAGCTCACCGCCGCGCTTGCCATGCTGGGGCGCGAGGACGAGGCCAGGGCGGCGCTCGACGAGCTGTTGCAGCGCATGCCGGGGCTGACCATCTCGCAGGTCAACAAGATCGTGCCGATCAGGCATGCGGCCGACAACGAGCGCTGGCTTGAAGGATTGCGGCGCGCGGGCCTGCCGGAATAACTACTCGGCGCGGAGGGCTTCCTGGCGCAAGGCCTTTAGCAGGGCGGTCGCCTGGCCCAGGCACCGGCGCTCGCCGAGCCAGGCGAGGATCTGCGCCAGATTGCGCTTGTCCGCAGGCAGCACGTTGAAGGTCATCGTCACCTCGCCGGCGCCCATGTCGGCGATCACGATCGATGAATCGGCAATGAAGGCGGACGGCAGCGCGATGCGGTCCTTGCCGGCCGGCCAGTCGAGCGTCTGCTTGCTGCCGCCGGGGCCCTTGAGGGCCAGGCGGGCCGCGCCCGTGGCATCGCTGCGCCACAATTGCGGCCCACGCGAGATAAGGCAGCGTTGGCCGTCGGCCATGACGCTGATGAACGTCGCATTGGGCACCTCGACCAGCTTCTGGCCGGAAACGGCACGGGCGGCACCGAAGGAAACGATCGAATCCTCGCCCTTCATCAAATCCCCTATCTTGTGCATGACGCCGGGATCGCCGGCATCGCTCGAGGCCGCGACAGCCTGCGCGAGGGGGCCATCGAAGGGCCCCTTCACCAGCACCAGCCGGCCTGCCTGATTGAGCAGCGACAGGCGGGCGCCGGCCGGCAGGGAGATGGCATCGTCGAGCCCCACCGTCTGGCCGGGCTGGAGACCGGCGCCGGCCTGCTGTGCATCGATCACCACCAGCAATTCCGCAGCGCTTGCCGGAAGGCTTGCGAACATGAGGCTGGCGATGAGGGCAAGCGCTGGCATGAGGCGTGGCATGGTGTTGTCTCCCGGTGGAGCGAGGGGCTTACTTTTCGACCAGCACGATTGTGGTGCCGCCTTCGCCCCGGCGCAAGCGTTCGAGATGAAAGCGAACCAGCGGGTCGTCCGGCCATTTTCCCGCCAGATGCTCGAAGCTGGAAAGAGCGCAGGCCTCACCGCGTTCGAGCGCGCCATAGGCCTTCGCGTAGCCGTCTACCAGCTCGGCATCAGAATCGTCGAGCGTCAGCGGTTGCAGCACCTCGACCGCGGTAGCCTTGCCCTTCAGCACCACGCTGGCAATGGGGCGGAAGCGATGGTCGGGGCATGCCGCTGCCACCGCCCCCGACACGCAGATGCGGGTGCCGAAATGCTTGTTGGCGCCTTCGAGGCGCGAGGCGACGTTCACGGTGTCGCCGAGGCCGGTGTAGTCGAAGAACTGGGCGCCGCCGAAATTGCCGATGATGGCGGTGCCGGTATGGGCGCCGGCGCGGGTGATACCGAGATCGAAGCCCTTTGCGGCCTGGGCGGCGCGGAACGATTGGCTGAAACGGTCGATGGCAACAAGGAGCTCAACGGCACGCTCGGCATGGTCTGGCTGCGCGATCGGCGCGCCGAAAAAGCCCACCACGGCATCGCCGATGAGCTTGTCGATGGTGGCGCCGTACTCAAGGAACAGGCCGCACAGCCCGGTCAGATAGTCGTTGAGCAGGCGCACCAGGGCCTCGGCGTCGGTGGCTTCGGCGAGCGATGTGAAGCCGGCGATATCGGTGAACACATAGGTCACCTCGCGGCGTTCGCCGCCGAGGCGCAGGCGGTCGTGATGGGCAATCAGGGTCTTCACATAAGCAGGGCTGACATAAAGGGAAAAGGCGTTCTCGATGAACTTCCGGTTCAGCCAGTCGCGGTACCACACATAGGTCGATGCCAGACCATTGGCCACCACCACGGCCAGCGTCGTCGTCAGCGGCGGCACGAACAGACCTGAATGGCGCAACAGCAGCACATTCGCGATCCACAGTATTGCCAGCAGCGCCGCGACCAGCAGCGCCCGGTTGAACGGGCCGGTATCGAAGAAGGCGATGCCCAGCCCGAAACCGGCGAGCACGATGACGGCGCCGATGAGGGGCAGGCTGTTAAGGACGGTGAGGCGGACGCCGGCGACCAGTTGCGCTAGGGCGTGGGCGTTGATGGCAAGGCCCGACAGGGTGCCGAGGGCAGGGCCGTCGATGACGGCGAAAGGAGTGCGGTGGCGGTCACTGGTTGGTAAGTCGGCGCCGATGAGGACGTATTTGTCCTTGAACCAGGCAGGTGGCAGGAGGGCGACCGTGTGGGCGGGATAATGCGGAAAAACAAAGGGATCGCCCTTGTCGCTGTGAAAGTAGGTCATCGGCATCGGCGTGGACGGAACCACAATGGCTTGCGATGCCGCCATTGTCGCCACCAGGCTTGGGCGCCAACTACCGTCGCGGTACTGGCCGGGGGAAATGGTGCGGACGGTGCCGTCGCCGCGGTCCTTGATGAGATCGGCCGACCCGGTCCCAAGGCCCGTGGAAAAGCGCTTCAGATAGCCCGTTTGCGCCGCGGTGAGACCGTTGGTGGCATCGGCCGTGGCGATGAACAGGGGGACCGATGCCGATTTGAGAACGGCACGCAAGGCCGCATCCTTGGCCGGCTCGGTCGGCTGATCGAACAGGATATCGATGCCGACCGCCCTGGGCCCGGCGGCGAGAACGCGCGAGATGACCGTCGCCAGGAGGCCGCGGTCGATGGGCGAACGGTAGGGATAGGCCCCGAGTGTGTCTTCCGTAACTGCGACCATGACGATGTCGGATGGTGGCGACGTCCATGGCGAGATGGTGGTGAGCATGAGGTCGCGCGCGGCATTGTCGGCAAGGCGGATGAACGGCAGGCTGATGGCGAGAACGGCCACGAGTGCCAGCGCCGCGGCCGCCCTGGCGGCATTCGATCGCATGGCGGAGGTGAGAGGTCGCATCAACAGGGCCTTGCTGGAGGGGCGAGTATGGGGGCACGGGCCTGCTTGGTCTAGGCCGCCGCGGCACAGGTCCGGCAGTGGCCGCGGATCTCTATGGTGGTCTTGGAGGGTCTGAAGGCATGGGCTGTCGTCCAGGTCATCAGGCGCTGCGCGAGTGCTTCGTCGGAGAATTCCGCCACTTGGCCGCAGCCCTCGCAGATGGCAAAGGCGATCATGGCGCCTTCGGCATGGCGATGCGGGCGGCAGCAGGCAACGAAGGCATTGAGGCTTTCCAGCCGGTGCACGAGGCCTGCCGCCATGAGGGCATCGAGCGCGCGGTAGACCTGCAAGGGCGCGCGGATGCCTTCGGCTCGCACCTCATCGAGAATGTCATAGGCGCTCAACGGCCCTTCGGCCTTGCCGAGGACGGCATGCACCAGCGCCTGGTTGCGGGTGAGCTCAGGGGTCTCGTTCATGGGCGAGCCTCATGTTCGGCGGCGCGCCGGGCAAGGCCGGGCACCAGGCTGACGAGGAAGAGGATCAAGGCGGCCACCACCATGGAGGGGCCGGAAGGGGTATCGAAGTTGAGCGAGCTTTCAAGCCCCAGCACCACGGCGACGGCGCCGATCAGGGCGGCGAAGACGGCCATCGCCTCGGGGCTTGCGGCAAAGCGCCGGGCGGTGGCGGCGGGAATGATGAGCAGCGCGGTGATCAGGAGCACGCCGATGATCTTCATGGCCATGGCGATGACCAGCGCCATCACCAGCATGAAGGCAAGGCGGGCGCGCTCAGGCTTCAGACCTTCGGCGGCAGCGATTTCGGGACTGACGGTTGCCGCCAGCAGCGGGCGCCACAGCCAGGCGAGGGCGGCAAGTACCAGCGCTCCGCCCAGCCAGATGATGGCGATGTCAGTCTTCGTCACCGCCAGGATGTCGCCGAAAAGGAAGCCCATCAAGTCAACCCGCACCCAGGTCATGAGTGCAATGAGGACAAGGCCTACGGCGAGGGTCGCATGCGCGAGGATACCGAGAATGGCGTCCGACGACAGCGTCCCGCGCCGTTGCAGCAGCACCAGCATGAGCGAGACCGCGGCCGCGACAAGAAATACCGAAAGTTGCAGCGGCAGCTTGAACAGCAACGCCAGCGCCACGCCGAGCAGGGCCGAATGGGCCATGGTGTCGCCGAAATAGGCCATGCGCCGCCACACGATGAAGCAGCCGAGCGGGCCGGCGAGCAAGGCGACGCCGATGCCGGCAAGGACGGCGCGGGTGAAAAAATCATCCAGCATCCGATGTCTCCGCCTTGTGGTCGTGGGCATGGGCGTGGTCGCCGGCCGGCACCGGTGTGCCGTCGGGCAAATGGGCGTGGTCGTGGTGATGGCGGTAGGGCGCGATGGTCTCGGCGGCGTGATGCCCGAACAGGCGCACATATTCCGGGCTTTCGGCCACCGATTGCGGCGTGCCCTCGCAGCACACGTGCCCCGAGACGCAGATCACCCGGTCGGTCTGGGCCATGACGATGTGCAGGTCGTGGGAAATGAGCAGGATGCCGGCGCCGGTGGCATCGCGGATGTCGCCGATGAGCCGGTAAAGCGCCACCTCGCCGGAAAAGTCGACACCCTGCACCGGCTCGTCCAGCACCAGGAGATCAGGCTTGCGCGCCAGCGCCCGGGCGAGCAGGGCGCGCTGGAACTCGCCGCCGGACAGCGCCTGCACCGGCCGCTCGCGGAGACCTGCAAGGCCCACCGCGGCCAGCGCTTCGCCCATGGCGGCGTCATTTAGCGGGCCGGTGAGGGTCATGAGGCGGGAGACGCTCAACGGCAGCGTCCAGTCGATGGCGAGCCTTTGCGGCACATAACCGACGCGAAGCCCGGCGCGGCGCTCGATTCTCCCCTCGTCGGGCGCCATGATGCCGAGCAGCACCTTTGCGATGGTGGTCTTGCCGGCTCCGTTGGGGCCGATGAGGGTGACGATTTCGCCCGCATGCACCGACAGGTCGATATGGCGGACGAGCCAGCGGCGGGCGTGTGCTACGCCCATGCCGGTCGCGGTGACCAGCGGTGCAGCCGGTTTGGCGGAAGCGTCCATGCCCGTTTCCCTGTTTTGAGTGCTTGAGCCCGCTTATGCCATATGTTATAGCATTACACAATAATTGTTATGTCATAACATATCAAATTGCATGGTTCTGAACCTGAGGGTACGGAGATGTACAAGGCTTGGCATCGGCTGTTTACCGTGATGATCACGGCGCTGTTGCTTGCCGGCGCCGTGCCCGCCATGGCCGATGTGAGGGTGGTGGTGTCCATCAAGCCGCTGCATTCGCTGGTGGCGGCGGTGATGCAGGGTCATGGCAGCCCGCATCTCATCGTCGAGGGCGGCAACTCGCCCCACACCTATGCCTTGAAGCCATCCGATGCGGAGGCCTTGCAGAAGGCGCAGGTGGTGTTCTGGATGGGCAAGGGGCTGGAGCGCTTCCTGGTGAAGCCGCTTCAGGCGTTGGCCGGCGGGGCGCATATTGTGGCGCTGTCTGAAACGGCGGGCCTCACACGCTACCCGGTGCGCGGCGGCGGGGCGTGGGAGCCCGATGCCGATGCGGAAGAGCAGGCCGGGGGCCCCGACATGCACATGTGGATGGACCCGCTCAACGCCGCCGCCATGGCCGATGCCATTGCCGGTGCCCTGGTGGCGGCCGATCCCGGCAATACGGCCGATTACCTGGCCAATGCGGTGGCGCTAAAGGGCCGGCTCCAGGCGCTCACCAAGGATATGCAAGGGGCGCTGGCGCCGGTGAAGAAGGTGCCGTTCATCGTGTTCCATGACGCCTACCAATACCTGCAGAAGCGCTTCGGCCTGAACGCGGTGGGCTCGATCACCATCGAGCCCGACGTTGCGCCGGGAGCCAAGCGGGTGGCCGCAATTCATGACCGCATCAAAGCGTTGGGCGTGACCTGCATCTTTTCCGAGCCGGAATTCGCCCCCGCCATCGTCGATGTGGTGCGCGAAGGCACGAAAGCGCGCAGCGGCGTCATCGATCCTCTGGGCGCGGACCTGGCCAAGGGCCCCGATCTCTATTTCGCCCTCATGGGTCGCAACACGCGTCAGCTTATCCAGTGCCTTGGCGGCAAAGATTAAGTCATGCCAAGGGGTTTGCCGCGAGTCCTTGAGCGGAATCTGAGTTAGAAATTCTTCAACAGCCGTGTCGTCTCGGGATCGAGGAAGCCGGCGACGGTCGCCTCGGTCTCAAGCTCCAGCGCCGCTTCGAGGCTCGACTGGGCGGTGGCGTTAAGCACCCGCTTCATGGCGCGTGCAGCAAGCGGCGGCAGGGCGGCGAGTTTTTCCGCCACGTCGTGCGCCTCGACCAAGAGCCTTCCATCCGGCACCACCCGCCAGGCGACGCCATAATCGAGCAGGGTGCGGGCATCGTAGCGCTCGCCGAGAAAAAGCATCTCGCGTGCCCGGTTGAGGCCGGCCAGCGCCGGCAGCAGCGAGGTGACGCTGCCGGTGACGAAGAGGTTAAGCGAGACCTCGGGAAAGAAGCCACGCGCCGTCTCGGCCCAGATGGGAAAATCGCAATTGATGGCCCATTCGAAGCCACCCCCCACCGCCCAGCCGTTGATGGCGCCCACCACCGGCTTGTCGCCGAACATGATGGCGCGGGTGGCGCGTTGGATGGCCACGACGAGGTCGCGGGCCTGGGCCTCGTTTTCGGGATGCACGTGCTCGTGGCGATCGTCGCCGGCGCAGAAGGCGCGGCCTGAGCCGGTGAAGATGATGGCGCGCGTTTCGACATCGGCGTGGGCGGCCTCGAAGGCAAGCGCCACGTCGTCGATGAGCTGCCGGTTCATGGCGTTGAGGCTTTCCGGCCGGTTTAGGGTAATGATGCGCACACCCGTCTTGTCGAGGCTCGACAGGACGGTTTCGTAACTGATCTCGCTCATCGGTTAGTCCTCGTGACGCGGCGGGTCTTGCCCTCGCTGCGCGGCAGGCTGTTGAAGGCAACCAGGCGCACCCGCGCGGTGGCGCCGAGACTTGTCTTTATGCGCCCTGCCACGGCTTCGGCAAGGCCTGGTTCCTCAGTTAGCCCCTCGGCCAGTTCGGCCTCGACCGGCAGATAGTCGTAGGGCGGCGGGGTATCGAGAACGATGCGGTATTCGCCCGACAATTCGGCAATGCCGGCGATCACGCCTGCCACCATGGCCGGGAACATGTTGAGGCCGCGCACCACCACCATGTCGTCAGCCCGCCCGACCACGCGGAAGCGCGGGGCGGTGCGCCCGCACTGGGCCTTGCCGGTGCCGGTCAGGGTAATGATGTCGCCGGAGCGGAAGCGCACCAGCGGCTGGCACTCCTTGGCGAGATGGGTGAGGACAAGCTCGCCCGTCTCGCCCTCGCTCCAGGGCCGGCGGGCGCTGGTGTCGGGATCGATCAGCTCGGGATAGAGCACGTCGATGGCGATCAAGTGCAAATCGTTCGAGACCTCGCTCTGGCCGGCGAAGTTGCACAGGACGTCGGAAACGCCGTAATTGGAATTGCGCGCCTTGAACCCCCAGGTGGCTTCGAGGCGGGCTCGGAACGCCGGCTCATCCAGGCCGGGTTCACCGCCGAACAAACCCAGTTTCAGGCCCAGTTCACGCGGGTTCAGGCCTTCGAAGCACTCGCGGATCACTCGTTCGAGCACCGCCGGATAGGACGGGGTGCATGAAATCGCCGTCACTTTGAGTTCCTGGATGACGCGCACCAGACCGGCCGTGCCGCCGACGCCATAGGGGACAACTGTGGCGCCGGTCGCCTCCAGCGTGGCGTGGTCGGTGTAACCGCCCATCCACATCTGATAGTTGAGGCAATGGACAACGCGGTGGCCGGGGCCGAGACCGCCGGCACTTTGCGCCCGCGCGCCCACCTCAGCCGTCATGGTGGCATCGGCAGCACTGAGCGCCAGGTTCATGGCGACCCCCGTCGTGCCCGATGTTCGGTGAATGCGGGAGATGGCGTCGGGATGGCTCGCGAGGTAGGAGCCGAAGGGCGGGTTGGCGGCCTGGTCCGAACGCAGCATGTCCTTGTCGGTGAAGGGTCGATCGGCGAGCTCGTCCAGCCGCCCGGTGAGCGGCCGGCCTTGAAGAATGTGCTGATAGAAGGCTGAGTTGGCACTCACATAGGCCGCCTGGTCGCGCCAGCGCTCTGCCTGGATGCGGGCGATGTCGGCAGGTCTGAGAAACTCGGCCCCGGAAAGGGCAGGGGCTGGAGGCATGTTGCAGGGTCCGGTAGAGGTGACGGGGCGCTGAACGTGCCACAGGAATGGGGCCCGAGACAACGCGGCAGTTGGCCTTCTCGCGTTGCGGGCGGCTTCGGGCTTGTCGCCACCGGCATCAGCGCCCAGAATGACGGCAAGCAAAGCGCCAATTTTCTCAAGGGAGGACTCAATCCGTGGCAACTAGTGCCCCTTTTCGCGCCGACGAGGTCGGCAGCCTTCTGCGTCCGCCCGAGCTGAAGGCGGCCCGTGCCGCACATCAAGACGGCAAACTCGATGACGCCGGCCTCAAGGCGGTAGAGGACCGACTCATCGCCAATGCGGTCAATCATCAGGAGCGGGTCGGGCTCAAGGCGGTGACGGACGGTGAATTTCGCCGCGCGTGGTGGCATTTCGACTTTCTCGCCGGGCTCGAGGGCGTGGACATGGTCAAGGCCAAGGCGATCCAGTTCCACGGCGTCGAGACCAAGTCGGAATCGATCGCGGTCACTGGAAAGGTCGGCTTTCCGGCCGACCATCCGATGCTCGATCACTTTCGCTACCTTGCCAGTGTCGCCACCGTCACGCCCAAGATGACCATCCCGTCGCCGTCGGTCTTACATTTTCGTGGCGGGCGCGCCGGTATCTCCAAGGAGGCTTATCCCGATCTCGATCAATTCTTTGCCGATACGGCCGATGCCTATCGCCAGGCGGTGCAGGCGTTTTACGATGCCGGCTGCCGCTACCTGCAGTTCGACGACACGGTGTGGGCCTATCTGTGCTCTGAGGCCGAGCGCGAGGCGGTGAGGGCGCGCGGCGAGGACGTCGATGCGCTGCCGGGCAAGTATGCCGACATGATCAACCACGCGCTCACCGCCCGCCCGCACGACATGGTGGTGACGACGCATGTGTGCCGCGGCAACTTCCGCTCGACCTGGATTTCCGAAGGCGGCTATGAGCCGGTAGCCGAGCTGTTGCTCGCGGGCACCGGCTATGACGGCTATTTCCTCGAATACGACAGCGACCGGGCAGGGGGGTTCGAACCCTTGCGCTTCCTGCCGCATGGCAAGAAGCGGGTGGTGCTGGGCCTTATCACCTCCAAGTTCGGCGATCTGGAAAAACGCGACGACGTGCTCAGGCGCATCGAGGAGGCAAGCCAGTTCGCACCGCTGGAACAGCTGTGCCTGTCGCCGCAATGCGGCTTTGCCTCCACCGAGGAAGGCAATGTGCTTTCGGATGACGAGCAATGGGCCAAGCTCGCCTTCGTGGTGGATACGGCGAAAGAGGTGTGGGGCGAGATCTAAGCCTCTGACCCGAAGATTCTAGCCGCGCCCGCGTCTGCTTTGGCGACTATCGCGGACATTCCTGCTGCTGATCAGGGTGTCGGAGAAGGGCCACCAAGAGACATTCGCGGTACCCTTGGGCTGAACATGGATCAGCTTGTCGGCTTGATGGGGTACTTTCAGCACCTATCACGGACGGGACGATGAGAACCAATCCGCAAAAGACGGTGTCCTGTTCCGAATGCCCTTTCATCGCACCAGCCGCTGCTTTTGTTTAGCCCAAGAAATCTCCATGGTCGATGCAATCAACGATTGACCTAATGTCGTTTTGAATCTTAGTTTCGTCGAACTCCGGTTGAGCCCGTATTGAGGCGGGAGGCACTGGAGCGATGCACTGTCAGATACCGGTTCATCCGGGGAATGTCGGGTGAGCATGGGCAGAAAAAACTGAACCAAAGTGCATCAGGACACGACCAAATTAAACCAGGACTGCCGAACTGATGCGCGACCAAGTCTGGGTCAATGATCATGAATTTTTCTGCGTTTTAGATTCATATATGACAAATGTCGACTCACGTTGGACTTCTTATATCGATTTATCTGTGGAATATAAATTAGTATAGGAGCGCCGTTTATTTGAAGGAAATGGGTATGATTTGGCGTCTTGACCTGGAGTTGTTCTGATCATGGGATGGTTTGCCGGCGACTCATATTCCATCAACCTCGGTGGGCATCATTTTGACCCCTTCGTGGTCACCCTGCCTGATGGCAGGCTGGCACTCGTCTGGACGCAACAGCGGTATTTTGTTGCCACGTTCAACCTTCTTGTGGAGCTCGACCGGCAGATCAATGGTGCGATGATCAACCCGGATGGAACGCTTGGCACAAGATTCACGGTCGATTCGTCGATCGGAAACGACAACAGCGTCGATAGCTTCCAGATTAGTGTCGGAGACAGGTTTCTCGTGACGTGGACGGAAAGGGCAACTGGTGCGGATGGGCTCACTGATGTGCGCGCGCAGATTTATCAAGGCAACGCGGGGGTCGCCTTTGGTACTCAAATCGCCGTTGCGACGACCACGACGGGTGCGCAATCGGATAGCGCTGCCGCCTATCTGTCGAATGATAACTTCGTCATAACGTGGACCGATGCCAGCGCGACCGTCGAGGATACATCGGGCACCGCGATCCGCGGGCAGCTTTTCTCCAATGCCGGGTTCAAGATCGGCAGTGAGTTCCTAGCCAACACCATCACCAGTGGTAACCAGAATCAGTCCGACGTGACGCAACTTGCAGATGGGCGCTTCGTTGTCGACTGGACCGATCTGAGCAAATCGAATGATGGTGTGAACAATGTCGCCTTCCGCGCCCAGGTCTTCAATGCCGATGGAACCCGCAGCGGCGCAGAACGGGCGCTTCTGACAGGGGCAACGCTAAGCGACGCGCCATCGCTGGAGGCCAATGGCAAGGGCGGGTTTTTCTTTGAATTCCAGTCCGGAAGTCTCACCTTGCGCAAGATCTTCAACAGCACGGGGGCGCTGCAATCGACCATCATAGTCAAGACTGACGACAATCCAGCGATCGCCCTGCCAGATGGCCGATTTTTTCGCGTCATCCTCGATCCGGATGCGCCCGGAACAGTGGTCATTACTGTTCTCACAGAACAGGGTGAGCAGAGTGGAATCACGATCCCCGTCGGTACCTCGCAGGCCAGTCCGACGGGAAGCTTTCTTTACGCTATTCCGCTGCCCAATGGCCTGTTGGCGACGTTTCGCCAGAGCTTCGACGAAGTCGGAATTTTGAGAACGCCCACGGGCGACATCATTACGACGGTGATTGACCTCAAGCGCTATGACGGAACCGCGGCGGCAGAAACCGTGGTCGGCGGAAATTTCGACGACGAGTTGTCCGGTGCCGGCGGTGATGACCTGCTTTCGGGCCGGGGTGGCAACGACACGCTGAAAGGCGGCGGTGGAAGCGATACGATTGGTGGCGATGACGGCGATGATATCATCAAGAGCGGGGCAGCCAACGATATCCTCATTGGCGGCGACGGCAACGACACCCTCGTCGGCGGCAATGGTAATGACGGCCTCGATGGCGGCGGCGGTGATGACACCCTTAACGGGGGCAGTGGCAACGACACGCAGGGCGGCGACACGGGTGACGACAGAGTGATCGGCGGCGGCGGCGGCGATCATCTGACCGGCGGCCTCGGCAATGATACGGTGAATGGCGGCGCTGGCAACGATACCTACCATTATTCGCTCGGTGACGGCACCGACCGGATCTTTGATCTGGGAGGTGCGGCTGACACGCTGGTCGTCGAGGCGTTGTCCGACATCGCCTCTTCGGTTCGCGTCGGAAACAACCTGGTGCTGAGATTTACCGGCGGCGGCCAGATTACCGTCATCAAGCACTTCATCATCGCAAATCAGGTTGAAAGCATCGCCGATGCTGACGGGCAAGTTGTTGTGCTGGCCGCCGGCACCATTGGTGGACCTGCCAGCGGCATTGTCTCGGGAACGAACGACGCCGACTATCTCGACGGCAAGGGGGGTGACGATTTCCTGTTCGGCGCCGGCGGTAATGATTTGCTCCTCGGCGGCTCAGGCATGGACCGCCTGTTTGGCGGAGCCGGCAAGGACACGGTTGTGGGCGGCAGCTCGGACGACAAGCTTTTTGGCGAGGATGGCAATGACTTGTTGCGCGGCGGCCGGGGCAACGATTTGCTCGTCGGCGGTAGAGGTGGCGATATCCTGAAGGGCAATGCAGGATCCGACGCGTTTGATTTCAACGGCACTTCTGATTCCGGGGCCGGCGATAAGCTGCACGATCGCATCATCGACTTCACGCAAGGAGAAGACGTAATCGACCTTGCCGACATCGATGCCATCTCTGGCGGCGGCGATGATGCTTTCACCTTCATCGGTAACTCGGCCTTGGGTGCGGCTGGCGAGCTTCGCGCCTTCACCACCAGCGGCGGCCGCACTCTCATCGAAGGTGATGTGGACGGTAGCGGCGCCGACTTCCAAATCGTACTGCTGACCAATGTGGCACTCTCAGCGGGGGATTTCGTGCTGTAGTCGGGTTATGGAGGTACCCTTCGGCGCTGATCCGGCGGCCGGCGAAGGTCTCTTGTGGGTCAAACGGTATCATTCGTGTGAAGTCCGACGGCGGCCGCTTTCGCGTGCCTTTGCGCCATCGATGTCATCACGCGACAGGCGAGATCCGTGCATGTCTGCCTCTCAGGCAGAGCCGTCGCCGTCGCCTTCGGGTTCGCTGTGGTGGTGGCGTGAGACGCCTTCGCGTAGGGTCTGGAAGGTGACGTAGAGCATGGGGATGAGGAAGATGCCCAGGAATGAGGCCGCGATCATGCCGGCGAACACCGGCAGGCCGACGGCGAACATGCTGGACGCGCCCGGTCCGCTGGCGTGCAGGAGCGGGCTTATGCCGGCGATGAAGGCGAGTGACGTCATCATCACCGGGCGGAAGCGCTGACGCGCGCCGGTCACCGCCGACTGGCGTATGGACTGGCCCTCGGCACGCCGTTGCAGCGAGAATTCGGTGATCAGGATGGAGTTCTTCGCCGCCAGCGCAATCAGCACCACGATGCCGATCTGCACGTAGAGCACGAAGGTGAGGTGGGTGAGCCACAGGGCCGCCATGGCCCCGAGGATCGCCACCGACACCGAGAGCAGGACGGGGATGGGAACGTTCCAGCTCTCATAAAGACCAACCAGGAACAGGAACGAGAACACCAGGGCAAAGCCGATGAGCAGCGGTGTCTGCCCCTGTGCCAGCTTCTGTTCCAGTGCCTGGCCGGTCCATTCATAGCTGTAGCCCGACGGCAAGGTCGCCTGCGACACCCGCTGCATGGCCGCTATCGCATCGCCGTCGCCAAAGCCCGGGCGCCGGGCTGCCGTTGATCGAAATGGCCCGATAGTTGTTGTAGCGCACGATGGTGCGCGGTCCGACATCGAGGCTGGCGCGCGCCAAGAGGGTAGCGGGATCATCTGGCCGGTGGAATTCCTCACCTGGATGGCGTCGATGGACTTGATGGTGTCGCGGAATTTCCGTTCGGCCTGCAGGCGCACTGTCCAGGTGCGCCCGAAGAGGTTGAAGTCGTTGATGTAGAAGCCGCCCAGTGTCGCCTGCAGGGCGGAAAAGACGTCCGACAGACCCACGCCCAGCGTTTGCACCTTGTCACGGTCGATGTCGAGACGCACCTCGGGTGTGGCGGCCTCGTAGGTGGAAAAGACGCGCGAGAGTTGCGGCTGCTGGTTGGCCGCGACCACGATGCCGCGCATGGCCGCGGCCATGGCCGCGGGCTCCTGGCCTTGCAGCCCCTCGAGGATATACTCGAAGCCGCCAGTGCGGCCGATGCCGGAAATGGCCGGCGGATTGACGGCAAAGAAGCTGCCTTCGGAGATCTGTGTCAGGGCACCGAACAGGCGCCTGGCCACGGCCGGGGCGCTCATGGACGGCTTGGTGCGCTGGTCATAGGGCTTCAGGCGGATGAAGCTCACCCCGGCATTGGGCGATGTGCCGCCGCCGAGGAAGTCGAGGCCGATGACGGAGACGACCCCGTCCACCGCGGAGTCCTTGGAGATGATCGCCTCGGCCTTGGCGGCGGCGGCGCTGGTGCGGTTGAGCGAAGCGCCCGGCGGCAGGTTGTAGATGGCGATGAGAAAGCCCTTGTCCTCTTCCGGCAGGAAGCCGGCCGGGGTGTGGATGAAGATGAAATAGACCGCGGCGAACACGGTCGCGACGATGAGCACGCTCGCGAGTGACACCTTCACCAACCCGCCGACCACGGCGGCATAGCCGTTGCGGATGTTGTCGATGGCACCGGTCACCCGCCGCATGCCCGGCAGGGGCGGCCCGGGCGCAGCAGCAATGAGCATAGGGCCGGCGACAAGGTGAGCGCATTGATGGCCGAAATGACCATGGCGGCGGAGATGGTGACGGCGAACTGGCGGAAAAGCGCTCCGGAGCTGCCGGGCAGGAAGGCCACGGGAATGAACACCGAGAGCAGCACCAGAGTGATGGCGATGACCGGGCCGTAGATCTCGCTCATCGCCTTGCGCGTGGCTTCGCGCGGGCTCAGGTCGGGATGCTCCTCCATGACGCGCTCGACATTCTCCACCACGATGATGGCGTCATCGACCACGATGCCGATGGCGAGCACCAATGCCAGAAGCGAGATGGTGTTGGCGGAATACCCAAAGGCGAGCAGCACCGCGAAGGTGCCGATGATGGCGACCGGCACCGCGATCATCGGGATGAGCGTTGCCCTCAGACGGCCGAGGAAAATGAACACCACCAGCGCCACGAGGCCAAAAGCCTCAAGTAGCGTCGTCACCACCTTCCACATCATCGAGGAGACGAACTGGGCGGTGTTATAGATATAGGAATAGGTGATGCCGGAGGGAAAACGCGGCTTCAGCTCCTCGAGCCGCTTGGAAACGGCCGTTGCCACTGCGACGGCATTGGCGCCAGGTGCTAGATAGATGCCGATGGGCGCCACCGGCTTGCCCTGGTAGCGCGCGATGGTATCGAAGCTGGCCGCCTGCAATTCGATGCGCGCCACGTCCTTGAGGCGCACGAACGACCCGTCGGGCTGGGCGCGCAGGATGATGTTGCCGAAGGCCTCCGGGGTGCTGAGCCTGCCCCTGGTGGTGACGGTGAGCTGCAGGCGCTGGTCGGGCCCGAGCGGGGCGGCGCCGATGCGTCCGGCAGGGGCCTGCACATTCTGCGAGTGCACCGCGGAGACGATGTCGCCGGTGGTGAGATTGTAGCCGGCCAGCTTTTCCGGATCGACCCAGATGCGCATGGAATAATCGCGGGCGCCGAAAATCGAGGCATCGCCAACGCCGGGCACGCGCTTCAATTCATCGAGAATATTGAGGGTGACGAAATTGCTCAGGAAAAGCTGGTCATGCGCCGGGTCGCTCGAGTGGAACATGAACACCTGCAGGAGGTCGGTGGAGACCTTCGAGATGGTCAGGCCGTTGGTGCGCACGTCCTGCGGTAGCTTCGAGGTGGCAAGCGCGGCGCGATTCTGTACGTTGACCGTGTCGATGTCGGGATCGGTGCCGATGCCGAAGGTCACGCTCAAGCTATAGGACCCGTCATTGGCCGAGGTCGACTGCATGTAGCGCATGCCAGTGACGCCGTTGATGGCCTCTTCCAGCGGCTGCGCCACGCTTTGCTCGACGGTTTGTGCATCGGCCCCGTTGTAGGTGGCGGTCACGCGCACGGTGGGCGGGGCGATGTTGGGATATTGCGCCACCGGGATCACCAGCAGCGCGATGAGACCGGCGAGTGCGATCACCAGCGACACCACCATGGCCAGGCGCGGTCGGCGGATGAACAGCTCGAAGATCATGGTAGGCTACTCGCTCGCCTTGACGGCGGCAGCCGGGGCCAGTTCAGGTGCGACGACCATGCCCGGTCGCACCTTCTGATGGCCGCTGACGATGAGCTTTTCACCGCCCTTGAGCCCCGAGGCGACCACGATCAAGGGACCGCGCTGCTCGCCGGTGGTGATGCGCTTGATCGCCACCTTGTCGTCGGAGCCGACGGCGAGAACATAGGGTCCTTGCTGGTCGAGCAGCAGCGCCGACTGGGAGATCACCAGCTTGGGCTTTGCCTTCCTGGTGGTGACCAGCACGTTGGCGAGTGCCTGGTCCACCAGCAGGCGGTCGGGATTGGGTATGGTGGCGCGCACCATGACCGCATCGGTGGAAGCCGTCGCCTGTACGTCGGCAAAGCGGATGCGGCCGTCATGGCCGTAGATGGTTCCGTCCGCGAGCTTGATCTTCACCACGAGGCTGTCGGCGCTGATCCCGGTCTTCTTGACCTGGAGCAGCACCTCCTGCGGCACCGGGAAGGTGACATAGACCGGATCCTGCAGCACAAGGGTGACCAGCGGGTCGCTCGACGGGCCCACAAGGTTGCCGACCGAATAGGTGGCGCGGCCGACGCGCCCGTCCATGGGCGCCTCGATGCGGGTGTAGCTGAGATTGAGGCGAGCCGTGTCCAGGGCGGCTTGTTGCGCCTCGACCGTGGCTTTGGCCTGCATCAGGGAAGCATTGGCCGAATCAAGCGTGGCCTGCGACTGCGCGTTCTGGCTCACAAGCTGTTTGGTGCGATCGTAGGTCTGCTGCGCCAGGGTGAGGGCGGCCCTGGCGTTCGCCAGATTGGCGTCCGCCGCGTCAACGGCGATCTGGAACGATTCCGGTTCGATCTCGAACAGGAGTTGGCCCTTCTTGACCTCGGCGCCTTCGGCGAAGTCGCGCGCCTTGAGGAACCCCTGTACCCGGGCGCGCAACTGCACCTTGTCGATGGCCTCGATGCGGCCGGTAAAGCTGCGCTCCTCGCTCAGGTCCTTCATGCGGGCAGCCTCGACGAGGACCGGTGGCGGAGGCGGTGCCTTTCTCTGCGCCTGCGGGTCGGGCGAACCACAGGCCGTCACAAGCATCACTGCGAAGAGGCCGGCCAACCCCGCCAGCCGTCGCCGCAGGGTCCGTTTCGCATTGTCGTTTATCCCTGCCGGGAGGCTTGCGTCGCATTCCATTGACTTTACCTGCCTGTACCGCCCGTACGTGCATGAGCGATCGCCAATGGCGAAAGGCTGCTGTCTAACACCAATTGCGACGCAAGGTCGATGGCGTACTGCACCGGCTGCGCGCCGGCGGCTATTTGTGTCAAATCGCGCGGGCCGCAATAAGGCTTTGGTCATCGCCGGCGTGTAGAGAGAGGTGAATACCATCAGGAGTTGTGTTTATGATTCAGAACAATCTGGCGTTGTTGGCCGAAGGCACATCACAGCAGGCCGCCACTCGAACGGGCGCGCAGGGCATGGCGCGTGTTCCGCGGGTGTTGTTCGCCGATGATGCCGTTGCCGCGCGTGTGCTGACGTCGGCCCTGCTCAGACGGATGAATCTCAAGGTGGACGTCGCCGAGGATGGCGAGGAGGTGATCGGGCTGTTCCACTGCTTCCGCTTCGATCTGGTGCTGCTCGACATCGACATGCCTGTGATGGACGGCGTGGCGACGGCGCGGTGCATCAGGGAGATCGAAATGGCCAGGCAGAGGACGAAGAGGACGCCGATCATCGCCGTTTCGGGCTATCTGCCGCAATTGGGCGAGCGGGTGCGGGAGCAGGGGGATTTCGACGGCATGGTGCCCAAGCCGGTCACCGTGGCACGGTTGTGGAGCGCCATGGCGGGGCTGCTGCCGGACGACCACGCATGCACCGAGAGCTCCAGCGTGGTGAGGATAGGGCGTGCCCAGATGCCGCTCATCGACCTGACATGGATGCGCGACGGCTTGCCCGATGATGCCAGCGAAGTCACGCCGGCCATGCTGGGGCAGGCGATCTCAGACCTGCGTGGCTTGGCGGCCAACCTTGAACGGAGCATCGCCGCGGACTGCGACCGCGCTGCAATTCATGCATCGGCGGCCGATCTGGAACGCCTGTCGGCGCGCATCGGTGCAGCGAGGCTGCAGCGTGCCGCGGTGGTGCTGGAGAGCCTGGCGCGGGAGTTGTCGGGCGACGAGTTGCGCGCGCGGGCAAGGACCGTGGTGACCTGCACACTCGCCACCATCACCGAGTTCAAGAAGCTCGCGGTCCTAGCCGGATAAAACGCAGGCGAGCGCAAGCCTTGTCGGTCAGTGAAAAGTAACTGTTTGTTGACCGGAGGCTGGTAATCTCCAGCTTGGTTCCATGCCTCTTGGTAAGTAATGCCCTACCACGCATCAAGACCATCGAACGACGGTTGGCTGGACGCTGGCGTTGGTTCACCTAACCAGTTTAAAGTCGCGCACGTGCCGCGGATTCTGCTTGCCGACGACGCTGTCGCTGCCAGAGTTCTCATGTCAGCCCTCCTTAGACGCATGAATCTCAAGGTCGACGTGGCACAGAATGGTGAGGAGGTCCTGTGGCTGGTCCGGAAGTTTGCCTTTGATCTCATCCTGCTTGACATCGATATGCCGCTCATGGACGGTCTGGCAACGGCTGCTCGGATCAGGGAGTTGGAGAAAGATGGACAGCGCCGGACGCCAATTATTGTCGTTTCAGGTTACTTGATGGAAGCGGCAAGCACGTCCGACCTGCGACGCCTTTTCGATGGCGCGGTGGCCAAGCCGATTACCCTAGCGCGGCTATGGAGTGCCATGGCAGGTGTCCTACCTGAAGGCCAGCTCAATTCCGCACGCCCCAGCGTGCTTCGAGCCGCTCATGCAGAGGTGCCGCTGGTCAACCTCGCGGACCTGCGCGAAACACAGTCCGGGGAATCCCCGATTGTATCGACGGCAGCATTGGACCAAGTCGTTTGCGAGCTTCGCAAACTTGCGAGCGCTTTGGAGCGCTCGATGAGCGATGCAGTTTGTGACGAGATGCTACGTTCGACCGCTGGCGAACTCGATCGCTTGTCAACGCGCGTCGGTGCGACTCGCCTGCAACGCCGCGCTTCGACACTGGCAGCCATGCCGACGGGCACCTCCGAGGACGAGATCCGAGCCCAGGTCAAAGACGTCATTTCTTGCGCCATCGCCACTATCGGCGAGTTCAAGAAGCTCGCCAGCATGAGTTCCTAAGTCGGGTTACGAAACCCTGTTGCGACGACGAAGAGTTCGGCGCTGTCGGCGCGGCTGGCGGCCGGCTTGACATGGCGCACGCCGGAAAAATCCTTCTTCATCCCGGCGAGCATTGCTGTCTCGGTGCCGCCGCGCAGCACCTTGCAGACGAAAGCGCCGCCGGGCCTGAGCACCTGGCGGGCGAAGTCGAGCGCGGCTTCGGCCAGCGCCATGATCTTCAAATGATCGGTCTGGCGATGGCCGGTGGCGTGGGCGGCCATGTCAGAGACGACGAGGTCTGCCCCATCACCGCCGAGCGCCTGGCGCAAGGCGGCGGGGGCGTCGGCGTCGAAGAAATCCTTCTTCAAGATGGTGACTCCGGCGATCGGCTCGATGCCGTGCACATCGATCGCCACCACCTTGCCGGCACCCTCGGCGGCGCCGACCCGGCGGGCGGCGACCTGCGACCAGCCGCCGGGGGCGGCTCCCAGGTCGACCACCCTATCGCCCTTCTTCATCAAGCCGAAGCGGTCGTCGAGCTGGATGAGCTTGAAGGCCGAGCGCGAGCGCCAGCCCGCGTGGGCGGCGGCGGCGACATAAGGATCGTTCAGTTGACGCTCGAGCCAGTCGCGCGACGACGGGGTGCGCCCCTTGGCCGTCTTGACCCGCACATGCAGGCGGCGACTGCCGGTGTCGGAACCATGTCCGCCCTGCGGGCGGCGCGGCTTACGCGGCGCCGCCATAAGTCCGGTCCTCGACCATCATCTGGGTGAGAAGGCCCTCGCGCAGGCCGCGGTCGGCGACGCGGAGCGCGTCGAGGGCCAATGAGCACGCACCTCTTCGAGGATGGCGCAGCCGGCCAGTACCAGATCGGCACGCTCGCGTCCGATGCAGGGGCTGGCGGCGCGCTCCTCATAGCTCATGGATATGAGCTCGCCCGTCACCCGCGCGACGTCGTGGGCATCGAGCCAGCAGCCGTCGACGCGCGAACGGTCGTAGCGGCGCAGCTCCAGATGCACGCCGGATATGGTGGTGACGGTGCCGGAGGTGCCGAGCAGGTGGTCGGGGCCGGTGAATGTGCCGTTGCGCATGGAGCGCACTCGGGCGATGAACGCTTCGATGAGCGGGCGGACATGGGTGCGCATGGCCGCGAACGCCGCGCCGTCGACATGAGTGCCGCCATAGCGCTCGGCAAGGGTGACGACGCCGGCGGGAATGGAGGTCCAGGGCTCGATCCAGTGGTTGCCCGGCTCGCAGCGCAGCCACATCAGCTCGGTGGAGCCGCCGCCGATGTCGAAGACGAGGACGGAGCGCGCCTCGTGGTGGATCAGCGGGGCAGCGCCGGCGACGGCAAGCTTTGCCTCGGTCTCGCGGTCGATGACCTCCAGATCGAGGCCGACCTCGTCGCGGACGCGCTCGATGAAGGCGGGGCCGTTGACGGCCATGCGGCAGGCCTCGGTGGCGATGAGTCGGACCCGGCCGACCTGCCACCAGCGCAACTTGTTGGCGCATACCCTGAGGGCGGAGACGGTGCGCTGCATGGCTGCATCGCCGAGCGCGCCCGAGGCGGTCGCACCTTCACCCAGGCGCACGATGCGCGAAAAGGCGTCGACGACGGCAAACCCGCCTGGAGCGGGCTCCGCCACCAGCAACCGGCAGTTGTTGGTACCAAGATCGAGGGCGCCATAGAGACCGCCGCGCTGCGCGCGCTGCCTGGCGGCATTGCGGCGCTGGCGTTCGGCTTCTGCGTCCAGTGGGCGCGGGCGGGCTCTGTTAAAGCCCGCATCGCTCTCAGCTTTCAATGTCAAACCACCCGGATGATGCTCGCGCCCGCCGTGCCGCCGATGCGGCCGCATGGTGCTCGCGATCATCCTGAAATTCATACCGTTGGCCTCACTGTAGCAGCTTGCCGCGCAAGGTAAAGGTGACAGGAGAAGTTAGGCTTTGTCGGGTTTGCTTAACCCGAAATTATCGGCTTGCAGGTATTGTGGGCGGCAAGGTCGGGGATCGGAATGCGCACATTCGGTAATCACTGGTTCAAGCAAGGCGCCTTGATTGGCGAGTTCTCGGATCATTTTTCGAGCACGGCGGGCCGCCGCAAGTCGGCGCTCAGCCTGAGCGCGGCCAAGGTGGAGGCCGAACTTGCCTCCAAGGCCAAATCGGAATTCATCGCCAATATGAGCCACGAGCTCAGAACTCCGCTCAACGCGATCATCGGCTTTTCGGAAATGCTCGGCACCATGAAGGTCACCGATCCGAATAAGGTCCACCAGTATTCCGGCTATATCAAGGAGGCGGCCGAGCATCTTCTGTCGCTGATCAACGGCATCCTCGATGTCTCCAAGATCCAGGCCGGCAAGCTGCAGGTCGACTGCGAGGACCTCGACCTCGCTCCCATCATCAAGAGCTGCCTGCTGATCAGCGATGCCAAGGCGCGCGAAAAGAACATCTTGGTGCGCGACGAGGTCGCCCCCGATCTGCCGCTGGTTTTCGCCGATCAGCTACGGGTCAAGCAGATCCTCATCAACATCATGTCGAACGCCGTCAAGTTCACGCCGGAAAAGGGCGCGGTCACCCTCTCGGCTCGGTGCCATGACCGCGACTTCGTGCTGATTTCGGTCGCCGACAACGGGCCGGGGATGTCGAGCAATACAATGACGTGCTCAGCGGCTACAGAAAAA
>CAVYOQ010000035.1:0-97618 GCA_963770075.1 uncultured Alphaproteobacteria bacterium
TCCGGCTGGGTGCGGCTGAGCCTGGAATGCGCCATCGCCGCCGTGGCGGTCGCGGCCTTCATGCGCATCGGCACGCCGGAACTGGCGCGCGCCTTTGCCTTTCCCTTCTTCAAGAACCTGCTTTTGCAACTGGGATGGTTCATCCTGCCGTCGGCATCTTCGTCATCGTCGGCGCGGGCAATTCCGTCAACCTCACCGACGGGCTCGACGGGCTTGCCATCGTGCCGGTGATGATCGCGGCTGCCAGCTTCGGGCTGATCGTCTATGTCACCGGCAACGCGGTGTTCGCGGAATATCTGCAACTGCATTTCGTCAAGGGCTCGGGCGAGCTTGCCGTGGTGTGCGGGGCGCTGGTGGGGGCGGGGCTCGGCTTTCTGTGGTTCAACGCGCCGCCCGCCATGATCTTCATGGGCGATACCGGCTCGTTGTCGCTGGGCGGGGCGCTGGGGGCGATCGCGGTGGCCTCCAAGCACGAGATCGTGCTGGCGATCGTGGGCGGCCTGTTCGTGCTGGAGACGGTGTCGGTGGTGGTGCAGGTGATCTCGTTCAAGCTCACGGGAAAGCGGGTCTTCGCCATGGCGCCGCTGCACCACCACTTCGAGCAGAAGGGGTGGAAGGAGCCGACCATCGTCATTCGCTTCTGGATCATCGCCGTGGTGCTGGCCCTGGTCGGGCTGGCAACGCTGAAGCTGAGGTAGGTCGCGATGTTCCCGGCACGCCGGTTCGCCGGAAAGAAGGTAGCGCTGTTCGGTCTCGCCCGCTCGGGCGAGGCCTGCGCGGCGGCGCTCGTGGCGGGCGGTGCAGGCGTGACCGCGTGGGACGATTCGCCCGCCGCGGTGACGCGCGCGCGCGCCGCCGGCCTGCCGGTGGGCGATTTGCGGGTTGCGGTTTTTGCCGCCTTCGATGCACTGGTGCTGTCGCCGGGCGTGCCGCTCACCCACCCCGAGCCGCACTGGTCGGTGAAGGCGGCGAAAGCGGCCGGCATCGAGATCATCGGCGATACCGAGGTTTTCGCGCGCGAGATCGCGGGGACCGGCGCGCGCTTGGTTGGGGTGACCGGCACCAACGGCAAGTCGACCACCACCGCGCTCATCGGCCATATCCTCAAGAGCGCAGGGGCCGATGCCCATGTGGGCGGCAATATCGGCACCGCCTGCTTCCTGCTGCCGCCGCCGGGCGAGCGAACAGTCTATGTGCTGGAGCTTTCCTCCTACCAGATCGACCTGATGCCCGGCCTTGCCCCCGATGTCGGCATCATCATGAACCTGACGCCCGACCATCTCGACCGCCATGGCAGCATGGAAAACTACGCCGCCGTCAAGGCGCGCATGATCGCGCGGCAAGGCGCGGACGACACCGCCATCGTCTCCATCGACGATCCCTGGTGCCGGCGCATTGCCGAGACCCGGACCTCGCGCTCGCGGCTGGTGCCCATGTCGGTGGAGCGCAGGCTCGCCGACGGGGTGAGCGGACCCGACGGCGTCATCACCCTCAAGCGCCAGGGCGAGGAGATCGCCCGCATCGATCTGGGCGGCGCCCGCGCGCTCAGGGGAAAGCACAACTGGCAGAACGCCTGCGCGGCATTGGCGGCTTGCGCTGCCCTGGGGCTCGACGAGGCGAGCATCGCTGCCGGCATGATGTCGTTTCCCGGCCTTGCCCATCGCATGGAAGAAGTCGGGCGGCTGGGCAAGGTCATCTTCATCAACGATTTCAAGGCCACCAACGCCGATGCGGCGGGGCGGGCGCTGGCCGCTTTCCCGGCCATCTACTGGATCGCCGGGGGCCGGCCCAAGGCCGGGGGGATCGCGGAACTGGCGCCGCTGTTTGCCCACGTCCGGCGCGCCTACCTCATCGGCGAGGCGGCGGACGAGTTCGCCGGCACGCTGGAGGGCAAGGTCGCTTTTGAGCGCTGCGGCACGCTCGACCGGGCGGTGGCGGCGGCGGCGCGCGATGCCGCGAACGACGAGGCGGCCGAGCCGGCGGTGCTGTTGTCGCCGGCGGCGGCCTCGTTCGACCAGTATCCCGATTTCGAGGTGCGCGGCGAGGCGTTCTGCGCCGCGGTGCGCCAGCTTCAGGGCGTGGTCCTGACAAGAGGGGAGGCAGCCTGATGCTGATCAGCCGATCCGATCGCGGCCTTGTGGCCAATTGGTGGTTCACCGTCGATCGCGGCCTGCTCGCGGCGGTGTTCCTGTTGATGGCGGCGGGGGTGCTGTTTTCCATGGCGGCGAGCCCGGCGGTGGCCGTGCGCATCGGGCTGGAGCCGTTCTTCTTCTTCAAGCACCAGCTCATGTATCTGGTGCCGGCGTCGACGGTGCTGATCGTGACGTCGATGCTGGATGAGCGCCAGGCGCGGCGGGTATCGCTTCTCGCCTATGTCGGCAGCGTGGCGCTGATGGTGGCGGCGCTCTATTTCGGCCCGGAGATCAAGGGCGCCCATCGCTGGGTCAGCTTCGGGCCCTTCAACCTGCAGCCGTCCGAGTTCGTCAAGCCGGCGCTGGCGGTGATGGTGGCGTGGTTCCTCGCCGAAGGCCGGCGGCGGCGCGAGATACCCGGACAGCTCATCGCCTGGGTGCTCTACCTGTCGGCACTGGTCATCCTCATCCGGCAGCCGGACTACGGCCAGGCGGTGCTGATCACGCTGGTGTTCGTCACCATGCTGCTGGTGCACGGGATCCCGTGGGCCCTGATCTTCGGCATGGCTGGCCTGGGCTCGGCCGGGCTGTTCGTCGCCTACCGGCTGGTGCCGCATGTCGCCTCGCGCATCGACCGCTTCCTGCATCCCCAGTCGGGCGACACCTTCCAGGTGGACACCGCCATCGAGGCCTTCCGCAACGGCGGGGCGCTGGGCACCGGGCCGGGCGGCGGCATCGCCAAGCACAGCCTGCCCGACAGCCACACCGACTTCGTCTTCGCCGTGATCGGCGAGGAATTCGGCCTCATCGCCTGCCTGCTGCTGATCGCGCTCATTGCCTTCGTGGTGTTGCGGGTGCTGCGCCAGGCAAAGGACGAGGACGACCCGTTCATCGCCCTGGCGCTGACCGGGCTCATCTCCATCTTCGCGCTCCAGGCGATCATCAACATGGCGGTGAACGCCTCGCTGATGCCGGCCAAGGGCATGACCCTGCCGTTCATCTCCTATGGCGGCTCATCGCTGCTGGCCATGGCCTTCGCCATGGGACTGGTGCTGGCGCTGGGGCGGCGCAAGCCGAGGGCGCGCATGCCGGCCGGCCAGCTCGGCCACGCCACGGGTTAGGATGTCGGAAGGACTGAAGTTCAATCTCGGAGCGGACCGGCGGCGGCACATGGTGCTCGCCGCCGGCGGCACCGGGGGGCATTTGTTCCCCGCCCAGGCGCTGGCGGAGGTGCTGGTCGAGCGCGGCTTCCTTGTCTATCTGCTGACGGATGCGCGCGGCCTGAGCTATGGCGAGCGTTTTCCCGCCGCCGACAGCCATGCCATATCCTCGGCCACCGTCACGGCCTCCAGGCCGTGGCGCCTGCCCATCCAGATGTGGCGGCTCGCACGCGGCTACCTGCAATCGCGGGCGCTGCTCGGCGCCATCGCTCCGCTGGCCGTGGCGGGCTTCGGCGGCTACCCGTCGGTGCCGCCGCTGATTGCCGCCGCGCGCCTGGGCATCCCGATGGTGCTGCATGAGCAGAACGCGGTCATGGGGCGGGCCAACCGGTTCCTCGCCCGCCGGGCCGGGGCGGTGGCGACCTCGTTTCCCGAGGTGGCGGGGCTTGCCGGGCTCAAGGCGCGCATCGCCTTCACCGGCAACCCGGTGCGCCAGGCGGTGCTGGCGGTGCGCGATGTCCCTTATGTGGCGCCGGCTGCCGACGAGACCTTCCATCTCCTCGTCTTCGGCGGCAGCCAGGGGGCGAGGTTCTTTTCCGACTTCGTGCCCGCCGCCATCGCCGAACTGCCGCTGGCGGTGCGGCGGCATCTGAAGATCACCCAGCAATGCCGGCCGGAGGACCTGGAGCGGGTCAAGGCCGCCTATGAAGGGTTGCAGGTGGAGGTCGAGCTTGCCGCCTTCTTCGCCGACCTGCCGCAGCGCATGGCCGCAGCGCATCTGGTGATCGCCCGCGCCGGGGCGTCCACGGTGGCGGAAATCGCCGTCATCGGCCGGCCCGCCATATTCGTGCCGCTGCCGCATGCCATCGACAACGATCAGTTGCGTAATGCCGAAAGCTTTGCCCGTGCCGGCGCCGGCTGGGTGGTGCGCGAGGGGCAAGCGAGCGCCGATGCTTTCGCCGCCCTCCTCACCCGCCTGCGCTATGGCGAGACGGATCTCAACGCCGCCGCCGGCGCGGCGCGGGCGCTGGGGGTGCCGGATGCGGCGGAACGGCTTGCCGATGTGGTGATGGAAACGGCCGGCCTTGTGAACAGGCCCGAGAGAGGGGATCAGACAGCATGAAGCTTCCGCGCAATGTGGGGCCCATCCATTTCGTCGGCATCGGCGGCATCGGCATGAGCGGCATCGCCGAGGTCATGCGCACGCTGGGCTACGAGGTGCAGGGCTCCGACATTTCCGACAACGCCAATGTGGCGCGGCTGCGCAAGGCCGGCATCAAGGTCGCTATCGGGCATGCAGAAGGAAAACCTCGGCGAGGCGCAGGTGGTGGTCATCTCCTCGGCGGTGAAGAAGGACAATCCGGAGCTGATGGAGGCGCGGGCGCGCTTTTTGCCGGTGGTGCGGCGGGCGGAGATGCTGGCCGAGCTGATGCGCTTCAAGTCGTGCGTGGCGGTGGGCGGCACCCACGGCAAGACCACCACCACCTCCATGGTCGCGGCCCTGCTCGATGCCGGCGAGCTCGACCCGACGGTCATCAATGGCGGCATCATCAACGCCTATGGCAGCAATGCCCGGCTGGGCGAGGGCGATTGGATGGTGGTCGAAGCGGATGAATCCGACGGCACCTTCGTCAAGCTGCCGGCCGACGTGGTGATCGTCACCAATATCGATCCCGAACATCTCGACCACTACGGCAGCTTCGAGGCGGCCAAGGAGGCCTATCTGGCCTTCGTCGAGAACATTCCCTTCTACGGCTTTGCCGTCATGTGCATGGACCATCCGGAAGTGCAGGCGCTGATCGGGCGGGTGCGCGACCGCCATGTCATCACCTATGGCCGCTCGCCGCAGGCCGATGCGCGTGTGATCGGCGGCGCGCACGAGGACGGCGCCACCCGCTTTGCCGTGCAGATCACCGACCGGCGGGCCAAGCAAACCCGGCTCATCGACGATCTGGTGCTCAAGATGCCGGGCGAGCACAACCTGCTCAATGCCACCGCGGCGGTGGCGGTGGCGTCCGAACTCGGCATCGAGGATAAGGCGATCCGCGCCGGGCTTGCCGGCTTTGCCGGGGTCAAGCGGCGCTTCACCCTGACGGGTGAGTCCGGCGGGGTACGGGTGTTCGACGATTACGGCCATCATCCCGTGGAGATCGCGGCCGTGCTGGCGGCGGCGCGCGGGGTGACGACGGGCCGGGTGGTGGCGGTGGTGCAGCCGCATCGCTACACCCGCCTGCACAACCTCTTCAACGAGTTCTGCTCGTGCTTCAACGATGCCGATGCGGTGATCGTGGCCCCCGTCTATGCGGCGGGCGAGGCCCCCATCGAGGGCGCCAGCCACACCCATCTGGCCGAGGGTTTGCTGGACCGCGGCCATCGCCACGTCATGACCATCGATGATCCCGCGGACCTGGCCGCGGCGGTGGGCGGGCTCATCGAGCCCGGCGACATCGTCGTGTGCCTGGGGGCGGGAACCATCTCGGGCTGGGCCTATGGGCTGCCGGGCGAATTGGACAAGGCCGCCCGGACCAAGGGGGCCGCATGAGCCTGAAGCTCGACGGCGCCGGCCTCATCGAGCGCCTGCCGCCGGTCCGGGGCCGGCTCGAAGCGGAGCGGCCGCTTGCCGATCTTACCTGGTTCCGCGTGGGCGGGCCGGCCGAGGTTCTCTATTCGCCGGCCGACGAGGCGGATCTTGCGGGCTTCCTGGCCCAGGCCCCGGCCGACATTGAAATCACGGTGATCGGTGTCGGCTCGAACCTTCTGGTGCGCGACGGCGGTGTTGCGGGCGTGGTGATCCGGCTGGGGCGCGGTTTCGGCGGGCTGGCGGTCGAGGAGGGCTTTCGCATCCGCGCCGGGGCGGCGGTGCCGGACGTGCGCTTGGCACGCTTTGCGCTGGAGAATGTTATCGGGGGATTAACCTTTCTGAGAGGTATACCGGGCACCATCGGCGGGGCGTTGCGGATGAACGGCGGCGCTTATGGATTCGAGACCAAGGACGTTCTGGTGGAAGCGGTGGCGATTGACCGGCAGGGCACGCGGCACGTGATCGCCACGGCCGACATGGGTTATTCCTATCGTCATTGCAGTGTGCCCTCGGACTGGATTTTTACCGAGGCGCTGCTGCAGGGCGAGGCGGGCGATCGGGCATCGATCGAGGCCGAGATGGGCCGCATCACCGAGGCGCGCGAGGCGACCCAGCCGATCAGGAGCCGCACCGGCGGTTCGACCTTCAAGAACCCGCAAGGCCAAAAGGCCTGGCAGCTCATCGACGCGGCGGGCCTGCGCGGGTTTGCGCTGGGCGGGGCGCGGGTATCCGACAAGCACTGCAACTTTCTCATCAACGAAGGCTCAGCCACCGCCGCAGAACTGGAAGAGCTGGGCGAAACGGTCAGGCGGCGAGTGAAGGCAACGAGCGGGATTGAACTGGAATGGGAAATCAGGCGTATCGGCCAGCCGGCCGCTCAGGCAGAGCGCTGAGACCATGAGGGAGCCCGAGGAGACACGCATCGCCGTCCTCATGGGCGGATGGTCGGCCGAGCGGGAGGTCTCGCTGGCGAGCGGGGAAGCCTGTTCCAAGGCCCTGCGTACCGCCGGGTTCAATGTTGTTCCCATCGACGTCAAGCGCGACATCGCCAAGGTGCTGGATGACCTCAAGCCCGATGTGGCGTTCAACGCGCTGCACGGAAAGTGGGGCGAGGACGGCACCATCCAGGGGGTGCTGGAGATCATGCAGATCCCCTACACCCATTCGGGCGTACTCGCCTCGGCGCTGGCCATGGACAAGCACCGCGCCAAGGCGCTGTTCAAGCAGGCCGAACTGCCGCTGGTCGAGCACAAGATCGTCGACATCGAGGAGGTGGCGAGCAAGCACGTCCTGCCGCCGCCCTATGTGATCAAGCCGCTCGGCGAAGGCTCCAGCGTCGGTGTCATCATCGTCGAGCACGGCAGCAACGCGGCTCCCGCCGACATCCTCAAGCAGCGCGACTTCTATGGTGAAAGGGTGATGGTCGAGCGTTTCGTGCCGGGGCGCGAACTCACCTGCGCGGTGATGGGCGATGTGGCGCTTGGCGTCATCGACATCGTGCCCAAGATCGGCTTTTACGACTACAAGGCCAAATACCAGCCGGGCGGATCGGCCCATATCCTGCCGGCCGAAATCCCGCATGACGTCTACCGCCGGGTGCAGTCCTGCGCGCTCAGGGCCCACATGGAGCTGGGCTGCAAGGGGATCAGCCGGGCCGACTTCCGCTATGACGACAGCGACGGCAGCGACGGCGAGCTTGTCCTCCTGGAGGTCAACACCCAGCCGGGCATGACCGGCACCTCGCTGGTGCCCGAGATGGCCGAGCACGCCGGACACAGCTTTGTCGAGCTGGTCAAGTGGATCGTCAACGACGCCTCTGTCGAGCGATGACCGGCGCACCCGACAACAAGCCCGAGGCAGGGCGCAGGATGCGGCGGCACCGGCGCTTGCCGACCCGCTGGCTCGCCCTCGGCGACCGGCTGGCGGTGCGCATCGCGGCGCGCAGCCTGGCGGTCCTGTTCCTCGGCGCCAGCATCTCCTACGCGATGGCGACGGGCGATTATCTCGGCGACAGGAACGGCACCGCCTACCGGCTGCTGGACAAGCTGGCGTACGAACTCGGCTATGCCGCGAAGACCGTGCGCATTTCGGGCCTTGCGCACCATGGTCGCGAGGCCGTGCTGCAGGCGATCGACGTCACGCCCGACGGCTCGCTGATCGGCTTCGATCCGACCAATGCGCGGCGGCTTCTGGAAAATCTCGACTGGGTGCTGAACGCCGAGGTGCAGCTCGTCTATCCCAACCAGCTGCAGATCAGCCTCAAGGAGCGCAAACCTTTCGCCATCTGGCAGCGCGACGGCAACTATTACGTCATCGACCCTTCGGGTTCGGCCATTTCCTCGCTCAATCCGCTCAACTTCCGCGACCTGCTCCTCGTCACCGGCGAAGGGGCTCAAACGGCGGCAAGAGAGCTTGTTAACCAACTGGAAGCACGCCCCGGATTAAGATCGCGGGTCAGGGCGGCGGCACGCGTGGGGGACCGCCGCTGGACTCTCTACCTGGTCAACGGCACCAAGGTGCTGTTGCCGGAAGGCGACATCGGCCGCGGGCTTGAGCGGCTGGTGGAGGCCGAAAAGCGCTACGGGCTCGAAGCCAAGGATGTGGGCCGCATCGATCTCAGGATCGCCGGCGAGATCATCCTGGCGCCGCTCGCCTCCGCGCAAGGAGAGATCAAGGTGTCGCGCCGCTGAGCCGGCGGGGTGTGGTGTCATTGGTTTGAGTTGGGGTCAGTCTGCTCCGTGTCCAAGAATGTCGTTCCGCTGCGCCGCCCGACCGGCCAAACGCGAGGCAAGGCTCCCGAGTCATCAAGCGTCGTTGCCGCGCTCGACATCGGCAGCAGCAAGATCGTCTGCCTGATCGGCGAGGTGATGCCGGCCGGGCGCCGCGGCAGCGCCGAGGCGGAGCCTCGCGCGTCAAGGTGCTGGGGGTCGGCCATCAGGCCTCGCGCGGGGTGAGGGCCGGCGCCGTCGTCGATCTCGATGCCGCCGAGAAGGCCATTCGCCTGGCGGTCGATGCCGCCGAGCGCATGGCCCAGCGCACGGTCTCGGAGGTCTTCGTCAATGTTTCGGGCGGGCGGCCGCGCTGCGAGAGCAGTTGCGCCGAGGTCGCCATTGGCGGCTGCACGGTGAGCGATGCCGATGTCGACCGGGTGATCTCGGAGGCCGTCGACGGCTTCGATCCCGGGCGCCGGGTGATCGTGCATGCGACGCCGCTGCAGTTCGGGCTCGACGAGGCCCGCGGCATCGCCGATCCGGTGCAGATGTTCGGCGAGCGCCTGTGGGCGGAGGTGGGCATCCTGACGCTGGAACAGGGCATGCTGCGCAATCTGGCGCTGGTGGTGGAGCGCTGCCATCTGGCGGTGGCCGGCTTCGTGGTAGCGCCTTATGCCAGCGGGCGCGCGGTCCTGGTCGACGACGAGACCGAACTCGGCGTGACGCTCATCGAGATGGGCGGGGCGACCACCTCGTTCGCCGTGTTCCAGGACGGGCATCTCACCTTTTCCGATGTATTGCCGCTGGGCGGCCAGCACATCACCAACGACATCGCGCGGGGGCTGTCGACCACCATCGCCCATGCCGAGCGCATGAAGACGCTTTACGGCAGCGCCCTGCCGTCGGTGTGGGACGAGCGCGAGATGCTGAGCGTGCCGCTGGTGGGCGAGGAAGGTTTCGACACGGTGCAGAAGCTGCCCCGGTCGCTGCTCACCGGCATCATTCGGCCGCGGCTGGAGGAGACGTTCGAGATGATCCGCGAGCGGCTCGAACGCTCGCGGGCTGCTCGCCGGGCGGGGCGCCGGGTGGTGCTGTCGGGCGGTGCCAGCCAGCTTCCCGGCGTGCGCGAGTTGGCCGCCGAGCACCTTGACCGGCATGTGCGCCTGGGGCTTCCGCACAGCCTGACCGGCCTGCCGGATGCGGCGCGCAACCAGGCCTTCGCGGTGTCGATCGGGCTTCTGGGCTATGCCATGAAGCCCGACCGCCAGGTGTTCAACGCCGGCAGCCGGCACGCCGAGGCGATGGCCGGCAACGGCTATTTCGTGCGCGTCGGGCGCTGGATCAAGGAGAGCTTCTGATAGCGACGGCCATTGCTCTGGACTCCACTTTACCGTCATGGCCGTGCTTGACACGGCCATCCTTTCCACGCCTGCCACAGCGTGGGCGAAAAGGATACGCGGGTCGAGCCCGCGCATGACGGAGTCAAAGGCAAGGCCATTGATATAACTCGACCGATTTTCCGGTTTCTGCGGCGGACCTCCTGGGAAGGGGCTCGCGAAGGAGCGAAGGCAGCGGTTCCAGGGGATGGGGCCGCTGCTTTTGCTTGTCCGCACCGCCATTGCCTGTGCCCGATTGAATCAAAAATAGCCGGTGAGGTAAGCGACCATTAACCTTTTGTTATCAAATCAGCAACCAAGATGGGCATCGGGAAAATCACTTGGACGCCATGCCATGACCATTAAGCTGACTGTTCCGAACCTGGCCGAGCTCAAGCCGCGCATCACCGTGTTCGGTGTTGGCGGAGCCGGTAGCAATGCCGTCAACAACATGATCGAATCGCGCCTGGAAGGCGTCGATTTCGTCGTTGCCAACACCGATGCCCAGGCGCTGGCGCAATCCGCCGCCGATCGCAAGATCCAGATGGGCACGGCGCTGACGCAAGGCCTCGGCGCCGGCTCGCATCCGCAGGTGGGGGCAGGGGCTGCCGAAGAGGCGCTGCCTGAGATCATGGACCACCTGGCAGGCGCCCACATGGTGTTCATTACCGCCGGCATGGGCGGGGGCACGGGGACGGGCGCTGCGCCGGTGATCGCGCGCGCCTCCAAGGAGCAGGGCATCCTCACCGTCGGGGTGGTGACCAAGCCGTTCCATTTCGAAGGCCAGCGCCGCATGATGACGGCCGATCGCGGCATCGCCCAGCTGTCCAGCCACGTGGACACGCTGATCGTGATCCCCAACCAGAACCTGTTTCGCGTCGCCAACGAGAAGACGACCTTTGCCGCCGCCTTCGCCATGGCCGACCAGGTGCTCTATTCGGGGGTTGCCTCGATCACCGAGTTGATGACCAAGGAAGGGCTGATCAACCTCGATTTCGCCGACGTGCGCGCCATCATGAGCGAGATGGGCAAGGCGATGATGGGCACCGGCGAGGCCTCGGGCGAAAAGCGCGCCATCGAGGCGGCGGAGGCCGCCATCTCCAACCCGCTGCTCGACGATGTGTCGATGCGCGGCGCGCGCGGCCTCCTCATCTCGATTTCAGGCGGCCCCGACCTCACCCTCTACGAGGTGGACGAGGCGGCGACCCGCATCCGCGAGGAGGTCGATCCGGAGGCCAATATCATCCTCGGCGCGACCTTCGATGAAACCCTCGATGGGACCATGCGGGTGTCGGTGGTGGCGACCGGTCTGCCGATCGAGGGCGAAGAGCATGGCGATATCCGCGAGGAGCACATCGTGACGGGCTTTACCGGCACGGCGGCGCAAATGCCGCGGGGACGGGCCGAGCCCGAGCCGGAGCCGATGGAAGAGGTGGCCGAGGAAACCTATGACGAGCCCGCCGCGGGCGAGTACGACGAGCCGGTCGAGGAAGAGGAAACATACCCCGAGCCGCAGCCGGCGGTGGCCGCCAAGGCACCGGCTGCGAGGCCCGCCCAGCCGATCTCGCGCAGGATGGCGCCGCGCATGCCCAATGCCGAGGATTTTCCGCCCATCGCCCAGCGTCAGCTTGCCGCCCGGCAGGCGGAAGCAGCGCCGGCGCCGGTGCCGGCCGAGACGGCCAAGAAGCGCAGGGGCCTGCTCGAGCGCCTGGCCAGCGTCGGGCTCGGTGGCCGGCGCGATGAACCGGCGGAGCCGACGACCGGTGCGCGCGAGCCGATGATGCAGGCCCGGCCCGAGGCGCCGCGCCAGCCGGCCAAGCCTGCCCCGGCGCGCGCCGAGGCCGCCGGACCGGTGGCGAACGTCCACCAGCTTCAGCCGCAGATCGATCCCGAACTGGACGACGATCAGCTCGAGATCCCCGCCTTCCTGAGGCGGCAGGCAAACTGATCCACAGCGCTTGGCGAGTGCAAGTGCCAACCCGGCGGTCACAAATTCGCCGGGTTTGGCGCATTTAGGAGGGGTATTCCCCAGGCGCGGGAGGTGGCGTCGCCGCGGGCGATGGTCTAGAAGACGCCGGGGAGCAGCAACAGCCCGAATGAGAACGGCCGCCGCATGATGCCAGCAAGACGCCTGCAACGCCCAAGCCTCCTGCGCCGCGCCGCTGCGGGGGCCGTCATGGCGGCCGCTCTCGCGCTCTCGGGCTGCGGGGGTGTCACCGGCGGCGATCTCGGCGACTACGTCTGGGGCAGCAGCAAGTCGACGACGGCGGCGCCGCCAAGCCGGTCCACCGACAGCAATTCCACCGCCACGGCGCCGTTGACCACGACCGGCGATGCCATTTCGCCCGATCTGTCGTCGGTGGACGACGTGCAGCCTATCGCCGAACTCTACAACCACGGCCTGGAGGCGCTGAAAGACGGCAATTACACCACCGCCAAGAAGCAGTTTGCCGAGGTCGAGCGCCAGCATCCCTATTCCGAATGGGCAACGCGCGCCATCCTCATGCAGGCCTATGTGGACTATCAGCGTAACAAGTACGACAACTCGGTCAATGCCGCCCAGCGCTTCCTGACGCTGCATCCGGGCCATCGCGATGCCCCGTACGCCTACTACCTCATCGCCATCAGCTATTACGAGCAGATCAGCGACATCACCCGCGACCAGTCCATGACCCGCAAGGCGCTCGATGCGCTGGATGAGGTGGGGCGGCGCTTTCCCGGCACCAAATATGCCCGTGACGCCCAGGCCAAGGCGGTGCTGGCGCGCGATCATCTGGCCGGCAAGCAGATGGAGATCGGCCGCTGGTACGAACGGCGCAAGGCCTATCTCGCGGCCATCAACCGCTACAAGACGGTGGTCGGCGACTACCAGACCACCACCCACACGCCGGAGGCGCTGTTTCGGCTGACCGAGAGTTATCTGGCGCTCGGGGTGCGTTCCGAAGCGCAGACGGCGGCGGCGGTGCTCGGCTACAACTACCCCAACAGCCAGTGGTACAAGGACGCCTATGCGTTGTTGCAGGAGCAGGGGCTGTCGCCGTCCGAAAACAAGAGCTCGTGGATCAGCCAGGCCCTCAATACGTTCAAGCCGTTATGATGGGGATCGCGGGCGCTTGACTCTCGCCCGCCGAGGGGCGGGTAGGGTATAAACCGGGCCATGCTGACCGGACTTTCCATCCGCGACATCGTGCTCATCGACCGGCTCGACCTTGCCTTCGGGCCGGGGCTCAATGTGCTGACCGGGGAGACCGGGGCCGGCAAGTCGATCCTGCTCGATGCCCTGGGCCTGGCGCTGGGCGCGCGCGGGGCCTCGGGGCTGGTGAGAGTGGGCGCGGAGCGCGGCATCGTCACCGCCGCCTTTCAGCCGCCCGAGGGCCACGAGGTCTTTCGCCTGCTCGATCAACAGGGCATCGAGGCGCAGGGCGAGGTGGTGCTGAGGCGCATCCAGCAGGCCGACGGGCCGAGCCGCGGCTTCATCAACGACCAGCCGGCAAGCGTCGGGCTGATGCGCCAGGTGGGCCATCTGCTCACCGAGATCCACGGCCAGCACGACGAACGCGCGCTGGTCGACATGAGCCAGCACCGGCGCCTCGTCGATGCCTTCGGCGGGCTGGCTGAGGAGACTGCGCGGGTGGGTGCCGCCTGGCGGGCGCTGGAGGCGGCGCGGGACAACCTGGCGGCGTTGCGCGACAAGGTGGAGCGCGCCATGGCCGAGCGCGATTATCTCGCCCATGCGCTGGCCGAACTGGACACGCTCGACCCGCAAGCGGGCGAGGAGGCGCGGCTCGACGAAGAACGGCAGGTGATGATGCAGGCCGAAAGCTTTGGCGAGATCCTTGCCGAGGCGGCCTCCGCCCTCGATGGCGAGGGCAAGGTGGAGACGCGCCTGAGCGGAGCGCTGAGACGGCTGGAGCGGCGGCGCGCCGATGCCGCCGGCCGGCTGGACGAGGTGTGCGCCGCGCTGGAGCGGGTGCTGGTGGAAATGGGCGAGGCGGCAACGGCGCTCGATGTGGCGCGGCAAAACCTCGAATACGATCCGATGAAGCTCGAAGCGACCGAGGAGCGCCTGTTCGGCTTGCGGGCGCTGGCGCGCAAGCATCAGGTGCTGGTGGACGACCTGCCGGCCTTGCGCGAGCGTTTTGCCGCCGAGGCCGATGCGGTGGAGGATGCCGACCGGCGCCTGGCACAGCTTGAAGGCGACGTGGCCGCCAGGCTCAAGGACTACAGGGCCGCGGCCGGGGCGCTGAGCGCGGCGCGCAAGACGGCGGCGGGCGAGCTCGACCGGCGCATCATGGCGGAACTGCCGGCGCTCAAGCTGGAGCGGGCACGCTTTGCGACGGCGATCGAGACGGACGAGCGGCTGCAAGGCCCATCGGGGCGCGATCAGGTGGAGTTTCGCGTGGCGGCCAATCCGGGAACGCCGCTGGGGAGCCTTGTGAAAGTGGCATCGGGCGGCGAGTTGTCGCGCATCATGCTGGCGTTGAAAGTGGTGCTGGCGGCGCGCGGCTCGGCCCCGAGCCTTGTGTTCGACGAGGTGGACACCGGCGTCGGCGGGGCCACCGCCGATGCCATCGGTGCACGGCTGGCGCGACTGGCGGAGGATTTGCAGGTGCTCGCCGTCACCCATTCGCCGCAGGTGGCAGCAAGGGCGGAAAAACACTTCCTCATCTCCAAGATCGCCGAAGTCGGTGCCGAGGGCGAACGGGCGGTGACGCGTGTTTCGCTCCTTGCGGCGGACGGCCGGCGCGAGGAGATTGCGCGCATGCTGTCGGGCCGCGAGGTGACGCAAGAGGCGCGCGCCCAGGCGGGCCGGCTGATCGAGGGAACGGGCTGACACACATGGCGAGCGATGTGAGGAAGAAGGCCGTCGAGGCCCTGGGCGAGGACGAGGCCGCATCGGAGCTTCAACGGCTGGCGGCCGAGATCGCGCGCCACGACGAGGCCTATTACCGCGAAGACGCGCCCGTCGTTTCCGATGCCGAATATGATGCGCTGAGGCAGCGCAACGAGGCGATCGAGGCGCGCTTTCCCCGATCTCGTCCGGCCTGATTCGCCCTCGCGCCGGGTGGGGGCGGCGGCGTCGGAAAAGTTCGCCAAGGTGCGCCACCGGGTGCCCATGCTGTCGCTCGCCAACGCCTTCGATGAAGGCGATGTGCGGGACTTCGTGGCGCGCATCCGGCGCTTTCTCGGGCTGGCGGCGGACGAGCCGGTCCAGTTCACCGCCGAGCCCAAGATCGACGGGCTCTCCATGTCCTTGCGTTTTGAGGACGGGCGCTTCGTGCAAGGGGCAACGCGCGGCGACGGCGTCGAGGGCGAGGACGTTACTGCCAATCTGCGCACCATCCACGACATCCCGCAGCGGCTGAAAGGCGACGGCTTCGGGCGGGTGATGGAGGTGCGCGGCGAGGTCTACATGACACACGCCGACTTCGCCCGGCTCAATGAGCGCCAGGTCGCGGACGGCAAGCCGCCTTTCGCCAATCCGCGCAATTCGGCCGCCGGCTCGGTGCGCCAGCTCGACCCGGCCGTCACCGCCGGGCGGCCTTTGCGCTTTTTCGCCTACGCCTGGGGCGAGGTGGACAAGCTGCCCGCCGACACCCAGTGGGGCGTCTATGAAGCCTTTCGCAACTGGGGCCTGCCGACCAATCCCTTGATGAAGCTGGTCGGGTCGGTGGAGGAGATGATTGCCTTTCATGCCGACATCGAGACGCGGCGGGCAAGCCTCGGCTACGACATCGACGGGGTGGTCTACAAGGTCAACCGGCTCGATCTGCAGGAGCGGCTGGGCTTCGTGTCGCGCTCGCCGCGCTGGGCGCTCGCCCACAAGTTCGCCGCCGAGCGGGCAACGACGGTGCTGGAGGGGATCGAGATCCAGGTGGGGCGGACCGGCGCGCTCACGCCCGTTGCCCGCCTCAAGCCGGTGACGGTGGGCGGCGTCGTGGTCTCCAACGCCACGCTGCACAACGAGGACGAGATCGCGCGCAAGGACGTGCGCATCGGCGATACCGTGGTGGTGCAGCGGGCGGGCGATGTCATCCCGCAGATCGTCGAGGTGATCGCCGACCAGCGGCCGAAGGGGGCCGAGCCGTTCGCATTTCCCACCCTGTGCCCGGCCTGCGGCAGCCACGCGGTGCGCGAGGTGAACGAGCGCACCGGCAAGGTCGATGCGGTGAGGCGCTGCACCGGCGGCCTCATCTGCCCGGCGCAGCGGGTGGAGCGGCTGAAGCATTTCGTCTCGCGCAACGCCTTCGACATCGAGGGCATGGGCGACAAGGTGATCCATGCCTTCTACGAGGACGGGCTCATCGCCTCGCCGCAGGACATCTTTTCGCTGGAAGAGCGCGACCAACGCTCGCTGAAGAAGCTGAAGGACCGCGAGGGCTGGGGCGAGACCTCGGTGAAGAACCTTTTCGCCGCTATCGAGGCGCGGCGCAGCATCGGGCTCGACCGCTTCATCTATGCGCTGGGCATCCGCCATGTGGGCGAGACGACGGGAAGGCTTCTGGCGCGCTCTTATGGCGACATCGACACCTTCGTGGCGCAGATGGAGAAAGTGGCGGCGGGCGATGCGCAAGCGCGCGCCGAGCTCGACGCCATCGACGGCATCGGCAACGCGGTGGCCGATGCCATGGCCGACTTCTTCGGCGAACCGCACAATGTGACGGTGGTGGAAGCACTAATCGGCGACGTGAGGGTCGAGCCGCTGGAAGCGGTCGATAGCGGCTCGGCGGTGGCCGGCAAGACGGTGGTGTTCACCGGGGCGCTGGAGCGCATGACGCGCGAGGAGGCCAAATCCATGGCCGAACGGCTGGGCGCCAAGGTGGCCGGCTCGGTGTCGTCGAAGACCGACCTGGTGGTGGCCGGCCCCGGTGCCGGCTCGAAGCTCAAGAAGGCAAGCGAACTCGGCATCGAGGTGATCGACGAGGACGAGTGGTTTCGCCGCGTCCGCGGGTGATTGTACGGGGAGAGAGCAGCGCTCAAGCTCATCCTACTACGCGAGCGGCGCGGTTGCCTCCTCCAGCCAGGCGAGGTCATCGCCCTCCAGGAACGGCGAGATCTCGCGCCGCACGCGGGCGTGGTATTGATCGAGCCATGAGGTGTCCTCGGGGCCGAGCAGGTCCACATCGATCAGGGTGCGGTCGATGGGGGCGAGGGTGAGGGTCTCGAAGCCCAGCATGTCGCGCTCGCCGCCCTCGACGGGCGCGGCGGGCATGACGGCGAGGAGGTTCTCGATGCGGATGCCGTATTGGCCCGGCTTGTAGTAGCCGGGTTCGTCTGAGAGGATCATGCCCGGCTCCAGCGGCGTGTGGCCGGTTTTCGAGATGCGAGCGGGGCCTTCGTGCACCGACAGGTAGCTGCCGACGCCGTGGCCGGTGCCGTGGTCGAAGTCGAAGCCGCCCGCCCACAACGCCTGGCGCGCCAGGGCATCGATGTGGCCGCCGCTGGTACCGGCGGGAAAGCGCAGGCGCGAGACGGCGATCATGCCTTTCAGCACGCGGGTGAAGCGGTCCTTCATCTCAGGCGAGGGGTCACCGGCGATGATGGTGCGGGTGACGTCGGTGGTGCCGTCGACATACTGGGCGCCCGAATCGACCAGCAGGATCGCATCCCGTTCAAGCTTGAGGTTGGAGGCGGTGGTGACCCGGTAATGGGGAATGGCGGCATGCGGGCCGGCGGCCGAGATGGTGTCGAAGGAGATGTCGCGCAACTCGCCCGTATCCGCCCTCAGCTCCTCCAGGCGTGTTGCCACGGCGATCTCATCCAGCTCGCCTTTGGGGGCCTCGCGGGCAAGCCAGGCGAGGAAACGGGCGAGCGCCACCGCGTCGCGGCGGTGGGCCGCGCGGGCACCCTCAAGTTCGGTGGCGTTCTTCTTCGCCTTGGGCAGGAGGCAGGGATCTGGGGCGGTCACCACCTTGCCGCCGGCTGCCAGAACGATGGCGCGCGCCGCCTCGGGGGCGCTGGCGCGGATCGATGAGGATGGCGCTGCCGCCATGCGCGAGATGCGGTGAGCGTGGAGGCGAAATCCGAAGGCGGGGCAACGCTCACACCCTCGGGCAGGCCGGCAAGCGCCTCTTCGGCGAATCGACCGGCGTCGATGAACAGGCTGGCGGAACCGTCGGCACCGACGAGCGCATAGGCGAGCGCCACCGGGACATGGGTGATGTCGGCCCCGCGGAGGTTGAACAGCCAGGCGATGGAATCGGGCATGGTGAGGATGGCGGCGCCGGCGCCTTTGCTGTCGATGGCAGCGGCGATCGCGGCGAGCTTGTCAGCGGCGCTGCGGCCGGCGAATTGCCGCGGGTGGGAGACGACCTTAGCGGCCGGGCGGCCGGGCTGGTCGGGCCAGATGGCATCGACGGGATTGTCGCTCACCCCTTCGAGGCTGGCGCCGGCCGTGTTGCAGGCGGCGCGGAATTTTTCCGCCGCGCCGGTGGTGATGAGCCACGGATCGAAGCCGAGCCTGTCGCCCTTCTTGAGCGTGCGGGCGAGCCAGTCGGCCGGGGGCTCGGCAACGAGGTCGAGCGGCTCGAACAGCCCGGTGTCGACCTGTTCGCGCACTTGAACCGTATAACGGCCGTCGACGAAGATGGCGGCGCGCTCTTTGAGCACGACGGCAAGCCCGGCCGAGCCGGAAAAGCCGGTGAGCCAGGACAGCCGCTCGGCATAGGGCGCCACATATTCGCCCTGATACTCATCGCTGCGCGGCACCAGGAAGCCGTCGAGGCCGCGGGCCGCAAGCTCGGCGCGCAAGCGCGCGAGGCGCCGGGCGCTCTCGGATTTCTGCGAGCGATCATCGAAATGCTGGAACATGGTCTTGCGGTTCTAGCCGGTTGGCCGCGCCGTCACAACGGGTGGACATGGCGGGCCCGGATTTTGCCGTCTGGCGTCGCATAACGGCCGTTGTTGCGTCGCAAAATTCACATGATGCAGTGCAACAAAAACATCACCGGACGGGCCTCGCGCACCTTCATGCAAGGCATGCGGGACAGCCGTCGCGGACGGCTCGGGCCGATGCCTGGGCCAGCGCCTGCCGGTAGCCGGATCGAATCGGCTAGGGCTTTGGAATTGAAGCAGGAATGTGGCATGGTCAAAGATGACACGAGGCGTCAACGCGAGCTTAAGAATGCTATGCGCGGCTCGCATGACTGAAATGCAATGGCCCCTCTGGCGCGGCCGATGGCGGATGCCATATAAGCCACAGATGAGATTGTGCGACGCAACATCACCGGAAGATCGGTTCCCCTTGGGGGCGGCGCGTCAACTGAAGATTGAAGGAGTAATACCTATGAGCACCGTAACCTATGGGCGTCCCTCGGGCCGCGGCGCCGATGGCACGCTTCCCGGCTTCCTCACCCGCATCGCCGGTGGCGTGCGGCGCTATGTGACGCTGTCGCGCGCCGAGAGCCAGCTCGATCGGCTCGACGACCGGCTGCTGCTCGACATCGGCCTCAGGCGCAGCGACATCCAGCGCATGGTGTGGGGCGGCGAACGCCGCTAAACGCCAAGGCGCCAGGCCGCAGACGCGGCTCGGACAAGATTCAGATCGGCCCGGCATGGAAACGTCCATGCCGGTTTTTTCCGTGTTCGGGGCCGCTTTGCCCTTGCGCCGCCCCCGGGGAGGAGGGCGGCAAGTTCACGCGAGGAGAGGCACAGCAAGTTCACGGGCGGTGCAGGACCAGGGTGCTCCAGTGGTCCTGGCGTATGCGGATAACAGGGACGAGGGCGCGGGCGCGGTAGGCGGCGAGCACTTGCCGTTCCTGCTCGCGGGTGAGGCCGGCGAGAATCACATGGCCGTGGCGAGCGGTGGCGGCCGCGATGGCCGGGGCCAGCGCCACCAGCGGGCGGGCGAGGATGTTGGCGAAGATCAGATCGTAAGGGGCATGGCGGCGGATGAGGGGGGCGGCGAGGCCAGTCGCGGCCAGCGTCCTCACCAGCGGGGCGACGCCGTTGCGGCGGGCGTTGTCGGCCGTCACCCGCACCGCTTCGGGATCGATGTCGCTGGCGATGACGGGGGCGCGCAAGGCGCGAGCGGCGGCGATGGCGAGGACGCCCGAGCCGCAGCCCACGTCGAGGATGCGGCGCGGCCGCTGGCGGCGCAGCAGGCGGTCGAGCGCCTCAAGGCAGCCAAGGGTGGAGCCGTGATGGCCGGTGCCGAAGGCGGTGCCGGCATCGATCTCGATGGCGATGTGGCCTGCCGGGCGGCGATGGCGGTCATGGGCGCCGTGGACGAAGAAGCGGCCGGCGCTCACCGGCGCCAGGCCTTGCAGCGAGCGGCGCACCCAGTCGATGTCGGCAAGCGGGGCGACGGTGATGTCGGAAGGCGCAAAGCCCGCTTTGGCCAGCAGGGTTTCCAGCGCCTTCATGTCGGGCTCGTCGGTGTACCAGGCTTCGGCGATCCACAGGTTGCGGGCCTCGTCGGCCTCCACCGTGCCGGTGGCAGCGGCTTCGGGCGCGAATGCGGCCTCCAGCAGGTCGCAAAGGCGCTCGGCTTGCGGCTGCGCAAGCGGCCGTGAGGCAAGGTGGAACATCTGGGTCGTCACTGCGGAACCGCCGGCGGATTTCGTGTTTTTCGCCATTTAGGCCAGCCACGCATTCGGGGCAATGGTGTCTCCCGCCCGCGGCAATGGTGCCTTGGGCGAAGCGATGCTATGTAGGCGCCCGCATGTCATCCTCGCGCCTCGACACCTCCACCACCGACAGCGCCGGCCGGCCGGTCATGCTGTGGCTCATTCCGCTGGTGGTGGCCTCGGCGCTGTTCATGGAGAACATGGACGCCTCGGTCATCGCCACCTCGCTGCCGGCCATCGCCGCCGATCTGCATGTCGATCCGGTCATCCTCAAGCTCGCCTTCACCGCTTATCTGGTGTCGCTCGCCATCTTCATTCCGGTGAGCGGCTGGTGCGCCGACCGCTTTGGGGCGCGGCGGGTGTTCCAGGCGGCGATCGGCGTCTTCATCGTCGCCTCGATCGGCTGCGCCTCGGCCACCAGTCTTGCCGGCCTCGTCGGGGCACGGGCGCTGCAAGGCCTCGGCGGGGCGATGATGGTGCCGGTGGGCCGCGTCATCGTGCTGAGATCGGTGCCCAAGGCAGGGCTGGTGCAGGCGCTGGCATGGCTCACGATCCCCGCCCTCGTGGGGCCGGTGATCGGGCCGCCGCTCGGCGGCTTCATCACCACCTATTTCCACTGGCGCTACATTTTCTGGATCAACGTGCCGGTGGGCTTTGTCGGCATCCTGCTGGCAGCAGCCTTCATGCCGGCAGGAATCAGGCGTGATCCGGGCCCCCTCGACTGGCGCGGCTTCCTCATGGCTGGCTTCGGCGTTGCCAGCCTCATCTTCGGCTTCACCATCGCGGGCCGCAACTTCCTGCCCGGACACATGGCGACGTTGCTGATGATCGCCGGCGTGGTGCTCATCGCGGCCTATGTGGTGTATTCGCGCCGCGCCGCCAATCCGCTCATCGACCTCAGGCTTCTTACCATACCGACCTTCTTCACCAGCGTGGCGGGGGGGTTCCTGTTCCGCGTCGGCATCGGCGCCATTCCGTTCCTGCTGCCGTTGATGCTGCAACTGAGCTTCGGCCTTTCCCCGTTCGCTTCCGGCTCCATCACTTTCGTGGCGGCGGCGGGCGCGCTGATCATGAAGTTCACCGCCGGGCCGATCCTGCGCCGCTTCGGCTTCCGCCGGGTGCTGGTGGTCAATGCCGTCATCAGCACCGTGTTCATGGTCTTCAACGGCATGTTCACGGCGGCAACGGCGCACTGGATCATCCTCACCGTGCTGCTCACCGGCGGCTTCTTCCGCTCGTTGCAGTTCACCGCGCTCAACGCCATTGCCTATGCCGACCTGGACGAGGCCGATGTCGGGCAGGCGACGGCGCTGATGACGGTGACCCGGCAGCTCGCCGTCGCGGTGGGGGTGGCGCTGGCGGCCTTCATCCTCGAAGAAATGCGCGGGCTTCGCGGCGAGCAGGTGCTGATGCAGCAGGATTTCGCCGTCGCCTTTTATGGCCTCGCCGCGCTCACCCTGGTATGCGCCTTCCTGCATGTCCCGCTCAAACCCGACGCGGGGACGGAAATCTCGGGCCATCGTCCCTGATCAGGCGGGATCCACGAAGCTGTCGAGGACGCGCTTGTCGCCGGCCTTGTCGAAGGAAATCGAGAGCTTGTTGCCGTCAATGGCGGTGATGCGGCCGTAGCCGAATTTCTGGTGGAACACCCGCTCGCCGGTGGAAAAGGCCGCCGTGTCGCCGGCGTCATGGGCAACGAGGTGCCCCTCGATAATGCGGGGGCTTGTGCGCATGGTCTCGCCGGCGGCCTCGCGCGCCTTGGCACGTTGCCAGCCGGGCGTTTCGTAGCCGGCGGCAAAGCGCCCGCCTTCCTCGAAGCGGCTGGAGCCGTAGCCGATGCCATAGCCGCCATAGCTGGTCGACATGGGCTCGGTGTCGACATGCGCCTCGGGCAACTCGTCGATGAAGCGCGAGGGCAGGCCCGTCTGCCACAGGTTGTGCACCCGCCGGTTCTGGGCAAAGGAGATGATGGCGTTGTGCCTGGCCCGGGTGATGCCGACATAGGCAAGGCGCCGTTCCTCCTCCAGCCCCGCCTTGCCGTTTTCGTCCAGCGAACGCTGGTGGGGGAACAGGCCTTCCTCCCAGCCGGGCAGGAACACGGTGTCGAACTCCAAGGCCCTTGGCGCCGTGCAGGGTCATGATCGAGACCTTGTCGTCGGCATTGCCCGTATCGGCATCCATGACCAGGGAGACGTGCTCGAGGAAGCCCGTCATGTTGTCGAACTCGCCCATGGAGCGCACCAGTTCTTTCAGGTTTTCAAGCCGCCCGGGCGCATCGGGCGAGCGGTCCTCAAGCCACATCTCGGTATAGCCCAACTCATCGAGGATGATCTCGGCAAGCTCGGTGTGGGGCAGGCCGTCGAGGGTCATGCGCCAGCGGGTAAAGCTGTCGAGCAGGCCGCGCAGGGAGGTGCGGGTCCTGGCCGTCAGTTCGTCGGTCTCGATGAGCTTTTGCGCCGCGGCATAAAGCGAGATGCCTTCGGCGCGGGCGCAGCCCATGCATCTTCTTCACCGAGGTATTGCCGATGCCGCGCTTGGGGACGTTGACGATGCGCTCAAACGCAAGGTCATGGTCGGGCGAGACGGTGACCTTGAGATAGGCGAGCGCATCGCGGATCTCGGCGCGCTCGTAAAAGCGCGGGCCGCCGATGACGCGGTAGGGCAGCGCCAAGGGTGATGAAGCGGTCCTCGAAGGCGCGCATCTGGAACGAGGCGCGCACCAGGATGGCCATCGAGTCGAGCCGTTCGCCCTTTCGTTGCCGCGCACTCGATGTCGTCGCCGATGGCGCGGGCTTCCTCGTCGCCGTCCCAATGGGCGCGCAGGGTGATCTGCTCGCCCTCCAGCTTCTCGGTGGTCAGCGTCTTGCCGAGGCGGCCCTCGTTGTGGGCGATGAGGCCGGAGGCGGCGCCGAGGATGTGGGGGGTGGAGCGGTAGTTGCGTTCGAGGCGGATCACTTTGGCGCCGGGAAAATCCTTCTCGAAGCGCAAGATGTTGTCGACCTCGGCGCCGCGCCAGCCATAGATCGACTGGTCGTCGTCGCCGACGCAGCAGATGTTGCGATGGCCCTGGGCGAGCAGGCGCAGCCACAGATATTGCGCCACGTTGGTGTCCTGGTACTCGTCCACCAGCATGTAGCGGAAACGCTGCTGATACTCCTTCAGAACGTCGGCGTTCTCCTGGAACAGCTTCAGGTTCAGCAGCAGCAGATCGCCGAAATCGGCGGCGTTGAGGATTTTCAGGCGCTCCTGATACTGCGGCATAGAGCTTGCCGCCGCGCCCGTTGGCAAAGCTCTGCGCCTCGCCGGCGGAGAGCCTTTCGGGGGTGAGGCCGCGGTTCTTCCAGCCGTCGATCATGGCAGCGAACTGGCGGGCGGGCCAGCGCTTGTCGTCGATGTTCTCGGCGACGAGAAGCTGCTTGATGAGGCGGAGCTGGTCGTCGGCATCGAGGATGGTGAAATCGGGTTTCAGGCCCACCAGCTCGGCATGGCGGCGCAGGATCCGCGCGGCGATGGAATGGAAGGTGCCGAGCCAGGCCATGCCCTCGACCACGCCGCCGATGAGCATGCCGATCCTCTCCTTCATCTCGCGCGCGGCCTTGTTGGTGAAGGTGACGGCGAGGATCTGGCCGGGCCAGGCGCGGCGGGTGGCGAGGATGTGGGCAAGCCGCGTGGTCAGCACCCGCGTCTTGCCGGTGCCGGCCCCGGCGAGGACGAGGAGCGGCCCATCGAGGGTCTCCACCGCCTGGCGCTGCTCGGGATTGAGGCCGGAGAGGTAACGCGGCTCGCCCTGCGCCACGGCGCGCGCGGCAAGGCCGCTGCCCGCGGGGGCGGGCTCGTCGTCGAAATCCTCAAAGCCGATTGGTTTGGTCGTCATGCCGGAAAGGCGTCGTCCGCAATTCGAAGGGGCTGGTCTCCCTTATATAGCATCGCGGACGGCGGTTTTCGATCTCATCCGACTTCCTCCCCACCAACCGGAAGACTTCCACCTCGCCGATTCCTTTGAGCTCTGCCGTGCCGAGCGGCTCGAAATCGTGGCTTGCCGTCAGGCGCTCGGCGACGCTGCGGCTGGCGAGGATGGTGCCGGACCCGCCCCAGGCTTCGAGACGGGCGGCGAGGTTCACCGTGTCGCCCCACACATCGTAGGAAAAGCGCGTGCGGCCGATGATCCCGGCCATCACCGGGCCCGAGGCGATGCCGACATGAATCTCCAGCGTCTCGCCATGGCGCTTGCCTGCCGCGGCGGCGGCTGCGGGCATGGCCAGCGCCATGTCGGCGACCGCAGCGGCATGGTCCCGTGCGTGGCATGGGGACGCCCGCAACCGCCATGTAGGCATCGCCGATGGTCTTGATCTTCTCCACACCGTAGCGGGTGGCGAGATCGTCGAAGGCGGAAAACAGGTCATCGAGCAGGGCGACGACGCGTCGCGGCCCCAGTCGGGCGGCGAGCGTGGTGAAGCCGGTGAGGTCGGCAAACAGGACGGTTGCCTCTTCGAAACGCTCGGCCATCGCCTCGTCCGGAGTCTCGCGCAGGCGGTCGACGATGGAAACGGGCAGGATGTTGTAGAGCAGGCTGTCGGTGCGCCGTTCGGCCTCGCGGGCGAGCGCCAGTCGCATACCACACCATCACGAAGACGATAGCCATGATGTTGGTGGCGGAGGTGAGATAGACCTGGTTGAGGAAGTCCGGGTCGACGACAACGGCGGCGGCCTCTTCGGGATAGAGGAACCAGGCCGGCGACATGCATCGCCATGGCGACGGCGGCCATGACGATGGCAAGCTTCAGGCGCTCCACCCCGAGGATGACGAGGGCGACGGCGGCGGCGCCAATGTAGTTGAGCTGCACCCCGGCGTCGTGGCCGAGCATGGAGATGAAATAGAAGATGGTGGTGTAGATGACGAAGGCGAGCCACAGGGCCGCCGCAGTGCGCCCGAAACGGTGGAACAGGGGCGTTATGGCCGTGCAGACGGCGGAAAGCAGGTTGCCGTAGACGATGGGCGACAGCTCGGTGAAGTCCTGCAGCGCGTAGGTCAGGGCGTAGGCCAGCGAGGAGATGGTGGCGAGATAGCCGGTGAGGTTGGCCACAACCAGGCCGCGGCGCTCTCTGGTGGTATACCGGGCGGTTCCTGCCAGTGCCATGCGACGCACGAAGCGGGGAAAGGCGATATGGCGGAGGATGCCTTGCGGCGCAAATTCGGGTAGACGCATGGCTGGCCTCCTCGGCCGGTCGTCGCAATAGCGGTTGCGAGGTGTGGCGCGGCGGGGCAATTATGACCGCTTCGATGCGAGAGACAACAGCGGACCGGGGGACATGCAGGACGATATCAAGACGGCGCTGACGGCGTTTCGCAATTCCATCGACAATCTCGATGCGGCGATGATCTTTCTGGTGGCCGAACGCTTCAGGCTTACCCAGAAGGTGGGCGAGTTCAAGCGCGACCATGACCTGCCGCCGGCCGATCCGGGGCGCGAGGAAAAGCAGATCGCGCGCTTGCGCAGTCTCGCCCAGCAATCCCACCTCGATCCCGATTTCGCCGAGCGGCTCCTGCGCTTCGTCATCGATGAGGTGATCCACAACCACGAACGCATCCGCAAGGCTTGAGCGGTGGGCCAGCTTCAGGCCGCGCTCGGCGTGATCGTGCTGCCGCTCGCCGCCTGGCTCCTGGCGGGCCGGGGACGCGGGGAGCCGAGGCAGGCGCTGCGCATCGGCCTCACCGGGCTGGGGCTGCAGTTCGCCGTCGCGGGCCTTTTCCTCGAAGTGCCGGGCCTGACGGTGGTCTTCATGGCGCTGGGCAAGGCGGTGGCGGGCTTGCAGGCGGCGACGCTCAGGGCGTGCAGTTCGTGTTCGGCTTCCTGGCCGGGGGGCCGGCGCCCTACGACGTCACGCAGCCGCAGAACGGCTTCGTGCTGGCACTGCAGGCGCTGCCGCTCATCCTCGTGGTCTCGGTGCTCTCAAGGCTGCTCTATCACTGGGGCATCCTGCAACGGGTGGTAGGGGCGATTTCCTGGGTGCTCGAACGCTCCATGGGGGTGGGCGGGGCGCTGGGCACGGCGGCTGCGGCCAACATCTTCGTCGGCATGGTGGAGGCACCGCTCCTCATCCGGCCCTATCTCGCGACCTTGAGCCGTTCGGATCTCTTCGCCATGATGACGGCCGGCATGGCGACGGTGGCGGGCACGGTGATGGTGATCTACGCCAGCATCCTCGACAAGGTGCTGCCGGGGGCGGCCGGGCATATCGTCATTGCTTCCCTCATCAGCGCGCCCGCCGCCCTGACGGTGGCGCGGCTGATGCTGCCGCCACCGACGGCGGACGAAGCCGGGGACGACAAGGCCCGCCCCGTTCCCGCCGGCAGCGGCAGCGTCATGGAGCGCCATCGCCGAGGGGACCGGCGACGGCTTGAAACTGCTGGCCAATGTGGCGGCGATGCTGGTGGTGATGGTGGCGCTGGTGGCGCTCGCCAACCTCATGCTCGGGCTTTTCCCCGATTTCGCCGGGGCGCCACTGACGGTGGAGCGCATGGCGGGCTGGGTGGCGGCGCCCGTCGTCTGGCTGATCGGCATCCCGTGGAGCGAGGCGCAGTTCGCGGGTGAGCTCATGGGCATCAAGACGGTGCTCAACGAGTTCATCGCCTATGTGAAGCTGGCGGGCGCCGGCGATGCCTTGAGCGAGCGCTCGCGCCTCATCATGACCTATGCGCTGTGCGGCTTTGCCAATTTCGGCTCGCTCGGCATCATGACCGGCGGCCTCATCGCCATGTGTCCGGAGCGGCGCGGCGACATTCTTGCCCTCGGTCCGCGCACCATCTTGTCGGGGACGCTGGCGACGTTGATGACTGGCGCCGTGGTTGGGGTGCTGGTGAGGTAGCCAGGTGCCGGACCCGAGGGTCGATCACGCGGTCCAGCCACTCCGCCCAGGCTGGGTTGAATCTTGTCCGGCTCCGAAGGCATCATTGACGGCGAGCCGCCGCTCTGTCGCCGATTGGACCGCCACTGCGGACGCAACCGCCAAATCCACGGCCGGCTTTGCAAAAAGCTGGTTTCGCCCCTTGATTTTCGATCCTGCCGGTTCACCACTACGTCATCTTCACTTTCACGTCGCGCTCCACCTTTTTAGGTGATAATTCCTTTTGCGGCAGCAGATCGCGTTGCTCGACCGGTCCGGGTCGATATGTTGAGCTTCAACGCACGGGGGGTTGGACCGTCATGTCTGTCAGCGATCAACCCGGCCTCGAAGCCGTCGAGCCCGCCCAGGCGCCGGCCCCGGAAGAGGCGCGCGCCTTCAGCCTGCCAGTGGTGTGCATCCTCGCCTTCGCCGTGGGCATCGTCGCCGCTGTCGGCGCGGTGGTGTTCCGCTACCTCATCTCGGCGACGCACAACCTCTTTTTCTTCGGCACCTTCTCGTTTCTCTACGACGCCAACAACTTCGATGCGCCAAGCCCGTGGGGGCCGTTCATCATCCTGTCGCCGGTGATCGGCGGGCTGATCGTGGTGTTCCTGGTCAAGACCTTCGCGCCCGAGGCCAAGGGCCACGGCGTGCCGGAGGTGATGTATGCGATCTATCACAACAACGGCAATGTGCGCGGCATCGTGGCGGTGGTGAAGTCGCTGGCCTCGGCCATCTCCATCGGTTCGGGCGCCTCGGTGGGGCGCGAAGGGCCGATCATCCAGATCGGCGCCTCGTTCGGCTCGACCCTGGCGCGGATGCTCAATCTCGTGCGCTGGCAGAAGATCACGCTGCTGGCGGCCGGCGCCGGCGCCGGAATCGCCGCCACCTTCAACACGCCTCTGGGCGGGGTGCTGTTCGCCATCGAGCTGTTGCTGCCGGAGGTGTCCAACCGCACCTTCCTGCCGGTGGTGGTGGCCACCGCCACGGCAACGTTTGTCGGGCGCATCGCCTTCGGCGTGAATCCGGCTTTCATCGTTCCGTTGGCCACCCTGCCGGCCTACAAGGTGGAGGACTATCTCCTCCTCATCGCCTCGGCGTTCCTGGGCGTGGCTGCCGGTGTAGCGTCGTGGGCCTTCATCCGCATCCTCGCCTGGTGCGAGGATGTCTTCCCGAAACTGCCCGGCAATGAATACACCCAGAACGTCATCGGCATGGCGCTGATCGGCATCCTCGCCTACGGCTTTTTCTACACGACCGGAAACTATCATACCGCCGGCGTCGGCTACGCCACCATCCAGGACATCCTCAACGGCGCGCCCTACGGCGTATTGCTGCTCATATTCCTGCTGCTGGGCAAGATCGTGGCGACCACGGTGAGCCTCGGTTCGGGCGCCTCGGGCGGGGTGTTCTCGCCGTCGTTGTTCATCGGCGCAACTCTCGGCGCGGCGGTGGGCGCCATCGGCGATTACCTGTTCCCGGGGCACGGCTTCACGCTTTCCGAATTCGCCCTGGTCGGCATGGGCGCGCTGGTGGGCGGGGCGACCGGTGCCTCGATGACCGCCATCGTGATGATCTTCGAGATGACGCTAGACTATAAGCTCATCGTGCCGCTGGTGCTGGCGGTGGCGATCTCGGTCGGCATTCGCCGGACGCTGATCGTGGAGAACATCTATACCGTCAAGCTGCGCCATCGCGGCAGGCCGATCCCCATCATCCGCCACACCAACATGTACCTGGTGCGCCAGGCCAAGGAACTGATGGCGAAGAATTTCAGGATCCTGCCGATCGATACCCCCGTCTCCGAGGCCATCGAGGCGCTGCACGGCCAAGGGCCGATGCATGTGATCGCCGCCGAGGGCCAGCGCATCGCCGGGTTCGTGCGCTTCGGCACCGTGCCCTACGAGGCCGATCGCTTCGCCGGGCAGACGCTGCGCGAGGTGTTGTCCAGCGACTATGTGGTGGCGCCGGAGACCAACATCCTCAACTCGATCATCACCCGCATGAACACCCGCAACCGCAGCTATGCGATCATCGTCAACGACAACTCGCTGGTGCCGCGCGCCGACGATGTGGTGGGGGTGATCGACACCACCGAAATCGCCGCGGCGGTGATTGCCAACCATTACACCTGAGCGGGCGATTGACGGGACTTTCGAACAATGGCTGTCATGCCCGCAACTGTCGCGGGCATCCATAACCACCACCTTCGCAGATATGCGCACCGGCAGGGGGTATGGATTGCCGGAACAAGTCCGGCAACGACAATCAAGCCATCTTGCGGGTGATGCCGATGCGGTGGCCGACCTCGGGCGGGACGGGGACGTCCTTGTGGGCCTCGTACATGGCCGCGAGCTTGTGGCGGACCTCGTCCGGGAACGGCGTCGACTTCTTCGAGGCGAAGTCGACATGCATGCAGATCGCCTCCATGACGCAGGCGCGCCAGCCGTCGCTGGCATGGAACATCTCCTGCACGTAGTGAAAGCGCTTGGCGTCGTAGTCGAGAAGCTGCACCGTCACCTTGACGCTGTCGCCGGCGGCGAGCTCCCTGAGATAGGTGAAATGGGCCTCCAGCGTGAAGAACGAGGCATTATGCCGCTTCACATAGTCCGGCCCCAGCCCCACCAGCTCGAAGGCCTCATCGCCGGTGCGGTCGAACAGGACGCCGTAATAGGCCATGTTGAAGTGGCCGTTGTAGTCGATCCACTGGTCCTCGACCCGCTTGATCGAACCGATGAATGGGTGACCGAAATCCGTCATCTTTGCCTCGCAACCTGTTCGCCGGGGCCTGAAAGTCTGTATAGTGCGAAGGGCGTGAATAGCAGAAGGCGCCGGGCGGCGAAAGCGCATCGCAACAGGCGCCCCGTGAGGCGTGGGAAGGTCACTTCATGGCGGAACAGGCAGCGCTCAGGCGCAACAGCGTTTCTCAGGCCCTGGCCGAGATCGCCGGGCTCATCGGCGACCGGCTGTCGACGGGCCAGGCGGTGCGCGAGCAGCACGGCAAGGACCTGACCTGGGATCCGGGCGGCACGCCGGATGCGGTCGCCTTCGCGCGCTCGGGCGAGGAGGTGCAGGCTCGATCGTCAAGGTGTGCGCCAGATACCGGGTGCCGGTGGTGGCCTACGGGACCGGCACATCGCTCGAAGGCCATATCGCGGCGACGCGCGGCGGGGTGTGCATCGATACCTCGCAGATGAACAACATCATCAAGGTCAATGCCGAGGACCTCGATTGCCGGGTGGAGCCGGGGGTGACGCGCAAGCAGCTCAATGCCTATTTGCGTGACACAGGCCTGTTCTTTCCCATCGATCCGGGGGCGGATGCCTCCATCGGCGGCATGGCGGCGACGCGCGCTTCGGGCACCAACGCGGTGCGCTACGGCACCATGCGCGAGAACGTCGTGAGCCTGAAAGTGGTGCTCGCCAACGGCGAGGTGGTGCGCACCGCCAGCCGCGCCAAGAAGTCGTCGGCCGGCTACGATCTCACCCGCCTGTTCGTCGGCTCGGAAGGCACGCTTGGTGTCATCACCGAGATCACCCTCAGGCTGCACGGCATCCCGCAGTCGATCGTCGGCGGCGTGTGCCCGTTTCCCAGCGTCGAGGCCGCCTGCAACGCGGTCATCGCCACCATCCAGATGGGTATTCCGGTGGCGCGCATCGAGCTGGCCGACGAGGTGCAGGTGAAGGCCTGCAACGCCTATTCCAAGCTCTCATTGAAGGAGCAGCCGACCCTGTTCCTGGAATTCCACGGCAGCGAGGCCGGCACGCACGAGCAGTCGGAAAGCTTTGGCGAGATCGCGGCCGAATTCGGCGGCGGTCCCTTCGAGTGGACGGCGCACGAGGAAGACCGCCAGAAGCTGTGGCAGGCGCGCCACGACGTCTATTATGCCTGCCTCGCCATGCGTCCCGGCTGCAAGGCCTTTGCGACCGATGTGTGCGTGCCCATATCACGGCTGGCCGAATGCGTCAGCGAGGCCAAGCGCGATCTCGAGGAAAGCCGGCTGGTCGGGCCGATCGTCGGCCATGTGGGCGACGGCAATTTCCATGTCTCGGTGCTCATCGATCCGGCCGATGAAGACGAAATCGCCCGCGCCAAGGCGTTTTACGAGCGTCTCATCCTCAGCGCCATCGCCATGGATGGCACTTGCACCGGCGAGCACGGCGTGGGGCGTGGCAAGATGCGCTTTCTCGAGGCCGAGCACGGTGCCGGCCTCAAGGTGATGCGCGCCATCAAGCGGGCGCTCGATCCGGACGACATCATGAACCCGGACAAGATCGTGACCTTTTAACTGTAAGGACGCCGAGGCGATGACGGGATGCGGCACACCATGAGCGCCTGGCGCTCACCGCTTCTGTTCCTGGGGATCGTGGTGATCCTCATCGCGGCGGCCGCGCTGGCGGTGCCGCCCTTCATCGACTGGACCCAGTGGCGCGGCGACATCGAGGCCTATGGCCGCCGCTTCACCGGCCGTGACGTGCGGGTCGACGGCCTCATCGATGTCAGGCTGTTTCCGTGGCCTGTCCTCATCATGGAGGACGTCCATATCGCCAATCCGCCAGGGGCGCAGACGCAGGACCTGCTGCTGGCCGGGCACATCGAGGCGCATCTGGCGCTGGCGCCGCTGATCCGCGGGCAGGTGCAGATCGAGCAGCTCGACATCGACCAGCCGGTGTTCGGGCTCGAGCGTCTGGCCGCCGGCGGCGCCACCTGGGAGCTGCACCCCAAGCTCGAGGTCACCGACTATGTGAGCGCCGAGCACATCGCGGTGAGCGGCATCACCATCAGCCGGGGGACCATGGTGGTGGGCGACGGCCGGCGCGGCGGGCTTGCCCAGCTCGACGATGTCAACGCCCAGCTCTCCGCCCCCGCGCTCGACGGCCCGTGGCGCTTCAACGGCAAGGCCAGCTATCACGGCCAGCCGGTGGATGTGTCGCTCACCACCGGGAAATACCACGGCGGCGAGCCGCTCAGGGTGGGGGTGAGGCTCAATCCGGCCGACGGCAGCGGTATCATCTACACCTTCGACGGCGAGGTCGGCGGGGCGCGCGCCGATGTCATATCCGGCAACCTCAAGCTCAAGCCGGCCCGGCCCGTCGACGGCAAGGGCGACAGGGAGACCGGCCTCAAGCCGCTGGTGTTCTCTTCCGCCGTCAAGGTGCGCAACGATACGGTGACGTTCGACAAGATCGAGCTCTATCCCGCGCATGCGCTCGATGCCGCCAACCTGTTGACCGGCAAGGCGGTGGTGCGGCTCGGCTCGGCCATCGTGGTCGATGCCGACCTCCAGGCCGCCAAGCTCGATGTCGACGCCGTCACCGGCAAGCGCGGGCGGGCGCTTGTCTATTCGCCCTCCAGTCTCGACTCGCTGGCGGCGGCGCAGGAGCTGCTTCCGGACAGGCTTACCGCCAATGTGAGGCTCGGCATCAAGAGCCTGGTGGTTGCCGGCAGCAGCCTCGACGGCGCCAGCCTCGATGCCACCATCTCGCGCCGGCAACTGGTCTTCAGGCGGCTTGAGGTGCGGCTTCCCGGCCAGACCCGGTTCGGCTTTTCAGGCGCCTTCGTCGCCGGCGCCTCGGGTCCGCAGCTCATCGGCGACATCGATCTCGATTCGCTTGCCATCCGCGACCTCGTCGAGTGGGCGGCACCCTCCTCGGCGCGCGACATCGCCAAGGTGTGGTCGGGGTCGCGCGGACAGCTCAACTTCAAGGCCAAGGCCGACGTTTCGGCCACCGCGCTGCGGCTCAGCGATATCGCCGGCGAACTGGACGGCGGCAAGATCGGCGGCAGCGTGCGGCTGGCAGGCGGCGATGCGCCTTCGGTGGCGGTGCGGCTCGATGTTGACCGGCTCGATATCGACCGCTATGCGCCCGACGGCTTCACCATGGTGAGCGAAGAGGCCAATCCGGTGCTCGCCGGCATCGACATCGTCGCCCGCAGCATGGGGCTGGGCGATTTTCGTCTCACCGCCAATGCCGGCCGCCTGAAGCTCAACGGGGTCGAGGCCGAGGACGTGGCCATCGACATGGGCGCCAACGAGAACGGCATCGAGTTCAGGACCGTCGATGTAGGCAACGTGGCGGGCGCGCGCCTCGACATGACGGGCCTTTTGCAGTTTCCCAAGCAGGCGGTGGCCGGCTCCATCAACGCCAAGGTGACGGCCAGCGATCCGCAAGGACTGTTCCAGCTCCTCGGCCTTGCCGGGCGCGGCGACACCGCCACCATCTATGACCGTCTGGCGGCGCTCAAGCCGCTCAATCTCGATGTGGTGGGCCAGGCGACTTCGGAGGACGACAACACCACCGGCAACCTCAAGGTGAAGGGGGTGTTCGGCAAGACCGACCTCTCGATCAACGCCAGCTTCGACGGCAAGGCGGGCAAGTGGAAGGACGGCGAAGTGCACGTCTCGGCCGAGGCCAAGGATCCTTCGAGCGCGGCGGTGCTCGCGCTCTCGGGGTCTTGACAGCAAGGCCAGCGAGGACGCCGCCGCGCGGCTGGCCTTCACCAGCACCGGCAGCTATGCGCGCGGCCTTGCCACGACCTTCGATGCCTCGGCCTATGGCGGGCGCATCCAGTTCGTGGGAACGCTGGGCGAGGGTCATGCGGGGCCAAGGCTAAACGGCCGGCTGGCGCTGCTGGCCGAACGCGCCGACCAGGTCTATCGGGCGCTGGGGGTGCCGGCGGGCGAGCTTTCGCCCATGGCGCAGGTGCTCTCGGGCGAGGGCGGGCTCAGCGCCGAGGACGGCAAGGTGAGGATCGACGACCTCAACGGCACTCTGGCGGGCATCAGCTATCAGGGCCGCGTCGGCGCCGATCTGACGGGCGAGGTGCCGGCGGTCACGGCGCGGCTCGACCTGGGGCGGGTTTCGGCGCCATGGATCCTCAATGCGATCATGCTGCCACACGACGGCAAGCCGCACGACTTCACCACGCCGTTTCCGGAGGATTTCGGGGTGCCGGCCGGCATCGATGCGAAGCTCACGCGTCGAAGCGCTTGAACTGATGCCGGGGCTGGCGCTGAACCCCGCCACGCTCGATGTCACGGCCTCGGGCAAGAAGGTGACGGTCAAGGCCGAGGGGAGGGCCAATGGCGGCGATCCGGTGTCGCTGGCGCTTGCCGCCGAGCCGGGCAAGACGGGCGTCAAGATGACGGGCGATATCGCCGGGCGCCTGCCGCTGGAAACGATCTTCCAGCGCAGCGACGGCGCCCATGTCATCTCGGGTCTAGGCGACATCGCCTTGCGCTTTGCCGGCGAGGGGCGCTCGCCGCAAGGCCTCGCCACCGCGGCCAAGGCGAGCGGCACCTACAAGCTCGACCTCCGGCGTCCTCAACAACATCTCGCCAAGCACCTTCTCGCGCGATCTCGAAAGCGCCACCACGCCGGAGGATGTCGACCGGCTGTTGCGCGATTCGCTCACCGCCGGCGACATGGCGTTTACCGGTGGCGAGGGCACCTTGAGCCTCGAAAAGGGGCTCTTGACCGCCTCGCCGCTGGCGGTGACGGGGAGCGATGCCAAGGGCCAGTTGCGGGTGCTGTTCGAGCCGGCCGAGGGCAAGGCCGACATCGCCATCGATCTCGATCTCGCCCGCCCCGAAGGGTGTGCCCGCCTTCGAGGTCGCCTATGCCGGGCACCCGTTCGCGCTGCGAGCGCTCCACCGATACCCAGGCCTTGAAGAATTTTCTCGTGGTCAAGGTGCTCAACGAGAGCCTCAAGAAGCTGGAAGAGCTGCAGATGCGCGAGAAGCAGATGCGCCAGGAAGAAGAGCAGTTCAAGCGCGAGCAGGAGATCAGGGACCGCACCCGAGAGGAGGTCCAGCGCAGGCTGAACGAGATGAGGGCATGGAGCACCACGGACCAGGGCAGGGCGCCGATGCGCTCCGCTCCGCCCGATAGCAGCAACGCCCAGGTGGATGCCGCGCTGGTCCCGGTGCCCAAGAAGAAGCCGCCGGTGCCGGAGGATTTCAACGCTCTACCCGGCGCAGCAGCCCGCTGTTGCGCCGCCGCCGCCGCCCGCGCCGTGCGCAGGAAGTCGCAGCCGCAATCCCTGTTCAACGTGCAGGCCGCGCCCATCCCGCTAACGCCACAGGTGCGCACCGAGTTGCCCTTCGGCAAGCGCTGATTTCAGAGCGGGCTGTCTTTCATCAATGCCCGCAGCACGTGAACCCTGACGGCGCTTGAGAGGTTCTGTGCTCCGCGGATCTCGTCGATGGCGGCGATGGTGGCGGCGAGCGAGCGGCCGTCGCGGCGCGCCAGCAGCTTTAGCGCCTGCCAGAACTCCGGCTCCAGCGACAGGCTGGTGCGGTGACCGGCGATGGTGACCGAACGCTTGGCGAGCGGGCCGTCAGTCATCGCGCTCGCGTTTCAACTGATCGAGGCGGCGGGCGGCCCGGTCTTCCTCGGCGCGGGACGCGGTCTTTTCCGCCTTGGTGCGGCCGAAACGGACGCGGTTTTGCTCCGCCGCCTTGTCCTTTTCCGCCCGCGCCTTGGCCTTGCGCGCGCGGCGCAGGTTGACGATCTCGGCCATCTTTCTATTTCGGCCCGATCATGTTTTCCGGCCGCACGACGGCGTCGAATTCCTCGGCCGTGACATAGCCGAGGCGCAGTGCCTCTTCCTTCAGGGTGGTGCCGCGCTTGTGGGCGGTCTTGGCGATCTCGGCGGCCTTGTCGTAGCCGATGGTGGGGGCAAGCGCCGTCACCAGCATGAGCGAGCGGTCGAGGCCGGCCTTGATGTTGTCGTAGCGCGGCTCGATGCCGGCGATGCAGTTGTCGGTAAAGCTGCGGGCGGCATCGCTCATCAGGCGCACCGACTGGAGGAAGTTGTAGGCCATCACCGGATTGAACACGTTGAGCTCGAAATGGCCTTGCGAGTCGGCGAAGGTGAGGGTCGAGTGATTGCCGAAAATTTGCGTGCACACCATGGTGAGGGCCTCGCACTGGGTGGGGTTCACCTTGCCCGGCATGATGGAGGAGCCGGGCTCGTTTTCCGGCAGCGCCAGTTCGCCCAGCCCCGAGCGCGGGCCTGGAGCCGAGGAAGCGGATGTCGTTGGCGATCTTGAACAGGGACGCCGCCACCGTGTTGATGGCGCCGTGGGTCATCACCATGGCGTCATGGGCGGCCAGCGCCTCGAACTTGTTGGGGGCGGTGGTGAACTTGAGCCTGGTGATCTTGGCGATGTTGCGCGCCACCTTCTCGGCAAAGCCCTTCGGCGCATTGAGGCCGGTGCCGACGGCGGTTCCGCCTTGCGCGAGCTGCATGAGGGCGGGAAGCGTTTGCTGGATGCGGGCGATGCCGTTCTCGACTTGCGCGGCATAGCCGGAAAACTCCTGGCCGAGGGTGAGCGGCGTGGCGTCCTGGGTGTGGGTGCGGCCGATCTTGATGATCTTCGCCCACTTCTTCGCCTTCTTGTCGAGCGCCTTGTGGAGGTGGGTGAGGGCGGGGATGAGCTCGCGCACCACCTGCTCGGCGGCGGCCACGTGCATGGCGGTCGGATAGGTGTCGTTGGACGACTGGCTCATGTTGACATGGTCGTTGGGATGCACCGGCGATTTCGAGCCCATCTTGCCGCCCAGCATCTCGATGGCGCGGTTGGAGATCACCTCGTTGGCGTTCATGTTGGACTGGGTGCCGGAGCCGGTCTGCCACACCACCAGCGGGAAGTGGTCGTCGAGCTTGCCGTCGATCACTTCCTGGGCGGCGGCGACGATGGCGTTGCCGACTTTCTTGTCCAGCCTGCCCAGCGCCATGTTGGTCTCGGCGGCGGCCCGCTTGACGATGCCGAGCGCCCTGACGACAGGGGCCGGCTGGCGCTCCCAGCCGATGCGGAAATTGCCGATGGAGCGCTGGGCCTGGGCGCCCCAGTAGCGGTCGGCGGGTACCTCGATGGGGCCAAAAGTGTCGGTCTCGATGCGGGTCTTGGTCATGGCTGGGTCTCTCGCCGCGAAGGATAGGGTCCAGCGCGGGCTTACCATGGGCGGCGCGGGCGGTCCAGTTCGAGCATGGGCATCGATCAGCGCTGCCTTCGACGCCAGGCCATGCGCAGGGCGCGGGCGTAGATGCGCGAGCGCTGATGCAGGCGGCGCAACCGGGCGGAGCGCTCACCGAGGCTTGCCAGCTCGTCGCCATAGGCTCTCGGTCAATGCCACGCGGTAGGAGGAGACGCCGGAACGGGCGATGTCGTGGAAGCGGCGCGCCGCCGCCATCCAGGCCGGCGACAAGAGGATCGACAGGGCGATGACCGACAAGGCAAGGCGGTAGGTGCCGGCATCGAGGATGCCGTTGCGCAGGCCCGTCGCCGCCAGCACGAAGGAGAACTCGCCAACCTGCGACATGGACAGGCCCGCCGTCAGCGCCACGCCCAGCGACAGCCCGGCCAGGCGCGTCAGGGAGACGTTGATCACCGTCTTCAACAGGATGACGCCGAAGGTGAAGGTGATGACGAGGAGCCAGTTGGAGACGATGTAGTCGAGGTCGATGAGCAAGGCCGATGGAGAGAAAGAAGACGAACAGGAAGAGGCTCTGTATCGGATAGGTGACCTCGATGGCCTCGGCCCTCAGCGTCGAGTTGGCCACCACCAGCCCGGCGATGAAGGCGCCATAGGCGGGCGACAGGCCGAGCAGGCTCGACACGGTTCCGGCGGTAAAGCACCAGGCGAGCGCACCAAGCGCGATGACGTCGGGCTTGTCCTCCAGCACCTCGGTGAAGGGGAGGCGAAACTTGCCCGGCTTGGCGAGATAGTAGATGAGGCCGGCAAGAAGGCCGATCGCCAGCACCATCTTGACCACCAGCAGGAAGACCGAGCCGCCCTCGCCGCCAAAACCGTTGGCGACGATCAGCATGGGCACGATGGCCATGTCCTGGGCGATCATCACCCCCACGGTTATGCGCCCGACCTCGCTGCGCAGCTCGCGGATTTCCTCCAGGATCTTCAGGGTCACGGCCGTCGACGAGACGGCGATGATGAAGCCGAGCAGCACCCTCTGCTCGAACGTCCAGCCGGCGAGAGCACCGAACCCCCAGGTGATGAGGAGTGCGGTGACGATCTGTCCGGCGGCAATGACGCTTGCCGGCTTCAGCACCATGACGAAGGCGCGGATGGAGATTTCCATGCCGATGAGGAACAGGAGCAGCAGCACGCCCAGCTCGGCCAGAACCTCGATGGCGTGCGACTGCTGCACCAGCCCGAAGCCGGTAGGGCCCAGCACCACCCCGGCGATGATATAGCCGACGATGGGCGGTTGCCTCAGGCGCATGCAGCCAAGGCCGAGGGCGACGGCCACCAGCGAGACGAGGGCGATTTCATCGAGGCTCGTCAGTTGCTGGGCGGTGGACTCCATGCCGCCATGTTGTCAGTTGACCTTACGGTGCGCAAGGCCGTGGCCGGGCCTCAGACGTCGTCGCGCCACACGGGATTGGACCAGGCGCGCCTGCCGGCGGCGTCGATGATCGCCACCCGCAGCCATGCCGTCTCACCGCCCGGCAGCCATGTGTCGGAGAGCTTGTCGAGATCGAAGGTGCCGCCGGTGATATGGCGGCCGACGCGGGTCACGGTGCGCGAGGTGCCGCCCATGATGGTGATGGCGTTGACCGGCGAGCAGGCGATCGTCACCTCCTTGCCGCTCACTGAAAGCTCGTGGATCTGCGGGCCCTGGCTGGAATAGTGATGGCCAGCCTTCAGCGCTTCGAGGATGGCGTCGGGATCGAGGCTTTCGGCCTTCACGTGCACCCAGCCGCCGAAGGCGTCGAAATCGCCGTGGCGGAAATGGGCATCGTCGGTGGCAAAGGCATTGAGGCGCCGGCCCTGGTTGAGCAGCTGGTCGAGCAGGTACCAGCCTTCGCCGCGGTCGTTCTCCACGGCGCAGCCGTGATTGTAGATTTCCACCGCATGGGCGACGTCGATGGCCTTCCCGTCCTCGATGGTGAGCTGCGACCATGAGGGATGCGCAATGCCGATGAAACCACCGGCTTGGGCGGCGCGGCGGGCGATCTCGGGGCCGGTCTCGTCATCGCCGCAAGGCTCGAAGTCGAGCGGCAGGCCGGCGCCGACGATGTGCCAGAGCTCGCCCACGGAGGTGTTGGGGGCGTGCAGTTCGGCGCCGATCAGGGTGGTGAAGCGGTTGGAGCGCATGTGGCGGGTATCGGCCATGGGCCAGTCGAAACGCTTGAGGAAATGCTCCGACAGCATGAGGAAGTCATAGCCGGCGTTCTGATAGGCCTCGATCACCCGTTCCGGCGGCAGGGCGCCGTCGGAGAGGGTGGAATGGGTGTGAAGATTGCCGCGCCAGAAGCGGCCGGGCTGGGAGAAGGCGGCAATGTCGGTCATGAGGAAACGGTCCCGCAGAAAGGAGGGTTGCGTCTCAGAATCGTTAGCACGCCGCCGTGACGGTGACATCAGCGAAAACGACAGGGCGGATGACGGTCGCGTGTATCGCCGAACGGATCAGTGCATCCCCAGCACCGCACTGCAGGCGTGCGGCATCTGGGCCATGGTGATGGGCGGCCTGGGCTTCACCGGCTTGACGGGCTTGCCGGGCTTGCGCCACGGCTTGTCGGAGAGCCAGTAGGCGAGCTCGGCACCGCACCCGGTGCCGTCCTTGGGATGCGGCGGTGCCTGCGGCTTGCACTGGGACGAGCCCCTGGGACAGCGGATGCGGATGTGGAAATGCGCATAATGGCCGTAGTAGGCGCGCACCTTGGCGAGCCAGGCGCCCTTGTCGTGGGCCCATTCACACAGGAACTTCTTGATCGGCGGATGCACGAAGATGCGCTCGACTTGCGGGTAAGAGGCGGCGCGCTTGATGAGGCGGGCATCCGCCAGGGTCCACACCTTGGGATTGACCTCGAAGCGGCTCTTGATCACCGAGGTGGCCGACATGGTCTCGCGCTCATGCGTGTTGAGCTCGTGGGCGGGCATCTGGGTGAGCCAGATATCTGCATCTAGCCCCACTTGATGGCTGGCATGGCCGGAGGTCATGGGGCCGCCGCGCGGCTGCGAGAGATCGCCCACCAGAAGGCCGTTCCAGCCGTCCTCGGCGCGCGCCTCCTTGCCCAGGCGCTCGATCAGGGCGATGAGTTCGGGGTTGCCCCAGTTGCGGTTGCGGCTGGGACGCATGACCTGCCAGGCCGGCCCGGTGAGCGGCAGCGGCACGGCGCCGGTCATGCAGCCGCGGGCATAAAAGCCGATGGCCCGAGCCTTGCCCGTGGTCGGCGTCTTCATGCGCCCGAACAGGACCTTGGCCGGGGTCTTGCCGAAATTCCCCGGCGCGGTATTGGCCGCGACGACCAGCGGGGCGGGCTCGCTGGCGGTGGGCGCAGTGCTCTGGGCCATGGTCGAGGGCACAACGACAAGCACGCCCGTCAGCGCGGCAAGACTCAAGGCGATCAGGCGGAAAGGGTTCATTTCTTGCGGAAGGCGTCGATCGACACGACTTTGGAATCATCATTGGAGGCGGGCGCCGGCGCAGCATCGCCGGCCGCTGGCGCGACGACGGCCTCGCTCGCCGGGGCGGCGGCGGTGGTCTCGCCTTCTTCCTCAGGCGCAGGCTCGAATTGCAGGCCGAACTGCACATGCGGGTCGAGAAAACCCTTGATAGCGGCGAATGGTACCACCAGCCGCTCGGGGATATTGTCGAAGGACAATTCCACCTCGAAATCGCGCTCGCGCACCAAAAAATTCCAGAACTGGTGCTGAATCACGATGGTCATCTCTTCGGGATAACGGCTCTTGAGGCGTTCGGAGATCACCACGCCGGGATGGGTGGTGGTAAAGGCGATAAAGAAGTGATGCTCGCCCGGCAGGCCCTCGCGCGCCACCTTGCGCAGGGCCAGCCGTACCACGCCGCGCAGGGCTTCCTGGGCGAGCGAGGCATAATTCATCTGGTCGTCGGGCATGTGCGCTCCCAATCGTCAACTCACACAATCATACAGCCCCCGACCCGGCCAACGCCAGATCGTTGCGGACACATAAGTGGGATGATGGGGCCAAATTGCGAAAAACGAGTGGCGGGCTTCTGTTGCCAGGTGCCCGCCGGACCCCGCCTGCAGCGGCTAAGCTACAGGAGTTCAGTTTCGGTCAGTCGCACTGCGTTACGCAGCGAGAGCAACCGGAGCATAGTTGTCATTCGCAACTACGTTTCGGCCCGATAACGGCGGAACCATGCCGGGCAAAAGCCCATCCTTTACGCCCTCGTCGATCCTGTTTCACCCCCAGCAAAAGCCGTCCGGGTGAACCACCAACTCAGCCAGACGGCTTGTGGTGGAGGTGCCGGGTACCGCCCCCGGGTCCGATAGGTTTATTATGATGGCCGTTTATCGCCATAGCCGACCCGAAAGCCGACACCCCAGAATATAGGGGAAAAAGCAGAATTTGAAAGGGCTGACGCTTGCTATGGCGAACGATTTGTGGCGTGTGTGGCCCAGCGGCCAAAGGGGGCTTTTCGGGCGCGATGGAATCGCGCCAGAATCTTGGCAATGCGACAGTATCTCGACCTCATGGCGCGGGTGCGTGAGCATGGCATCCGCAAGGACGACCGCACCGGGACCGGAACCCTGTCGGTGTTCGGCCACCAGATGCGCTTCGATCTGGCGCAAGGCTTTCCGCTGGTGACCACCAAGCGGCTGCACCTGAAGTCGATCATTTATGAACTCTTGTGGTTCCTCAAGGGCGATACCAACGTCGCTTACCTCAATGAGCACGGCGTCAGCATCTGGGACGAATGGGCCGATGACAGCGGCGATCTCGGGCCGGTCTACGGGGCGCAGTGGCGCTCGTGGCCGGCGCGCGATGGGGGCACCATCGACCAGATCGCGCACGTGGTCGAGCGCATCCGCAAGAGCCCCGATTCGCGCCGCCTGATCGTCACCGCCTGGAATCCGGCCGATGTCGACCTGATGGCGTTGCCGCCGTGCCATTGCCTGTTCCAGTTCTGGGTGGCCGACGGGCAGCTGTCGTGCCAGCTCTACCAGCGTTCGGCCGATATCTTTCTCGGCGTGCCGTTCAACATTGCATCCTATGCGCTCCTCACCCACATGATGGCGCAGGTGACGGGCCTCAGGCCCGGGGAGTTCATCCACACGCTCGGCGATGCCCATCTCTACCTCAACCATCTCCAGCAGACCGATGAACAACTCAAGCGCGAACCGTTCCCCCTGCCGCGGCTGGTGCTGAAACGCGAGATTGCGGCAATCGACGGCTTCGATTACGAGGACTTTGAGATCGTGAACTATCAGGCCCATCCCCATATCAAGGCGCCGGTGGCGATATGAGCCTCATCATCCGTCCTGCCCGTCCCGGCGATGCCGGCTCGGTGATCGGGTTCATCCGCAAGCTGGCCGAATACGAAGGCCTGCTCGATGAGGTTGAGGTCAGCGAGGCGCAGCTCAACGCGGCGCTGTTCTCGCCCAATCCGCGTGTCTTTGCCGACATCGCCGAATGGAACGGCGTTCCTGCCGGCTTTGCCTTGTGGTTTTACAATTTTTCCACTTTCCGCGGCCGCCACGGCATCTACCTCGAAGACGTCTTCGTGGAGCCGCGCTTGCGCGGGCGCGGCATCGGCAAGGCGCTGCTGGCGACGCTGGCCAAGCGCTGCCTCGATGAAGGACTGGGACGGCTCGAATGGTGGGTGCTCGACTGGAACGAGGCGACCATCGATTTCTACCAGGCGCTGGGGGCGAAAGCCATGGACGAGTGGACTGTCTTCCGCCTCACCGGCGAGGCGCTGGAGCGACTGGGCAGCGACAAGGACGAGGGCGGCGGGCTCATCTGAGGGGTTCCAGGCCCTACAACCTGCGGTACTCTTGAGCACGACGGCGATGCGCCCCACAATCCATGCGGGGTCGAGAGTGGGAATATAAAGGATGCGGATCTCATTGGTTGTCGCGGCCTCGCGCAATGGCGTCATCGGCGCCCGCAACGCGCTTCCCTGGCGGCTGCCGTCCGACCTCAAGAAGTTCAAGAAGCTCACCCTGCGCCATCCGGTGATCATGGGCCGGCGCACCTATGAGAGCATCGGCAAGCCGCTCATCGACCGCGACAACATCGTGGTCACGCGTGGCGAGATCATCGACAATCCGCAGGTGTACACCGTCAACTCCATCGAGGAGGCGGTGGCGCTGGCCGAGCGTTTTGCCAAGCGGCGGCGCAAGGACGAGATCATGGTGATCGGCGGCGGCCAGATCTATGACCAGATCCGCCCCAAGGCGGGCCGCATCTACTTAACGAGGGTCGATATGGAGGTGGACGGCGATACCTTCTTTCGCGATCCCGATCCCTCGCGCTGGGCCGAGGTCGAGCGCAAGGAGATGAAGGCGGGCCCGGAGGATTCGGCCGATTATGCCTTCATCACCCTCAACCGCACCCGCCCGGCCCCTTCCGCGACGCCGCCGGAAGAGGCCTGATGGGGGTATCGCGCGAACCGCAGGTGGTGATCGTCGGGGCCGGCGCTGCCGGCGTCGGCGCCGGGATGGCGCTCAAGCGTCTGGGCGTCGACTTCCTCATCATCGAGGCCAAGGACCGGGTGGGCGGCCGCGCCTTCAGCGAATCCGCGAGCCTGGGGCATCTGTGGGATCATGGCTGCCACTGGTTCCATTCCGCCGACATAAACCCGTTGCGCGAAATCGCCGACCGCATCGGCCATGGCTACGCGCCGCGGCAGGACGCTATCACCGCGCCCATGTTCGTGAACGGCCGCTGGGACATGGAGTCGAAAGCGCGACTCGAGGTGTGGGACTACCTCGAGCGCGTGGCCGTCTCGGGCCGCGACGTGGCGGCGAGCGCTTTCATGGCGGAGGGCGACCCGCTGGCGCCGGTCCTCGGCCACTGGATGAAGCTCATGACCTCGGCCGAGCCGCAAGAGGTTTCCGCGCTCGATTACGGCCGCTTCGAGGACACCCATGTCAACCTGCGGGTGCGCGACGGCTATGGGGCGCTGATTGCGCGGCTGGCGTCTGCGCTGCCCATCCGCCTCGGCTGCCCGGCAAGCTGGATCGCCCAGGCCGGCAGCCGCATGCGGGTGGAAACGCCTGAGGGCATCATCGCGGCCGATGCCGTCATCGTCACGGCCTCCGTCAATGTGCTCAAGTCCGGCGCGATACGCTTCAGCCCGGCGCTGCCGGAGGATTTTGCCGAGGCGCTGGCGGCGGTGCCGTGCGGGACCTACGAGAAGATGGCGGTGGCGGTGAACGACGAGACCTTCAGCGAATTCGGTCACGTCGGCTGCGAGATCGTCGATCCGCAAGGCTCCGAGCCACTCAACATGGAGATCGGACCGTTCGGGCGTCCCATCGCCATCGGCCACATCGCCGGACATTTCGCGCGCGATCTCGCCGCCGAGGGCGAAGCCGCGCGCATCGACTTCTTCATCGAAAAACTGGTTTCCGCCTTCGGGGCCTCGATCCGCGGCAAGATCACAGGCGCCGCCACCACCGGCTGGACCCGCGATCCCTTCATTCGCGGCGGCTATGCCTCGGCGCGGCCGGGCAAGGCCGCGGCGCGCGATGCCATGATCGAGGCCGATCTGGCCCCGCTCCTTTTCGCCGGCGAGGCCTTCCACCCCTTCGCCAACGCCACGGCGCACGGTGCCTATCTTTCCGGGCAGGACGCAGCGCTCAAGGCGGCCCGGGGATCTGGGAAACGAGGCGGCCGAGCGCCGATCCGACCTGGCTGCCGGCGGAGGTTCTCGCCCACTGAGGGTTGCCTCTCGCCGATACGGCCGGTTGTGCCGTGCAGCGCGGATGCGTTAGCCTGGCACCGTAGGCGCCGTTGCACCGAGCGACCGTCGTCGCGGGCAGCACCTCGCAAAGCAGGAGCGATGACGGCAAAACGCATCATCGAGCTCTTTCCCATGCTGGCGTGGGCGCCGCCCTGGCTGATCGCCGCCGGGGTGTTCGCGCTCATCGTCGTCGTTGCCTTCTTCCTGCAATCGCTGATCATCGCGCTGGTGCAGCGGCAGGCCCATCGCTGGACGTCGCTGGTGCGCGGACATCTTCCTCAGGACGCGGCGCATCGTGCGTTTCGCCGTGGTGATGCTGGCGGTCGATGTGGCGCTGCCCATCATCCCGCTGTCGCCAGAGGTCGGAGCCAACGCGCGCAAGGCGCTGGTGGCGGCCGCTATCGTGCTCATGGGCTGGGTAATCCTGATCGCCACCAATATCGCGACCGAGCGCTATGTCGGCGGCTTCCAGTCTCGATGTCGAGGACAACCTGCAGGCGCGCAAGGCGGTCACCCAGGCGCGGGTGCTCAAGCGCTCGCTCAACGTGCTGATCGTCATTCTCACGGCGGCCTTCGCGCTGATGAGCTTCGATTCGGTGCGCCAGTACGGTTTCAGCCTGTTTGCCTCGGCGGGCGTGGCCGGGCTGGTGGTGGGCCTGGCGGCGCGCCCGCTGCTCAGCAATCTCATCGCCGGGGTGCAGCTTGCCCTGTCGCAGCCCATGCGCCTCGACGACGTGGTGATCGTGGAAGGCGAATGGGGGCGTATCGAGGAGATCACCGCCACCTATGTGGTGGTCAAGATCTGGGATCTGCGGCGGCTGGTGGTGCCGCTGTCCTATTTCCTCGAAAAGCCGTTCGAGAACTGGACCCGCATCAGCGCCGACATCATCGGCACCGTGTTTCTGCATCTCGATTACACGGTGCCGGTGCATGCGCTGCGCGAGAAGGTGCAACGAGCTGGTGAAGGACAACCCGAAATGGGACGGGCAGGTGGTCAACCTGCAGGTCACCGACGCCAAGGAGACCACCATGGAGGTGCGCGTGCTGGTGAGCGCGCGCAATTCCGGCCTGGCGTGGGACTTGCGCTGCGAGGTGCGCGAAGGCCTCATCGCCTTCATCCAGCAGGACTACCCCGATGCCCTGCCGCGCCTTCGCGCCGAGATGGTCGCCGAGCGCCCCGAACGGCCGCCCGCACCGCCCCCGCCGCCCGCCGTCGGGCCGGAGGAACCGGGCGGCGAGGAGGCAAGCGCCGAGCGCCGCATGGGCGATGTCGAGTAAAGCAAGCCGAAGATCGCGCGTGCGGCAATTGATGGGTTGAGCATCGCTTGCCGGCCTGCCAGACTGCGCCGCCGCGAGAACGAGAAACTTTTTTGGGAGAACGCCAATCATGAAGACCCGCGCCGCCGTTGCCTTCGAGGCCGCAAAACCGCTGGAGATCGTCGAGGTCGATCTCGACGGCCCGAAAGCAGGCGAGGTTCTGGTGGAGGTGAAGGCGACCGGCATCTGCCACACCGACGAGTTCACCCTGTCGGGGGCCGATCCGGAGGGCCTGTTTCCGGCCATTCTCGGGCATGAGGGCGCCGGCGTGGTGCTGGAGGTCGGCGCCGGGCGTCACCTCGGTTGCGCCTGGCGATCACGTGATCCCGCTCTATACGCCGGAATGCCGCGAGTGCGAGTATTGCCTCAACCCCAAGACCAACCTGTGCCAGAAGATCAGGACGACGCAAGGCAAGGGTTTGATGCCCGACGGCACCTCGCGCTTTTCCTACAAGGGCAAGCCGGTGCTGCACTATATGGGCTGCTCGACCTTTTCCAATCATACCGTGCTGCCGGAGATCGCGCTGGCCAAGGTCGACCCCAAGGCGCCGTTCGACAAGATCTGCTATATCGGCTGCGGCGTCACCACCGGCATCGGGGCGGTGATCAACACCGCCAAGGTGGAGCCCGGTTCCAATTGCGTCGTCTTCGGCCTCGGCGGCATCGGCCTCAACGTCATCCAGGGCCTGAAGCTGGTGGGCGCCGGCATGATCGTCGGCGTCGATCTCAACGACGGCAAGGAGGACTGGGGCCGGAAATTCGGCATGACCCATTTCGTCAATCCGTCCAAGGTCGAGGGCGATCTCGTCGCTCATCTGGTGGAGCTGACCGGCGGGGGGGCGGATTATTCCTTCGAGTGCATCGGCAATGTGAAGGTCATGCGCATGGCGCTCGAATGCTGCCACAAGGGCTGGGGCGAATCGATCATCATCGGCGTGGCCGGATCGGGCCAGGAAATCGCCACCCGCCCGTTCCAGCTCGTCACCGGCCGGGCATGGCGCGGCACCGCCTTCGGCGGGGCGAGGGGGCGCACCGATGTGCCGAAGATCGTCGACTGGTACATGGCCGGCCGCATCCAGATCGATCCGATGATCACCCACACGCTCAAGCTGGAGGAGATCAACGCCGCCTTCGACCTGATGCATGCGGGCGAGAGCATCCGCTCGGTGGTGGTCTATTAGATACCGGACGAGCAAGTTTGCACAGGCGTGCATGGACTTCGCGGGCAAGCCTGCCTATATGGGGCGCTGATCGAGACGCCGGAGTGCGTGCCGCCAGGGCGGTTGCCGGCAGCGACAAGGTGAGGACCGACACGTAATGCCGTGGAACAGTCAGAACGGCGGTGGATGGCAGGGCGGCGGCCGTGGCCCGTGGGGCCAGGGACCGGGCAAGCCGCCGGGTCGTGGTGGCGGCAACGTGCCGCCCGATCTGGAAGACATCATTCGCAAGGGCCAGGAGCGGCTGAAGTCGATGTTTCCCGGCGGAGGTGGCGGCGGCCTGGGCGGCGGCAGCCGCTCGACGGTCATTCTGGTGCTGCTGGCGCTCATCGCCTTCTGGGGCTGGATGAGCTTCTACAAGGTCAATCCGGAAGAACAGGGCATCGTCTTGCGGCTGGGCAAATACGCGCGCACCGAGGACCCGGGGCTCAGATTTGCCTTGTGGCCGGTTGAAGAGCTCATCAATCTCCCCGTTGCCTCGGTCAAACAGGCCGAGTTCGGCGGCACCGGACGCGGCGAGGGCCTGATGCTGGCGGGCGACCAGAACATCGTCGATATCCGCTTCACCGTGCAGTGGAAGATCAGCGATCCGCAGGAATATCTCTTCAATATCCGCGGTCCCGATCAACTGGTGCGCGTGGTGTCGGAAAGCGCCATGCGCGAGATCGTCGGGCGCACGCCGGCCGACCAGATCCGCACCAAGGGCCGTCTGGAGGCGCAGGACGAGGTGACCAAACTGGTGCAGACGGTGCTGGACACCTACAAGTCCGGCATCAAGATCCTCGGCGTGCAGCTCGAAAAGGCCGATCCGCCGCCGCAGGTGATCGATGCCTTCGAGGAAGTGCAGCGCGCCGAGCAGAACCAGTCCAAGTTCATCCGCGACGCCGAGCAGTACCGCAACAAGAAGCTCGGCCAGGCGCGCGGCGATGCCTCCAAGATCACCGAGGGCGCCAAGGCCTACAAGGCCCGCGTTGTCGCCGAGGCGCAGGGCGAGGCCAAGCGTTTCGACGAGGTCTACAAGGAATATGCCAAGGCGCCTGAGGTGACGCGCAAGCGCCTCTTCCTGGAGACCATGGAAGGGGTCATGTCCAACTCCACCAAGGTCATCATCCAGGGCGGCAAGGACGGCACCGGCGTGGTGCCTTATCTGCCGTTGCCGGAAATCCAGAAGCGCCAGAAGGCCGGAGGCAACCAGTGAGCGGTTTCATCAAGACCTTTGGCGTGGCCATCCTGGCGGTGGCGGCCTTTCTCGTGTGGTCGAGCGCCTTCGTGGTCGACCAGCGCGAGAAGATGCTGGTGGTGCGCTTCGGCGAGATCCAGCGCACGATCACCCAGCCGGGACTCTATTTCAAGATGCCGGTCGTCGACGAACTGGTGCCGGTGGACGCGCGCATGCTGACGTTCGAGAGCCCCGACAAGTCGGTGCAGGTGGTCGACGGGCGACGCTATTCGGTGGATGCGAGCTACATGATCAAAATCGTCGATCCGCGCAAGTTCCGCGAGACCGTCGGCGCCAATGTCGACCGCGCCCGCAACCGCATCGAGACGCGGCTGGACGCGGGCTTGCGCCAGACCTACGGCCGGCGCACCTTCGAAGCGGCGCTGTCGAAGGACCGCTCGGCAATGATGCATGAGATCCGCGACCAGATCAGGCCGGAGGGGCTCGCTCTCGGCATCGAGGTGGTGGATGTGCGTATCCGCCGCACCGACCTCATGCCCGACGTGCTCAAGGATACCTATGACCGCATGAACTCCGAGCGCTTCGCCGAAGCCGCCCAGCTGCGCGCCGTGGGCCAGGCCCAGGCCGCGCGCATCAAGGCCGAGGCCGACCGCGACCTGGTCGTCGTCGTGTCGGAGGCGCAAAAGCAGTCGGAGATCATCCGCGGCGAGGGCGATGCCGAGCGCAACAAGGTGTTTGCCGAAGCGGTCACCAAGGACCCCGAATTCTTCGCCTTCTATCGCTCCATGCAGGCCTATGCGAAGAGCCTGAACGAGCCGGGGACGACGCTGGTGCTCAAGCCCGATTCGGAATTCTTCAAGTATTTCGGCACGCAGGGCGCGCCGCCGACAAGGTCCCCGCCGCACCGGCACAATGAAGGAACTGATCACAGCGCTGGGACTGGTGCTGGTGATCGAGGGCATAGGCTATGCGCTGGCACCGGGGCGCTTCAAGGCGATGATGGCGCTGGCGTCCGAAATCCCCGAGGACCGGCTGCGTACCGGCGGCATCATCGCGGTGGCGGCCGGCGTGGTGGTGGTTTGGGTGGCGCGGCAGTATCTCGGGGCGGGCTGAACGCGCGCAGGATCTGGTTTTTGTGCTAACATCGGGCGTCTTCAGGGAGGACTGCCGAATCATGCCTTACAGGCTCAAGCGCATCCGGCCTTCGGCCATCGTGCTCTCCGTGCTTTTGCTTGCCTTTTGGCTTGCCGCCATCCACGCCGAGCCCGCCGCGGCGGCGGGTCCGCAGTCGGTGGCCGACCTGGCCGCGCGCCTGTCGCCGGCGGTGGTCAACATCGCCACCACCACCAAGGCGAGCGACAGCGAGGCGGTGCCCATTCCCGACCTGCCGCCCGGCTCGCCCTTCCGCCAGTTCTTCGACGAGTTCCTCAACAAGCAGCGCCGCGGCGAGCAGAGCACGCCGCGCAAGGTCTCCTCGCTCGGCTCGGGCTTCGTCATCGACCCTTCGGGCGTCATCGTCACCAACAACCACGTGATCGAGGGCGCCGACCAGATCGAGGTCAATTTCCCCGACGGCACCAATCTCGCGGCCGAACTGGTCGGCATCGACAAGAAGACCGATCTGGCCGTGCTCAGGGTCAAGTCCGACAGGCCGCTGCCCTTCGTCAGCTTCGGCGATTCCGCGCAGGCTGCGCGTGGGCGACTGGGTGATGGCCATCGGCAACCCGTTCGGCCTCGGCGGCTCGGTGACGCTGGGCATCGTCTCGGCGAGCAACCGCAACATCAATTCCGGCCCTTACGACGACTTCATCCAGACCGATGCCGCCATCAACCGCGGCAATTCCGGCGGGCCGCTGTTCGACATGGACGGCAACGTGGTGGGCATCAACACGGCGATCATCTCGCCGTCGGGCGGCTCCATCGGCATCGGCTTTTCCATTCCTTCCACCACCGCCAGCAGCGTCATCGAGCAGCTGGTCAAATTTGGCGAGACGCGGCGCGGCTGGCTCGGCGTGAGGATCCAGGAGGTGAGCCCGGACCTCGTCAAGTCGCTCGGCCTCGACAGGCCGCGCGGCGCGCTGGTGGCCGACGTGACGCCGACCGGACCGGCGGAAATGGCCGGCATCCAGCCCGGCGACGTGATCGTCAAGTTCAACGGCCAGGACATCCGCGAGATGCGCGATCTGCCGCGTATCGTCGCCGAGACGGCGGTGGGCACCAAGGTCGACGTCGAGGTCATGCGCGAGGGCAAGCTGGTCGACATTCTGGTCGAGCTGGGGCGGCTGGAGGCCGGCGAGAAGCTGATGCAACAGCAGTCGCTGGCGCCTGATGCCAAAGCCGAGGAAGAGGTTCTGGGCATGAAGCTGTCGCCGGTGACCGATGCGCTGCGCGCCCGCTTCAAGATTGCCGATACTGTCGAGGGCGCGGTCATCACCGCGGTAGCGCCGGGCAGCGCGGCGGCCGAAAAGCGGCTGCAAGCCGGCGATGTCATCTCCGAGGCCGGCGAGCGCAAGATCGCCGCGCCGGTGGATGTGGCGAAACGGGTCAAGGAGTTGCTTGCCGAGGGCCGCAGCTCCATCCTGCTGCTGGTGCTGAAGTCGAGCCACAACGGCGATCCCAGCTTCATCGCGCTGGCGCTCAAATAACACCGGCGGCCGCCGGGGTGCGGCTCATGCCGTTTCCTTTCCCGGCGTCATTCCGGCGGAGGGCCGCTGCTATAGCAGACCCCCTAGGGCGGCGCTCCACTCGCTGCGCGCATAACCTTGCAGGTAGAGCAGGGCGGTGAGGTCGCCGTGGTCGATGACGGCGGCGGCCGCCTGGCGCGCCACCGGCTTGGCGTGCATGGCGACGCCAAGTCCGGCCGCCCGCAGCATCGCCACATCGTTGGCGCCGTCGCCCACCGCGATGGCATCGGCAGGTGCGATACCCCTTTCGTGCGTCAGGGCATCGAGCGCTTCCACCTTGGCGTCCCGGCCGAGGATGGGCTCCTTCACCTCGCCGGTGAGGCGGCCGTTCGAGATGACGAGCTCGTTGGCGCGGTGGAGATCGAAGCCGCAGGCCGCCGCGACCGCTGAGGTGAACTGGGTAAAGCCGCCGGACACGATGGCGGTGAAGGCGCCATGGGCGCGCATGGTGGCAACCAGCGTGTTCCCGCCGGGGCGGTAGGTGATGCGTTCGGCGATCACCTTGCCGATGACGTCCTCTGAGAGTTCGGCCAGGAGCGCCACGCGCTCGCGCAAGGCCTCCTCGAACACCAGATCGCCGCGCATGGCGCGCGCCGTGATGGCCTTGATCTGATCGCCGATGCCGGCGGCTTCGGCCAGCTCGTCGACGCATTCCTGCTCGATGATGGTGGAATCCATGTCGGCGACAAGCAGGCGCTTCTTGCGGTTGGCGGCGGGCACGAGACAAACATCGATCGGCCGCCCGGCAAGACGCTCACGCAGGGCTGCGATTGCGTCCTGAGTGGCATCGGCGCGCAGCGCTGCTTCCACCGCCTCGGTCTCGGCCAGCCAGCGCGGCTCACTGGCGATGAGGGGGGTGACGGCGGCCATCGCCTCGCCATCGAGGGCGCGCGAGCCGGTGCTTGCAATGAGAACGAGAAGCTGGTCCATGGAAACGATGGCGGCAACGGGGTTGGACAAGGCGATCCTTATCGCAGGGCCGACGGCGAGCGGCAAGTCAGCCGTGGCCCTGACGCTGGCGCGGGAGTTGAACGGCGTGGTGGTCAATGCCGACGCCATGCAGGTCTACCGCGACCTTCATATAATCACGGCGCGGCCCGATGCCGAGGCCGAGGCGCAAGTGCCGCACCGGCTTTACGGCCACGTGGACGCCGCTGAACGCTATTCGGCCGGCCGCTGGCTCGACGAGGCACGTGCCGTTATCGGCGATCTCGCCGCCGAGGGCCGCTGGGCCGTTGTCACCGGCGGGACGGGGCTCTACTTCAAGGTGTTGACCGAAGGGCTTGCCGACATTCCGGCTGTCGATGCGCAAATCGAGAGACATCTGGCGGGCGCGGCTGGCGCAAGAAGGCCCGGCCGCCTTGCACGAGGCCCTCGCGCGTAGCGATCCGCAAGGCGCTGCGGCCATACGTCCCTCCGACAGCCAGCGGCTGGTGCGGGCGCTTGGCGTGCTCGAAACCACGGGCCGGCCGTTGCACACGTTCCATGGCGAGGGGTCAGCATGTGCGATGCCGCGCCGGCTGGTACTGATGCCGGAGCGCGCGGTGCTCTACCAGCGCATCGATGCGCGCTTCGATTCCATGCTCGCCAAGGGCGCCCTTTCGGAGGTGGAAGCGTTCGTTGCGCGCCGGCTCGATCCAAGCCTTCCGGCGATGAAGGCTATCGGTGTTCCTGAGCTTTCCCGTCATCTCGCCGGGGCGCTTTCGCTTGCCGACGCCATCACGCAAGCCAAGACCCGCTCGCGCCGCTACGCCAAGCGCCAGATGACCTGGATCAGGGGCCAGATGGCCGACTGGCCGGTTGTGGCCGACATCGATGCGGCCATCGCCATGGCGCGCCAACTGGCCGCAGGACGAGAGTGAGGCCTTGACCGCGCCCGTGCCTTCCCATAAAAAGCGCGCCATGATGACGATGGTTCTCGTAATCGGAGTGCGCACCGCCGGGGCAGCCAGATAGGGTTGCCGCGATAACCGGTGGTGCGCGATCAGGCCCTTCAGGGGCCTTTTTTATTGCCCGCCTGCCAGCTAAGGGATACGAGCAGATGTTGCAGAAGAGCGATCAAGAGAGCGAAATGGCCTCAGAAGAGCCAGAAATGATGACCGGCGCGGAAATGGTGCTGCGCGCGCTCGCCGATCAGGGCGTGGAGCATCTGTTCGGCTATCCGGGCGGCGCGGTGCTGCCGATCTATGACGAGATTTTCCAGCAGGACAAGGTCAAGCACATCCTGGTGCGCCACGAGCAGGGCGCCACCCATGCCGCCGAAGGCTATGCCCGCTCGACCGGCAAGCCCGGCGTGGTGCTGGTGACCTCGGGGCCCGGCGCCACCAACGCCGTCACCGGCCTCACCGATGCGCTGATGGACTCGATCCCCATCGTCGTCATCTCCGGCCAGGTGCCGACCCACCTCATCGGCAACGATGCCTTCCAGGAATGCGACACCGTCGGCATCACCCGGCCGTGCACCAAGCACAACTATCTGGTGAGGTCGGTGAACGACCTGGCGCGGGTGCTGCACGAGGCCTTCTATGTGGCGATGCACGGCCGGCCCGGCCCGGTGGTGGTCGACGTCCCCAAGGATGTGCAGTTCGCCACCGGCCCCTATGTCGGGCCCTCCAATATCGAGCACAAGACCTACAAGCCGCGCATCAAGGGCGATGCGCGCGCCATCGAGGCCGCCGTCGATATCCTCAGCACGGCGCGGTGCCCGGTCATCTATTCGGGCGGCGGTGTCATCAACTCCGGCCCCGAGGCGAGCCACTTGCTGCGCGAGTTCGTCAAGCTCTCCGGCTTTCCCATCACCTCGACACTGATGGGGCTGGGCGCCTTTCCGGCCTCCGACGAGCACTGGCTGGGGATGCTCGGCATGCACGGTACCTACGAGGCCAACCTCGCCATGCACGACTGCGACGTCATGCTGTGCGTGGGCGCGCGCTTCGATGACCGCATCACCGGGCGCACCGATGCCTTCTCGCCGGGATCGAAGAAGATCCATATCGACATCGATGCCTCGTCCATCAACAAGAACATCCGCGTCGACATCCCCATCATCGGTGACTGCGCCAACGTGCTGGGCGACATCATCGCAAGCTGGAAGAAGCGCAAGGTGAAGCCCGATGCGAAGGCAATGGGGCACTGGTGGGCGCAGATCCACGCCTGGCGCCAGCGCGACTGCCTCAAATACCGCCGCAACGACGATGTCATCATGCCGCAATACGCCATCGAGCGGCTCTATGCGGCAACCCGCGGCAAGGATGTCTACATCACCACCGAGGTGGGCCAGCACCAGATGTGGGCGGCGCAGTTCTACCGCTTCGAGGAGCCCAACCGCTGGATGACCTCCGGCGGCCTCGGCACCATGGGCTACGGCCTGCCCGCGGCCATGGGGGTGCAGGTGGCGCATCCGGACAGCCTGGTCATCGACATCGCCGGCGATGCCTCGGTGCAGATGACCATGCAGGAGATGTCGACGGCGGTGCAGTACCACCTGCCGGTCAAGATCTTCATCATCAACAACCAGTACATGGGCATGGTGCGCCAGTGGCAGCAATTGCTGCATGGCAACCGGGTGTCGGAGAGCTATACCGAATCGCAGCCCGATTTCGTCAAGCTGGGCGAGGCCTATGGCTGCGTCGGCATGCGCTGCGACAAGCCCGCCGACCTCGATGCCGCCATCGCCGAGATGATCGCGGTCGATCAACCGGTGCTGTTCGACTGCCGGGTCGCCAATCTCGCCAACTGCTTCCCCATGATCCCGTCGGGCAAGGCGCATAACGAGATGCTCATGGGCGAGGATGTGGGCGGGGAAGAGGTCGAAGGCGCCGTCGGTGCATCCGGCAAGGTGCTTGTCTAGAGGAAGGACGCTGACATGAACACGCAACCCGCATCGGCCTATTTCCTCGAGACCACCAGATCGCCGGTCGAGACCCATACGCTATCGATCCTGGTCGACAACGAGCCGGGTGTGCTTGCCCGCGTCATCGGGCTTTTCTCCGGACGCGGCTACAACATCGAAAGCCTGACGGTGTCGGAGACCGAGCACCAGGCGCACGTCTCGCGCATCACCATCGTCACCTCGGGCACCGCCATGGTGCTGGAGCAGATCAGGGCGCAGCTGGAGCGCCTGGTGCCGGTGCATTCGGTGGCCGACCTCACCGTCATCGGCAATGCCATCGAGCGCGAGCTGGCGCTCATCAAGGTGGCGGGCGAGGGCGAGCACCGGGTGGAGGCCTTGCGCCTTGCCGATGCCTTCCGTGCCCGCGTCGTCGATGCCACCAACAATTCCTTCGTCTTCGAGCTCACCGGCAAGACGCGCAAGGTCGACCAGTTCATCACCCTGATGCAGCCTCTGGGCCTGATCGAGGTGGTGCGCACCGGCATCGCCGCCATCTCGCGCGGGCCGGAAGCGGTCAGGGTCTAGGCAGGGTCCCTTTCCCATGACCTGCAAGCTCTCGGCCAACGTCAACGCCATTGCCCAGCTGCGCAACCGGCGCAACCTGCCGTGGCCGTCGGTCACCCATCTGTCGCGCATCGCGCTTCAGGCCGGGGCCTACGGCATCACCGTGCATCCCCGCCCCGACGAACGCCATATCCGCCGCTCCGACGTGTCGGAGCTCTCGGACATGATCCGGGGCGAGTTCCCCGGCAAGGAATTCAACATCGAGGGCAACCCGGATGCCCGCTTCTGCGAGATCGTGGAGGCGGTGAAGCCCGACCAGGTGACGCTGGTGCCCGACGACATCCGCCAGTCGACATCCGATCACGGCTGGGCCGTCGACACCCACCGCGCCTTCCTCACCGACATCATCGCCCGCCTCAAGGGCGGCGGCATGCGGGTCTCCATCTTCATCGACCCGGACCCCGAGGCGCCGGGGCAGGCGGCCGAGGTGGGGGCGGACCGGGTGGAGATCTATACCGGCCCCTATGGCGGCGCGTTCGATGCGGACATCGCGCGCGTCGAGCTGGACAAGGTGATCGCCACCGGCCATGCGGCCAAGGCGGCGGGCCTCGGGCTCAATGCGGGCCACGACCTCACCGTCGCCAACCTGCCGCCGCTGGTCGCCGGACTGCCGCACCTGGTGGAGGTCTCCATCGGCCATGCGCTCACCGCCGAGGCGCTGGAATTCGGCATGGGCGAAGCCGTGCGCCGCTTCCGGGCGGCCTGCGGCGATCCGGTCACGTGATGCGCTTGCGTTCCGACCGTTGGCCGCTATTGTGCCGGGCGAATTTCCCCGGGGGTTTTTCTGAAACAAAGAGGATGAAGTGATGCGCGTTTATTACGACCGCGACGCCGACGTGAACCTGATCAAGGGCAGGAAGGTGCTCATCATCGGCTATGGCAGCCAGGGCCGGGCGCACGCCCTCAACCTGAAGGATTCAGGCGTCAAGGAGATCGCCACCGCCCTGCGGCCCGGCTCGGGCTCGGCCAAGAAGGCCGAAGCCGACGGGCTCAAGGTGATGACGGTGGCCGACGGCGCCAAGTGGGCCGACCTGATGATGATGGCCACGCCCGATGAACTGCAGGCCGACATCTGGAGCGCCGACATCGCCCCCAATATCCGCGACGGCGCGGCGATTGCCTTCGCCCACGGCCTCAACGTCCACTTCAGCCTCATCGAGGCGCCGGCCGAGATCGACGTCATCATGATCGCCCCCAAGGGCCCCGGCCACACGGTGCGGAGCGAATATTCAGCGCGGCGGCGGGGTGCCCTGCCTCATCGCCATCCACCAGGACGCCTCGGGCAACGCGCATGACCTGGCGCTGTCCTATGCCTGCGGCATCGGCGGCGGGCGCTCGGGCGTCATCGAGACCACCTTCCGCGAGGAATGCGAGACCGACCTGTTCGGCGAGCAGGTGGTCCTGTGCGGCGGCCTGGTGGAGCTCATCCGCTCGGGCTTCGAGACCCTGGTCGAGGCGGGCTATGCCCCGGAGATGGCCTATTTCGAGTGCCTGCACGAGGTCAAACTCATCGTCGACCTCATCTACGAGGGCGGCATCGCCAACATGAACTACTCCATCTCCAACACCGCCGAGTTCGGCGAATACGTCTCCGGCCCGCGCATCGTCACCGACAGAAACGCGCGCGGAGATGAAGCGCATCCTGAAGGACATCCAGACCGGCGCCTTCACCTCGGAATGGATGCGCGAATGCAAGGCCGGCCAGGCCAAGTTCAAGGCGACGCGGCGCATGAACGATGCCCACCCGATCGAGGCGGTGGGCGAAAAGCTGCGCGGCATGATGCCGTGGATCGCCGCCAACAAGCTGGTCGACAAGGCGAAGAACTGAGGATCAGGTGTCAGGTGCCGGGTGTCAGGTGTCAGACACCCGGCTCCCCTCCCCCTTGTGGGGAGGGGTTGGGGGTGGGGGTTTGCCTGAAAACCCGCTTGCATCCCGTTCGCTCGCCGCCTTGCCGGTACAGCAGGATTGCGCAGAGGGCCGGCCTCTTGTTGCGCCGACCCCCACCCCCTACCCCTCCCCACAGGGGGGAGGGGGAGATGACCGCCCCCTCAACCTTGTCGCAACGGCTGAAGGCAGCGGCCGGCCCTCAGGCAGCGGCGCGGGGCGCGGCATTGGCGCCAGCCGCTTGCGGCGATCAAATCCTCGGCCTCGCCCTCGATGATGGCCTCCAGCCACTGATCGATGCTGTCGCAGCCGTTGGCCTCACCGGCCGCGACGGCGCGGCGAAAAACCGCATCGAGACCTTCGGTGCCGCACAGCGCCGCCGAACGGCTGGCCGCGAGGCGGTCGGGCGGAGGACGCTTCGCGGGGGGTCGATTGAAGGGTCATGGGGGTGCTCCTTTCAGGGGTCGGGTATCAGGTGTCGGGTGTCAGCGGTCACGCGGGGGACGGCTCTCGTTCGGTGTCATCGTCGGGCTCGACCCGACGACCCAGGGGCCACCCGCTGAAGCCGTGCCATGTGCCCTGGGTCGTCGGGTCAAGCCCCGCCATGACGGGGTGAGAGGGCACGGGTAATCCTCCTCTCTTCAATTGTGTCATCCTCCAATCGTGTCATCCTCGGGCTCGACCCGAGGATCCAGAGGCCACGGGCTGAGGCCGTGCCGTGTGCTCTGGGTCCTCGGGTCGAGCCCGAGGATGACACGGGGTGGGTGGTGGGGAGCGAACATGGCAAACACCTTTGTCTCCGGCGGGCACTGGTCCTTTCCCGTGGCGGAGGTGGATGGGAAGAGCGGAGCGCCTTTGACGGTGCAACGCTGATTTTATGGGCACCGCAAAGGCGCTCCGCACCCGGTCTTTTTTCGCTTGCTGCCGTCGCTCTCGCCAAGGCCGGTCTTATGGAGACGCAATGCCCTTATCGATAGGCTGATGAAGGACACCTCGGGCCGGCCCGGCTTGCTGATATGGCGCGCTGGGGGTTTCCCGCCCAGGGTCGACGCGCAGCCCGCCCGGACCTTTCGCAGCCACACGTCAAGGCTGGTACTCGGCTCGGGAACCGTTTTACCCCCATGCACCGACGGTCCGTGCACACTTCCTCGGAATGGGGGCAGGTGGAAGGACCATAGAGGAATATTTAGCACTTGTCAAGGAAAAAATCATATTTCGTATTATACCTCTCTTCGTCATCGCCGGACATGATCCGGCGATCCATTCGCCGGCGCATCAGCAAGGCGAGAGGGCATCGGCATGGATGGCGGGTCAAGTCGCCGCCATGACGGGAAGTGAGAGAGTCGATGATGAAAGCAGGAGTAGCCATAGGGTTTCGTCTGCGGTGCGGGTAAATCCTGGATTTCGCTGAGCTCCATCCGGGCTACTGGCTATATATCGATTATTAAACCGGCGTCGACGTACTGTGCTAAATTCGCTACAGGTGCGTCCCACGTCGTACTTAGGCTGAGGCTGCAATAGTGGACCAGGCAGGGGACATATCGTGGCTGTGGGCATGGGTGCCGCATATTGACGGGCAAACCGCCTTGTCGATTTCCCTGAGCGTTGTAATTACGTTAGCAACATTCTATTTCAGCTATAAAAAGCTGGTTGGAGCCAAGGAAGAACGGCTACGGGCCATAAACTTACCGCTCTTGTTCAGTCGGTGCTGCATCGAGTTGCCGTTGAACGGGAAGTGATGTCTTTGACTCAATTCGAAGCCGTTCGAATGGCGAAGGCACAGCACTCCACGGTTCCCGAGGAGCGGCTCCTGAGTTTCAACGGAAGTGTTGAGACCTCGTCTTGGCCGAAATCATAGAGAATAATTTTCTCGAATAGAACTCAAAAGATCAATAATGGCTCTTGTTAAATCAAAGCAGGGATAGCACATTGAAAAGAATAAGTAAATCTATGCGTTATGATGACCAAACTAAAATAAGATTAGAACATTTTTCTGCATACGCCGGATCAATTATCGTTGCGGGTTCTGCTGGGTTTATTACATTATTTATATCTAATGCTGGAGACTTGAGAGCGGCAATTCCTTCAATTCAGCTACGAATTATTATTGGTATAATAATTTTCGACTCTAATGATCGGAATGAGTTTTTTGTTTGAGTACTTACAGAATAAACGATCAAGCATGAAGAATTTAAAAGATAAAGATGAAAAATAAAAGAAACATAAATTTTTTATTCTGTATGTTTTGCGCATTCAACATTTTGTAATTGAACTCTAGTCTTTAGCGGTCCATTCTGGTCGTAGAGGATGCGGGCGTAACGTATGTTGTCCCCAGGTTAGTTCATATCGAGCCCGAGCGCTGTGTACTCTGCGGCGTGTCAATTCTCAAGAGATCTGAAATACGCCGTGATTGTTCAAGCCGTTCATTGCAGATTGCCTGCTTGATGCGGGCCTCGGTCCAGTTGGCGCGGACCTCAATGGAGTAGTGTCAGAGGGGGATTGGCGTTGCGGGAGCGCCCGCGTGAATGCCAGAGGTGACGGATTTGGAGAACCACCAGCCATGATGAGCGAGCATCCGCTGACCGGGACGATCGGGGCCGAGATCGAGGGGGTCGATCTCACCCAAGAAATTTCGGGCGATCTGGCCGGGGCGCTGAAAGATGCGCTGGCGCGGCACCAGGTGCTGTTCTTTCGCGGGCAGCATCTTTCCCTCGACCAGCTCAAAACCTTGACGCGCGCCTTCGGGGCGCCGGTGCGGCTGCCCTATGTGGAACCGCTTGACGGCGAGCCCGAGGTGATCCGCGTGCTCAAGGAGGCGGACGAAGGCGGCGGGGTGTTCGGCGGCGACTGGCATACCGATTTTTCCTTCCTCGAACGCCCGCCGGCCGGCTCGCTGCTGTCGGCCGAGGTCATTCCGCCTTATGGCGGCGATACCGTGTGGGTGAGCCAGCGGGCGGCGTGGGAGACGTTGCCGGTTGCGCTGAAGGATGTGCTCAAGGGGCGCGATGCCATGCATGTGGGAAAACCCTATGGCATCAAGTGGGCGCCGCCGGTCCTTGAGCGCGCCGGCGCCTCGATCCGCATGAGCCGGGGCGATCCGACCGCCGATGAGGAGCGGGCGCATCCGGCGGTGATCCGCAACCCCGTCACCGGGTGTGAGGCGCTGTTTCTCAACCCGCTTTACGTCGTGCGCCTCGATGGCTTGAGCGAGGCGGAAAGCCGGCCGCTGCTGGAGCAGGTCCAGCGCCACGCCACGCGGCCGGAATTCTGCTGCCGCTTTCGCTGGAGCACGGGTGCGGTGGCGGTGTGGGACAATCTCTTTACCCAGCACTATGCCGTGAACGACTATTCTGGCCATCGCCGGCTGATGTATCGCACCACCTTCGCCGGGCCCGCCCCGCGCGATCTGGCGGCGGGTGCGGCGGGCGCGAGGAAGGGGCGCGCCGCGGCGCAGTGAGGGGGCGCGGAACCCGGTCATTCTGCCGTCACCCCGGCACTTGATGCCGGGGTCCATTCCGCAGGCGTTTCAGCAGGCCGAGGGGCGGGCGGAATGGATGGCGGCGTCAAGCGCCGCCATGACGTAACTACTGGGGGTCAGCGCATGCGCCGGAAGGTCACTGTTTGCCGGCTACGGTTGACGCTCTCGACTTCCCAACCCACTGACATCCATGCTTTCTTCCAGACGTGAGTGGTTGGGGAGGACTCCCGTCCTCAGAATGCGTCGTAGTTCTGGGCGCTCATTGGCAGCTTGGCTCCAATGATGCGTTCAATCTCGTCAAAGGTCGTGTGCCAGACGGAACCGGGAAGCATCTTCATGTGGTCCGCCAGCGGCTCGTATTTGCTGGGTGGTCTCACGTGCTCTTCCCTCTATAGGTTGGGTGCCGGGCTTGCCGCCTTGGAATTGCCGCGCGGCTTGGGGGCGGGCTGCGGCCAGAAGGTTTCGGGGGCGGCGATCTTGGAATTGGCGGGGGTCTTGCCTCCGGCCTTCCGGGCCGAGCCCGCGCCCTGGCGCTGCCAAGCAGAGGGGTCCTTGGCGAGAGGGATCGTCCATGACGGCGAGCTCGGTTTGTCTCAGGCGCTTGACCTCGTCGCGCAGGCGGGCGGCTTCCTCGAACTCCAGGTCGGCGGCGGCGGCGCGCATGCGCTTTTCCAGATCGGCGATGACGGCGGAGAGGTTGTGGCCGACATACTGGCCCGCGTCCTCCTCGAGGCCGGTGGCGACGCGCACGTGGTCCTTCTCGTAGACCGAATCGAGGATGTCGGCGATGTTCTTCTTGATGCTTTCCGGGGTGATGCCGTGGTCGGCGTTGAAGGCAAGCTGCTTTTCGCGCCGGCGCGAGGTCTCGTCGATGGCGCGCTCCATCGAGCCGGTGATGCGGTCGGCATACATGAGCACGTGGCCGTCGATATTGCGGGCGGCGCGGCCGATGGTCTGGATGAGGCTGGTCTCGGAGCGCAAAAAACCCTCCTTGTCGGCATCGAGGATGGCGACGAGGGCGCATTCGGGGATGTCGAGGCCTTCGCGCAGCAGGTTGATGCCGACCAGGATGTCGAAGGCGCCGAGGCGCAGATCGCGGATGATCTCGATGCGCTCCAGGGTGTCGATGTCGGAGTGCATGTAGCGCACGCGCAGGCCCTGCTCGTGCATGTATTCGGTGAGGTCCTCGGCCATGCGCTTGGTGAGCACGGTGACGAGCGCCCGGTAGCCCTCTTTGCGCCGAGCTCGCGGCATTCGGCGATGAGGTCGTCCACCTGGGTGCGTGACCGGGCGCACCTCGACCGGCGGGTCGACCAGGCCGGTGGGGCGGATCACCTGCTCGACGAAGACGCCGCCGGTCGTCTGCATCTCCCACGGGCCGGGGGTGGCCGAGACGTAGGTGGTCTGCGGGCGCATGGCGTCCCATTCCTCGAAGCGCAGAGGGCGGTTGTCGATGGCAGACGGCAGGCGGAAGCCGAACTCGGCCAGCGTCGCCTTGCGGTTGAAGTCGCCGCGGAACATGCCGTTCAACTGGCCGATGGTGACGTGGCTCTCATCCACGAAGACGAGGGCGTTGTCGGGCAGGTATTCGAACAGGGTCGGCGGCGGCTCGCCCGGCGCGCGGCCGGTGAGATAGCGCGAATAGTTCTCGATGCCGGCGCAACTGCCGGTCGCCATCATCATCTCGATGTCATAGAGGGTGCGCTGCTCGAGGCGCTGGGCCTCGAGGATGCGGCCGGCGGAATTGAACTCGTCGAGGCGCTGGCGCAAGTCGGCCTTGATGCCGCGCACGGCCTGGTCGAGGGTGGGCTTGGGCGTAACGTAGTGGGAGTTGGCGTAGACCTTGATCGAGTCCAGTTCCGCCGACTTGTGGCCGGTGAGCGGGTCGAACTCGGCAATCGACTCGATCTCGTCGCCGAACATCGAGACGCGCCAGGCGCGGTCCTCCAGATGCGAGGGGAAAAGCTCCACCGTGTCGCCGCGCACGCGGAAGGCGCCGCGCTGAAAGGCCTGGTCGTTGCGGCGGTATTGCAGCGCCACCAGATCGGCGAGCAGCTGGCGCTGGGAGATGCGCTCGCCCTTGCTTCAGGCCGAAGGTCATGGCCGAATAGGTTTCCACATCGCCGATGCCGTAGATGCACGAGACCGAGGCCACCACCACCACGTCGTCACGCTCCAGAAGGGCGCGGGTGGCGGAATGGCGCATGCGGTCGATCTGCTCGTTGATGGAGGATTCCTTCTCGATATAGGTGTCGGTGCGCGGGACGTAGGCCTCGGGCTGGTAGTAGTCGTAATAGGAGACGAAATACTCCACCGCGTTGTCGGGGAAGAACGAGCGGAACTCGCCATAGAGCTGCGCCGCCAGGGTCTTGTTGGGGGCGAGGATGAGGGCGGGGCGCTGGGTCTGCTCGATCACATGCGCCATGGTGAAGGTTTTTCCCGAGCCGGTGACGCCGAGCAGCACCTGGTCGCGCTCGCCCGCCTTCGTCCCCGCCGACAGCTCGGCGATGGCATGCGGCTGATCCCCTTGCGGAGAATAGTCCGAGACGATGTGCAGGCGCTTGCCGCCCTCCGACTTTTCCGGCCGCGGCGGGCGGTAAGGGGTGAACGCCGAAAGAACCGGCAGGTCGGGGCGCAGGAAGGCGAGGTGGTCACGCGGTCCCGACTGCTCGCGCGCCTCCATGAGGGTGCGCCCGGCCATCGGGTCGGGGCGGTGGCGCAGGGCCTCGGACTGGGGCCCGTACAGCTCCTCTTGTTGCGCGCTCACGCCAGTCCGGCTGGCGCCGGACGGCTGCGCGGGGGCGGCCTGACCGGCCGGCGCGCGGTCGCGCTTGCCGAGGCCCTTGAGGGCCTCGGGCATCGGGATATCCTCATATCCCTCCAGCTTCTTCTGCGGGGCCTCGCGAAAGCCCCCCTCCTGACGGTTGTGTCCCATGCGAACGAATATAGGACACAGCGCGCCGCCGGTGAAAGGCGGCCTGCTGTCAGAGGGATGTCAGTTGTGATGCGTGTTAGCCGTTGTGGGCGACGATGTAGTCGCGCAGGACGCTGGTCTCCATCTCCATGGTGTCGATGCGGTCCTTGACCACGTCGCCGATGGAGACGAGGCCGACCACGGTGCCGTTCTCCACCACCGGGAGATGGCGGAAGCGGCGCTTGGTCATGGTGCGCATCACCGAGGTGACGCTGTCCTCGGGCGCGCAGGTGACGACGGCGCGGCTCATCAGCTCCGACACCGGCAGGTCGAGCACGTCGCCCTTGTGGTCGATGAGGGCGCGCACGATGTCGCGCTCGGACATGATACCGTCGACGGTCTTGCCGCCGTCGGACGACACCATGATGGCGGCGATGTTCTCCAGCTTCATGCGCTGGATCGCCACCATCACCAGGGTATGCGGCGGGATGGCGATGACCTTGCGGCCCTTGGCGTTGAGGATCTCCTTGACAGACATGCGTTCTTTCTCCTCGCGACTGACGCTTTGGCTTGTCGTGTTTCCGCACCGCAAAAGTGCGCGCACCTTTGCTGAAAACGCTGCGAATAAACAGAAGCGGCCAGAAAGCGGCGGAGAGGAGAGCGGGCGGGCCGTGAACGAAGACCCGGCAGGCAGACCTGGGCGTCGACCCCCCAGCGTTCAGGTGCAGTTTAGCACAAGGCACACGGGATGGCATTAAGCCTTGGTAAGGCAGATTGCCGCCGGGGGGCCATGCCCGGCATTCCAAAGTTTATCCCTTGCTCTTGACGACGGTGATGGCGACCGTGAATACGCGCTGCAGACGGTCATAGACCTCGCGGGCTTCGCCACTGCTCTTGGCTGTCAGGCCGCGCAGGATCCGCCTGGCCTGGTTCAGTACGGCAAGCGCCCCCGCCTTAGATTTCTGCCGGCGCAACTTCGATGCGGCGGAATTGACGGTCGGAATGGCCCTCGGGGCTAGAGCGTTGACGTTCGAGGGCCGCATGGCCGAAGACAGCCGTTCCAGTTGATCCGAAATACAACGGTTCAGGTTGGCCGTCTGTCCGGCAAACTCGTCGCCGCAGTCCTTAATCCCCTTCTCGGCCCAATAGGCGGCCCTCGCGGTCACGGCGGCGCCGGCGTGCGCCATGCCGACGAAAGCGACAAGGGCAAAGACGACAATAGCGAAACCGGCCATTTTCCCCTGCAGTGCTGACATCATCGTCTTTTTCCTCTTTCCAGTACATGGTCTTGCTTCAATTCGTGCATCGAAGCAAGGTGCGCGCTACTTCACTTCGCAGACGTCCACCTGCTTCTTCGGTTTTTGCGCTGCCGATATAAGGGCCCATCGGGTCGAGACGCACACGTAGCCATAAGGGCCGTTGATGATCTGGATCGCGGTATATTTGCGATCCCGGCGATTGACGTCGCTGGCCTTCCTCTCGTTGCCGTGCATCTGCATCAGAAATATCGATCCGGTGCGGTCGACCCGGCTTTCGACGACCGTGCCCAGACCTTCGATGGCGTAGGATTTGCCATCCAGACGCAAATTGGCCTTGAAGGCCCCCTCGGCGGCAAATTTCTCCTTAAGCAACCCGGACAGAAACGCCGCACCCAAACGCCTGCGGTATATCGGCATGACCCCGGAATCAAAGGCGATAACATCGTGCGAGCGGGCGTAGACAAGCTTCTTGTGGTCGATGAGATGGACGATCTCGCTCGCCGTCAGCACCTTGACGCCCGATGTCTCGCTTTCGCGCGCCAGCGGATTGACGAGGCTGGCCAGAACGGCGACGGCCTCGGCGCCATATTCGGACCACCCGTCTCGGTCGATGAATTCGCGCAAGGCGGCAACGTCCGTGGTGGTCTTCAGGCGGTTCCATTCCTCCCCGATGCGTGCCAGTTCCTCAAGGCGGTCACTGGCCGACTGATTGAGCCGGCCGTCCGGCCAGCGGGCCAGAAAGGCAGTGTAGGCTCTTTGCGTACGTTCGACCTCGGTGCGGTCCCAATCGTCCAGTTCCTGGCGTTCGACGTCGCTGCGGCGCAGCACCGCATAAGGTTCAAATTCCGTGCCGGCGGATCGCTCGATGAAATCGTCGAGGGCGGCGAAGCTCCGCTGCTTGCCCAGCGTTTTCCAATCCTGCTCGAGGGCCCGAAGCTCGCTGATCCTCTGTGTGGCCTGCTTGCGATGCTGGCCTTCGCGATAGAGCGAGAGATACGAGCGATAGCTCGAGATGCTGTCGGTGGTCCGGGCCACCACGAAGGCCGCCTCGTCGCGCCGTTGCTTTTCGCGCGCTCTGAGTTCGTCGATCAGAGACAGCAGTTGCTGCTGGTCAGCGGACTTGGAGGCAAAGTCGGCGCTGCCGGAATGGGCCAGCCTGTCCTTCAGGGCCTTGATCTCGTTGCGAAGGCTGGCGAGTTCCTGGTTCTTGCGATCGCGTTCGGGCGGCGAGGAGAAATAGAAATTCTCCAGCAGCGAGGAATTCGACCACGGGACCTGCTTGCCTCCCGTGCCCAGAACCACATCGGAGCGGACCCGGCGCAGCATTTCCGCAATGTCGGCTCCGGGAAGCGAAATGTATTTGAGCAGGGCCGCCGCGAACGGACTGTGATCGCCGTCCCCGTCGAGGGCGACGTTGCCGGGCTGGGTGGCGAAGGTGATCATGGTGCCGGCGCCGACATCGACGCGGGCCAATCCCCGTCGCAGGCGCGCCAGCCCGCGTGCCGATTTTGAGGACCTGATGCTTGCCGCGGCTTCGGACTTGGCCTTGCTGGTGGGCGCCGGCGCAAACGGGTTGTTGCGACACGCGTCGATAAACAGAAGGTTCGTTCCGTTCTTCCGGTTCATAGCCGCGAGAACGTCGTCCAGCGCGATCAGGTTGCTCTTGATGCTCCTTGTGGTGCTGGTCACGTTGGAATCGACGGGAAAGAGGTAGTTTTCGCCCTCCAGCTGAACGCCGTGACCGGAATAATAGAACAGGCCGACACCACCTGCCGCGATGGCGGTCCTGAACTGATCAAGCGCCTTTGCGAACTGCTCCTGCGTCAGATCGATGCCGCCGATGGTCGTGAAGCCGAGCTGGCGAAGGCGCTCGATCATGGCGAAGGCGTCGTTGCGCGGGTTGGGCAAGGGTGCAACGGTGCGATAGGCCGAGTTTCCAACCACAAGCGCGACCCGCCCGCCCGCATGCAAGGCGGTGGGAGCAACAGCCAAGTAGAGAACCGCCCCTGTCGCGAAAATCATCGCCAGCAACGCTGTCGCGGGTGGACGGTTCAAACCGGGCGTTCTCCCTTCAGCGGTTCCAGCGATGTGCCGCCACTACATGTGCCAGATGAGCTTAGGGCCATGATAACCTCAGGGCAACTGAACCAAGCATAAACGGTAAGCTCAGACGGGCCGACCGGACCGCCTCGGCCATGGGGTTTTCGGTCCGCGCCCGAATGACGTAAGGATGGAGCCGATGTCAGTTTTTATGCAGGAGCGGAATTGATGGCTGGTGTTTCCGGACGGGTGGCCCTGATTACGGGGTGCGGGAGTGACGGGGGGATCGGGTTTGCCACGGCAAGGCTGTTGCGGCGGGCGGGGGCCAGGGTGGCGATCACTTCGACCACGGCGCGCATCTTTGCCCGGCTCAGCGAAATGGGGGGCACGCAGGGCGAGACCTTTGCCGGCATGGCCGATCTTACCGATGCAGGGCAGGTTGATACGCTGGTGCGCGAGGTGGAGGAGGCGTTGGGCCCCATCGACATCCTCGTCAACAATGCCGGCATGGTGCAGACCGGGTTCGACGAGCCCTCGCAGCTTGTGCAGGATATCTCCGATGCCGAGTGGCGGCGCGGGATCGATATCAATCTCACCTCGGTGTTCATGGTGACGCGGGCGGTCATCCCCGGCATGCTCAGGCGCGGGTTCGGGCGCATCGTCAACATGTCGTCGGTGACGGGGCCGGTGGTGTCGAACCCCAGGGGCACGATCTATTCCGCCGCCAAGGCCGGCATCCTCGGCATGACGCGGGCGCAGGCGATCGAGGCGGCCGACAGGGGCGTGACCGTCAATGCCATCGGGCCGGGGTGGATCGCCACGCCGTCCTCCAGCCCGCAAGAGATCACCGCCGGCAACAATACCCCCGCCGGGCGCCCCGGGCGGGCCGACGAGGTGGCGCATGTCGCCGTCTTCCTCGCCAGCGAGGAGGCGAGCTATGTCACCGGCCAGCTCATCGTGGTCGATGGCGGCAACACCATCCAGGAATACAAGGGCCCGGCGGAGGGGTATTATTGAAACCAGCACTCGAGGTGCTGCCGGAAGCGGGGCCGGCCGACGGCGACAGGATCGCCATCGTCGCCCTTGACGCTGCCGAGCTCAGGCATGAGGCGGGCGGCTGGGCGTTTGCTGAGCGCGAGCGCGTGCGCATCGATGCCCATTGGCGCGGGCTGGTAGCGAAAAATCCGGCGCTGTGGAACGGCGATATCCTCATGGGATTCGATCCCGCCGTTGCCGACGGGCGGCTGACGGCGCGGCTCAGGAGCAGCGACTATGCCAGCTTCGTTGCCTGGCGCGACTGGGGCTTTGCCGATGCGGCGGCGTGGAACCTATTCGGCACGCCGGTCATCGTGTCGGGCGATGGGGCGCTGCTTTATGGCGTCATGGCCGGGCATACCCTCAATGCCGGGCTTGCGTATCCGCCTTCCGGCTCGCTGGAAGCCCGCGACATCGGACCCGGCGGGCTGGTCGATCTGGGTGGCTCCATGGCGCGGGAAGTGTGCGAGGAGACCGGGCTCGATCTGGGCGAGGGGCGGGCCGGTGAGGTCCTTGCCGTGTTCGAGGCGCGGCGCCTGTCGATCGCGCAGGTCTACCGTTTCGATCAGCCGGCGGCGGCGCTGATCGCGCGCATCGAAGCCTTCATCGCAGCCGAGAGCGAGCCGGAACTGGCGGGGGTCGTGGCGATGAGAGCAGCGCGCGATCTCGACCGGCCGATGCCGCCTTATGCCCGCGCTCTTGCGCGCCATGTGCTGGGACTTTAAACGTCACTTGCGCAAGGGAAGTCTCCTTGAAGACGTGTCATTCTCGGGTCAGGCTCGAGGATGACACAGGGGGAGAAGGCGGAAGAGGGCAGGGGGATGCGGCTGGATTTCCATACGCTCGATGTGTTCACCGACACCCGTTTCGGTGGCAATCCGCTGGCGGTGGTGCTGGAGGCCGACGAGCTTTCCGCAGAGGCCATGCAGACCATCGCGCGTGAGTTCAACCTGTCGGAGACGGTGTTCGTCATGGTCCCCGCCGATGCGGCCAACAGCGCGCAGGTGCGCATTTTTACCCCCGCGCGCGAATTGCCCTTCGCCGGCCATCCGACCGTCGGCTGCGCCGTGCTGCTGGCCGAGATGGGGCGCGAGCAAGGCGATGTGTTCGAGAGCACCATCCGGCTGGAGCAAAAGGTCGGGCTGGTCGAGGTGCTGGTGCGCCGGCTGGGGCCCGAGCCCGCCTATGGCGAGCTGACCGCGGCGCGGCTGCCGGAGCCTTGCGGCGAGGTGCCGCCGGCCGAAAGGATCGCTGCCGCTTTGTCGTTGACGCCGGATGACATCGGTTTCGGCAGCCATCGGCCGAGCGTTTACACCGCCGGCAATGCGTTCCTGTTCGTGCCGCTTGCCTCGCGCGCCGCGCTTGCCCGCGCCAGGGTCGATACGGCCGGCTGGGAAGCGCTCGAAGGCGCGGCCGGGGTCGGTGCCTATCTCTACTGCGCCGGCGACGGCGAGGCCGATTATCACGCCCGCCTGTTCGCGCCCGGCGACGGCATCGTGGAGGATCCGGCGACCGGCTCGGCGGCCGCCGCCATGCCGGGAGCGCTTGTGGCGGCAGGCGCGCTCGATGCCGGGGTGAACGCCGTTACCATCGCTCAAGGAGAGGACATGGGCCGGCCGAGCCTCATCCGCCTGTTCGCCGACATCGAAGACGGCGCCATCAACCAGGTGCGGGTGGGCGGGCAGGCCGTACGCGTAAGCCAGGGCATAGTGGAGACCCCTTGATGACCATCATGCTGATCACCCATCTGTTGCTCATCGCCACCGTCACCGGCATGAGCTTTGCCAATTTCATGAACGTGCGCGTTGCTCGCGGCCAGACGGGCGATGCGGCGATGGCGCTGCAGGGCCTGCGCCGCATCATGGGCATGTTCGGCGACATGATCGTCGCCGGCGTGTGGGTGACGGGCCTAAGTCTGGTGTGGATGCGGGTGGCCGAAGGCGAGGGCGAGTTCAACGCCGCCTTCCATGTGAAGATGGCCTTCGTCATCGTGCTCACTGCCTGCCACTTCATGGCACGGCGTGCCGGCGGGCAAATCGCCCGCACCGGCGACTACGAGGCGCATCTGCACAAGCTGGAGCTGTGGCTCGCCGGCATGTGGCTGGCGGCGGCCATCGCCATCATCCTGGCGGTGCTTGCCTTCGGGTGAGCCGGTGCGCTGAAACGCCAAGGTTGATTGTGCGCCGGGTTTGTGGCATTTGACTGCCCATCGAGCGGCGGGGCATCCGTCCCCGCGAGGCTTAAGGATCGACGCAAAGCAATGACAACCGCACCTGCCATTGCGGACATTCTGCCGAGCGGCCATCGCGGCCGGGCGATCCTCCAGCTTGATCTTACCCTCCTCCTTACCTGCCCCTAGGCTTCGGCAGTCCGGTTTCGTCCGGGCGGATGTCTAGGGGATGAACAGTTCGGGCGACCGGCGGTAACCGCTGGTCAGCTTTTCCTGATACATTCGAGGATATCGAGAGGACTTGACCCATGAGCGAGACATCACATCCCCAGAAGGCGGCCGCCGATGCCGACCGCGTATTGATCTTCGACACCACCTTGCGCGACGGCGAGCAGTCGCCTGGCGCCACCATGACGCTGGAGGAAAAGCTGCAGGTGGCCGACCTCCTCGACGAGATGGGCATTGACATCATCGAGGCGGGCTTTCCCATCGCCTCGGAAGGCGATTTCGAGGCCGTCACCGAGATCGCCAAGCGGTGCAAGAAGGCAACCGTGGCCGGCCTCGCCCGTGCCGGCTTCAAGGACATCGACCGCGCCGGCGAGGCGGTGAAGAAGGCCAGGCATCCGCGCATCCACACCTTTATCTCCACCAGCCCGGTGCACATGAAGTGGAAGCTGCAGAAGGAGCCCGAAGAGGTGCTCGAGATGGTCATCGCCTCGGTGAGCCGGGCGCGTGGCCTCGTGGAGGACGTCGAATGGTCATGCGAGGACGGCACCCGCACCGAGCACGATTTCCTCTGCCGCTGCGTCGAGGCGGCGATCAAGGCGGGCGCCACCACCATCAACATCCCCGACACGGTGGGCTACACGGTGCCGGATGAATATTACGCCCTGTTCGACATGGTGCGGCAGCGGGTGCCCAATTCCGACAAGGCGATTTTTTCCACCCATTGCCACAACGACCTCGGCATGGCGGTGGCCAATTCGCTGGCCGGCGTCAGGGCAGGCGCGCGGCAGATCGAATGCACCATCAACGGCATCGGCGAGCGGGCGGGCAATGCGGCGCTGGAAGAAATCGTCATGGCGATGAGGACGCGCAATGACGTCCTGCCCTACAAGACGGGCATCGATCCGGCCTACCTGACGCGCGCTTCGAAACTGGTCTCGGCGGTTTCCTCCTTCCCGGTGCAGTACAACAAGGCGATCGTCGGGCGAAACGCCTTTGCGCACGAATCGGGCATCCATCAGGACGGCATGCTCAAGCACACCCAGACCTATGAAATCATGACGCCGGACTCGGTCGGCGCCGGCAAGACCTCGCTGGTGATGGGCAAGCATTCCGGCCGCCATGCCTTCAAGTCGAAGCTGGAGGAACTGGGCTACAGGCTCTCCGACAATGCGCTGGAGGATGCCTTTGTGCGCTTCAAGGCCTTGGCCGATCGCAAGAAGCACGTGTTCGACGAGGACATCGAGGCTCTGGTTGATGAGAACATCGCCACCGCCGCCGACCGCATGAAGGTGGTAGCGCTCACCGTCATTGCCGGCACCATGGGCCCGCAGTCGGCAACACTGACACTGGCGGTGGACGGCGAGCACAAGACGGTGCAGGCGACCGGCAACGGCCCGGTCGATGCCACCTTCAACGCCATCCAGCAACTGGTGCCGCACTCAGCCAAGCTGGCGCTCTACCAGGTGCACGCGGTGACCGAGGGGACCGATGCCCAGGCCGAGGTTTCGGTCAGGCTGGAAGATGTGGAAGAGGGCAAGTCGGTGACCGGCCGCGCGGCCGATCCCGACACGCTGGTCGCCTCGGCCAAGGCCTATATGGCGGCCTTGTCGAAGCTCGAGATCAAGCGCAGGCGCGGGCGCCCGGCGCCGCTGGACGACCTCGACCGCGAGGCCCGCCGCGGCCCGTAAGGGCGCTGCCCAAAGCCCCGTCGGATGCCACGCCGTCCGGGGCTTCACGAACGCTGGACAGGGGGCGCATCGTTTGTTAGAGATGCGCCCGCCTGACCGGGCCCCCAGGGCCCCGATGCGGCATGGGTGTATAGCTCAGATGGTAGAGCAGCTGACTCTTAATCAGCGGGTCCAAGGTTCGAGTCCTTGTACACCCACCAAATTTCTTTAGCAAAATCAGCATCTTAGATCTCGGGCCGACCGCTCGTCGTGCGGCTGGGTACCGGATAAGCATCGTGTTCGACCGTGGCGTTATCCGAGTGACTTTGCGCAGAACGAAAGGGTATGGTCACAGTGCCGACGGGGCTTTGATGCCTGACCTGATCGAGCGGCCCTATGAGAGTGGTCCCATCAGATAATGGAAAGCCCCGCTCAACCTCCTACGCTTCGCCAATTCACCTAAAACAGCTCAGTATGGAATGAAGATACATATTTGAAGGGTGTAGCGCTTGGTTCACGATGCTTCAGTGCAGCGCCCGTGCTGACTGAGATGGATGCGGCTGCTCCTGAAAGCAACGTGGCGACTAGCGATAGCTGAGCAGCGTGCGCTGCCAATGCGGCCGCCACAAATCGAGGGAGGTTCAGACTTGCGCTCAGGCCTGAAAGTCGCAGTTGCAAGCCAGATTCGCGAGAAACTTTGATGTGGTCGGCAATTGCTCGTTCACCCGGGCTACGATTGCTGAGTGCGAGCGAGTAGGGAATAGCCAGCGAGTAGCCCGAATGGAGCGAAGCGCAACCCGGGGCAGCCTGCCAGCCGTTCCCGGGTTGCGCTTCGCTCCTAGGTTTGGTCTCCAGCCAGCGCTGGCGATACGTTTTCGATGTGGCTCAATGGTATCAGTTGGCAGCCGTCGGAGATGGCGTCGTGTTCATGGCTTCCACGATTGCAGTCGCGCACTCCCTTGCGACTGAGGAGCGGAATTTTTCGCTCACGTTAGCCACCCATCCGGCCTTGATGACAAAGTCGTCGCGCCCCCAGGTGTTCGTCGCTTTCAAGAGTGGAAGTTGATCCGGCTGCAGCTCTGCCTTGGCAACGCAGAGTGGCGTAAATGCTTGAATGATAGCCTTCTCGGCACTTGCGGTTTCCATCCTTCCAACCGTTCCGCCGGTTACCCAACCACCCCAGGAGAAGCCGATAATCATGGCAGCGACTGCTCCGCCGATCGCACCCCATATTGCGGGTTTTACTGATGAGGGTATGTTCATTATGAAATCTCCTTTGATTGAGTATGGCACGCTGTGTTTTTTCAATCTGTGCAATATTGCACGTCATGATCTGCGCCCGATTTCTCGCCGGCCAGCGTGGGCGTGAAGAAACGGGGGCCTCCAAAGAAGTCTGTCAGCCGTTCCCGGGTTGCGCTTGGCTCCACCCGGGCTACGATTGCTGGCTATCCAGGCCGCGCGGGCGAGGACCATGATGAAGCGACTGCTGACAGCATGCTTTTTCGTGTCGATGGCAGGTGCTGTGATGGCGGGGCCGTATGAGGACGGCAAGGCGGCCTACGAGCGGGGCGACTATGCGAGGGCGTTCAGGTTGTGGCTGCCTCTCGCCGTGCAGGGAAATGCGCAGGCCCAGTTCAACATCGGCGTCATGTACTACGAAGGACGCGGCGTGCAGCGCGACTACGAGTATGTGTTCGCCTACAGGTGGTTCAATCGGGCGGCGGCACAGGGCAACGAGGAAGCGGCACGCAGCCGTGACTTTATCGCCAAGTTCATGACGCCCGAGCAGATCCTCGAGGCCCGCTACGGCGGCGCAGCAATCAGCTCGGATGGAGCGAAGTGAAATCCGGGGCAGCCCGTCAGCCGTTCCCGGGTTATACCAAGGGGCGCTAATTTTGACCCGTCTGCGTCGTTCCGGCTGGCGGATGTTAGTCGAAGGCGCATGATGCAAATGCACTATGCCAGCCGGTGATCTTGTTGGATCGAGCTGCCCCTTGTTGGCGGAACTCCTTTTCGGAAGCTTGCGAAGGTCGCCGGCGCTGTTCAAATCAACATTCGTGTGGATAGTGCGACCACTTCTGTTTGCAGACATCACTCACACGGGAAGGCATCGTGCAGGGCCTGGGCCGCCAGATCATCGGCGGCGAGGTTGAGGAGCTGCCAATGGCGGCGCAACCAGGTCTTGACGATGCCCACCGCCTGAGCTGGCGTAATGGTGTTGGTGGGAACGCAACTGGTGTTGGCGTTCACATGATTGGTTGCCATCACGTCCACCACCGCCATGACATAGCCCCGGCAGACATAACTGGCGGGGTCATAGTTGGGGCTGCACCAGTGATCGAGCTTGCGCCCGTCGATGAAGATTTCCTGGGCCATGCCGGGGCTGTTGCAGACCGACAGCCACAGCAGGCTCGTACAAGCAGCCACTTTCAGCATGCTCATGCCGACCTCCGTTTTCCCGATGGCTTTTGCTCGCCGGCATCCTCCTTGCGCCGCAGCCACGGGGGCAGCGGCTCATCAGCGGGAGCTTTCGCCAGCGTGGCGAATATGCCTTCCAGCCGGGCGCGGCATTCCGCGAGGATATTGAGGTCTTGAGGGCTCAGTCGCTCGCCGTCCGCAACGAGACGTTCAAGCCTGCCAAGCTCTTCTTCTATGGTAGAAATTATCCATTCGCGTTCACTAAGATAGTCGAGTCCGGACACGACGCTCTCCCATGGGCCATCATGGTTTGGCCCGCGACTAATTCCTTTAGCATAATTCAAATGGCAAACGGTTCCAAGACAGCGGGAATATTTGCAGGATAATTACCTACACCGAAATACGCGCGATACAACCGGCCGGCACTTTATTACAGCTGGAAAGACTCGCGAACAGCATCGCGCGCCGCTGCGCCCTCATCGCAGAACCCATTTTCGCGTGCGATGGCGTGAGCGAAGCCCCACGCGGTCGCGATAATGTACAAAGTGCGTTGGAGCTTCGAAAGCGCACCAAGGGGCACGGCGACAAGTTCGGGCTCAGAGTCCACCCGCTGAGTTGGTGTCGCGCGATGCATGTAGTCAAATTGGACTGACATTGAATGCCCTCCTATGACAGCGCGCATTTTGACCCTGAGTCTTCATCTGTGCATGATGCAAATGCACTATGGATCGAACGAATTTGCTCTAAGGGGCAAGCAGTCTCTCGTCTGCGAGGGATCGAACTCGAAAGACTGGTCGAAGGGGCGGCTCAGAAAACCAACTGCGTCATGAGCGCTGTCAGTTCGGCCTGCCTGTGGGTTCCGGTCTTTTCCAGCACCGATTGAAGCTGGTTGCGTACGGTGAAGATGCTGCGGCCGCGTCGTTCCGCGTAGTCGGGGATGCTGCCGCCACGCACCAGATGCAATGCCAGCTCGCATTCGGCCTCGGTCAGGCCGAAGCGGGATCTCAGCATCTCGGTGCACAACTGCCTCTGCCGGCTGGGATCGCGGATGGTGATGAGGGCAATGGGCCCTTCATCAAGCAGCAGGTCGGGCAGGAAGGCGGCACGTTCGTTGCGATCGGGTAACGGGCTGACCGTGATGTACAAAGGATATGCGCTGCCGGAAAGTCCACAGACGATGGCACCGTTCATCTCGTTCCAGTGTCTTGTTGAAATAGCACCAAGGGCGCTCTCAAACTGAGCGCGCGCATCCATGTCGTTGATGACCAGCCTGCCGTCGAGACTCTGCGACAGGGCGGGGCTGTGCCGGAACAACTCGCGCGCAGCCTGATTGGCGTAGTGCACACGGGCCTGCGCGTCGACCAGCAGCACGGCGTTGGGGGTGGCGTCGAAGGCGTGCTGATAGTCTTCACGCTCGATATCGCCTCGTTTCAACTGCCGCGCAATATCGAATGAACGCTGCAGATGCGGGCCGATCAGGTTGAGCACGCTCAACGCCAAAGCTTGCTTTTCCTCGCCTTCGCGCAGCCGTACATTGCCGGAAAGCACCAGCATGCGATCAGCCTCGCGGAAGAGCACGATGCCTCCGCCCGTAGCGATTTCCTCTTGAGGCAGCAGCCAGTCGGCATAGAACTCGCTCTTGAGAATGGCTTTTCTCTCAATAAAGTCTTCAGCCCCTGTCGCGACGCCGACCGGAAGCGCGGCGAGCTTCGGTATCCAGGGATTGATCCTCGCGTAATACGCTTGATAGGTATGCAGGTAGGCTTGGTCATACAGGACCGACAGCTGGCCGGTATTCAAGCCGCTCCTGAGATCGTAGCCATGCAGCGCCAGATAGACGCCGTCGAGACATTCAGACAGCCTCTCCAGAAAGGCGGGCCATTTCGACCAATCGTAAGCGGCCTCATAGATCGACGTGATTAGATGGTCGTATTGCTCGACGGCGAGGCCTTCCCTCACGGCTTCCCCCTGTGCTTGCGCAGTCGAAGATATTCCACCCGGTCATCATTGTGCCGGCATCAAAATTGTCAACTTTTATCGATGAAAAAATATAAGTTTATATAGATATATATATTATTTTAAGCCTAAAATCTGACAATAAGTGTATAATTTCCGCCTAAAACGCTCCGTCTCCGTTGCTTGTCTTGCAGTTGGATTGGTCGATCCTTGATTTGTCGCAACGTCAGTTTGCCTTGTTTCCTAAAAGGTAAGTATGCGATACTTTGTGAACGTCAACCCGGATTGGCAGGCGACCTGATGGATTCTCATCGCGCCCTTGAGCTTGTTGACGCCATTTATGCGGCAGTCTTCGATCCACGCGACTGGCAGCGCGTCATCACCCTGTTCGACGACGTCTTTCCAGGCGCGCGCTCAGTCTTCGGCTTCTATGAAGCCGGCCTGATGAACGAAAGTCTCTCCGCGGCCAACGTCGATCCCAACTATGCCCGCACCTATTACGAGCATTACAACCACGTGAATCCCTTGGTGGAGGTGGTGGCGACGGCAAAGCCCGGCGAGGTTTTCGATGCCGGCGAGACCCTGGGGCGCAAGGCCTTTCTCGCTTCGGAATTCTATAACGACTGGCTGGCGCCTCAGGGTGGCCTCGATGGCAATACCGGGGTGGTGCTGACGGCGTCGCAATCGGCTTTCTCGGTCTTCTGCACCCACTACCCGACGCGCGGCGAGTGGCGCGCGCGCAAGGCCGAAGCACGCACCGCACTCGAACTGCTGGCCCCTCACTTCAGGCGGGCGCTGGCGCTTCGGCAACGCATCGAGGGGGCCGTGATGCATGCTGAAGCCCTTGAACAGGGTTTTGAGCGTCTGCCCGACGGGGTTCTCGTCGTGAGCGCAACGGCAAGGGTCCATTACCTCAACCGCAGGGCCAAGCACTATTTGCGCCGCTTCGGCACCCTGCGGATCGAGCCTACCGGCACCCTCAGGCTGAGCAATCCCGCTGCTCAACGGGCATTGCTGGCGATGCTCGAGCGCGCCGTCAATCCGCGATGCGATCAAAATGGCGCCGGTCAGCCACCCGACAGCATGCGCCTGGTGCTCGATGATGAGCATTATGTGGTAGCGCAGGCGTTTGCGTTGTCTGCAACGGTTCGCACGCGCTCATATGCTACCGCATCGCCTCTCGGTTGGGAGCCAAAGGTCGTTGTCTTCCTGGTTGATCCGCAGCGCCGCCCGGATTGCTCCGAGGACGTGATCGCGGCGGTACTGGGCACGACCGTGGCCGAAGCACGGCTTGCACGTGGCCTGCTTCAGGGCAAGAGCCTCGGCGGCATCGCCCATGAGCACGGATTGAAACAGGCGACCGTCAGGAACCAGCTTCAGTCATTGTTTGACAGGACCGCCACTCACCGTCAGGCGGATCTCGTCGCCCTGTTGCAACGTGCCTTCTCCATGGCTGGAGAGTTCGAGGACTTTTGACCCACGACGCGGAGAAGAGCTATCGCCTGATTGACTGATTCAAGTTTGTGGTGACCGCCTTTTGGCCCATCGCCGCCGTGATGAGAGGTTCATGTGGTGGCTGATGCCAACGCTATTGCGGATATCCAATTGCCAACATTCGTCTTCCTCGCAATTTTCGCCCGCAATGGGGGTACAGTCGTCGCGCCACGATGCCTAATTCTCTTGCGCTTTTGGCATCGAGACCATGTTGGCGTTCGCCGCGTCGAGGGCGCGAGCGAGGCTTGCCCGGGCCGTACGTGCCTTGCGCCTTTTTTTCAGATAGCCTGCGCGATTGTAGACGCCGGCAATGCCGCCTCTGAGGCCGGAGACGTGGTTGACGACAGCCTCGATGATGTGCGGTGCAGCGATGCCTTGTTCGTTAAGGCCGTCCAGTGCGCCATCGGGGGGTTAGTTTGTGTCCATGCAGCGGAGGTGAGGGAACGGCCATGATCGCTGTTATCGGCTGCGGCAACACCAACCGCTCGGATGACGGGGCCGGGCCCGGTGTCATACGGGCCTTGCGGGCCGAGGCCGATCTTGCATCCGATGGTGAGGTGCAATTGCTGGATGCCGGCACTGACGGGATCGCGGTGCTGTTGGCCGCGCGCGGCTGCGATGCGCTGATCCTGATCGATGCCTGCCATCCGCTGGGAATGCCGGGCGCCATCCATGAAGTCGCGGGCAAGGACCTGGAGCAAGGCCAGGAACGGCCGTTCAATGTGCATGACTTCCGCTGGGACCATGCACTTCGCGCCGGACGCTGCATCTTCCGCGACGGCCTTGCCGACGACGTTACCGTCTTTCTGATCGAGGCGCAGACGCTGCAAGCCGGGCTCGATCTGTCGCCGCCGGCGGCGGCCGCCGTCGCACGCCTTGCCGCCAGCATCGCCGATCGCCTGCGCGCGCGTCGCGAGAAGGCGAAGATGCCGGCTTGAACGACCATGCGCGCACGGAGAAAGTCCCCATCAGCCATTGCGGTGTTCGGGTTCGTTTTCAGTAGGCGATGCGGGCCAGGCGGCGCAGCTCTTGCGGCGTGGCGGTAGGGAAGCCGAAGAACTCCAGATAGGCGGGGACCTGCTCGAACAGCATGTCGATGCCCACCTGGATCAGGCAGCCGCGTGACCGGGCGGCGGCGAGGAAGGGGGTTTCTTCCTGCTTCATCACCACCTCGCCGACAAAGGCGGACGGGTCGAGGCGGTCACAGTCGACCGGCAGCGGATCGCCGGCGTTCATGCCGAGCGGTGTTGCATTGGCGACGATCGACCAGCCGGCGGGATCGTTGCAGCCGGTCGCGACCTCAAGTTCGGGGTAGTGGCGCTTGAGGCTCGCGGCCAGCCTTTCGCTCAATGCGGAATCGATGTCGAACAGGCCGAGGCGCGCTGCGCCCGCTCCGGCGAGCGCGGCGGCAATGGCCGAGCCGACGCCGCCCGAGCCCACCACCAGCGCGTTCGCGCCCGCCACGTCGCGGCCCTTGGCGAGGATGCCGCGCACAAAACCTTCGCCATCGAACATGTCGCCCACCAGCCGGCCGCCTTCGCCCATACGCACGGCGTTGCAGGCACCGCAGATCCTTACCGCGGTGCTCGCCTCATCGAGCAGTGCCACGGTCGTCACCTTGTGGGGCATGGTGACGAGTGCGCCCTCGATGTTGCGCAGCCTGAACAAGAAACGCAGAAAGTCGGGATAGTCCGCCGCCTCGCAGCCCATGGGCACGACAACCACGTCGATGCCCTTTGCCTCGAACCAGGGATTGTAGACCATGGGCGCCTTGAAGCTTTCGGTGGGCACCCCGATGTGGGCGATAAGCCTGGTCCTGCCGGTGATCATCCAACAACTCCGCTTGCAGATGGCACTGGCGCCAGCATGGAGTTTTGCCGCACGACGGGCAATGCCCCCGCCCGTGCGAGCGCTCATGCCCGGCTGCCGCGCCGCGATCCGGGCTTTGGAAACCGTCTTGTTCGGCCCGCGTCAATTCGGCTATCGAAGGGCAAGGGCCATGGAAGACGCCAGCCGCGCCGCAAAGCCGAACCAGAGGAGACGCCTGGATGACCACATCCGCCGAACTCATGCGCCGCGATCGCGCCTGGCACCCGCCGGGCTATTCGCCGGGCTACAAGTCGAGCATCCTCAGGTCGCCGAAGCGGGCGCTTTTGGGGCTCGAACAGTCGGCGAGCGAGCTAGCCGGGCCGGTGTTCGGGCATTCCATGCTGGACGAGCTCGACAACGACCTCATCGCCAACTGCGCCAGCGACGGCGAGGCGATCGGCGAGCGCATCATCGTGCATGGGCAGGTGCTGGACGAGAACGCAAGGCCGCAGCCGGACGTTCTTATTGAAATCTGGCAGGCCAATGCCGGCGGGCGCTACCGGCATGTGAACGACGGCTACATGGCCCCGCTCGATCCCAATTTCGGCGGCTGCGGGCGCTGCATCAGCGATGACGAGGGCCATTACCATTTCCGCACCGTGCGGCCCGGGCCCTATCCCTGGCGCAACAACGGCTCGGACTGGCGCCCGGCCCATATTCATCTGTCGATCTTCGGGGCCTCGTTCACCCAGCGCCTGGTGACGCAGCTCTATTTCGAGGGCGACCCGCTCATTCCTCTGTGCCCCATTGTCAACACCATCGCCGATGCGGACGCCATCGACATGCTGGTGGCCAAGCTCGACATGGCCAACATGGTGCCGTTCGATTGCCTCACCTATCGCTTCGACATCGTGCTGAGGGGGCGGCGCTCGACCTTCTTCGAGAACCGGCGGGAGGGCAACTGAGATGACGACCAGATACCTGAAAGAAACGCCCTCGCAGACGGCGGGGCCTTACGTCCATATCGGCACGTTGCCGGCAGTGGCGGGCCTGGCGGTGCGGACGCAGGAAAAGCTCGGTGTCAGCGGCCTCAAAGGCGGGGACACCATCATCATCGAGGGAACCGTTCGCGACGGGGCGGGAGAGCTCGTGCGCGATGCCGTGCTGGAGATCTGGCAGGCCGACGGCAAGGGAAGTTTCGACGACAAGGGCCATAGCGGCTGGGCCCGCGCCGCCACCGACTTCAAGACCGGGCTCTACCGCTTCGAGACGGTGAAGCCGGGACAGGTTCCGTGGCGTGACGGGCGCCTGCAGGCCCCGCACATCTCCGTCTACATCTTTGCGCGCGGCATCAATATTCACCTGCACACGCGCGCCTATTTCGACGACGAGGCGCAAGCCAACGCAGGCGATCCGGTGTTGAAACAGGTGCCGGGCGAGGCCATGCGCCAGAGCCTCATCGCCCGCCGCGATGGCGAGGCGGCGACCACCACCTATCGCTTCGATGTCGTCCTGCAGGGCGAGAACGAAACGGTGTTCTTCGACATATAAAGGTCGCTGCTCATGGTGGCCGGGATCGCTTCCGCCGCCTTGTGCGGGGGCGAGGCAACGGCAAGCAAAGGCAACCGACGGGGCACTCGAGCCGGGACAAAGCCCGGTTGTGAATCAGCATTGCACACGCTCAAGACTTACGCTACGTTTCATCTTGCGGGCGAACCTGAGAAATTCTTACTTTGGGGCATGTCTATAGTCAGACAGCAGTGAGTGGATGAACCAGGGCCGTGGCCAGCGCCGGCGGACCGCAGAAACGATACCCCGATGCCACAGTGCGTTGAGTTGGGACTCCGATCAGGGGCCGTCGTGCTCCCTGTCCTGCCATCAGGCAAGGACGCGGCCGAGAGCGTTGCACGGTCAGTTGGCCTTGTGGCGGCGACGGCAACGGCAGACAGAGCCCTGCGATCGAGCGCGGCCCGAATGTGGCCACTCCTACTATGGCTGTGGCTCAGCGGCTGCAGCGCCATGGGACCGCTCGACGAGCCCAAATACCGGGTGGGCGTCTTGCCCTATCCGGGGGTGTTCAGCCTTTTGACCTTGCCGGAGCCGGACAGGCTTGGTGCGCACCGCTATGGCGGCCCGGGAGCCCCGTTCACCGCCGAGCAGGTGCGCGGACTGCTCTATACCTGTCGCGCCGGCTTCCTCGATCTCGCCCATATCCGCAAGAGCGCCGACTGGACCCGCTACTTCGCGCTCAAACTCAAGGACGACCTCAGCGCGGGCGTGCACGAGGCGAGGCTCAAGGGCGAGGAGCCCAGCCTGTATCATCTGACCTTTCACTATCCGCGCTACTGGAGCAGGCTCGCGCCAGCGGAAAAGGCTGCCCTGATCGACGAGCTGTCGATCCGCCTCGGCCAGAACATGGCCTTGCTGGCCGGCACCTGGCACGAAATCATCACCTTCTTCGGCTACAGCTTGCTGGGCGTTATTTCCGAGACGCGCTCGGCCTTCACCTATGACGACATGACCGCCCACATGGTCGGCATCGAGGTCGGGACCCGCGCCATGCGCGACAAGACCCGCGGCTATGACGATGCCGTCACCTATTTCCTCAATCGCGATCTCGCCCGCCTCGATGTCGTGAGCGCCGAAGACGCCGCGCAGGCGCTCGAAAAGATCAAGGGCCAGTGGTGGTCGGGGATCTACGCAACGAAGCGGGACCTGCAGATCGAACCCGGCAACAAGGCGGACAAGCCCTGGCTCGTGCACGGCCTCACCTTCTGCGACCACGAACGCCCCGTCACCTTCAGGTCGCCAGACCTGGGAAACGTAAACGGCCACAACTTCACCGGCCTCGTCGACATCGCCATCGAGCCCAAGATTGAAGAGGCCGATGAGATTTTCCCGCTGATTTCCCCCAGGCCGCAATACATCCGCCCGCAGCGCGACTTCCCCGTCATCATGGCGCATATCCGCAAGACGCTGACCGAGAGATTCGGACAGAACGTGGACAGGCCATACCCGTAGGGAAAGGCGCTCAGCGTGCCGATTCGGGGCCGTGCCAGGCGATCTGGCAGATTTCGGCGCTTCTTCCCTCGAAATCCCAGACGCGTCCGTGCGCCCTCACGCGACCGCGATTGGCGCTGGCCACGGTGATGTCGCGGCCCATCCAGTAGCCGGTGTTGGTGATCACGACGTTGGCCTCGGGATCGGGGCCGGCGATCGGTTCCACCTCGCCCTGGATCTTGCGCGCGACGGTAAGGCGCCGCTTCTTGCCCTCGGTCTCGAAGGCGACGGGTGCCCGTTCGGCGCCGAGAAACTCGCCCACCAGCACGCTGAACAAACTCGTCGTGCCCCTGGCCTCGCCGGAGAAGATGCTGACGAGCCCGGCAAAGGCCGCTTCGCTCGCCCGCTCGTCGATGAATGCCGCGGCCTTCCAGTTGCCGCGCCCCATGTTGCCGGGGATATCCATCATCAGCCCGACATTAAGGCCGGCAAGGTTCTCTGGTCCGTAATGGCCCTCGTCGATGCGGATGCCCGCCCAGGCCTGGCAGTACCCTTCCGTGGGCGGATGCTTGCCGAGGCTCACCACGCAGGGGCAGAACACCGTGCAGTTGCAATTTAGAATGAGCTCGCCCTTGATCGACCAGGCGGGAACGGCATGGGTCATGGCGTGTTGTCCTTTCGCAGAATGGGCAGGGGGTCCCGACCCTAGATAAACGGCAGTGCGCAGAGCGTGGCGGCGACGGATCGTCCGTCCTTGAGCACGGTGACGCCGTCTCCGGGGCGAGCCGACGTTTCAACCAGCGCAAAGCCGATATTGTGCTGCAAGCGGTAAGACCACACGCAGTTGGTCATGCTGCCCACTTTAGTGCCGTCTTTCAGGATGTCGAACCAGTGGAACGGCAACCCAGAGGGCTCGCTGCCTTCGAGCCTCACACCAAGCTGGTGCCGCCTGGCGCCCTCGGCCTTGATGCGTCGCAACGCCTCGATGCCGACAACGTCGTCGGCCACATCGACGTCGACATACTTGCCCAGTCGCACCTCGAAGGGATTGGTCTCATCATCGGTATCGCCGCCCCAGGACAGAAGCCCGCTTTCGACCCGCTCGGCAGCATTGGGGTTGCCGGGCCCGATGTTCCACGGCCGGCCCGCCTCGCGCACCAGCCTCCACAGCTCGCTGCCCCTGGAGCCGTCCAGCAGGTAGATCTCGAAGCCGCCCTGCTTCGACCAGCCGGAACGGGCGACCGCTACAGGGATGCCCTCCAGCGAGGTCTCGCGGAACCAGAAATATTTGAGCCCGCGCACCCAGTCGCCAAAGAGCGAGGCCACCACTTCCTCGGCCTTGGGACCTTGCACCGCGAGCGGCGAGACATCGGGTTCAGTGACCTCGACATGCAGGCCGCGCTCGGCGGCGATGGCGCGGGCCCAGAACAGGATGTTGCTGTCGGCGATCGACAGCCAAAATCGGTCATCGGCAAGTTTCAGGAGGATGGGGTCGTTGATGAGCGTGCCGGCGTGGTTGCACAGCGCCACGTATTTTCCCTGCCCCTCGATGCATCCGGCAAGGTTGCGCGGTGAGAGGACCTGCGCCAGCCGGCCGGCGTCGCGACCTTCGAGTTGCACCTGGCGCTCGCAAGCCACGTCCCACATGGAAACCCCGTTGATGAGGCGCCAGTACTCCTCCTCCGGCTTGCCGAAACCGGTGGGCATGAGCATGTGGTTGTAGGTGGTGAAGGACGTCACGCCTTCGTCCTGCGTGGCGGCAAAGAAGGGCGAAGGGCGCAGGCGCGCCGAGGGGGTTATGCCGAACATGGCAAACGGCCTTTCAACCGGGCTGACACGAGCCCTATTGAGCGCGGCGTTGGCCGGACGTCAAATGACGGATATTCTGGCAATGCCCTAACTGAAGTTATGGATCGATTGGGAATGAACCGGAACCTGCCGAATCTTACCTGGTTGCGGGCGTTCGAGGCCTCAGCCCGCCATCTTAGCTTCACTCATGCCGCCGAGGAGTTGAACCTCACCCAGGCCGCCGTCTCCAAGCAGGTGAAGCTGCTCGAACATTACCTGCGCGAACCCCTGTTCCAGCGCAAGCCGCGCAGTCTCGTGCTTACCAAGGCGGGAGCCGCCTATCTGCCCAAGGTGCGTGACGGTTTCGAGCGGCTTGCGGCGGGCACGCTGGAAGTGTTCGGTAACCGCCGCTCGGAAGTCCTGACCGTCCGGGCGGCGGCGAGCTTTGCCGTCTCCTGGCTGGCGAGCCGCCTGCCGGACTTCTATCGCCGCCACCCGGACACGCCGCTGCGCCTCGTCTCCAGCGTGTGGAGCGATGCCTTCGACAAGGAGCGTTTCGATCTCGACATCCAGTACGGAACAGGCCGCTGGCCGGGCTTTCGCTGCGACCGGCTGACCTGGGAGGAGATCACGCCCCTGTGCAGTCCCGCGCTGATCGAGGGTGAAACTCCGCTCAAGGCGCCGCGCGACCTCGGTCATCACGTGCTGCTGCACGTGCTCGGCTACGAGGAGGGCTGGGCGGTTTGGCTGAAGGCTGCCGGCGTGAGCGACATCAATGCCGGCCAGGGCCTGCAATTCGACACTTCCCTGATGGCCTTCGAGATCGCGGCCCACGGCCGCGGCGTTGCGCTCGGGCGCAGCTCGATGATGGCGCGCGAGCTCGCTTCGGGTCGGCTCGTTGCCCCCTTCGACCTCAAGGCGCCGATCAACGAAGCCTTCCATCTCATCTCGCCCACCGACGGCAGCGAACACCCCGATGCGCCCATCTTTCGCGACTGGCTGCTCGCCGAAGCGGCAGCGGCGCATCCGCCGCAAGCAAATTCCGGCTAGCGGCGGGCGAGGCGGATGGCGATGGCGGCGATCTGGCGCAGGGCGACCGGCACCAGGCTGAGCGCCAGAACCATGGCCCAGACCCGGGGGCTGAGCGGCACGATACGCAGGGCCTCGGCGATATTGGGCTCGAGCGCCGCGACGGCCAGAATGAGAAGGCACACGACCAGCGCCAGCCACACATAGGTGTTGCGGGTGATCTGGTTGACGAAAAACCCCTCGCGCCAGTTGCGCATGTCGAAGACATGCCACAACTGCGCCAGGGCGAGGGTGAAGAAGCTCATGGTTGTGGCCGCGTCGCTGTCGAGCCCCAGAACCTCGGTGGCGATGATGATGGCTGAAAGCGTGACGGCGGTGATGATGCAGCCGAAGACGATGATGGCGATCCATTGCGGCCGCGCCAGGATCGGTTCCGACGGCGGTCGCGGCGGGCGCGAGAGGACGCCACGGTCGGCCTCGATGGTGCCCAGCGCCAGGGCCGGAAACACGTCGGTCACCAGATTGAGGAACAGGATCTGCAAGGGCAGGAGCGGCAAGGGCAGGCCGACGAGGACAGCAAGGCCGACGGCGAGGATTTCGCTCAGGTTGCACGACAGGAGGTAGGTGGTGAAGCGGCGGATGTTGGTATAGATGATGCGCCCTTCGCGGATGGCGTGCACGATGGTGGGAAAGGCATCGTCGCGCAGCACCATGTCGGCCGCCTCGCGCGCCACCTGGGTGCCGCGCTGGCCCATGGCGATGCCGATATCGGCCTTCTTCAGGGCAGGGGCATCGTTCACCCCGTCACCGGTCATGGCGACGACCTCACCGGCCTCCTGGTGCAGGGTGATGATATCCAGCTTCTGTTGTGGCGACACGCGCGAAAAGATGCGCGCGGCCAGCACCGTCTGCCTGTCGGCGTCTGACATACGGCCAAGGGGCTTGAGATCACGGCCGCCGATGGCGCCGTGCGCGGCGGGGACGATACCGATGGTGCGGGCGATGTGCTCGGCCGTGGCGGCGTGATCGCCGGTCACCATCACCACGTCAATTCCCGCGCGTCTTGCATCGGCGATGGCGGAGGCGACATCGGGGCGGGGCGGATCCTGCAGGCCGATGAGACCGAAAAGGGTCAGGCCCTCGTAAGGCGGGGCATCCGGCGTCATGGCGCGCTTGCCCGCAACTGCCAAAAGGCGCAGGCCCTGGCCAGCCAGCACGTCGCATCTGGCGACCCACAGCGCTTCTTGCTGCGCATCGAACGGCACCGGGCCTGTCGCCGTCTCCACTTCGCTCAAGGCGGCGAACAGGGCTTCGGGCGCGCCCTTGGCCGCGAACAGGAATCCGTCGCCGTCGTGGTGCACCGTCGCCATCATGCGCGTTTCGGCATCGAAGGCATGTTCGGCGATCTCAGGCGAGGTCTCGAGAAGGCGCGGCCGGGTCATGCCGCCTGCGGCCGCCGCCTCCAGCAGCGCGACTTCCATGGGATCGCCGGTGCTGTCGCCGTTCTCGGCATCGAAGGTGGCATTGCTGCACAAGGCGGCATTGCGCAGGAGATAATGCAGGGCGCCATCGGCGCCGATGGCGGCCGAGCGCCCATCCAGGAGGAAGGTGCGCCCGGTGCGGTCGAACGCTGTCTCGCCGGCTTGCGTCACCAGGCGGTCGACATGCATGCGGTTCTCGGTGAGGGTGCCGGTCTTGTCGGTCATGATGACGGTGGTGGCCCCCAGCGTCTGCACGGCCGAAAGCTGCTCGATCAGCGCATTGTGCCGGGCCATGTGCAGCATGCCACGCGCCAGCGCCAGGGTGGCGACGATGGGCAGGCCCTCGGGGATGGCGGCCACCGCCAGCGCCACCGAGGATTCGATCATCAGGGTGATGTCCTTGCCGGTCAGGATGCCGGCGGCGCAGATACCGGCCGCCAGCACCAGGGTGAGCCAGATCAGATGGCGGCTCAATCGACCCAACTGCTTTTCCAGCGGCGATCTCTCGGGCGCGCTTTCTTCAACCAGCTGCGTGATGCGTCCGAGCTCTGTTGCCATGCCAGTGCCGGTCACCACGGCCTCGGCGGTCCCGCGGGTGATGGCCGTTCCCTTGAACAGCATGCAGTGGCGCTCGGCCAGCACGGCATCGGCCGCCACCGGCACCGGCGATTTGGCTACCGGCATCGATTCGCCCGTGAGTGTCGATTCATCACAAGCCAGGTTGGCCGCCGCGACGATGCGCAGGTCGGCGGCCACCACGTCGCCGGCCTCGATGATCACCATGTCGCCGGGAACGAGCTGTTCGGCGGCAAGCATCGCCGCCCGCCCGTCGCGCCTGACCAGAACCGAGCGGGTGGCGAGGCTGCGCAGCGCCTCCATCGAACGCACCGCGCGCAGTTCGGTGACAAATCCGATGGCTGCGTTGATGGCGAGCACGGCCGAGATGGCAACGCATTCGGTATATTGCGCCAGCAACAGGGTGAAGCCGGCTGCCGCCAGCAGCAGATAGACCACCGGAGAGTTGAACTGCTTGAGAAGGACGATCAGCGCGTTGACGGGCGGATGGGTGCGCAGCAGGTTGGGGCCGAAGCTGACGAGGCGGGCATGGGCTTCAGCCGACGTCAGCCCGGCCGCAGGATCGACGCCCAGGATCTTCAGCACCTCGGCGGGTGCGAGCGCATGCGGTTCGGCGAGGTCCGCTTCAGCGGCATTGACGTTGGATTTCATGGGCGTTGATATGGACGATGGCGATGAGCATGCAAATAGAGAAGCAAACTGAAGACGAAGGCGACTGGGTGGCGCTGCTCGGCGTGAAGGGCGGCCCGGCGATCTATCCGGGCGGCCAGCTCCCGACCTCGCATCTCCTGCGCATCGCCGGGCGCAGCATCGTGGTCGATTGCGGCAGCGGGGTGGCCGCCGGCATCGCACGCCAGGGCGTGGCGCTCAAGTCGCTCGATCAGATCTTCATCACGCATCTGCATTCCGACCACTATCTCGACCTCGGACCGCTCCTGCATACCGCCTGGACGGCCGGTCTCAGGCATAGGATCAAGGTGTTCGCGCCGGCCGGCGCCGACGCCTACTGGCGGCATTTCCTCGCCGCCATGGCCTTCGACATCGAAACCCGCATCGCCGATGAAGGCCGTCCTGACCTCGCCGGGCTGGTAGACCTCGTTTGCCTGGGTGAGGGCCGGGTCTTCGACGATGGCGGCCTTGCGGTCTCGGCCATCCGCAATGTCCACCCCCCGATCGCCGACAGTTTTGCGCTGCGCTTCGAGACGGAGGCCACATCGGTTGTCTTTTCCGGCGACACTGCCTTTCATGCGCCGCTCGCCGACTTCGCGAAAGGGGCGCGTCTGCTCATTCACGAGGCCATGTATGTAGAGGGCATCGAGCGGCTCGTCGCGCGTGTCGGCAATGGTGACGAGCGCTTGCGCCGGCATATGTTCGCCTCGCATACGCCGGTGGAAGGCGCAAGCCGCATCGCGGCCATGGCCGGCGTCGAGGCGCTTGCCATCAACCATCTCATCCCGGTCGACGATCCCCTCATCACCCGCGAGGACTGGGTGCGGGCAGCGCGTAAACACTGGTCCGGCCCGCTGCATGTCGGCCGCGACGGCTTGCGCGTTTCACTGGCCCGCTCCTAGTTCAACCTGCAATTGGTTGGGGCACCCAATTGCAAAAAAGCTGATCGATTCCAGAGCAGCCACCGGTGTGATTGAATCGGGCAGGTTTTTGGAGCGCGACATGCGCAGACACATCTCTACCCGTCTTTGTAAGATTGCCACTCGGTCGGGCACGGCACTATTGCAGTCCAGTGTTCGCTGGGTCGCCGGGGCTTGGTTGGGGAGTTTTTGTCTGTTGTTGCATGCGAGGGCGCTAGCGCTATGAAAGTCGCAAACACCATCGTGCAGATTAACGGGAGCGTTGCCAATTTGCTGATTATCGGCGATTGCACCAGCTTCACAAGCGTCAGTAACCCGAATCCATCCGCGATAACAATATAGCTATGGGCCTTCAGCGTGTTGATCATGCCCCCGCTCTTTTTCACGTTCTTGGCCATTTTGGGTCTCCATTTTGCTATGTTAGATAGCATTTTTTCTCGATTAAGACCATCGAAGTGAGTTGGCCGAAATTGAAAAACATGTGGCCAATCCATATATTACCGACTATAAACGCCATATTCGGTAACGTATTTACATTATGCAATCTAGCACACAGTTTAAAATATTTGATTAATAGGCGCGTGTAATGATCTTTTATTCGTATAAACGAAATAAATGCATAGTGAAAATAAACGCGGTAAACTTTGAATAATTTAACATTAGTGATTTTCAATTCGCGACAACCGACGTCGGCTACCGCATTCCCGGCTCGCCTTGCATTCTCTCGGCAGCATCCGGCAAACTCAGATTAGCCCGCCGCCGCGGGTTACGATGCGACATGATCGGCTGGTGCTCCGGGCGGTTGAGCATGATGTTGTCAGAAGAGTGGCGTCCACTTTTCGGCATCATGCTCAAGAGCCAGTTCAAAGCTGCGTTTGCAGCCGCTTGAGCACCATCGACACGTAATTGCGGCGAACGAAGCCGGCCAATTCCACGTCCCCGATGCGGAAGCAGTGCTCGATGGCTTCGATCTCCTGCAACAGAAGGGCGACCTCCTTGCGCCAGTCGGCATGGGGCAGCAGTTCGAACCACATGCGGCTGGTCTGGTAGAACAGCTTGTCGGAGACCTCGCGCAAGGGGTGGTTGCGGATGACCTTCTGCATCTGCTTGTGCAGGCCGATATTGATCTCGCCGAAGGCGCGCAGGTCGGGATGGTCCATGATGGCGCGCAAGCGCCCGGCAAGATCGTGCAAGGCATCGAGCGCTTCCTCATCGGGCGGCAGCGGCCCCGAGGCGCCGATCATTTCGGCCAGGCGCGTGCGCAGGAAATAGATGTCCTTCTGGCTCTCCAGGTCGATGTCGGTGACGACCGTGCCGTGACCCTGCTTCGACAGGATAAGGCCATCGCTTTCCAGCCATTGCAGCACCCGCCTGATCGGCGTGCGGCTGACGCCGAATTCCGCCGCCAGATCGCGCTCCTTGAGGATGGTGCCGGGCTTGTAGTCGAGCAGGCAGATGCGCTCGCGCAGCTCCTCATAGATTTGCAGCGCCCGCTTGCGTGGTGCGCTCAGCTTTTCGTCGCGTGTGTGCAAAGTCTCAAACATCTCAAACGTTTGATGTCTCAGTGATCACAAACCATGCCGCGGCAAGCGGGCTGGCGGCCGTAGCCATAAATCGTCGTTCCTTACAGGCCGGCCCGCTCGTGATGAGCCGCCGTCATCCCCGGCGATCAGTTCGCATCGAGCACGGCGTGCAGGAACTGCTTGGTGCGTTCGTTCTGCGGGTCGCCGAACAACTGATCCGGCGAGCCCTGCTCGGCGATATTGCCAGCAAAGAAGAAGCACACACGGTCGGAAATTTCCTTGGCGAAGCCCATCTGGTGGGTGACCATGAGCATGGTCAGCTTGTATTCGCTGTTGAGGTAGCGGATGACGTTCAGCACCTCGCCGATGACTTCCGGGTCGAGCGCCGAGGTCACCTCGTCGAGCAGCATCACCTTGGGACGCATGGCCAGCGCGCGGGCAATGGCGACGCGCTGCTGCTGGCCGCCCGACAGGCGCGCCGGGTGCTGGTTCATCTTGTCCTCGAGGCCCACCAACTTGAGCAGCTCGACGGCCCTCTCGCGGGCTTCTTCTTGCTTGAGCTTGAGCACCTGGACGGGCGCTTCCATGCAGTTTTCCAGGGCCGTCATGTGAGGGAACAGATTGAAGTGCTGGAACACCATGCCGACATTCATGCGCTGCTTGCGCATATGGCTTTCATCGGCGGGCACCAGCTTTCCGTTGCGCGGCATGTGGGTGAGCGGCTGGCCGTCCACATAGATGACGCCGTCATTGATCGTCTCCAGCGTCATCAGCATGCGCAGAACGGTGGTCTTGCCCGAGCCGGAGGGCCCGATGATCGACACCATCTCGTTGGGGGCAATGTCGAGGTTGAGTGAGTCGAGCACCGTCAGCGGCCCGTAGCGCTTGGTGACGTTGGCAAAGCGCACCATCGGGACGTCGCTGCCGGTCAGTTCCAGCGGATAGCTCTGATCGCTCATGCCGGCTCCCCTCAATTACCTATTTGCTCATGCCCAGCGCCCGCCGCACCGCGGCCTCGAGCCATCGCAGGCCGGCGGCCGTGGGCAGCGAGATGGCAAGGAAGATCAGGCCGACAAGCGTGTAGGGTTCCAGGTAACGATAGTATTCCGACCCGATCGCGTTCGCTGCGTGCATCAATTCGGCGACGCCGATCACCGACAGCATGGGCGTGTCCTTGAAGATGCCGACGAGGTAGTTGCCCATGCCGGGCAGGGCGATCGGCAGGGCCTGGGGAATGATGATGCGGAAATAGGTGCGCCCGGTCGACAGGTTGAGCGCCCTGCACGCTTCCCACTGGCCGCGCGCCACGCCGTCGAGGCCGGCCCGGTAGACTTCCGACAGGTAGGAGGCATAGTGCAGCCCGATGGCCATCATGCCCGAGGTCCAGGGCGAAAGGCGGATGCCGAACTGCGGGAAGACGTAGAAGACGAAGAAGATCTGCAGCACCAGCGGCGTCGAGCGGATGAACTCGACCACCTCGCGCACCGCCCACGTCAGTACCGGCCAAGGCGTGCGTTGCGCGAGCGCCAGCACCAGCCCGAGCACCAGCGCGATGGCATAGCCGATGCCGGCGGCCAGAAGCGTGTTGACCGTCGCGTGCAGCAATCGAGGCAGGATGTCCCAGACAAAATCCCAATGCCAGTGAAACATGGTTCAGGCGAGGCCCATCTTGCGCGCCACCACCCGTTCGGCCCAGCGCATCGCCGGCGTGATGAGGAACCGCGCCAGCAGATAGTAGATGATCAAAGCCGTGCCGAAGGCCTGCGCCGACAGATAGTTCGCGGCGTTGATTTGCTTGGCCTGGAACATCAGGTCGGCGACCGAGATCAGGGCGACCAGCGCCGTGCCCTTGAGAAGCTCGATCAACAGGTTGCCCCAGGGCGGCAGCATGATCAGCAGGGCCTGCGGCAGGACGATCCGCCGCATTCGTTGCGCCGGTGTCATGTTGAGTGCGATCGCCGCCTCATACTGCCCCCTCGGCACCGACTGGATGGCCCCGCGCACGATCTCTGAACCGTAAGCGCCGACGTTCAATCCCACCGAGACGAAGCCGGCAACGAACTTGGGGAGAGTGATGCCGAACAGCGGCAGGACGAAGAAGACCCAGAACAGCTGCACCAGCAGCGACGTTCCGCGGAAGATCTCGATATAGACCACCGCGGTCCCGTTGATGACCGGGTTGCGCGACAGCCTGGCGAGTCCGGCGGTGAGGGCAGCGAAGATCGCCAGCACCGACGCCAGCACGAACTGCCCGGCGGTAATCAGCGTCCCATCGAGGAAACGCTGGCCGAATGTTTGCAGGAACTCCCAGTACGACATTGCCTCCCCCTTGGCGCAGGGGCGCGAGGAGGCCTCGCGCCCCGAGAGCCTCAACGGTTCTGGCAGACCCAGTCGAGTGTCTTGTCACCCGGCAGCGAGGCCTTGGTGTAGCCGTATTCGGCGACCGACTTCATCATCGCGGGTGTGCCGAGATACTTTTTCTGCGCCGCGTTGAACTTGGCCACGAAATCCTTGTCATCTTTCCTGAAGCCAATTCCCACCCAGTTGACCGACTTTTCAGGCAACTTGCTGGGGTCGGTCACCTCCACGGCACCGTCCGAGTTCTGCGCCAGTTGCTGCGCGGCGAAGAAGGTCATCCCTCCGGCATCGCCACGGCCGGCCTTGACCGCGGCGAGAATCTCGGTTGGACCAGGCACCTGCATGATGCTGCTCTCCGCCACGCCAGCCGCTTTGGCGGCCTCGATGGTGCTATAGCCGGCGCCGGTCACCAGGATGGCACCCTTGGCCTTGATGTCCTGGTAGTTTTCCAGTCCCTTCGGGTTGCCCTTGGCGACGATGAAGGCGTCGCCGACCTTGGCCATGGGATCCGAGAACGCCACGTTCTCGCAGCGCGAATGCAGGATGTTCATCCCGCCCGTGATGATGTCGAAGCGGCCGGCCTGCAGCCCCGGGATCAACCCGCCCCAATCGGTCTGCACCGGCTCGACCTTGTCGTAGCCCATCTCGTGCAGCACGCCGAGCACATAGGCGTTGACGAAGCCCTTGGGGCTGCCGTCGTCGGCCGGATAAGCGAAGGGCCGCTCGTTGGCGAAGCCGATGCGGATCGCTTCTCCGGCCTTCACCCGGTCCGTGATGCTGTCGGCATGGGCAAGGCCGGCGCTGGCGGCGAATACCGCCGCGGTGGCAATGCCGGCCAGGAAAGTACGCTTGTTCAGTGACATGTCCAGACTCCTCCGTTTGTCTTCGGGCGTCACCCAGATGGTATACCAACAAATTTGATCCGGCCTGTAAAGCAATTTTTCCTCTGAGCCCGCGGAAATCGCCGCGGCGAGGAAACCCTGGCTCCATATGCAGGAAAACTGGCCGTAATTCCCCATTTTGGCGCGAAACGGGCAAAACCGTAACATTGACAGGCGCGTGAGGCTTGCCTAGGGTTGTCGAGATATTGGTATACCTTTTGCCGGTGACGTGGCGGGAACGGAGATGCCTGGATATTTCGTCTTTCCGCCCGAGGAACTGAGCCGGCGGCTCGCCAATGTGCGCGTGCGGATGGCGGAAGCGCGCCTCGACGGCCTCATCGTCAGCGTGCCGGAGAACATCTATTACCTCACGGGGCTCGATCACTGGGGCTTCTTTGCCTGCCACATGCTGGTGGTGCCAGCTGAGGGCGAGATGATCCTGATCGCCCGCGCCATGGAACGCATCACCATCGCAAACCAGGTCGCCAACGCCCGCTTTTTGGGGCATGCCGACCACGAGGACCCGGCCGACTATGCGGTCAGGTCGCTGGGTGAGGCGGGCCTCGGCGGCGCGCGAGTAGGCATGGAAAAGCGCAGCCTGTTCCTCACCGCCCGCGTTGCCGAAAAGATCCAGGACGACACGCCCGACATCGACTGGCACGACGCCTCGGGGCTGGTGGACGGTGTGCGCCTCGTCAAGTCGCCGCTGGAGATGGACTTTACCCGCAAGGCCGCCGTGGCCGCCGATGCCGGCACCATGGCGGCCATCGAGGCCATCCGCGACGGGGCGAGCGATTATGAGGTCGCCGCCGAATGCCTTCGCGCCATGACGCTGGCGGGCAGCGAGTATCCCGGCTTCGGCCCCTTCATCCGCCCCACCAGGCGCCTGGGCGAGGAACATACCACCTGGCGCGGCGACGTGTTCAGGTGCGGCGATGCGGTGTTCCTCGAGATCGCGGCGGCTTATCGCAAGTACCAGGCGCCGATGGGGCGCCTCGTCTATGTGGGCAAGGCACCGGAAGGGGCGGAAGCCGCGGCCGCGCTCGCCATTCGCGGCATGGAGGCCATTTGCGCTGCCATCAGGCCCGGCGCCAGGGCAGGCGAGGTCTATGCCGCCTGGCGCGAGGTGGCCAGGAGCGCCGGCCTCGCCGGTTATGAGCGCCATCATTGCGGCTATCTCGTCGGCATCGGCTTTCCGCCGAGCTGGACCGGCGGCAGCATGGTCACCAGCCTTGCCCCCTACTCCGAGCTGGAGCTTAAGGTGGGCATGACCTTTCATGCCCATTCATGGTTCACCAACACCGATGTCGCCGATTATTTCATCTCCAACACGGTCATGCTGGGCGAAGACGGAGCGGAGGTCCTCACCTGCGCCACCCCGCAGACGCTGATCGTGCGCTAGACCCCCTGGGGGAGCAGGGTGGCATCGCGGGCGCGAACCGCATCGCTGCCGTCGATGTCGATCGGCGTGTTTGCCAGCGCGTCCAGGAACTTGTGCTGCCATTCATGCACATCGTGCTTGCGAATGGTCGCCAGCAGCGCCCTTTGCCGGCGCTTGCGCTCATCAAGCGGCATTCTGAGCGCCTTTTGCAGGCATTCGGCCATCTCGTCCACGTCATAGGGGTTGACGATCACCGCTTCTTTCAGCGTCTCGGCGGCGCCAGCGAATTTCGACAACACCAGCACGCCCGGATTGCGGCCGTCCTGAGCAGCGACATATTCCTTGGCCACCAGGTTCATGCCGTCGCGCAAGGGGCTGACGAAGCCGACCTGCGATTCGCGCAACAGGACCGCCAGGGTGCTGCGCGGGACGTGGCGGTGAATATAGCGCAAGGGCGTCCAGTCAAAATCCCCGAAGCGGCCGTTGATGGCGCCGGAAAGCCGTTCGAGCTCTTCGCGGATATCGCCATAGGCTTCGACGTCCTCGCGCGTGGGGGCCGCGATCTGCATGAAGGTCACCGCCTTGCGGTTCTCGGGATAGACTTCCAGCAGGCGGGCGAAGGCGCGCAGCCGGTCGGGCAGGCCCTTGGTGTAATCCAGCCGGTCCACCCCGATGATGAGCTGGCGCGGCAGGATGCGCTTGCGCAGTTCGCGAATGCGGGCCTTGGACTGAGGGCTCGATGCCATGGCGCGGAAGGAGTCCGTATCTATGCCTATGGGAAAGCAGCCGACCGCGATCCTGGCGCCGAAGGCCGAGGAGACGCCGACGTGGTCGGTCGATCCCCCGCCATGCGTCTCGACATAGTGGCGGAAGTTGTCGAGATCGGTGATGGTCTGAAAGCCCACAAGGTCATAGGCGAACATGGTGCGCACCAGCCATTCGTTCTCCGGCGCGGCGGCGAGGATTTCCGGCGGACAGAAGGGGATATGCAGGAAAAAGCCTATGCGCTGGCGGCAGCCGCGCTTGCGCAGCTCGGCGCCGAGCGGAAACAGATGGAAGTCGTGCACCCAGATGATGTCATCGGGCTTGAGGAAGGGAACAAGCGCGTCGGCGAACTTGGAGTTCACCCGCTTGTAGCCCTTGAGATAGCCGGACTTGAAATTGACCAGGTCCAGCCGATAGTGCAGCATCGGCCAGAGAACGCCATTAGAAAAGCCGAGATAATATTCCCGGTAGTCCCTTTGCGTCAGGGGCAGGGTGACGGTGGTGATGCCGGAGACCTCGGTGATCTTGGGCGGGCTGCGGGTGCCGGAGGGAACCGTGTCGCCGTCCCAGCCGAACCACAGGCCGCCATGGGCCTCAAGGGCCTCCTTGAGGGCAACAGCCAAACCGCCCGACTGCACCGGATCCGTGAGGTCGGCGACGCGATTGGAAACCACAACTAGCCTGCTCAAGGCACCGCTCCTTCAGCACGCGAGACGCGTACCGCCATTCTTATGAGTGAGCCGCTGTCGAGCGGTCAAGCCTGACAGGCCCGACAACGACGGGTCGATACCCGGCAAACCGCAGCCGCAACGGCTGGTGGGACAGCCGTCAGGAACCTGGACACTTGCATATGCCGGCGCTTCGCGCAAACAACAGGGCCGGCAGGGCGCAGCGAAGCGCCGATTGAAGCTAGGGGGAATG
>CAVYOQ010000036.1:0-32903 GCA_963770075.1 uncultured Alphaproteobacteria bacterium
GGGATTGCGGATCGTCTGCACCAGGCTGACATAGTCGGCGCCGTTCATGGCCATGATGAAGATCACCACGAAGACGATGAGCGGAATGCCGGCGAGCGAGGTGAGCCGCTCGCGCCAGAAATGCTCGGTGCCGGAATGGCCGGTGCCGAGACCGCGGACCTTGCCCAATGGCGTGCGCATGCTCATGGCCTTCACCTCACCCAGTAGCCGACGATCCACACCAGGAGCGTCAGGACGATTGATCCGGCGGCATTGATCCACGCAAACAGTTCCACCGTCTCCAGCTCAAAGCCGTGGCCGGTGTCCCAGATCAGATGGCGGATGCCGCCGAGCAGGTGGTACATCATCGCCCAGGTGAAGCCGAAGAGGACGAGTTGGCCGAGCCACGAGCCGAACAGCGACTGCACGAAATCGAAATAGGCCGGCCCTGCGGCCGCCGCCAGCAGCCACCAGGCGAACAGCAGGAAACCGAGATAGAGCGCCGCCCCGGTGACGCGGTGGGTGATCGACACCATCATCGACAGCATCGGGGTATAGATCTGCAAATGCGGCGACAGGGGGCGCGGATGAGACTTGCCCTTGGACATAGCGTCTTCGTTCCCTGGTTGAGCGCCGGCGGAGCGGCCGGAAGGACGGTGCGGCCAGAGTTTTACCCTGTGCGGCGCGGCAAAGTAAATGACCCTAACGTTCAATGGGCAATGGCGGGCGGGATCAGCGTAGCGGCATCAGCACCCAATAGTCGAATTCCAGAATGACGCCCGGCGTTTCGGGGGTGGCCGGTTCATCGGGAAAATCGCCGCACGGCAGGTCGCGGGTGGCGCGGGTGAGGAGGCGCACGGCCCCGACATCGTTGCGTCCAGGTAGCTCCGCCGTCGCCACGACCTCGCTCCAGGCAAACACGGTGCCGCCGGCGAACAGCGGCGCCACATGCCGTCCGCCATTGATGGCGGCCACATGGAAGGCGTTGGCGAGGCCGTTGAAGGAGAGCGCGCGGGCGAGCGAAATGACATGACCGCCATAGATGAGGCGGCGGCCGAAGCGGCCCTTGCCCTCGCTCAACTGGTTGAAATGGACGCGCGCGGTGTTCTGGTAGAGGCGGGTGGCGAGCATGTGCTCGGCCTCCTCCACCGTCATGCCGTCCACATGGTCGATGCGCTCGCCCGGCCGATAGTCCTCGAAGCGGTGAGGGCTGCCGGAAAGCGCATCGTCCCAGCGCGCGGTATCGATCACCGGACAGGCGCCGCCCAGGTCGGACGGGGTGACACTCTCGGGCAGGTCGGGGACACTTGGCTCGGGCGCGGGGCTTTCGGGGTCGCGCTTTCTCACCATCACCCAGCGCACATAGTCGATCACCGTCTCGCCGTGCTGGTTCTCACCGGTGGAGCGCACATAGACGACACCGGTCTTGCGATTGGAGTTTTCCTTCAGGCCGATGATCTCGGACGTGGCGGACAAGGTGTCGCCGGCGAAGACGGGCTTGAGGAAACGCCCGTCGGCATAGCCCAGATTGGCCACAGCGTTGAGCGAGATGTCAGGCACCGTCTTGCCGAAGACGATGTGGAAGGCAAGCAGATCGTCCACCGGCCAGCCGGCATAGCCGATGCCCTCGGCGAAGGCGGCCGATGACTGGACCGCAGAGCGGGTGCCGTAAAGCGCGGCATAAAGCGACACATCGCCCTCGGTGACGGTGCGCGGCGTGGCATGGCGGATGACCTGACGAAGCGAAAAATCCTCAAAGAAACGGCCGGCATTCGTCTTCATCACACCGCCTCCCGCGCGGCGATGGCCTCGGCGATGGCGACGGTGCGCTCAGCCATGGCGAGATGCAGGCGCTCGACCATGCGCCCGTCGATGGTGATGACGCCCCTGGCGGCGTTTTCGGGCTCGGCGAAGGCGGCGATGATGCGGCGCGACCACGCGACTTCTTCTGCGCCGGGCGAGAAGATGGCATTGGCGGGCGCCACCTGAGACGGATGGATGAGAGTCTTGCCGTCCATGCCGAGGGTGCGCCCCTGCCCGCATTCGCACCTGAAGCCATCATCGTCGCGGAAATCGTTGTAGACGCCGTCGATGACGTCGAGCCCATAGGCACGGGCTGCGATGACCGTCATGGCAAGCCACGGCACCACGGCGAGACGATTGTCGCCCGGCAGGGCACGGGTCTCCTTGATCAAGTCGTTGGTGCCCATCACCAGGCAGGTGAAGTTGATATCCCGCTCACCCGCCAGCGCCGCGATCTCGCGCGCGCAGATGATCGAGGCCGGGGTCTCCATCATCGCCCAGATCTGCAAGGTATCGGGCGCTCCTGCAGCGCCCAGCAGTTTTGCGGCCGAGACCACATCTCCGGGCCCTTCCACCTTGGGGATGAGGACGGCATCGGCGCCGGCGGTGGCGGCGGCGCGCATGTCGTCGCTGCCCCACGGCGTTTCCAGCGCGTTGACCCGGATGACCAACTCACGCCCGCCATAGCCGCCCGCCTTCACCGCCTCGCACACCTGGCGGCGCGCTACTTCCTTGGCGTCGGGGGCGACGGAATCCTCCAGGTCGAGGATGAGGCTGTCGGCGGGTATGGTCTTCGCCTTGTCCAGCGCCCGCTGGTTGATGCCGGGCATGTAGAGCACGCTGCGTCTCGGTCTCACCTGCATCGCGTGGAGGGTCCCCTGGTCCATGTTGCGCCCGCGCGAACCTATTGGCCGGTGAGACAAATGCCAAGCCCTCTCTCGGCCCAACAGGCCCGCTTGTCGTCGCAGGCGAAGTCCGGCACATTGCGCCCGCGTTCAAGGAGCAATCGCAAGCATGACAGAGCAGGCGGATGTGGTCATCGTCGGAGGCGCGGTGGTGGGCAGCGCCACGGCCTACTACTTGAAGAAGCTGGGCTTTTCCGGCTCTGTGCTGGTCGTGGAGCAGGATCTGAGCCTCGCCGACAGTTGCACGACGCGCTCGGCCGGAGGTATCCGCCAGCAGTTCTCGACACCGGAGAACATCGCCCTGTCGCGGTTTGGTCTCAAGGTGATCCGCAACCTGAAGGAAGAATTCGGCCCCGATGCCGATGTGGCGTTCCGCGAGCAGGGCTATTTGCTGCTCGCCTCCGAGGCGGGTCTGCCGGTGCTGCAATCCAACGTCGCCATCCAGACCGCGCACGGGGCGCCGACACTGCTGTTCGACCCGCAAGCCCTCAAGGCGCGCTTTCCCTGGCTGGTGACGGACGGTCTTGCCGGCGGCGCCTTCGGGCCCGAGGGCGAAGGCTGGCTCGACCCTCACAGCCTTGCTGCCCTGTTGCGCCTCGGTGCGCGTGACAAGGGTGCGCAATGGCGCGAGGCGCGGGTGACGCATATCGAGCGCCAGGGCGATCGCGTCGCCGCCGTCGTCCTTTCAGACGGATCGCGCATCCAATGCGGTGCGCTGGTCAATGCCGCCGGCGCCGGGGCCGGGGCAGTGGCGAAGTTCGCTGGCATCGACCTGCCGGTCGGCCCGCGCAAGCGCTATGTCTATGTGCTCGACTGCCGCGAGCCAGGTGAGGCCCTGCGCAAGGGCCCGCTCGTCGTCGACATCACCGGTTTCTGGTTCCGCCCCGAAGGCCAGCACTTCATCTGCGGCCTGTCGCCCGACGAAAACGAGGAACCGCCGGTTGCGGGCGAGGAGGTCGATTACGACTGGTTCGAGACCCGCATCTGGCCAGCGCTGGCCGAGCGCATTCCGGCGATGGCGGCGATCAAGGTCGTCAATGCCTGGGTCGGGCGCTACGACTACAACAGCCTCGACCAGAACGGCATCGTGGGCCGGCATCCGGGAATCGGCAATCTCTATTTCGCCAACGGCTTTTCCGGCCACGGCCTGCAACAGGGCCCGGGGGTGGGCAACGCCATCGCCGAGCTCATCATTCATGGCGCCTACCGCACCATCGACCTCGAGCGCTTCGGCTACGAACGCATCCTCGCCGGACATCCCCTGAAGGAAGCCAACGTCATATGACGGCGCGATGCGCCCTCGCCCTGTCGTCGCAAGTGGTCTACGGACCGGTGGGAAATTCGGCCGCCGTGCCCGCCCTGCAATCGCTCGGCGTGGAGGTCATGGCCCTGCCTACGGTCATCCTCAGCAATCATCCCGGTCACGGCGCAGCGGTGAAAGTGCCGCTTTCGGCAAACGACCTGGCGGCGCTGCTCGACCGGGTGATCGACGGCGGCTGGACGGGCGGGATTTCGGGTGTCCTCACCGGCTATTTCACCGACGCCGATCAGGTTGCGGCGACAGCCGAGCGTCTCGGCCGCATCCGCCGCAAGGCGCCGGGTGTCACGATCCTGTGCGATCCGATCATCGGCGACGACCACACCGGCCTTTACGTGCCCTTGCCAGTAGCGGAGGCTATCCGCGACCGGCTGGTGCCGCTGGCCGATATCATCGCCCCCAATCGTTTCGAGCTTGCGTGGCTCAGCGGCCGTGAGGTGGGCAACGCCGCCGATGCGACAGACGCCGCACGCGCGCTGGCGCCGGTCCTGACGTTCGCGACCTCGATCCCCGCCGGTGACGGGCTCGCAACCATGGGCATCTCCAGCGATGGTGTCGACAGGGTGGAAACGCGGCGCCGGCCGCAAGTGCCGCATGGTACCGGCGATCTGCTGAGCGGCCTGCTTCTAGGACACCTGATCGAAGGGGCAACGGCGGCTTCAGCCCTTGCCGCCGCCATGGCGCGGCTCGAGGCCGTGCTCGATGCCAGCGACGGGCGGCCGGCCCTCGACATGACCGCGCTGTTTACCACCTCAAAGGAAACGTCATGAGCAATTCCCGCCAAACCATCGCCACGGCCCATGAACGCATCAAGCGCGCCGTCCGCCTGACGCCGGTCATCGACGTCGAGGTGCCGGGTATAACGATGCCGGTGGCGCTGAAGCTCGAATACCTGCAGCACACCGGATCGTTCAAGGCGCGCGGCGCCATGGCCAATCTCGCAGCCGCCGATGTGCCGCCCGCCGGGGTGACGGCGGCTTCGGGCGGCAATCACGGGCTTGCCGTCGCCTGGGCGGCGGCCCGCTACGGCGTTGCCGCAAAGATCTTCGTGCCGGCCATTTCCGCCCCTGCCAAGATCGCCCGCATCCGCGCCACTGGCGCCGAGGTGGTGGTGGAGGGCGATAATTACGCCGCCGCGCTGGCGCTGTGCCAGGCATGGACAGCCGCAAGTGGCGCGCTCGCCATCCATGCCTATGACGCCGCGCTCACCATCGACGGCCAGGGCACGCTGGCGCTGGAGATGGAAGACCAGGTTCCCGATGCCGGGACGGTGCTGGTGGCGGTGGGCGGCGGCGGCCTCATCGGCGGCGTCGCCGCCTGGTGCGATGGCGGACGCAAGGTGGTGGGCGTGGAGCCTGAAGGCTGCCCCACCCTTCACGCCGCGCTTGCCGCCGGCGCGCCGGTCGAGGTCACGCCCTCGGGTATCGCCGCCGATTTGCTCGGCGCCTCTCGCATCGGCGCACTTTCCTTCGCCATCGCCTGCCATGCCGTCGACAGTGTCAGGCTGGTGAGCGATGCCGATATACGGCGCGCGCAAGCCTGGCTGTGGGATGCCGTGCGCATCGTCTCCGAGCCGGGCGGCGCGACAGCCGTTGCAGCCCTTCTGTCGGGCGCCTATCGTCCCGATAAGGGCGAGCGGGTCGCGGCCATCGTCTGCGGCGCCAACACCGACCCGGAAAGCTTTGCCCGTGCCATCGCGCAGACCTGAAAGGAAACACCCATGGCCGCCTATATTATCGCCCACATCACCGTCACCGATCCCAAGAAGTACGAGGACTACAAGGCCGCAGCCCCTGCTGCCATCGCGGCCTATGGCGGCAAGTACCTGACGCGGGGCGGGGCGATGGAGACGCTGGAAGGCTTCAGGGAGGACCGTCGGGTCGTGCTGCTGGAGTTTCCCTCCATGGACAAGGCACGGGAATTCTACAACTCGCCCGAATACACCGCCGCCAAGGCCAAGCGCCAAGGAGCCGCCAAGGGCCACTTCGTGCTGCTGGAAGGGCTTTAAGCCGCCTTCTTCATCAGGCCGCGATTGATCAGCGTCTCGGCGATCTGCACCGTGTTGAGGGCCGCGCCCTTCCTGAGGTTGTCGGAGACGCACCACAGGTTGAGGCCGTTCTCGATAGTGGGGTCCTCACGGATACGCGACACGAAGGTGGCGTAATCGCCGACGCATTCGACCGGGGTCACATAGCCGCCCGGTTCGCGCTTGTCGACCACCAGCACACCCGGTGCCTCGCGTAACGTCTCGCGCGCCTCCTCGGCGCCGATGGAGCGCTCGAACTCGATGTTGACGGCTTCCGAATGGCCGACGAATACGGGCACGCGCACACACGTGGCGGTGAGCCTGATCTTGGTATCGAGGATCTTCTTGGTCTCGGCCGTCATCTTCCATTCTTCCTTGGTCTCGCCGCTGTCGAGGAAGACGTCGATTTGGGGGATGACGTTGAAGGCGATCTGCTTGGGGAACTTTTTCGGCTCGGGCTGGTCGGTGACGAAGATGCCCCGGGTCTGGCTCCACAGTTCGTCCATGGCCTCCTTGCCGGCGCCCGACACCGACTGGTAGGTCGCCACCACCACCCGCTTGATGCGGGCGAGATCGTGCAGAGGCTTCAGGACCACCACGAGCTGGGCGGTGGAGCAATTGGGATTGGCAATGATGTTGCGCCGCTTGGGCTGGGCCATGTAGGCCTCGAGCACATGGGCGTTCACCTCCGGCACCACCAGCGGCACTTGCGGGTCGTAGCGCCAGCACGAGGAGTTGTCGATGACGATGGCGCCGGCAGCCCCGATCTTGGGCGACCATTCCTTGGAGACGGCCGAGCCCGCCGACATGAGCACGAAGTCGACCGTGGAGAAGTCGAACTGCTCCAGGTCCTCGCACTTGATGATCGAATCGCCGAACGAGACTTCGCGGCCAATGGAGCGGCGCGAGGCGATGGCGTGGACACGGCTAGCGGGGAACTCGCGCTCGGCCAGAATGTTCAGCATTTCCATGCCGACATTGCCGGTGGCGCCGACCACTGCAACCTTGTAGCTCATGGGGCTCATCCTTTTCGGGAATTGGCGCGGGCTTCTAGCACCTTTTCAGCGCCAGTCAATGTGTGTCCGCCCGACACGCGCCAGCCACCCGTCGCGCCGGCACTCGATGCCGGGGTCCATTCCGCCCACCCATCGGCAAGTCGAGAGCCCAGCGGAATGGATGCCGGCGTCGAGCGCCGGCATGACGAAACGAGGAGCCGTGCCCCCTGCCTTTCTGACCGATCAGCCGGCCCTTTCCAGCTCCGCGATCACCGCATCGCCCATCTCGGGCGTGCCGACCTGGGTCATGCCGGGCTGCATGATGTCGCCGGTGCGCAGGTTCCTGGCCAGCGTGGCGGCGATAGCGGTGTCCACCTTGTCGGCCCAGTCGCCCATCGCGAAGGAATATTTGAGCGCCATGGCGAATGAGGCGATCATGGCGATGGGGTTGGCGAGGCCCTTGCCGGCGATGTCGGGCGCCGAGCCGTGCACCGGCTCATACAGCGCTTTCCTGCGCCCGGTCTTTTCGTCCGCTGCACCCAATGAGGCCGAGGGCAGCATGCCGAGCGAGCCGGTAAGCATCGCCGCCACGTCGGACAAGATGTCGCCGAACAGGTTGTCGGTGACGATGACGTCGAACTGCTTGGGGTTGCGCACGAGCTGCATACCGCCGGCATCGGCCAGCATGTGTGAAAGCTCGACGTCCTGAAAACCGTCCTTATGGGTGGCCGTCACCACTTCCTTCCACAAGACGCCCGATATCATGACGTTGTGCTTTTCCATGGAGCACACCTGGTTGCGCCGGGTGCGGGCCAGCTCGAAGGCGATGCGGGCGATACGGTCGATCTCATAGGTATCGTAAACCTGGGTATCGACGGCGCGCTTCTGGCCGTTGCCGAGATCGGTGATCTCCTTGGGCTGGCCGAAATACACCCCGCCGGTCAGCTCGCGCAGGATGAGGATGTCGAGGCCTTCCACCAGCTCGCGCTTCAAGGACGAAGCATCGGCAAGGGCCGGATAGACGATGGCGGGCCTGAGGTTGGCGTAGAGCACCATGTCCTTCCTCAGCCGCAACAGTCCCGCCTCGGGGCGCTTGTCGTAAGGCACGCCGTCCCATTTGGGACCGCCGACGGCGCCGAAGATGACGGCGTCGGACGCCTGCGCCCGGTCCATGTCGGCATTGGAGATCGCTTCGCCATGGGCATCATAGGCCGCACCGCCCACGAGGCCTTCCTCGATCTCGAACGGGGCGATGCCCTGATGGTTGAACCAGGCGATGAGCTTCTTCACCTCGCCCATCACCTCCGGCCCGATGCCGTCTCCGCCAAGAAGGAACAGTTTATGGCTTGCCATGCTTAAGTCTTTCTTCATGTTTATTGCCGCTCGTGAACGCTATCATGGCCCCGCGCGGCAAATCCGGGCGCATCGGTAAACGCTGGAAAAGGCAATGGCAAGAACCATCCCCGCCCTCATCATCGCGCTCAGCGGACATTTCCTCATCATGGGTGGGGCGGCGCGCGCCGGCGACCTGCGCCTGTCTCTGCCGATCGCGTGCACGCCGGGGCGCGACTGCTTCGTGCAGCAATATGTGGACGACGATACGAGCACGCAGGCGCACGACTATGCCTGCGGGGCACAGAGCTATGACGGTCACAAGGGTACCGATATCCGGGTGCGCAGCCTCAAGGACGTGGCGCGCGGAGTGCCGGTCATCGCCGCCGCCTCGGGAATAGTCACCGCGGTGCGCGACGGGGTGGCCGATCACATCATCAGGTCCAATGCCGACCGTGACGCGGTGGTCGATGAGGAATGCGGCAATGGCGTCATCGTCAGCCGCAGCGACGGCTGGCAGTTCCAGTACTGCCACATGCGCCAGGGCTCGCTTGCCGTCAGGCTGGGCGACGAGGTCTCGACGGGCAGGCGGCTCGGGTTTGTCGGCTATTCCGGCATGGCCGCCTTTCCCCATGTCCACATCACTGTGCGCTACAAGGGTGAGGTGATCGACCCGTTCACGGGTCGGCCGGCCGGCAAGGCCAAATGCAACGACACGGTGAAGGCGCTGTGGTCGAAAGATGTGCTGGCAGCGCTCGCCTACAAGCCGGGCCAGGTGCTCGACACCGGCTTTGCCGCCAGGCCCCCGAGCTTCACCTCGCTGGAAGAAGGGCGCGATCAGGGACGGCTGCCGGATCGTGACTGGCCGGCGCTCATCGCCTGGGGCTGGGCCATCAACCTGGAGAAGGGCGACGAGGTGGTGGTGGTGCTCACCGGTCCCGACGGCGTCCTTCAGCGCAACCATGTACAGATCGACCGCCACAAGGCGCAATACATGCTGTTCGCCGGCAAGCGCCGCCCCGAGGGTGGCTGGCCCGCCGGCCACTATGTCGCCCGCTTCGCGGTTTTGCGCGACGGCAAGCCGGTGTTCGGCGCCGAGCGGCCGGCGGAAGTCAAGTAGCCGCCCTCAACCGCCGCCCAGCGCCTTGAAGATGCGCGTGCCCGGCCGGCCGGTGACCGGCAGGCCGAATTTCTTCTCGGCTTTCCTGATCGCCTCAATGGTCAGGGGCCCCACCTTGCCGTCGGCCTCGCCGATGTCGTAGCCGGCGCGGATCAGGCGCCTTTGCAATTCCAGTCGCTCGGAGCGGGTGAGGCCGGGATCATCGGTCGGCCAGGCGGTGCGGATGGGGCCAGCCCCGCGCAGTCGGTCGGCGAGATGGCCGATGGCGAGCGCATAGGCCTCTGAAGCATTGTAGGACTTGATGACGTCGAAGTTGCGGTAGACGAGAAACACCGGCCCCGAGCGTCCGGCCGGACTGATGAGCCTGGCAGCGGCGGAACCGGTGAGCGGGCGCCCGTCGGCGCGGGTGAACCCGGCCTGCGCCCAACTCCCAAGGCTGCGTCTTGCGGTCGAGCCGCGGTAGCTTTTCGGCGGTATGACCTCAAGCCCCCAGCCCTCGCCGCGGCGCCAGCCGGCCTTCCTCAGATAATTGGCGGCCGAGGCGAGGGCATCGGGCACCGAGTGGACGAGGTCGCGGTGGCCGTCGTGATCGAAATCGACCGCGAGGCGACGGTAGGTGGAGGGGATGAACTGGGTCTGGCCGAAGGCCCCGGCCCATGACCCTTTCAGATCGGCAAGGCGGATATCGCCCGCAGCCACCAGCTTCAGGGCCGAAGCCAGCTCTTGGGTGAAGAAGCCGGGCTTCTTGCCGGCGCAGATGATGTTGGCGAGGCCGTGCGGCAGGAAGAACTCGCCATGCACCTGGCCATAGTCGCTCTCGATGCCCCACAGGGCGGCAACGATATAACGATCGACGCCATAGGCATGCTCGACCGCGGCGAGGGTCGAGCCATATTTGCGCAGCATGGCCTTGCCGTCGGCGATGCGGCGGGGATCGACCAAAAAGGCCATGTAGTCCCAGATGGGGGTCACATATTCCGGCTGGGTGCGGGAAAAGCGCACCACCTTCTCATCGAAGGTGACGCCCGACAGTGCTTCCTCGGCCAGCTTGGCCGGCACGCCTGCACGCACCACCTGATGCTTCAGGCTCTCGACGCAGGACGACAAAGAGCGGGCAGCAACCGGGCCCGGCAGCAGCGCCGCCGCCAGCAGCACGGGCGCGGTGAAGCGGGCGATCACAGCCAGGGACGGTCCTCGGCGCGGGCTTTCTCGAAGGTCTCGATGCTAGCGGATTTCTCCAGCGTCAGGCCGATGTCGTCGAGGCCGTTGAGCAGGCAATGCTTGCGGAACGGGTCGATGTCGAAATGGACAACGCCGCCGTCGGGGCCGCGGATCTCCTGGGCTTCGAGATCGATGCTGATGGTGGCATTGGACCCGCGTCCGGCATCGTCGAGGAGCTTGTCGACATCCTCTTGCGGCAGGACGATGGGCAGGATGCCGTTCTTGAAGCAGTTGTTGTAGAAAATGTCGGCGAAGGAGGGCGCGATGACGCAGCGGATGCCGAAGTCGAGCAGCGCCCAGGGGGCATGCTCGCGGCTCGAACCGCAGCCGAAATTCCTGCCCGCGACCAGGATCTCCGCGTTTCTCCAAGCCGGCTGGTTGAGGACGAAGCCGGGCTTTTCCGAGCCGTCCTCGTTGTAGCGCATCTCGTAGAACAGCGCCTTGCCGAGCCCCGTCCTCTCGATGGTCTTGAGGAACTGCTTGGGGATGATCTTGTCGGTATCGACATTGGTCAGGTTGAGCGGCGCGGCGACGCCGGTGAGCTGGGTGAATTTCTGCATGTGTATCGAGGGCCTTCCTTGAGGCGTCGGGCGATCAGGCAAACGTTGTTGCCCGCAAACGGGGCGACGGTCAAGTTCAGGTGTCGGGAGTCGAGTGATCAGATTCCAATTTCCTGTTCTCACTCGTCACGCCGGGGGTCAAGCCCCGCCATGACGGGGTGTGGCGACGTCCTTCATTCTCTTCTGGTGTCATCCCCGGGACAAGCCCGGGGATGACACTGGGGGCTGCCGGCAAACACCTTTCGCTCCGGCGGGCCATTCGCCCGTGGCGGAGGGGGATGGGAAGAGCGGAGCGCCTTTGACAGTGCATCGCTAGATATAACGGGCACCGCAAAGGCGCTCCGCACCCGGTCTTTTTCCGGTCACTGCCGTCGCTCTCGCCAAGGCCGGTCTTATGGAGACGCAATGCCTTCAAGCAAAAGTCTCTTGAAGACACCTCGGGCCGGCCCGGCTTGCTGATATGGCGCGCTGGAGGTTTCCCGCCCTGGGTCGACGCGCAGCCCGCCCGGACCTTTCGCAGTGACACGTCAGCACTGGTACTTGGCTCGGGGACCGTTATACCCCCATGCACCGACGGTTTGTGCACACTTCCGCGATAAGGGGGCAGGTGGAGTGACCATAGAGGAATAATTCACCTTTGTCAAGTAAATAATCATATTTCTGTTGCATCCACCTCTACCCACCAGCGTTACCTCGGGACTTGATCCCGGGGGCCATTTAGCTGGCGTCGCAACTGGCGGAAAGGCAGGCGGGATGGATGCCGGGGTCAGGCCTCGCCATGACGGGTGTTGGGGTTGGAGGGGAAAAGGATGGCCGGATCACGTCCGGCCATGACGGGGTGGTGGGTGAGGCGATGTTGGCCCACGCACTTCGTCTTCCTCATGCGCGGTCTTGATCCGCGCACCCGCTTGGGTCGGGGAAATGAGGCGGGTGCGTAACCTGAACGGGAGATAAACGGGGCTCTCAGACGGCGTTCAGCCTGGCTCGTCTATAACGGCTGCCAACAACGGTGATCGGCACCCGCCACACCTGACAACCTGGAGGAGATGAACCCATGATCCGCAAGACCCTTATCGCCCTCGCCGCCGCCGCTGCCGTGACCACCGTCGCCGCGTCCTCGGCTTCCGCCGGCTTCAAGGTCGTGATCGGCGCGCCCTATTTCGCCGGCTACTACGGCTCCGGCTATTACGGGCCCGCCTATGCGCCCTGCCCGAAGGTGTTCGTTGGCTACAAGAACATCTGGAACGGCAACCACTGGATCAAGGTGCCGCGCTATAAGCACCTGTGCTACTGAGCGTACCGCCGACCCGCCTGAAGCGTTGCGCGTCGGAGAGCGCCAAAGAGCGCATCCCCCGCCTCGAATTTGCCCTCCGCGCTCCGGCGCACCGCCTCAGGCTTTATGCAACCGGCCCGGCCCCTCCCTCCGGGCCGGTTGACATTTCTGGCGGAGCGCGTGCGGGCCCCTCTTGCCTCTGAAGGGCACATGGTTGACTACTGTGCCGCTCATTGCTGCCCAGATCAGCCTGCAATTGGGCGGGATCACCCAATTGCAGAAAAAGCTGATCGATTCGACGAGTTTGAGCATGATGTTGTCCGAAAAGTGGTATCCACTTTTCGGCATCATGCTCCAGGGAAAGACCAGACACATGGATTATGTCATCGCACCGCCCGCCATATCCTTTCTGCCGGTTGCCGGCTCGACTGAAGCATTTCCGGTGCACCGCATCTATTGCGTCGGACGCAACTATGCCGCCCATGCCATCGAGATGGGCCACGACCCCGACCGCGAGCCGCCCTTCTTCTTCCAGAAGAACCCCGACAACCTCGTCCTCAACGACGGCGACTTTCCCTATCCGGCGAAATCGAACGACGTGCATCACGAGATCGAAATGGTGGTGGCGCTGGCAAAGGGCGGGCGCGACATCGCGGTGGAGGATGCGCTCGAGTGCGTGTGGGGCTACGGCGTCGGCCTCGACATGACGCGGCGCGATCTGCAGGGCGAATGCAAGAAGCTCGGCCGGCCGTGGGAGATCGGCAAGGCCTTCGAGCACTCCGCCCCGTGCACGGCGCTGGTGCCGGCCAGCGAGATCGGCCATCCCGATCGCGGCGCCATCTGGCTCAAGGTGAACGGCGAGACGCGCCAGGAGGGCGACCTCAACCAGCTCATCTGGAAGGTGCCGGAGATCATCGCCTATCTCTCGGGGCTGTTCGAACTGGCCCCGGGCGATCTCATCATGTCGGGCACGCCTTCAGGCGTGGCGGCGGTGCAGCGCGGCGATACCCTGCACGGCCATGTCGACGGCGTGGGCGACCTGCACACACGCGTGGTTTGAGCGGTCACAGCCGTGCCCCTTGCCCGCCCGTCAGGCTCGGTTATTGTGACAGCGTTCGACACCACGTGATCCCCGGGAGCATACGAAATGCTGGCTAGACATGCGCTGATCACCGGCGCCTCGCGCGGCATCGGCGAGGCATTTGCGCGCCTGTTGGCCGCCGAAGGCTGGAGCCTCATCCTTACCGCGCGCAGCGAAAGCGACCTCAACCGGGTGTCGGGTGTGCTCACCAGCAAGCACGCGGTGCCCATTGTCGCCATCCCGCTCGATCTCGCCCGCGCAGACGCGGTGGGCTTTCTGGTGCGCGAGCTGGAACGGCGCGGGATCGAGCCGGAGGTGGTCATCAACAATGCCGGCTTCGGCCTTCTCGGCGCGGCGCACGAGTTGTCGGTAGACGAGCAGGTGGAGATGGTCGACGTCAATGTGCGCGCGCTCTCCGAGCTTACCTTGCGCCTGTTGCCATCAATGCTGGCGCGCGGGCGCGGCGGGGTGCTCAATGTCGCCTCGCTCGCCGGCTTCATGCCGGGGCCCTTCATGGCCGTCTATAATGCCTCGAAAGCTTTCGTTGTCTCCTTCAGCGAGGCGCTGGCGACCGAGATCGAAGGCTCCGGCGTCGCCATCTCGGCCTTTTGTCCCGGACCTGTCGCCACCGGCTTTCAGGCGCGCGCCGGCATGCAGCTCCCTGAGCGTTCGCTGGTGATCAAGGTGCTCAAGCCGGAGGCCATTGTGGAGGATGCCTGGCGGGCTTTCGAGCGCGGCGAGCGCATCATTACTACCGGCCCGCTGATGGCCGCCACCACCTGGGCCGTGCGCAGCGCGCCTCGCCGCTTGTTGCTGGGCGCCACCAAGCGCGCCTTCGTGCGGATGATGCGAAAATGAGCACGAGACTTGCCGGCAAGACGGCCCTGGTGACGGGGGCCGCGCGCGGCATCGGGCTTGCCATTGCCGAGGAGATGGTGCGCCAGGGGGCCGAGGTCGCCATCACCGACATCGATCGCGCGGCAGTGCGCGAAGCGGCCAGCGCCATCGACCGCGACGTTCTCGCGCTCAGGCTCGACGTCACCTCGGCGGCTGACTGGGAGCGTGGCGTCGCCGCGATCGAGGCGCATTTCGGGCGCCTGAACGTCCTGGTCAACAATGCCGGCATCATCATCCCCGGCAATGTGGAGGACCTTTCGGAGGTCGACTGGGACCGCACCATGGCGGTGGACCTGAAGTCGGTCTATCTCGGCTGCAAGTACGCCCTGCCGGTGCTGGCACGGCATGCGCCTGCGGCAATCGTCAACATCTCCTCCATCGCCGCGATGGTGGCCGGGCACAATTTCGCCGCCTACAACGCCGCCAAGGCCGGCGTTCTCATGCTCACCAAGTCGGTGGCGCTCGATGCGGCACGGCGGGCGCCGGGGGTGCGGGTCAACTCGGTGCATCCCGCCTTCATCGACACCCGCATGGTGGACGAGGTGGTGGGCGGCGGCGACCCTGGAGCGGCCCGCGCCAAACTCGCCCGACAGGTGCCGCTGGGGCGCATCGGCACCCCGCGCGACGTGGCCATGGCCGTCATCTATCTCGCCAGCGACGAGGCGGGATTCGTGACGGGGGCCGAACTGAAGCTCGACGGCGGGCTGTCGGCCATGTAATTTTAAGGCGAAACCGTTATCTTTGTCCCATGCGTGACCAGGTCCTCATCGTTGTCCACCAGGAAAGCTCCACCTCCGGGCGGGTGGGAGTGAAGCTGAAGGAACGCGGCTACCGGCTCGACATCCGCCGGCCGTGCCTCGGCCACGCGCTGCCCGAAACCCTCGACGATCACGCCGGGGTCGTGGTGTTCGGCGGGCCGATGAGCGCCAATGACTGCACCAGTCTCGACTTCATCCGCCGCGAGACCGACTGGCTGGAGGTGCCGCTGAGGGAGGAGGTACCCTATCTCGGCATCTGCCTGGGCGCGCAATTGCTGGCGCGCCATCTGGGGGCGAAGGTCGAGCCGCACCCTGAAGGGCGCGCCGAGATCGGCTATTACCCCTTGCGCCCGACGCCCGAAGGCGAGCGGTTGGCCGACTGGCCCGGGCATGCCTATCAATGGCACCGCGAAGGGTTCGACCTGCCGCGCGGGGCAACGCTGCTGGCGGCAGGCGAGGACTTTCCCAACCAGGCTTTTCGCTACGGGGCGGCCGCCTACGGCATCCAGTTCCACCCCGAGGTGACGCTTGCCATGATGCACCGCTGGACGGTGAGGGCCTCGCACCGCTTCAGCCTGCCGGGCGCGCAAAACCGGGCCCAGCACTTGTCGCAACGCCTGGTCCACGACCGCAATGTGGCGCGCTGGCTCGACGATTTCCTCGATCAGTGGCTGGCGAGCGGGCAGCAGGCGCAGCGGCTTTCGGCTTGAGCGGCGATCACGCCAGCCAGTCGTTGGCGTGCACCATCACTTCCACCTCGCCCTCGCCCTCGGTCTTGCCCTCGGCATACTTGCGCCGGGCGATGGTGTGGATCTGGGGCATCAGCCGCTCATAGGTCGCAAGGAAGGCTTCCGCCGGCAGCAGGCCTTCGCCCGGCAGCGCGGGGTTGTGGTGCTTGAGGGCATAGGCAGTGACGCCGCACATCACCTGGCGTTCGCCGTCATACCCTCGAAAGCGCACGCATTCGCCGTCGAACAGCTTGAAATCGTCGGTAAATGCCAGCTTGTCCATGGCGACCTCTCCTTAGTCGCGTGGTCGAACTGATTTTGAACAAAACTAGGACAACCCAGGGGCTCGCGCCTTGACCTCGATCAACGGGGATCAATCCGGCTGGCCGCCGGCCTTGAGGCGCTCGATGGTTTGCCGGGCGCGGGCGAGATGCGCCGGGGTGATGTGCTGGCGCACCAGGCCGATGGCGGTGGCGATCACCGTCAGATCGTCGGTAAAGCCGAGCCCGGCGATGAAATCGGGCACCAGGTCGAGCGGCATAATGAAATAGGCAAGGGCGGCCAGCAGCACCGCCTTGGCGCGGAAGGGCGTTGCCGGATCGAGGGCGCAATAATAGGCGGCGACCGCCTGGTCGACGAAGGGGAGCAGCGCGAGATTGCGGGCGATCTTGTTCCAGAAGCCCTCGCGCACGCGCTGCTCGTTGCCTTGAACGACCGCCGGCAGCAGATAGTCGGCCTTGCCGAAGACGTAGGCCGAGGTATTACCTTGATTCATGACCGGTCCTCCAGTTCACGCACCGTCACCCTTCAATATGGAATTGCATGGGCGCCGTAACAAGGCTAACCCGTTGCGGCGACAGGAAACAAGGGAGCAGGCTTCATGCAGATCACCTCCGATATCGCCGCCATCGTCACCGGCGGCGCTTCCGGCCTCGGCGAGGCGACGGCGCGCCGGCTGGCGAGCGCCGGTGCCCGCGTCGCCATCTTCGACATGAACGCCGAGCGCGGTGAGAAGGTCGCCGCCGACATCGGCGGGCTTTACTGTAATGTCGATGTGTCGAACGAGGAGAGCGTGGATCAGGGCCTTGCGGCGGCGCGTGGCGCCCATGGGGCCGAGCGGATCCTGGTCAACTGTGCCGGCATCGCCATCGGCGAGAAGACGGCCTCGCGCGACAAGGAGAGCGGGCTAACGCGGCCGCACCGGCTGTCGAGCTTTTCCAAGGTCGTCACGGTGAACCTCATCGGCACCTTCCACATGATCTCGAAAGCGGCCGCGGCGATGATGGCGCTGGAGCCGGTGACGGCGGACGGGGGCAGGGGGGTGATCGTCAACACCGCCTCCATTGCCGGCATCGAGGGCCAGATCGGGCAGGCCGCCTATGCCGCCTCCAAGGGCGGGGTGATCGGCCTCACCTTGCCGGTGGCGCGCGACCTGATGCGCGAGGGCATCCGCTGCTGCTCGATACTGCCGGGTCTCTTTGCCACGCCGATGGTGGACGGGCTGCCGGAAGAAGTGCGCCAGGCGCTGGCGGCGGGCATTCCGTTCCCCTCGCGCCTCGGCGATCCGGATGAATATGCCCGCCTTGCCCTGCACATCATCGAGAACGACATGCTGAACGGCGAATGCATCCGCCTCGACGGGGCACTGAGGATGGCGCCGCGATGATATCAGGGGCCGCCCTTGGATGCGCTCATTCCATTTGCGTCAAGTCATGCCTGCCAGAGCAGGCAACATGCAGGAAACGCACCAAGCGGTGCGGATGACCAGCCATGAACCGCCCGTCATCACAGACGGACACCAGCCCCACGCCATATGCCCGCTCGCGCCTCACTCCTGGTTCCCCTCAATCTCGTTCTCCGCTTCGATTTAGACCATCTCGATCAAGTAGGCGATGAAAGGCAGGCTCCAGTTCAGGGCAAGCCGGTGCAGCTTCGCTGCCGTCGCCGAGATTTCTTCGAGTGCGCGTGGCTTGCTGTCAACGTCCGCGCAGCGGTCGTGGTTGAGATCGTTTTCGGTCATTGTTCCTCTCTCCCTGCAGACTTGGTTTTTACCGCTTGCCAGATGCCGATGGGGGGAACAACCGAGTACGTCTTACGTGCTGAATGTGTGGCTTCGGCGGGCTTCAAAATTTGACAACAATATCCACGCGGGTGGAAACCATGCCGACGGGTTCAGGACTGCAAGCTCGCTCCACAAGTCCGGTCGCGCCTCCGTATGCCCTTCGTGCTCCCGCAATCTCTGAGCCTGTGTAGGGACCGGCTGACATGCTTCGCCATCTCGGCCAGGTGTTTGCTGTCGCCAGCATCTTCCCCGCGCCCCGTGATGATCTGAGTGGCTATGGCTCGGCTTGCGGTCCACATCGTCGAGAGCGACATGCTGAACGGCGAGTGCATCCGCCTTGATGGCGCCCTGCGCATGGCGCCGCGGTAGGGCGATATAGGAGTGATACCAAAGGACCTGAGGTTTGACTCTTGGGTTCGACCCCTTCGTGTTTCTATCGTAATGCCTGCGAAAGCAGGTATCCACGGGCGCCTTGGTAGTCTGAAATGCCATTGGATTCCGGCTTTCGCCGGAATGACGCGAAGAATGAAGGAGAAAATGGCCAAGCATCAGCCGGTCTGGGCATTCAGGCAGAACGCTTTCAGGAAATCCCGTATTTCCACCAGATGGCCGCCATGATGATGATGATGGCGACGAATTGCAGGATGACGCGCCAGCGCATCAATTTCTGGGAGGTGTTGGCGGAACCGCCGCGCATCATGTTGGCGAGGCCGAACAGCAGTACCACGAAGACGGCCGCGACGGCGGCTGGGACCAGATAATCGAACAGGTTCATGGAGGCGATGTCCTCTGCGGCCGACCACCGTTTGTCAAGAGACCTTATGTCCCAGGCGGTCGAGCACGCGCCAGGGGAGGAGGCGGCGGGCGATGCCCATCAAATGGCTGGCGAAGGTGACGGGATAGCGCACCTTGGGGCGGGGATGTTCGAACGCGTGGATGAGGGCGGCGAGCACGGCCTGCGGGCCCAGCCGGTAGTTCGGCACCAGGCGAAAACGCTCCGCTGCCGGCTTGTCGGGCGGCTCGAGGCCCCAGTCGGCGTTGTAGGTGTGCGCCTCCTCCTTGGCCACGCGCTCGGCGTAGTAGGCGCTGTGGACCGATGTGGCCATGTGGATATTGGCCTTCAGGTGGTGGAAGGCGTTGGGGCGGAAGCGGCTGCGGATGGGGCCGGGCTCGATGATCGAGACCTTTATGCCAGAGCCTTCGAGCTCCAGCCGCATGGTGTCGGTGAGGGCTTCCAGCGCAAACTTCGAGGCGTTGTAGGCACCGCGCCATTTGAGCGCCACGATGCCGAGGACCGAGGAGCATTGCACGATACGGCCCTCGCCGGCCGCCCGCATGGCGGGGATGAGGCGGCGGGTGAGGTCGTGCCAGCCGAAGAAATTGGCCTCGAACTGGGCGCGCAGCACCTCCACCGGCAAATCCTCGACCGCGCCCGGCTGGCCGTAGGCGCCGTTGTTGAACAGGCCGTAGAGGCGCCCTTGCGTCATCTCGAGCACCTCTTCGGCGCACGAGGCGACAGAGTCCGATTTGGCATAATCGAGCTGCACCACCTCGAGGCCCAGGGCGGCAAGGCTGGCGAGATCGACCTCGTTGCGGGCGGTGGCGATCACCCGGTAGCCGCGCTCTTTAAGGCCGAGGGCGCAGGTGTAGCCGATGCCGGTCGAGCAACCGGTGATGAGGACGGTGCGCGGCGTATCGCTCAATTGCCGCCCTCAAGCAGGCGGCGGGCGATCACTTGGGCCTGGATCTCGCCGGCGCCCTCGAAGATGTTGAGGATGCGGGCATCGGCGAGCACACGGCTCACCGGGAACTCCAGCGCAAAGCCGTTGCCGCCGTGGATCTGCAGCGCATTGTCGGCCGAGGCCCAGGCGACGCGGGCGGCAAGCAGCTTGGCCATGCCGGCTTCGAGGTCGCAACGCCTGCCGGCGTCCTTTTCGCGCGCGGCGTAATAGACGAGCTGGCGCGCCGCCATGGTTTCCGCGGCCATCAGGGCGAGCTTGTCGGAAATGCGCGGGAACGAGACGATGGGCTTCTTGAACTGCACCCGGTCGAGGGCGTAGGCGAGGCCCAATTCGAGCGCGTTCTGGGCAACGCCGATGGCGCGGCCCGCCGTCTGGATGCGGGCCGATTCGAAGGTCTGCATCAACTGCTTGAAGCCCTGGCCCTCGATGCCGCCCAAGAGGTTTTCGGCCGCCACCTCGAAATCCTCAAAGCGGATCTCGAATTCCTTCATGCCGCGATAGCCGAGCACCTCGATCTCGCCGCCCGACATGCCCTTGGCCGGAAACGGGTCGGCATCGGTGCCGCGCGGCTTTTCGGCAAGGAACATCGACAGGCCCTTGTAGCCGGGCTCCGAAGGGTCGGTGCGGGCGAGCAGCGTCATCAGGTCGGCGCGCACCGGATGGGTGATCCAGGTCTTGTTGCCGGTCACCTTGTAGGTATCGCCGTCGCGGATGGCGCGGGTGATGAGCGAGGCGAGGTCGGAGCCGGTATTGGGCTCGGTGAAAACGGCGGTGGGCAGAACTTCGCCCGAGGCGAGCCTGGGCAGCCATTTCTCCTTTTGCGCCTCGGTGCCACCGGCGAGAATGAGCTCGGAGGCGATCTCGGCGCGGGTGCCGAGCGAGCCGACGGCGATCCAGCCGCGCGACAGTTCTTCCGACACCACGCACATGGCTTCCTTGCCGAGGCCGAGGCCGCCATATTCCTCCGGCAGGGTAAGGGCGAAGACGCCGAGGGCGGCCAGTTCATCGACGATCTCCAGGGGCACATAGGCGTTGTCGAGGTGCCACTGGTGGGCGTGCGGCACCACCTTGGCCTCGATGAAGCGGCGCATCTCGGCGCGCATGTGATCGGCGGTGTCATCGAGGCCGCAATCGCCGAAGGTGGGCTGGCCTTCGGCCGCGATCATCAGTTCCACCAGCCGCGCCCGTGCCACCGGACTCGATCCGTCCGTCAGCAGCCGGCCGGTCGGGCCTTCATGCAGGCGCGCGGCATGGTGGTGCAGGATACCGAAATCGGAAAGCCGGGCGAATTCCTGCTGGTTCATGGGGATGCCGCCGGCGATGTGGGCGAGATATTCGCCAAAGGCGATCTGCACCAGCAGCTCTTCCATCTCGCCCAGGCGGTCTTCGGCCTCCAGGCGATGGGCATAGGCGCTGAGGCTCCTCAAGGTCTCGGCATAGGTGGCGAGCCAGGCAAGGCCGTGCACCATGTGCTGCTCGCGCTCGATGAGGGCCGCCGACAGCCGCCCGCCGGCGCTGACAGCCTCCCTGACGGCGGTACGGGCTTCGTCGTAGAGCGCATCGACGGTGGCGACGGCGGCGCCGGTGAGCGCGGTGAGATCACCCAGAAGGACGGTGGGCTGATCGGCGTTGACGGCCGGTTTCATGGCGTTTCTCTCGCTTGCGGAACTCATCGGAAGGGGCGGACTATAGCAGCCTATGCTGCATTGCAAAATGCAACCCTCGGCTTATCTTCGGCGCGTCACCAGCATGACGGCGCCGGCGCACACCGCCATGCCGAGGATCTGGGCGGGCAGGAGGCGTTCGCCGAACAGCACGAAGGCGATGAGGGCGGTCACCGCCGGCACCAGATAGAACAGCCCCGCCACCCTGGAGACCTCGCCGTGGCGGATCATCAGATAGAGCAGGGTGATGGCACCGATGGAGAGGACGAACACCAGCCAGGCCATGCCGAAGATGACATCGCCGTTCCAGGTGATGGCGAAATGCTCGCTCGCCAATGCGCCGATGCCGACCACAATGCCGGCGCCAAGGAACTGGAAGGCGTTACCGGTCCTGAGATCGAGGCGGGACATGTGGCGCTTCTGGTAGATGGAGCCGACGGTGATGGAAAGCGTCGCCAGCACGTTGGCGAAGACTGTTACCGGGGTGATGCCGTGGCCGGCAAGTGTGAGTTTTGGCCACACCACCAGCGCCACGCCGGCGATGCCCACCACCAGCCCCGCCCAGTGGCGCCAGGTGATGCGCTCGCCGAGGAAGGGGGCGGCGAGGATCGCCGTCATCAGGGGTTGCAGGCCGACGATGAGGGCCGAGACGCCGGCCGGCATGCCCTTCCAGATGGACCAGAACACCCCGCCCAGATAGCCGCCATGGATGAGACCACCGGTAATCATGGCATGCAGGGCCGTCTTGCGGTCCGGCCATGGCGCCTTGAGGATCAGACCGCCCATGGCCAACAGGCAGGCGACGATGGCAAAGCGTATGGTGAGGAAGCTCAAGGGCTCGGCATAAGGGGCCGTCAGGCGCGAGCCGATGAAGCCCGTCGACCACAGGAATACGAACACACCCGGAGCGAAGGCGAGCCAGGCCGGGGCGTGATCGCTGCTGGTGGGAACGGGCTTTGAGGACATGCAGGCGGGAGTTGTAAGAACGGGTGAGGGAGCTATGTAGCCCGCCCGGAGCGTGATAGCGAGGGAAAACGCAGCCCCGGCGTACCGGGGGCGGACAGGCGTATGGCTGACAAGCGGGGCGCGGATGCCTATCCTTTCGCTTGGGCCGAAGTGCGGCGGGAGACAGGATGTCGGGGCGCGAAGCAGGCGAGGGGAAGCGCGAGGAAACCGGTGAGATCCACCGCGGTCTGTCCGGCCTGCTGGCCGAGGCGGTGCAGCGGCTGTTTGCCGACGAGGCGGTGCCGCTGGCCGGCAACATCGCCTTCCGTACGGTGTTCTCGATCTTTCCCTTCCTCATCTTCCTCACCTCGCTGGCCGGCTTCTTCGGCAGCGAGCAGATGGCGCAAGGGGTGGTGGAGTTCCTGCTCGGCGTGGCACCACCCGACATCATCAACCCGCTGGCGCCGGAAATCCGCAACATCCTCACCGAGCCACGCACCGACCTCGTCAGCGTGGCGGCGCTCTTGACGCTGTGGAGCGCCATGGCCGGGGTAGACAGCGTGCGGGTGGGGCTCAACCGTGCCTACGACCTCAAGGAGGAGCGCTCTCTGGCGCTGCTCTATACCCAGAACGTGCTGATCGTTATCGGCACCGCCTTCGTGCTCCTGGCGCTGTCCTTCCTCATCGTGCTGGCGCCGGTGATGATCGCCTTCATCAAGCAGCATGTGCCGGGACTGGAGCACGCCGCCATCCGTTTCGACACCTGGCGCTACCCGATCGCCATCGCGATGCTGGCGGCGGCGCTGACGCTGGCCCATCTGATGCTGCCGACCAGGCGGCCGCGCCTTCGCGACATGTGGCCCGGCATGGTGCTGACGCTGATCGTATGGATCGTACTGGCGGCGGTCTATTCCAAATACCTGCAATCGCTATCGACCTTCGCCATCACCTATGCCGGGCTGTCGGGCATCTTCGCGGCCATGTTCTTTGTCTACCTGGCGGCGTTGGTGCTGATTTTCGGCGGCGAAGTGAACCGGGTTCTGGTGCTGCACAAGAAGTCCGCGGCGCGAGAAACGCAGTGAGGGCTCGGGCTCGGCACCTCCTCTTGCGTGTCATCCTCGGGCTTGATCCGGTGACCCAGGAGTTACAAACGGGAGCCTTGCCGTGTGCCTCTGGGTTCTCGGGTCAAGCCCGAGGATGACACAAGGGGAAAGGGGGGAGAGCGGGGCTCAGCCGGCGGCGGCTTCGAGGGCGTCTTCGAAGGTGCGCAGGCCGGTGCGCGGGGCCGACACGAGGACGGCCATGTTGCCGGGGTGGTGCTCGTTCTTCCACATCTTCATGTGCGCCTTGGGGATGTCGCGCCACACATAGACCTCCGACATGCATGGGTCGATGCGCTGGGCGATCACCAGGCGGTTGGCGGCCGAGGCCTGCTTCAGGTTGGCGAAATGCGAGCCCTGCACGCGTTTCTGGTGCATCCACAGATAGCGCGCGTCCATGGTGAGGTTGTAGCCGGTGGTGCCGGCGCAGATCACCACCATGCCGCCGCGCTTGACCACCAGGAGAGACACCGGGAAGGTGGCTTCGCCTGGATGCTCGAATACCGTGTCGACGTTGACGCCCTTGCCCGTCTGCGCCCAGATCGCCTTGCCGAAGGCGCGCGTCGACTTGAGCCAGGTGTTGTACTCCTCGGTGCCGACCTTGGGCATCTGGCCCCAGCAGTCGAAGTTCTTACGGTTGATGACGCCCTTGGCACCCAGGCCCAGCACGAATTCGGCCTTGTCATCGTCGGAGATGACGCCAATCGCATTGGCCCCGGCGGTGGCAATGAGCTGCACCGCCATGGAGCCGAGACCGCCCGAGGCGCCCCACACCAGCACGTTGTGGCCGGGCCTCAGGATGTGCGGGCGATGGCCGAAGAGCATGCGGTAGGCGGTGGCAAGCGTCAGTGTGTAGCAGGCCGATTCCTCCCACGTCAGGTGCTGCGGCCGGGGCAGGAGCTGGCGCGCCTGCACGCGGGCGAACTGGGCGAACGAGCCGTCCGGCGTCTCATAGCCCCAGATGCGCTGCGAGGGCGAGAACATGGGGTCGCCGCCGTTGCATTCCTCGTCATCGCCGTCGTCCTGGTTGCAGTGGATGACCACCTCGTCGCCCACCGCCCAGCGCTTGACCTTCGCGCCCACCGCCCAGACGATGCCGGAGGCATCGGAGCCGGCGATGTGGTAGGGGTTCTTGTGGCCGTCGATGGGCGAAATCGGCTTGCCGAGCGAGGCCCACACGCCGTTGTAGTTGACGCCGGCGGCCATGACGAAGACGAGCACCTCGTCCTCGCCGATCGGCCAGGTGGGGACCACCTCCACCTGCATGGCGGTCTCAGGCGGTCCGTGGCGGTCCTGGCGGATGGCCCAGGCATACATATTGGCCGGGACATGACCGAGCGGCGGGATCTCGCCGATCTCGTAAAGGTCCTTGCCGCCGGAAGCGGCCTCATCGGAAGCAGGCTTGGCTGCTGCTGAACTCGTGGCCGGCATATCACCCTCATGCTCGACTTGGGGCGCATGGGCGCCAAAGGTTCAAGACTACGTCGGGCCAACATATTTCGCAGCGCAACAGAAGTCGACGGCTATTTTGCTGCACATGCGCTGGGCCGTTGCCGGCGGCAGCGCCATTAACTGTGAGTTCATGATAATCTCGCGTTTGACGCCGTGTTAGCCTAGATTCAACCTCGATGCATCACACTTGTCGCGTCCCAGTCCCTCAATGACAGATCGATTGCAGGCCGGGCGGGCAAAGAGGCCGAGGTGAAGTGAATGCAGAACCTTATGGGATTACTGAGTATTTTCGACAGCAGTTCCTATTCGAGCGGCGGCGGCGGCGCAGCGAGTGGGGCCGTTCCCATCCTTATCATCCTGGCGGTGATCGGGGCGTCCTACATCAACAGCATGGCCGGGCGCACGCGCTATCTCGACTCAGCCGTTTCGGTGTCCGTCATGCTGATCGGCGGTTTCGCGGCCAATGCGCTGTTCGGTCATGTCAGGTTGCCGTTTGACAATGACGCCCTGGTTGCGGCCATCGTCGGCCTGGGTGGCATGACGGTCACCGGCCTCATGCTTTTGTTCACCTACACGCGCAGCGAATTCTGAGAGCGGGCAGTTTCCCTTTCGCGAACTTGAAGCATGGCCGGACCAAGGTTCGGCCATGACGGTTTAAGGGTGGGATATGCTTCGGAAGCGTCGGCGCGACCAAGGTTTGGTTGCGCCGCAGCATGGCTCGTGCTTTGCTGGCGTGATCGCTTAGGCCACCGCAACGGAACCGCGTGCCATGCCCGACAAGCCCTGGATCATCCGCACCTATGCGGGCCATTCGACCGCTGAAGAGAGCAACAAGCTCTATCGCGGCAATCTCGCCAAGGGCCAGACGGGTCTGTCGGTGGCCTTCGATCTGCCGACCCAGACAGGATATGACGCCGACCATCCGCTGGCGGCGGGCGAGGTGGGCAAGGTCGGGGTGCCGATCGCCCATATCGGCGATGCGCGGGCGCTGTTCGACGGCATCCCGCTGGACAAGATGAACACCTCCATGACCATCAACGCCACCGCCGCCTGGCTCTTGGCGCTCTATGTGGCGGTGGCCGAGGAACAGGGAGCCGGGCGGAAAAACCTCACCGGAACGACCCAGAACGACATCATCAAGGAGTATCTTTCGCGCGGAACATACGTGTTCCCGCCGGTTCCCTCGCTCAGGCTCACCACCGACACCATCGCCTGGTCGTGGCGCGAATGCCCCAAATGGAATCCGGTGAACGTGTGCTCCTACCATCTGCAGGAAGCCGGTGCCACGCCGGTGCAGGAGGTGGCGTTTGCGCTCGCCAACGCCATCGCCATCCTCGATGCGGTGAAGGCGACGGGGAGCATTGGACCCGAGGATTTCGCCAAGATTGCGGGGCGTATCAGCTTCTTCGTCAATGCCGGCATCCGCTTCGTCACCGAGATCTGCAAGCTGCGCGCCTTTGCCGAGCTTTGGGACGAGGTGTGCCGCGAGCGCTACGGCGTCGAGGACGAAAGGCTGCGCCGCTTCCGCTACGGGGTGCAGGTCAACTCGCTGGGGCTCACCGAGCAGCAGCCGGAAAACAACGTCTACCGCATCCTCATCGAGATGCTGGCGGTGACGCTGTCGAAAAGAGCGCGGGCGCGCGCGGTGCAGCTTCCGGCCTGGAACGAGGCGCTGGGGCTGCCCAGGCCGTGGGACCAGCAATGGTCGCTGAGGATGCAGCAGATCATGGCGTATGAGACCGACCTGCTCGACTATGGTGACATCTTCGACGGCTCCGAAGTGGTCGCGGCCAAGGTGGCGGCGCTGAAAGGCGACATCCGCGCCGAGATGGCGCGCATCGAAGCAATGGGCGGTGCCATCGCCGCGGTCGAGGCCGGCTACATGAAGTCGGAGCTGGTCAAGTCCAATGCCTTGCGCCTCAAGGCCATCGAGGCGGGCGAGGCGACGGTGGTGGGGGTCAATGCCTTCACCGAGACGGAAGCCTCGCCGCTGGCGGGCGCGGACGGTGAGTTCATCCTGACCGTCTCCGAGCATGTGGAGTTTGAGACCATCGAGCGGCTGAAGGCCTGGCGCAAGGCACGTGATGGCGCGGCGGTGAAGCAAAGCCTTGCCGCACTGGAAGCGGCCGCAAGGGAAGGGCGCAACATCATGGAGCCCTCCATCGCCTGCGCCAAAGCGGGCGTCACTACGGGGGAATGGGGGCAGACGCTGCGGGACGTTTTTGGCGAATACCGGGCGCCCACCGGGCTCGGCACCGTCATTGCGCTCGATGCAAAGAATGAGGAAGAGGCGCGCGCGGCGGTGGCGGCGCTCGCCCGCCGGCTGGGGATGACGCCGAAGTTCCTGGTGGGCAAGCCGGGGCTCGATGGGCATTCCAATGGCGCTGAGCAGATTGCAGTGCGGGCCGGTGAAGTGGGCTATGAGGTCATCTACGACGGCATCCGCCTGACGCCGGAGGAAATCGTGGCGGCGGCCGTCGACAACGGGGTGCACGTGGTGGGGCTCTCGATCCTTTCGGGCAGCCATGTGCCGCTGGTGCGCGAGGTGGTGAAGGGGTTGCGCGCCGCAGGGCTCGAGCATGTGCCGGTAGTGGTGGGCGGCATCGTGCCGGAAGAAGACCGGCATGTGCTGAAGCAGCTCGGGGTGGCGCGGGTCTATACGCCCAAGGATTTTCGCATCAACGCCATGATGACCGAGATCGCCCGGCTGGTGGCCGAGCGACAGGACGAGCGGGCGGCGTGAACCGCCCGAGGATGACACCGAGGGGGCGGGGGGTGACGAGGAGGCAAGCTATTCGCCGGCGCCCTGCTTGGCGGCCAGGCGCTCTGAGAGGATGCCTGATTCCTCAATGATCTCGCCCACCAGGTGCTCGCGGCGGTAGGCCATGACGTGGATGCCGGCGACACCTTCGATCTCGCGGATCTGCTGGATCAGCTCGATGCATAGCTTCTTGCCTTCCTCGCCCGGCTTTTCGGACCTTTCCAGCCTCTCGATCACCGCATCGGGGATGTGGATGCCGGGCACGTTGGAACGCATCCAGCGTGCCGTCCTGGCCGAGGCGACGGGGCCGACGCCGGCGAGGATGAAGGCCTTCTCATGCAGCCCCATGTCGCGTACCCGCTGCATGTAGCGGCGGAAAATCTCGACATCGTAGATGTAGTTGGTCTGGATGAAGTCGGCGCCGGCGCGGATCTTCTTTTCCAAGCGGTCGGCGCGCCATTCGAGCGGCGGGATGCACGGATTGGCGGCAGCGCCAAGGAAGACCTTGGGCGGCGTCGTGAGCTTGCGGCCGGACAGAAAGGTTGCCTCGTCACGCATGGTCTTCAGCGTGCGCAGGAGCGACATGCAGTCGAAGTCGAACACCGGCCTGGCGCCCGGCTGGTCGCCGACGCCCACGCCGTCGCCGGTGAGGCACAGAATGTTGCCGACCCCCATGGCGGCCGCGCCCAGGACGTCGCCCTGGATGGCGATGCGGTTGCGGTCGCGGCAGGAGATCTGCAAGACAACGCCGATGCCGGCATGCGACAAGAGCGAGCAGATGCCCATGGACGACATGTGGCAGTTGGCACCGGAGGCATCGGTGGCGTTGACGGCGTCGCACACGTCCTTGAGCGGCTCGGCGGCTTTCAGCACGTCGCGCGGGTCGGCCGAATCGGGCGGGTTGAGCTCGGCGGTGACGGCAAACCAGCCCTTGCGCAAGGCGCGTTCGAGCTTGGAGGCCGACCTGTGGCCCTCCGGCGGCAGCGGCGGGATATCGTAGATCGGATCATAAGGCTCGGGCGTCTGCAGCGGGGCCATCACTTGGCCTCCTTGGAGGCGGCTTCGGAGGGCGTTTTTGCCTTGTAGACGGAGGTGCGCTCGCTCACCGCCTGATCGGCGAGCGCGGCGGTCGGCTCAGCCGCGAGCGGGGCCGATGTCGGCTCGAAGATACGGGCGCGTCGGAAGGCACGGGCGATCACCAGCTTGCCCGGATCCTCGGTGTCCTGCAGCGTGGCGCGGCGCTCGGCCGCCTTTTCGCGCGCCACGCGCAACCAGCTCGATGAGCCTTCGAGCGAACGGTCGACCGGCGGCTGCACCACGCGAATGCGTTCGGCCCCCTCGCGCATGCGGGTGGCGCCGTCCCAGCCTTCGACCCACACGCAGCGCATCCACGGCTTCACTTCGCACATGCCGCCGGGCCGCACACCGCCGCACGGGCCGTTGCGCAGGTTCTTGGGACAGTTCATGGGGCACGACATGCCGCTGGAGGACAGGATGCACTGGCCGCACATCTTGCAGTCGAACAGGAGGCCCTTGATGTGGCGCTCGGCGAAGGCGACGGGGCGCTCGATGCGCTCGTAACCGAGGCCTGAGAACACGGGGTCGAGTCCGACCATCATCCGTTCGAAGGCCCGGTAGAACCCCTCGAAAAAGCGCGAATGGCGGACGGCGAAACGGCGGACGGCATACATCGGATAACTCCAAGCCTTAGAACGTCGGCCACCGCATAGACCTGAACGCAGTGCCGCAACAGTGTCCCAGCGACACTTTTCGCCACAAGCTCGACTCGAGGGGTCGCAGACGAAAGACGCTGGCGCGCAAAAACCTGTCGCATGGCGTGCTTGACGGCGCAGCGGCGCGGTTCATTGTCCGGTCAGCAACTTGATCGGCTCATTAGAGGCCAAATGACGCTGGCGCGGGGCAGGCAGGCCGCATCGACCCTGGCGGTCGCCCCGCAGGGCGCGCCGGCGGCCGGCATTTCGAGCCTTGTTGCCGGGCTTGCCGTCTACTCGCTGCAGGATGTCATCATCAAGCTCGCCTCGGGGCACTATCCCATCTCGCAAGTGCTGTTCTTTCGCGCGGCGACCGCGCTGCCGCTGCTCATCGTGATCGTCCATTTCGATGGGGGCCTGAGGCAGCTTGTGGGCGCGGGCTTCTGGCGCATGCTGGCACGCGGCGGGCTGATGATCACCGGCTTCACCTGCTATTATCTGGGCTTAGCGGTGCTGCCGCTGGCGAGTGCCACGGCGATGTTCTTCACCGCGCCCTTGTTCATCACCCTCCTGTCGGCGCTGCTGCTGGGCGAGGCGGTGGCGCCGCGGCGCTGGCTGGCGGTGATTGCCGGCTTCATCGGCGTGGCGCTGATGGTGCGCCCAGGCTCGGGGCTGTTCACCATTGCCTCTGTCCTGCCGCTGGTGGCGGCCTGCACTTATGCCTTGAGCCAGATGCTGTCGCGCACCATGCCGCAAGAGGTACACGCCACGGCCATGTCGTTCCACGGCAATCTCGCCTTCCTTGTGGCCTCGAGCCTTGCCGCGCTCGCCTTCGGCGACGGGCGCTTTGCCGGGGAGGGCCATGCCTCGTTCGCTTTCCTGTTCCGCGGCTGGGTGATGCCGGGCCCGCGCGACTTCGCGTTGCTCATGGCGCTGGGGCCGATCGGGGCGGCGGGCCTCATCCTCGTTGCCGGCGCCTATCGCCGCACCTCGGCCTCGATCGTCGCGCCGTTTGAATATTCCGCCATCCTGTGGGGCATCGTCTGGGGGATCGTCGTTTTCGGCCAGATGCCCGGCGCCTCGGGCTTTGCCGGCATGGCCCTGATCGCAGCCGGTGGCCTCTCCATCATCTACTTCGAATGGGCAGCGAAAGAGCCGATTGCCTGGCGGCGCGCCGGCTTCCGCCGCTACCGGCGCCAGGTCGCGCGGTTCGAGAAAGAGCACCCCGCCCCGGCCCCCGTCGCCCTTGTCCCCGATGTGCCCAAGCCGGTCAGCAAGCCGCGGCGGGCGCCCGGCCTGTTCGATGCCCTGCCCGGTTCGGCGCTGGCCAAGGGCATCGGCTGCATTCTCGCCGGCATCGCGGTCTTCTCGCTGCAGGACGTGGTGATCAAGTGGGTGGCAGGCTCCTATCCGGTGGGCGAGGCCATGACCATCCGTTCGCTGGTGGCGCTGCCGCTGCTGCTCGCCATGGTGCATTTCGATGTCGGCATCGGTGCGCTCGCCAGCCGCAACTGGGATTGGCTGATCGCCCGCGCGCTGGTGCTGCTCAATTCCTACTTCCTCTATTACCTCGCCATCCCCGCCATGCCGCTGGCCAAGGTGGTGACGCTCTATTACGTGGCGCCGCTCTTCATCACCGCGCTGGCGGTGCCGCTCCTGGGCGAGGAGGTGGGCTGGCGACGCTGGAGTGCCATCGCGGTCGGCTTTGCCGGCATCGTCGTCATGCTACGGCCCGATCTGGGGCTCGCGGACCCGGCCCTGCTGCTGCCGGTTCTGGCGGCCTTCTTCTATGCCTCGGGGCAGATCATCACCCGTCGCGTGGCGCGGCTGGAACCGGCCTCGGTCATGGCTTTCTATCACAATGCCATGTTCCTTATCGGGGCGGCGCTGCTCGGGATACTGTTCGGCAACGGCGCCCTCAATGACGCCGGCGGGCATCCAAGCCTAACCTTCCTGTTGCGCGGCTGGGTGCGGCCGAGCCCCTTCGATCTCGCGCTCCTTGCGGCCTGCGGCTTCGTGGCGGCGGCGGGGCTTTGGCTCCTCACCCAAGCCTACCGGCTGGCGCCCGCCAATCTCATCGCCGTGTTCGAATATACCGGCCTGTTGTGGGCGACGGTGTGGGGCTTTGCCATCTGGGGCGAGGTGCCGGCGTCCTTGACGGTCGCCGGGGCGGCGCTGGTGGTGGGGGCGGGCGTCTATGTGCTGATGCGCGAGCGCTGGCTCGGCCAGGGCACCATGTGGCGGCGCGGCGGCTGGTCGAAGTTCACTCGCTGGCGCGTTGCGCCAAGGCTTCGGACAGCTCGCCATAGCCGGTGAAGCGGTATTCGTAGGCAAGGCCCAGCCTTTCAGCCGCCGCCATGGCGCGCTTGGCCAGGTCCTCGTTGCGGGTCTGGGCGAGGTAGACGATCTTTTCGTAATTGCCGAAATAGAGCGGCAACAGCTCGGGATGGTCGGCGATGCCGAGGCCCTGCCAGATCAGCCGGTCGAAATGGCGGGCGAGATAGTCGGTGAGGTAGAAGGCGGTGACGTCTTCATCCGCCTTGGCGGCAAATGCCGGGTTGCCGGAAAAGAAGGCATAGCAGTGCGGGCCCTCGATGCGCTCGGCCCCTTCTTCGGCCAGCACCCGGTCGAGCTCGCCGCCAGTGCCGCAATCGCCATAGAGCACGAAGATCTTGCGATAGCGGTTTTTGGCGGCGCGGATTTTCTCCCTGACGGCGGGCGCGATGAACTGCGGGGTGTTGTGCCATTTGGCCGGCAGGCAGGCGACGTCGAAGGCCTGCCACTGGTTGACTTCGATGAGGTCGACGATCTCGCGCGCCAGCGCCCCGCAGGCAATCAGCAACACCTCGCCTTTGCCGCGCGAAAAGGCGAACTCGTCCGATGGCTTGAGGTTGACGATGGTCATGGCTTGCAGAAGATAAGACCGGCGCAGGTAGCAGCAAGGGCGGAATGCGCCCTGTCGCAGGCGGCGGGCGACGCGCAGGCGACATCGGCCCTGCCCGCGGTGCTGGTGCTCGTGTATGCTGGCGGCCGTCCCCGGGAGATTCGGCTCTTTGCTGCAATGCCCTCCCTCCCCCCTTGTGCCGGTATGAGCACATGACAGAACTGGAGATGCCCATGAAACTGTCCGCGCCTACGACCATCACGTTCCTCATCTCGCTCGCGCTGGTCATTCTGGGCATCATCGGCAGGGTCACCCCGGCCGGCCTGCTGTCGGTCTATACCTTCGCCTTCGTGTTCATCGGCTACGTGGTCCTGGCGGTGGGCTGCCTCATCAAGGGCGCCTGACAGCTGGCGCGAACACCCATGAAGATCATCGCCATGCCGCTGAAGCTGGTCGGCGGCGATAGCGCGGGATCAGCCGGCCGTGCGCCCGGGATTGCGGCCCGCGCCGGATCGACTGAAAGGCAAAGGCTCGAGTCGAGCCTGAAGGCCGCTGCAATGATGCCGGGAGACGGGACCGCCGATA
>CAVYOQ010000037.1:0-114792 GCA_963770075.1 uncultured Alphaproteobacteria bacterium
GGCCGCGGGAGCGGCAGTTCTCGCCCTTGGAATCCGGCGTTTGCCGCCGGCCTGTGCCAGGGCTATGGGCCGCAGACGCCACGCGACATCACCAGCCGCGGCGGCACCAATCCCCGCACCTTCTCACTGGCCCCGCCATACCATGAGATGAACCTGTGCAACATTCACTTTCACGCCAACGCCGAGCACAAGGGAGCGGGCTTTGCCCTGTTTGCCGGCGCTGGCGAACACGGCGGCTACCAGTGCAACCACACGCCTGCCCTGACCGCCGCCGATCTCAAGGCACCGGTTCATGACGCCTGCCACGGCCTCAAGTCCGGCGATACCATCGAGGTGCACTGGGTCTATTCGTCGTGCGACGTCCAGCCCGGGGAGGGCCTGGGGGCGTGCTTGTCGGACAAGTGCGCCAACCCGGAGCTCAGAGTGGAAGCCCGGGTCTTTCTGGTGGTGAATGATCCCACGGCCCTGAATTTTGCCGACTTCAGCAATGGCGGCACCAAGGTGGATGGCCTTTATCAGGCCAAGGCCCTGCCGGAACGGGTTGGCGATTTGGTGGTCTTTCGCGGCTCCACCACGGGTCCGAAGTACAGTGACGAGAAGTGCTCGCCCTTGCAGGTGACGTGGAGCGTCGGGCCGCAATGCGCCAGGATCGACATCAACTCCCTCGAAAAATGGTGTGAGGGCAACGTGTTTAAGGAAGACCACGCCCACGGCGTGCGCCCGCTGGTGACGGCGCCGGAGCTTTTGTCGAAGATCGAATAGGGGGATGCAGGGTTTGCCGTGAGGGTCGATACATAATTCGCATAATATATATTACGGAAACTTTCTATATGGGCGAATTGGACGGTTTAACACGCCCCATCAATTGGTTGGCGCGTGACGTTTTCATTCCAACGCGTCAGGCTTCGATGTCGATGCACAGGCCGTCGTAAGCCGGGACGACGCTTTTGGGGAGCTTTGCCGCCAGCGCCTGGTAGTCCATGTCGATGTGGAGATTGGTGAGGATGGCGCGCTTGGGCTTGAGGCGCTCGATCCACGCAAGCGTCTCGGGCAGCGACAGATGGCTGGGATGCCGCGTGGGACGCAAGGCATCGACGATCCAGGTGTCGAGACCTTCAAGCGCTGAAGGACTCTTGTCGGGGATGTTGTTGAGGTCGGGCGTATAGGCAGTGTCGCCGATGCGGAAGCCGAGCGCGCGGATGGTGCCGTGCTCCAGCTCGAACGGGCGCGCAGAGATGGGACCGCCGGGCCCGTCGATCTCCACCGGTTCATCGACGATCAGGCGGTTCATCCTGAGGATGGGCGGATAATCGCTGCCGGGCGGCGTGTAGAAGCAATAGCCGAAACGGCCGAGCAGCATGGTGCCGGTGCGGTCGTTGGCCCAGATGGGCACGCGGGCGCGCGTGTTGAGCGCCACGGCACGCAATTCGTCGATGCCGTGGGTGTGGTCGGCATGCTCATGGGTGAACAGGACGCCGTGGATTTCGCCGGTGCCATAGTCGAGAAGCTGCTCGCGCAGGTCGGGCGAAGCATCGATGAGGGCGCGCGTGGCGCCGTTTTCACTCCGCCGCTCCAGCATCACCGAGCAGCGGCGGCGGCGGTTTTTGGGGTTTTTCGGATTGCACGCACCCCAATGGTTGCCGATGCGCGGCACGCCGCCGGACGAACCGCACCCCATGATCGTCAGCGTCAATGTCATGCGGCTTCGGCCTCGAACACGGGCGGCTTCTTCACCTTATGAAAGAGGTTGAAGAAATTGGCGGAAGTGGCTCGTGCCGCTTCGTCGGGTGAGATGCCCTTGCGCCGCGCCAGTTCCTCCAGCGTGTAGCGGGTATAGGCCGGCTCGTTGGTCTTGCCGCGATTAGGCACCGGCGCCAGATAAGGCGAATTGTCTCCACGAGCACCCGGTCCAAGGGTGTCAGGCGAGCGGCTTCGTGGATGTCGGTGGCGTTCTTGAAGGTGAGGATGCCGGAAAAGGACACATAGGCGCCGATAGCAAGGCCGCGCCTGGCCAGTTCCGGCTTTGAGGCAAAGCAATGGAGCAGGGGCTTGAAAGCCCCCTTCCCCATTTCCTCTTCCAGCATTTCCGCCGTGTCGTCTTCGGCCTCGCGGCTGTGGATGACGAGCGGCAGGCCGGTCTCGCGCGCGGCGCGGATGTGGGTGCGAAAGCTCGCCGCCTGAATATCGCGCGGGCTCAAATCGTAATGATAATCGAGGCCCACTTCGCCGATCCCCACCACCTTGGGATGGGCAGCGATGCGCACGAGGTCATCGACGGTGACGTCGGTTTCCTCCTTGGCGTTGTGGGGATGGGTGCCGACGGTGCACCAGATTTCCTCGTGCGCCTCGACGATGGCGCGGATCTGATCGAAGCGCTTCACCCGGGTGGAGATGGTCACCATGAGAAAGACGCCATTGTCGCGGGCACGCGCGATGATTTCGTCGATCTGGCCGGCGAACTGCTCGAAATCGAGGTGGCAATGGCTGTCGACGATGGCCAGCGGCATCACGAAGCCCCCTGCCCGGCGTCTTCCTCCACGTAGCGCGGAAAAACCGGCGACGGGGCCGGAAGTGCCGTTGCGGGCTCGATGCGGCCGCTGCTGCCGAGGGCGGCGAAATTGCGCCCGTCTGCGGGCACGGCGAGAAGGTCGAGCAGCTTTACCGCCGCTGCCGGGATATAGGGCTGGGTGAGGATCGCCAGTTCACGCAATACCTCCGCCGTCACGTAGAGGACGGTGCCCATGCGTTGCGGATCGGTCTTCTTCAGCGCCCACGGCTCCTCGCCGGCGAAATAGCGGTTGGCATCGGCCACCACCTTCCAGATGGCATCCAGCGCCTTGTGGATGGCCTGGACATCGTGATGGACGCGGGCCTCGGCGACAATGGCATCGGCGGCGGCAAGCAGCGCCTCGTCGGCAGGCGAAAAGGCGCCGGGCGCCGGCACCTTGCCGTCGCAGTTCCTGGCGATCATCGTCAGCGAGCGCTGGGCGAGGTTGCCGAGATCGTTGGCGAGGTCGGCATTGATGCGGTTGACGATCGCCTCGTGGCTATAATTGCCGTCCTGGCCGAAGGGCACCTCGCGCAGGAAGAAATAGCGCAGGCTGTCGACGCCATAGCGGTCGATCATCGACTGCGGGTCGATGACGTTGCCCACCGACTTCGACATCTTTTCCCCGCGGTTGAACAGGAAGCCGTGGCCGAACACGCGGCACGGCAAAGGCAGGCCCGCCGACATGAGGAAGGCCGGCCAGTAAACGGCATGGAAGCGCACGATGTCCTTGCCGATGACATGCAGGTCGGCCGGCCAATAGCGCGCGCGTGGCGCATCGGGGTCGGGAAAACCGGTGGCGGAGAGATAGTTGGTGAGCGCATCCACCCACACATACATGATGTGGCCGGGCGCATCCGGCACCGGGATGCCCCAGTCGAAGGTGGTGCGCGAGACCGACAGATCCTGCAGCCCCGACTTGACGAAGCTCACCACCTCGTTGCGGCGCTCCGGCGGGCCGATGAATTCGGGCTGGCTCTCGTACAGGTCGAGCAGCTTTTGCTGATAGGCCGACAGGCGAAAGAAATAGCTTTCCTCTTCCACCCATTCGACCGGCGTGCCGGATTTCGTGGCGAATTTCTGGCCGTCGCGGTCTTCCAGCTCGTTCTCGCCGTAGAACGCCTCGTCGCGCACCGAATACCAGCCGGCGTATTTGCCCAGATAGATATCGCCGGCTTTCGCCATGCGCCGCCACAACTCGGTGACGGATGCATGGTGGCGCTCTTCGGTGGTGCGGATGAAGTCGTCGTTGGAGCATTCGAGCGCCTCGACCATGGCGCGGAATTTCGGCGTCATCTCAGCGATGAATTCAGGTGCCGTCTTGCCGGCCCTGGCCGCTGTTTGCTGGATTTTCTGGCCGTGCTCGTCGGTGCCGGTGAGGAATAAGACGTCAAAACCGTCCAGACGCTTGAAGCGGGCGAGCGCATCGGTCGCCAGCGCCTCGTAGGCATGGCCGATATGGGGCTCTCCATTGGGATAGGAGATCGCCGTGGTGATGTAAAATTTTCCCTTTTCCGCCATCTCGGATCTCTTCGTGCCGCCGGGAGGAGGCTGCTTCAGGTGTTGGATGCCTCAATGCCGGCGATGGTCGACAACAGCCGTGCCAGCGTCTCGCGGCGGTCGAGGTTTAGGGTATTTGCCTCGCGAAGGGAATGGCCGATGCCGGCATGCGCCTCGGCCCAGGCCCGCGCCCGGTCGAGGCGACGGGCGCGTGTCTCGGTGACGGCGCGGCGCGCCACCCAGTCGCCCACGAGGCTGGTGAACAGGTGATAGTCCTGAACGCTCTCGCGCCCGCCGAGTTTCGCCGCGATGGCATTGAGATCGTCGCTTGAATGGCCATGTGCCATCGCCTTTTCGAAGCCGGCAAAGGCGCCGGCCGCCGCCGAGCCGGCAAGCTCCAGCGCCCGCCCCGGGCTGCCGTCGCTCAAGCCGATGGCGGCATCGAGGCCCTTGCGGTCGCGCACGGCCTTGGGCGGCAGGCCTTCGATCACCGACCTGACATCGTCCTCGCCCAGCGGCTGCAAGTCGAGCAGCCGGCAACGCGAGCGGATGGTGGCGATCAGCCGGCCGGGCGCATGGGCGACGATGAGGAAGACGGCGTTCGGCGGCGGCTCCTCAATGATCTTCAACAGCGCATTGGCCGAATTGGGGTTGAGCTCATCGGCGGCATCGACGATCGCCACGCGCCAGCCGCCGCCAGCGGCGGTGCGGGCGAAGAACTCGGTTGCCTTGCGCGCCTCATCGACGCCGGTTTCTGCCTTCACCTGCTTTTTCTTCACGTCATAGGCAGGCTCGACCACGAGGAGGTCGGGCAGGCTGCGCGCGGCCATGTGGCGGAAGGCGCGATGGTCCTCGGCAATGCCCAGATCGGCGGGCAAAGGCTCGCCCTCTTGCGGCCGGGGATGGGCAAACAGTAAGCGGGCAAAGCGGTAGGCGAGCGTTGCCTTGCCGATGCCGCGGCTTCCGGCAATGAGCCAGGCATGGTGCAACTTGCCCGAGGCCCAGCCGGCGATCAGCGCGGCTTCGGCCTCGGCATGGCCGGCAAGCTTCGGGCTGAGGCGCGGATGCCAGTCCGTCTGGCGCGGATCGGGATCGTCTTCGCTCATGAGAGGCAGGCGATATCAGCGGGAAAGTCGCAACGCAACCGCCTTCCACACTTGATCGGCGACATCGTCCATCGGGGCCGCGGCATCAATGACGACGCAACGCTCAGGGTTGCCCGCAGCGATAGCGAGGAAAGCCTCCTTGAGGCGGCGGTGAAAGGCGAGCCCCTTCTTCTCGTAGCGGTCTTCGCCGCCATCATCGCCACGCGCCTTCGCCCGTTCCAGACCTTCTTCGGGGGCGAGGTCGAAGACCAGCGTCAGGTCGGGCCGCGTCTCACCCACCACGGCGGCTTCCAGGTGATCGATCAGCGCCATGTCGCAGCCGGCGGCAAAACCCTGATAGGCGCGGGTCGAGTCCATGAAGCGATCGCACACCACCACATTGCCGAGCGCCAATGCCGGGCGGATGGTGGCTTTGAGGTGGGCATCGCGGGCGGCATAGTTGAGCAGCGCCTCGGCGACCGGTGACCAGCGCTCGGGCTCGCCGGTGACCAGCAGGCCGCGGATGTCCTCGGCCGCCGGCGTCCCGCCCGGCTCGCGGGTGAGCACGACGTCGTGGCCCGCAGCCTCGAGGCGGGCGGCGAGGCGGCGGACCTGGGTGGACTTGCCTGTTCCCTCCCCGCCTTCCAATGTGATGAACAGCCCCCCCGCCATGAGCGCCTATCCGCCGAAGGCGTAATAGAGGACGCTGTCGAGGGCCTTGCGCCACATCTCGTTGCTCGCGGTGACGTTGCGAGCGGTAAAGACCGGGATCTGGTTGACGATGTGTCCGTCGAGCTTGAAACGCATGACGCCGACCTGCGCACCGGCGGAAACCGGCGCCATCAACGGACCCTTGTAGACGATCTCAGCTTCGGCGTTGGCGCGCTCGGCATCCGACAGCATGAAGTCTACATTGTTGCGCGTCACCAAGGGCACGAACGAGCGTGTGCCGCCCCACACCCGGGCGCTGCCAACGGTCTGGCCGGCGGCAAACAGTTCGACGGTGCGGAACTGGCGGAACCCCCAGTCCAGCAGCTTTTGCGCCTCGTTCGAACGATCCCTTGCGCTCTGGAGGCCGTTGATGATGAGGATCAGCCGGCGGCCGCCCCGCATGGCAGTGCCGATGAGGCCATAGCCAGAACTCCGAGGTGTGACCGGTCTTCAGCCCGTCGGCGCCGGGATAGACGCCGAGCAGCGGATTGCGATTCTTCTGGGTGATGTTGTTCCAGGTGAACTCGCGTTCCTTGTAGTATTTGAACTCTTCGGGAAACACCTCGATCAGGTAGCGCGCCAGCATGCCCAGTTCGCGCGCCGTCGTCACGTGCCCGTCTTCCGGCAGGCCGGTGGCGTTCTTGAAGGTGGTCTTGGTGAGGCCCAGCTCGCGCGCGCGCTTGGTCATCAACTCGGCGAAGGCCTTTTCCGATCCGGAAATGCCTTCGGCGATGGCGATGCAGGCATCATTGGCCGACTGCACGATCACCCCTTGAATGAGGTCGCTGAGCGCCACGCGTGAATTGACTTCGGCATACATGGTCGAGCCGCCCGACCTTGCGCCGCCGCGCCGCCAGGCATCCTCGGTGATGAGGAACTTGTCGTCCATGTGAAGCCGGCCCGAGCGCAACCGCTCGAACACCATGAGCATGGTCATGATCTTGCTCATGGAGGCAGGCTGCATGAGCTCGTCGGCGTTCTTTTCGGCAAACACCTTGCCCGAACGCGAATCCATCAGGACCATATACTGGGCGGCGGTATCGAACGGCGGCGCCGCGGCGCACACGGGTGCGGCAAGCAGCAAGGCGAGGCACAAAACCATTCCTGCAAGAGTGCCGGGCAGTTTCATCAAAGTGCGGATGATATGCCTCTGTGTGTAGCTATCTCGTGTGGCGAACATAATAGTGTCAGCGGTACGGCCGAATGCCAAATGCTCAGGCTGACGGTAGGCTAACGACGCGGTCGGTCGAGTTCAACTGTAGCCCCGGCTCTTGGTTAGCGCGCAGGCACAGAGTTGCAAGCGTGTGCCCACGATGTGACGATTGTGTGTTGGCGAACCGCAATTTCACCAAAATTGCGACTTTCGTCCTGCCCAGTTGCAGGCTGACCTAGTTCTGCGCCACAATCAGGCGGGCGTCGGTGTGGCCGGCCGCCTTGACCCGGCTCAGGGCATACTGGGCGCTGTCGACGCTTCCGATCGGGCCGAGGCGGACGCGGTAGAGCCCGTTCACCGGAGAGACGATCACCGGTCCGACGTCTGCCAAGCGCGCGCGGGCACGCGCGACGTTGGCAGGATCTGCGAATGCACCGACCTGCACGAAATAACCACTTTGCCCGATGTCGGCAGCCGCAAGCACGACGGGTCGTCTGGGGGTGGGCGCCGGCTTGGCAAGGGCGGCATAGCGCGTCTTCACATCGCTGCCGTGATCGAGCGCCTGGTTTAGGGCGGCCAGCTTGGTGCCGTCATCATTGAGCGGTGCGGGGCCGATATAGGTCACCCTCACCCTGGCGCTGCCCTTGCGCAGCATGTCCAGTTCCTGCGCCGCGCGCTTGGACAGATCGATGATACGGTCGGAAACGAAGGGGCCGCGGTCGTTGATGCGCACCACCACCGTGCGGCCGTTTTGCAGATTGGTGACCTTGGCAAAGCTCGGCAGCGGCAGCGTCGGGTGGGCTGCCGAGAGGTACGTCATGTCGAACCACTCGCCGTTGGAGGTCTTGCGGCGATTGAATTTCGGCCCGTACCAGGACGCGATGCCGACCTTGTCGTAGTCCGGCTGTTCCTTGGGCGTGAACCATCTGCCGGCCACTTCATAAGGGGCGCCGACCTGATAGCGCCCGCCCCCCTTGGGCGGCGTCCGGTTGCCAGGATAAACCGGTGAACCGATCCCGGCGAAAGGATCGCGGCTGGACGAACAGCCGCTCATCGCCAGCGTGACAGCGATGAGCGCCGCCGTCGAGATGAACGAAAGGCGGCGAAAACGCGAAGACGCGACGATTACCTGGTTACGCATACTGACTGTTGACCCCACCGGCGTCGGGTGCCGCCGCACTTCCTGCCGCCCCCCGGGATGCGGCGTTTCATATGCATCGAACGCTCAACGGGTAAAGGAAGCGTTGCGGCTTATGGTTAACGGTCTTGCGTGGGCCGTCTCAGGACGTCAATCTGCGCCCCGGCCCCCTTCAAAGCGACAGGACTCCCCATGCCCAGCCTCACCTCCCGCCTGGTGCGCCTGATCCGCCAAAAGCCCGTCAGCGACGGTGATATGGACGCCGCCGCCGGCTTCCTGCTCGATGCGGTCGCCAACATCATTGCCGGCACGCATTCGCTGCCGGGCGAAAAGATTCTCGCCTGGGCGCGCGCGTTGTCTCCATCAGGCCGCATCGCCGACCTCGATCAGCCGCGCCGGGCCTTCGTTCTGGGTGCACTGTGCCACATTCTCGAGGTCGATGACCTGCACCGGGCCTCGGTGGTGCATCCGGGCTGCGTGGTGGTGCCGGCACTCCTGGCACTGGGCGGCGGCCGCGACGGCCGGCAGGTGCTGACCGGCCTGTTGCACGGGTTCGAGGCAACGACGCGAGTGGGCATGAGCGTCGGGCCCGCCCACTACCGCATCTGGCACAACACCGCCACCTGCGGGCCCTTCGGCTCGGCCATGGCGTCAGCCCACCTCCTCGGCCTCGATGACGAACAGGCTGTGCACGCGCTGGGCAATGCCGGTAGCCAGGCGGCGGGCTTGTGGGAATTCCTGGAGACCGGCGCCGAGACCAAGCATCTGCATGCCGGGCGCGGCGCCGAAGCGGGCGTGGTGGCGGCCGGGCTCGCCGTTCACGGTTTCACCGGGGCGCCGGAAATCCTCGAGGGCAAGCGGGGGTTTTATGCCGCTGCCTGCCCCGACGGCGATCCCTTGCGCCTGCTGGCCGACCCGCAAGCCCCCTGGCAGGTGCACTCGACCTCGATCAAGCCTTGGCCGTCCTGCCGCCACACCCACCCCGCCATCGCTTGCGGACAGGACATCCGGCAGCAGATGAACAAAGCGGGGTTATCCGCTGAAAATATTAGAGAAATTGTCATCGAAACTTATCAGGCGGCACTCGATTTGTGCGATCGCCCCGACCCGCAGAGTCCTTATGCGGCGAAATTCTCCCTGCAGCATTGCACCGCCGCCGCGCTCGCCGAGCCGGAGGTGGTCTTTTCCAGCTTCGAGGCGCAAGCGCGCGACCGTCTCTCAGGTCTGCGGCAAAAGGTGAAGGCCGGCATCGGCAAGCCGCAAGCAGACGCTTACCCGGTGCATTGGGGCACCCGCATCGTCGCCACTTTCGCCGATGGGCGAACGCTCATAGGCGAAGCTCGTGATGCGCTGGGCGACCCGGAAGCGCCGGTTTCTCGCGCGGCTCTCATCGCCAAGGCGGAAACCCTCATGGCCCATGCCGGCTGGCCGCGGGCCGGCGAGACCATCGCCACCATCCTGGCCATGGCCGAAGGCGGCCCCCTGCCCGACCTCATCGCCGGTATCGACAAGGCACTGGCGCGCGCAGCCTGAAAGTTATGGACGTCAGTGCCAGCCGGCACTGTCATGCGCGGGTGTGACCCGCGCATCGTCCCGCATCGCAACTCAGTTCTGCTGGCTCTGGTCAGGCTGGTTGCTGCCGTTGGCGGTCTCGACCGGTTCGCCGAGGCGTTTGAGGTTGCTGCCGGCGTGCGGGTTGCCCTGGGCGGCGGCAAGGCGATAGAGGCGCACCGCCTCGGACCGGTCGGCGCCAACGCCCCAGCCCATCTCGTACATGCCGCCGAGATTGTTCTCCGCCCACGCATCGCCCTTGCCGGCGGCAGCCTTGAACAGGCCGAATGCGCGCGAGAGGTCGCGCGCGGTGCCGTTGCCGGTGAGGTAGATGAGGCCGAGATTGTTGCTGGCGCGGGACTCACCGGCATCGGCCGCCTTCTGGTACCACTCGATCGCCTTGGTGAGGTCGCGCTTGACCCCTTCGCCGCGTTCATAGCTGTAGCCGGTCCAGTATTCCGCCTTGACGAGGCCCTGCTTGGCAGCGGCCTCGAACAATTGGGCGGCAAGGCTCAGGTTGCGGTCGAGATCCCGCGAACCCAACTGCACCAGCCGCCCAAGGCGGAACTGTGCCGCAGCGTTGCCGCGCTGGGCCGCCAGCCGGTACCAGCGGGCCGCCTGCATCGGGCTCTTGCGGACGCCCTTGCCGGTGTCATAGGCAAGCGCGACCGCCAGTTGCGCCTCTTCGTCGCCGGCCTTGGCGAGTTGCAGCCTCTTGGAAAACGGCAAGGCCGCCAAAGTCGGCGATATCTCGACGTCATTCGACTGGGCATGAACGGGCAAGGCCGGCGCCATTACCAGCATCGCTGCAACCACGACAGCCCTGAACTTTCTTACCAGCATGAAAAATCTTTCGCCGCAGGTCATCCCGCACCGGCATCATCGAGTGGTAATATGGCCTAACTCTGGCGCTTGAGCTTAGTATAGGCTGGCGCCGGTTTCCAGCGGGAGGCAAACAACATGGCCAGACGGGCAAAGTCCGCGCCGGCGAAAGCCGGGACAAAGGGCAAAGGCGCCCGCAAGGCAAAGCCGCCGACCCCACGCCGTGCCAGGCCGGCCGCGGCGCCGTGGATCGACCACTACCCGCCGGGCATCTCCTGGGACACCCCGCTCAAGCCCACCACCTTGCCCGCCATGTTCGATGAGGCGGCCAAGGCATACGGCAAGCGCCCGTGCACCGATTTCATGGGGGCCCGGCTCAGCTATCGCGAGATGGCAGGCCTCATCGACCGGGTGGCTGCGGGGCTCGAGGCCGCCGGCATCGGGCGCGGCCATCGCGTCGGCCTGATGTTGCCCAACACGCCCTACTACGTCGCTGCCTATTTCGCCGTCCTCAAGACCGGGGCGGCGGCGGTCAACTTCAATCCGCTTTATACGGTGGAGGAGCTGAAGGCGCAGGCGGGCGATGCCGCCATCGTCGCCATGGTGACCCTCGATCTCAAGCTGCTGTTCGAAAAGGTGGCTGAACTGGCCGTCGGCGGGCAGATCGAGAAGATCGTCGTCTGCCCCTTCGGCGACATCCTGCCGACCGTGACCCGCCTCATGTTCCGCCTGTTCAAGTCGGGCGAAGTGGCCAATCCGGCCGCATCGCCGGCGGCAAGCAAGGTGATCTCCTGGCGTGACCTCGCCGCCACCAGGACAAAGCCTGGCGATATCATCCTCAGGCCCGACGATGTGGCGTTGCTGCAATATACCGGCGGCACCACGGGCGAGCCCAAGGCGGCGGTGCTGACCCATGCCAACCTCACCGTCAACGTGCAGCAGATCGCCGCCTGGAGCCCCGGCATGATTGAGCCGGGAAAGGAGCGCATCCTTGGCGTCCTGCCGTTCTTCCATGTGTTCGCCATGACCACGATCATGAACTTCGCGGTCCATTGCGGGGCGCTGATGATCCTCTTGCCGCGCTTCGATTTGCGCCAGGCGGTGAAGACCATGCACGCGCAAAAGCCGACCATCATGCCGGCGGTGCCGACGCTGTTCACCGCGCTCCTCAACTTCCCCGGTGTGCGCAAAGAGGATCTGTCCTCGCTGAAATTCTGCATCTCGGGCGGCGCGCCGCTGCCCAATGTGGTGCGCAAGAGCTTTGAGGATTTCGCCGGCTGCCGGGTGGTGGAGGGCTATGGCCTGTCGGAGACCTCGCCGGTTGCCGCCTGCAATCCCTTCGAGGGCCTGAAAAAAGACAATTCCATCGGCCAGCCCGCCCCCGGCACCGACATATCCATCCGCGCCCTGGAAGACCCCAAAAAGGGCGTGGCACTGGGCGAGAAGGGCGAGATCTGCATCAAGGGTCCGCAGGTGATGCAGGGCTACTGGAAGCGGCCCGAGGTCAACGAGGAAACCTTCGTCGACGGCTTCTTCCGCACCGGCGATGTCGGCTACATGGACGACGACGGCTTCATCTTCATCGTCGACCGCATCAAGGACATGATCAACTGTTCCGGCTTCAAGGTCTATCCGCGCCGCATTGAGGAGGCCATCCACACCCACCCGGCGGTGGCCGAGGTGACGGTGATCGGCATTCCCGATGCCTACCGCGGCGAAGCGCCAAAGGCCTTCATCGTACTCAAGGACGGCGCCAACACGACGGAAGCGGAGATCCTTGCCCATCTCGAACCCAAGCTGTCGCGCATCGAGATGCCGGCCAAGATCGAGTTCCGCGACGAACTGCCGAAAACCATGGTGGGCAAGCTGTCGAAGAAGGAGTTGCGCGAGAGCTCCTCCTAGGCAGGCGCGGCGGCCGGCTCGAGCCTGGCGGCGAGCCAGCAGAAGGCACCGGTCACCAGGCACGCAATGACCAATACGGCAGCGCCGAAATCGAATGTGGCGCCGATGGTGCCGGCGAGGCCGGCAATGACGCCGGCGATCCATGGCGCCAGGACGGCGATGACGTAAAAGATGGTGTAGTAGATACCCATGCCGACGGCCCGGGTGCGCGGCCTCAGGATACGTGCCGGAAGGCTCATGATCGGTCCGGCCGACAACCCCCCGAAGATGCCGAGCAGTACGAACATCACAAGAACTGCATCCATGTGTGCGCCCGCCACCAACGCAGCGGCAAGACCCAGGAGCCCGACGATGAGGACGCTGATCGGGGCTCCGCTCCGGTCGGCGACGATGCCGCCCGCCGGCACCGAAACGACCACCAGCCACAAGGCGATGCTGGTAACGGAGCTTGCCGCCGCGACCGTCCACCCGCGCTCTGCCAGCAATGAAGGACCGAAGCTGAAGACCATGGCCAGGCCGGCATTGAACAACCCCCAGACGGTCCCGGCCAGAATGACCGCCGTGAGGGCGTTGCCGCGCGGTATGGCGCTTTCGCGCGAGATGGGTGCGGGCAATCGAGGGGCCGGCCGATAAAGGGCGAGAAAAACGAGAAATCCCCCTGTGGTCACTCCGGTGGTGAGCAGATGGGCGGCTTTGAGGCCGCCGGCGGTGGCAACGAGCGGCAGCACGACGAGGGCAAGCGCAATGCCGAAGGGCCAGGAGTTGATGAAGATGCCCATGGCCGTGGCGATCTCGCGGTGGGCGAACCAGTCGGTGACCATCTTCGACATCACGACATTGAGAAGCACACCGCCGGTGCCGGCAAGCAACCGCCCGGCGATCTGCAAGGCCCACACGGGCGACAGCGCCATCATCAGCCCGCCGGCGGTCATCAGGGCAAGCCCAATCAGCACTACGTTCTTGTCGCCAAAGCGCTGGCCGATGGCGCCGCCCGGCAAGGCAAACACCATGCCCGGCGCCAGGTAGAGCCCGATCAGGAAGCCGATGTCGGCGATCGAGACGGCAAACTCCTGGCGCACCAGAGGCGCCAGCGCGGGCACGCTTTGAAACTGGAACGCCATGGCTGTGCGGACCAGAAACAGCAGCGTCAGGACGGACCAGCGGTTGTTCATTTAGGCGACGCTAAGGGAGATCATATCGGCCCGCAATCGTAAACCGCGCCGGTGCGCTACATCGAGCGCGGCAGGTAACGCCAGGCGATCAGGCCGCAGATCAGCCCCCAGCTTCCCATGGCGACAAACACCGATCCCAGCGGGAAATAGAGCAGCAGCAGCGAATAGATGAAGGTGGGAATGAGATCGGCGGTATCGACGTAGGTGCGGTAGACGCCAGCCATCTCGGCGCGCTCGTGATAACGCACCGCGCGCATGAACGGCAGGCCCCCTACCCCGTCGATGGCCGTGGCGCCTATGGAGGCAATCAGCAGCATCAATGCCGCCAGATATGGATGGGCGATACCGCAAAGCCCGGCCGTCACCGTGGCCAGCGCGATGGTGAAGAAGGCAAAGGCAATCACCCGGCGCAGGGAATAGCGCACGGCCAGCCTGCCGAACAGCATGGCGAGGATGAGCACCGCGTTGCCGGCCGACACCAGAATGCCACCTGCCTCCTTGCCCAGCCCCGATGTGATCATCAGCAGTGGCGAGTAGATGAAGAACAGCGACCAGAAGCAGGAACGCCCGAAGGCGATGAGCCAGGCGAGCCTGAGACGCGGCTGGGAGACGAAGCGCCGGATATAGCGCAAGGGATTGGCCGGTTTGCGCCCGGCGGCCGACTGGATGATCTGGCTTTCCGACAGGCGCAGGTACCAGAACAGCAAGAGCAGGATCAGCGCCCAGAACACGGAAAAGGCCTGCGGCGCCCACACCCCGTAGCGGGTGTAGAGCCATATGCCGAGCGCCGGCCCCACCGCCCATGAGAAGGTGGAAAAGGTGAGCCGCAAGGGCTCGGCCTTCACCAGGTCGTGGCGCTTGATGTGGTCGAGGATGTAGAGGCTTAAGGTGATGTTGAGGCAGGCGGTGCCGAAAACGCGGATCAGCATGCCCACGGTCTGGCCCGTCAGAGTGTGGGTGGCAAAGCTCGCCGCCGCCAGGATCAGGCACAGCGCGCCAAAGGTGTAGACGAAGCGGCGTGCCGTGTTCGCGATGATGAGCGGCACCACCAGCGTGCCGATGAGCGAGACCACGCCGACCGCGGTGAAGAGCTGGGAAACCTTCTGGCTGGAGTGCAGGAGGTCGTAGGCCTGCACCGAGACGACCGTGGCAACCGTGGCGCGCGCCAGCAATTCGATGGTGAAGAGGACGGCGAAAGCCAGCGCGGTCGGCCTGGGAGCCGCCGGCAGCCAAACCGGGTGGCGTACGGAAAAGGCCATGCTTGAAAAAGGGGAATCGCGCTGCTCGAAAGTGATGCCTCAACGCCATTGCCTGCAATTGCCGCGCCCGGCAAGTGCAAATGCGACATGCGGGCGTGCGGGCAAGGCATGGCTGCGGGCGCCGGCCACTTCCGCGCGCGAACCCGGCGAGCCGCAAGCACCTGCCTCTTGCTACCTGGCACCTGAAACCCGATACCAGTGAGAACGCCGCCGGCTCCTTGCGAATCGCTCAAAGGAAGCCGGTGCACGCCCCGGGGGAAGCTTGCGCCGAATGTTGACAGACGCAGGGCATATCCACATCGTCGGCTCGGGCGAGACCCGCAACGGCAAGACGCTCCTGGCGCAACTCGTTGCCGACTTCATCCTGCTTGCAGACGGCGACCCGGTGCTGTTCGACGCCGATGCCCCGCACGGGCGTCTCGCCGACTGGTATCCCGAGCGCGCCGAAATCATCGATCTGAAGACCACCGGCGGCCAAATCGCCCTGTTCGACCGCGTTCTGGAGGCACCGCGCCGCGACTATGTCGTCGATCTGCCGGCCAGGGATCTGATGCGCTTTTTCACCGTGGTACAGCAGACCGGCTTCATCGAGGAGGCCCGGGCGCGGGGCCTTTCCACCGATCTGCTGTTCGTGCTTGACCGCCCCGATGTCACGCTCGAGGCGCTGCGCACCATCCGCGCCAGTCTCGACGGCCTGCGCATCGTGCCCGTCTTCAACGAGGCCTCGCGCATAAATGCCCGGCTGGAGGGCGGCGAGACCGCCGCCGGCGTGCTGGCGGAGATGGCCGAATTGCGCCTGCCGCGCCTCGACCGCGACATGATGCGCATCGTCGAGCACCGCTCGTTCTCCTTCCTGACTTTCGTCAATGACGGCCAGCCGCAGATGCGCGCCCTGCCGCGCACGGTGCTGCGCGGCTTCCTCAGGACCGTCCTTGGCCAGTTCCACGATCTCGGCCTGGTCGCCGGCGCGGGCGCCCTCAAACGGGCAAATTTCGTCTGAATGGAGGAATAGTGGCTGACACGTCGCGGCCATCCATGCTAATCGAAATGGCGGGTTGCAAGGGCCGAAACCCCGGCGGGCGGTGGCTGTTTTTCGTGCCCTTGCGGCGAGGGTCAAGACACATTCGACAGGGTGGGATGAGATATGAAGCCAACGTTGATCGTTGTGGGCGCCGACAAGGGCGGCGTCGGCAAAACCACGTTTTGCCGGGCGCTGCTCGACTATCTGGGCCGACACAACATTCTGGCACGCGCCTTTGATGCCGAGCATCCGCGTGGCACCCTCAAACGCTTCTATCCAGGCATCACCGAGATCGTCGACATCTATGACGTTGCCGACCAGATGAAGATCCTCGACACGCTCGATACCGCCAACGTCAAGGTGTCGGTGGTCGACCTCAAGGCCGGCAACCTGTCGCCGGCGCTCGATACGTTCAACAAGATCGGCGTGCTCGATGCGGCCCAACGCGGCCAGTTCAATCTCGGGCTCATGCATGTCGTAGGCCCCTCCATCGCCTCGCTGGAGGAGATGGGCGAGGTAGCCAAGTTCACCAAGGGCATCGATTATGTCGTGGTGCGCAATTTCATCAACGAGACCAACTTCTTCGAGTGGGACGAGAAGACCTATAAGAAGTATTTCTCCTCCGTCAGCAAGGCACATGAGATCGACATGCCCAAGCTGAACGAGATGGCGTATGAGCAGGTGGACCTGGCGGGCGTCACCTTCAAGGACTTCATCGAAAACAAGACGGCCTCGGGCGATCCGGCAAAATTCTCCTTCGTGCTGCGCGGCTATGTCAGGAAGTGGCTGAGCGACATCGACGCCCACTTCGACCGTCTTGATGTCATCAAGAACCTGGTGACTGGCGACCGTACGCCCGCCGCGGCGGCTTCGGAATAGATCAGACCTGTCGTCGAAAAGCCAACGGGCGCCCTTGGTGGCGCCCGTTTTTTGTTGAGTGGCCGAAAAAGGAGCCGCTACTGGCCGGTTGGCACCTGCGGCCCGCTCGGCGCCTTGCTCTCGGGCAGTTTCGGCAGGATGCTGTCGCTCGCCGGCTTCTGGGCCTTGTCGGCGGGCTGGCCTTGCGTCTGTACGTTGTCGAACACCGAGATCGGCGTGCGCGAACCGCGCGCCATGATCGACAGGGTGATCGATGTTACGAAAAAGGCAACCGCCAGGATGGCTGTGGTGCGGGTGAGCGCATTGCCGACGCCGCGGCTCGAGAACAGTGAGCCGCCGCCACCGCCGCCGCCGATGCCCAGCGCCCCGCCCTCGGAGCGCTGCAGCAGCACGCATCCGATGAGCGCGATGCAGATCAACAGGTGGATGACGAGAATGACTTCAGTCATGAGGTACGAGCCTTTTTCGGGAACGGCAAGGCGGCCAGGACCAGCCCTTGGGCGCGCCTATACCGCCTTTCGCGCCGCATTGCAAAGGTAGGCCGCCAAAGGCCGGGTTCAATGCCCCCGACCCTCAAGCATAGGACATCACGATGGCAATGAAATCGCCCGCCTTGAGGCTGGCGCCGCCGACCAGCGCGCCGTTGACATTGGCGACCGCCATCAGTTCGGCCGCGTTGGCCGGCTTGACCGAGCCGCCATAGAGAATGCGGAAGTCGTCGCCGTCGGCTCCGACCAGCGCATTTAGGCGGGCGCGGATGTGGCCATGCACCTCGCCCACGTCGTCCGGTTCCGGCGTCCGCCCGGTGCCGATGGCCCATACCGGCTCGTAGGCGATGACGGTGTTGGCCGAGGTGGCGCCGCGCGGCAGCGAGCCGCTGATCTGGGTATCGACCACCTCGAGGGCACGGCCGGCTTCGCGTTCTTCGATCGTCTCGCCGATGCAGATGATGGCGGTGAGCCCTGCCTTGTGCGCGGCGCTCGCCTTGGCGCGCACCTCGCTGTCGGTCTCGTAATGGTCGGCCCGGCGCTCGGAGTGGCCGACAATGACGGCGCAGGCCCCGGCATCGACCAGCATGGCGGCGGCGATGTCGCCGGTGTGGGCGCCCGACGGCTCGGCATGGCAGTCCTGGCCACCAAGGCGGATGCGGCTCGCCCTGAGCGCTTTGGCCATGGGGGCGATGAGGGTGGCGGGCGGACACAGCATGATCTCGCAGTCGAGCCTTGCTCCCTTCACCGCTTGCGCCATGGCGCGCGCCTCCTCCAGCGAAGCGCTGTTGCCGTTCATCTTCCAGTTGCCCGCCACCAAGGGGCGCGGTCCCCGACACCGTCTCATGCTTGCCCTCCCCACCCTTGTTCTTATATGCAGTCTCAGCGCCGGCAACGGGTGCGTCGGCCGGACGCCGGGCAACTTCGGCGGGCATGCTTGCGGCCCGCTGGCCCTGTCCATATGATGCACCGCCCGACGGCACTCCGGCAAGGTTCACGCAGGCCGGGGTCATTCAGAAGGTTTTCCCGCTCCATGCTTACTGCCCTCAGAGGTTCGGCCGGCGGCCTGATCGCCAAGATTTTCATCGGTCTGCTGGCGGCCAGCTTTGCTGTATGGGGCGTGGCGGACGTGTTTCGCGGCTATCGCTCGGACGTGCTCGCCACGGCCGGAGGCACCGAGGTGACGGTGCCGGAGTTCCAGGACGCCTTCAACCGCCGGGTGCGTGTGCTGTCGTCCCGGCTCGGGCGCGCCCTCACGCCGCAGGAGGCGCGCGGGATCGGCGTCGACCGTCAGGTGCTTGGCGAGCTGCTGCGCGACGGTGCACTGATGTCACAGGCCAAGGAGATGAAGCTGGCGCTTTCCGGCAAGGTAGTGGCCGCGCGGGTGGCCAAAAATCCGGCCTTCCAGAACGCCGATGGCAAGTTCAACGCCACCGACTTCCGCCGCCTGCTGGAGGCCAACGGCCTGAGCGAGCAGGAATTCGTCACCAACGAGCGCCACGGCCTTGTCCGTCAGGCGATCACCGCTTCCCTCAATTCCGGACTTGCCGCGCCCGACACGCTGGTCGAGATCGCCTGGCGCCAGCGCAACGAGCAGCGCGACGCCAGCTACTTCGACATCCCCACCTCGGCCGTCAATGTGCCCGAGCCCTCCAAGGACGAGATTGCCAAATATTACAAGGACAACCAGTCGGCGTTCATGATCCCGGAACGGCGCTCGATCGCCGCCTTCGTGCTCGATGTGGCATCGATCGCCAAGAACATCAGCGTCGACGACAAGGAACTGCAGACGACCTACGAGCGCGACAAGTCCCGCTTCGGCACGCCGGAAAAGCGCGACGTGCAGCAGATCGCCTTTCCCGACATGGCCGACGCCGAAAAGGCGCTGGAACGCATCCGCGCCGGCGAGGACTTCATGAAGATCGCCAGCGAGCGCGGCCTGAGCGCAAAGGACGTCAGTCTCGGCACCGTGCAGCAATCCAACATCCCCGACGAGGCGATGGCCAAGGCCGCCTTCGCGCTGAAACAAGATGAGGTGAGCGATCCGGTCAAGGGCAAGCTGGCGGTGGCGCTGGTGCGGGTGACCAAGATCGTCCCCGGGGCCATCAAGTCGCTGCCCGATGTGCGCGATCAGCTCGTCAAGGAGATCAAGACCCGTCACGCCCGCGAACAGCTCCTCGATCTGCACGACCACATCGAGGACGAACGGGCAGCCGGTCAGTCCTTCGAGCAGATCGCCAAGAAGAACGATCTGAAACTGCTGAATCTCGACAACGTCGATCGCCAGGGCCACTTGGCCGACGGCAAGGAGGTGGAAAGCTTCCCTGGCAAGCCGCAGATCCTCAAGGCCGCGTTCGAAAGCGACGTCGGGGTGGAGAATGATGCCGTTGCAATCGGCCAGGACGCCTTTGGCTGGTACGAGGTGCGCGGTGTCGAACCCTCCAAGGCGCGCCCGCTGGACGAGGCACGCGGCGACGTGATCGCGGCGTGGAAGGACGCCAAGCTGCGTGAATTGCTGCTGGCCAAGGCGCGCGCGCTGCAGGACCGCGCCGAAAAGGGCGAGGCTTTCGACAAGCTAGCCGCCGAGATCGGGGGCACAATCAAGCAGGCGAGCGGCCTCAAGCGCAGCAAATCGACGGCCCAGTTCACGCCGGCTGACGTGGCGGCGCTGTTCTCGGCCGCACCCGACGGCTTTGCCTCGGTCATCGGCAGCGACGGCAAGACCGCGCGCGTGATGCATTCGATCCCGGTGATGATCCCACCCTTCGATCCCAAGTCGGTGGAGGCCAAGAAGTTGCGCGAGGCGCTCGACAAAGGGCTCGCCAATGATGTCTTCGCGGGTTATTTGCGCGAGTTGCAGGCGGCCATCGGAGTCAAGGTGAACCAGGACTTGTGGCGACGCGTCTCCGGTAGCAGCTCTTGATGGAGCCGGGTCACCCCGTCGCGTTCACCTCAACCGAAATCGCGTTCAATGCTGTTCACTCCTGAAATCGATGCCTTTTCCGCTCGCTACGACGCCGGCGTCGCGCAAGTAATTTTCACCCGCCTGGTGGCCGACCTCGAAACGCCGGTCTCGGCGATGCTCAAGCTCGCCCGCCATGTGCGCTATTCGTTTCTGCTCGAATCGGTCGAAGGCGGTGCCGTGCGCGGGCGCTATTCCATGATCGGCCTCAAGCCCGACCTCATCTGGCGGGTCGAGGACGGAAAGGCCGCCGTCAACCGCAAGGCGCTGATCGATCCAGACGGCGCCTTCGCCCCGCTCGATGCCCATCCGCTCAAGGCCCTCAGGGCGGTGTTGGCCGAATCTCGCATCGATCTGCCCGACGACCTGCCGCCCATGGCCGCCGGCCTCTTCGGCTACATGGGCTACGACATGGTGCGCGCCATGGAGCGCCTGCCGGCCGAGCATCCCGATCCGGTGGACGTGCCCGATGCCGTGCTGGTGCGCCCCACCGTCATGGCCATCTTCGATGCGGTCAAGGATGAGGTGACGGTGGTCACACCCGTCTATCCCGACAAGGAAGTGGGCGCGCGGGCGGCCTATGCGCGGGCGCTGGAACGGCTCAACGATGTCATCGATGCCCTCGACCGCCCGCTCGACCAGCGGGTGAGCGAGGAGCACGCTTCGGTCTCCTTCGAGGATGCCACCTCCAACACCGAGCCCGAGGCCTACAAGGCCATGGTGGTGCGCGCCAAGGACTATATCGCCGCCGGTGACATCTTCCAGGTGGTACTGTCGCAACGCTTCGAGGCGCCCTTCACCCTGCCGCCGTTTGCGCTTTACCGGGCGCTCAGACGGGTGAACCCCTCGCCTTTCCTCTATTATCTCGACTTCGACCGCTTCTCCATCATCGGCTCCAGCCCGGAAATCCTGGTCAGGGTGCGCGACGGCACGGTCACCATCCGGCCCATCGCCGGCACCCGCCGGCGCGGCGCCACGCCGGCCGAGGACCGGGCGCTGGCCGAAGAGCTTCTCGCCGATCCCAAGGAACGGGCCGAGCACCTGATGCTGCTCGACCTCGGCCGCAACGACGTGGGCAGGGTCTCGGAGATCGGCAGCATCCACGTCACCGACCGGTTCTTTCCCGAATTCTACAGCCACGTCATCCACATCGTCTCCAATGTGGAAGGAAAGTTGAGATCCGACCACGATTCGATCGATGCCCTGGTGGCCGGCTTTCCCGCCGGCACCGTCTCCGGCGCCCCCAAGGTGCGCGCCATGCAGATCATCGATGAGCTTGAAGCCGAAAAGCGCGGACCCTATGCCGGCTGCGTCGGCTATTTCAGCGCCAATGGCGAGATGGACACCTGCATCGTCCTGCGCACAGCCATCGTCAAGGACGGCAAGATGTATGTGCAGGCAGGCGCCGGCATCGTCGCCGAATTCGATCCCCGAGAGCGAGCAGGCCGAGTGCATCAACAAGGCCAAGGCGCTGTTCCGTGCTGCCGAGGAGGCCATCCGCTTCGCCGGCCGGGCCGCGCGCGGCCAGTAGATGAGGAGAAGGAAATGATCGTCCTCATCGACAATTACGACAGCTTCACCTGGAACCTCTACCACTTCCTCGGCGATCTCGGCGCCACCGCAGAGGTCTTCCGCAACGATGCGCTGACGGCCGATGACGTCTTCGCCATGGCGCCTGCCGCCGTGGTGCTCTCGCCCGGCCCCTGCACGCCCAACGAGGCCGGCATCTGCCTCGACCTCATCGCCCGTGCGCCAAAGGATCTGCCCATTCTCGGTGTCTGCCTCGGCCATCAGGCGATTGGCCAGGCCTATGGCGGCAAGGTGATCCGCGCCCCGAAACTCATGCACGGCAAGCTGTCGGCGGTGCATCACCGGGGAGAGGGCATCTTCGCTGAAATCCCCGACCACTTTCAGGCGACGCGCTATCACTCCCTCATCGTCGAGCGGGCCTCCCTGCCCGACTGTCTCAGCGTAACTGCGGAGACCGAAGGCGGCGTCATCATGGGGGTGCAGCACGACAGCCGGCGGGTCTACGGCGTGCAGTTCCACCCCGAAAGTATTGCTTCCGAGCACGGTCATAAGTTATTGCGGAACTTCCTGACGCTGGCCGGTATCAATTGAACTGAAACGAGGGCAAGGCTCGCGCAGACCCCGCCCCTTCGCCCACCAAGGAAACGGTCCACGCCCATGCCCGATCTAAAAACCCTGATCGCCAAGGTGGCCGATGCCAAGTCGCTCGATGAGGCTGAAGCCAAGGAGGCCTTCGACATCATGATGTCGGGCGAGGCGACGCCCTCGCAGATCGGCGGGTTCCTCATGGCGTTGCGGGTGCGTGGCGAAACGGTGCCCGAGATCACCGGCGCCGTGCGCACCATGCGTGAGAAGATGCTGAGGGTGGACGCCCCCGCCGATGCCCTCGACATCGTCGGCACTGGCGGCGACAGCGTCCGGCACCTACAACATCTCCACCTGTGCTGCCATCGTCGCGGCTGGTGCCGGGCTTTCGATTGCCAAGCACGGCAACCGGGCGCTTTCCTCCAAATCGGGTGCTGCCGACACGCTCGCCGCGCTCGGCGTCAATATCGAGCTTGGTGCCAGAAGGCATTTCCCGCTGCATCCGCGAGGCGGGCGTCGGTTTCATGTTCGCGCCGCAGCACCACGCGGCCATGCGCCATGTCGGCCCCAGCCGGGTGGAGCTTGCCACCCGCACTATCTTCAATCTTCTGGGACCGCTTTCCAATCCGGCCGGCGTCAAGCGCCAGATCGTCGGCGTCTTTGCGCGCGAGTGGGTGGAACCGCTGGCCGAAGTGCTGGGCAAGCTCGGCTCTGAGCGCGTGTGGGTGACCCACGGCGAAGGCGAGCTCGACGAGATCACCCCCACGGGCACCACCTGGGTGGCGGAGCTTTCGGACGGAAAGGTGAACAGTTTCGAGATCACGCCCGCCGATGCCGGTCTGCAACAATCCGACCTCGCTGACCTCAAGGGCGGCGATGCCGCCTTCAACGCAGCGGCCCTGCGCGAAGTACTTGGCGGCAAGCCGTGCGCCTTCCGCGATGCCGCCGTGATGACCGCCGCGGCGGCGCTGGTGGTAGCCGACAAGGCGGGGAACCTGAAGGAAGGCGCAGGCCTGGCAGCGAAATCCATCGATGACGGCAAGGCCCTCGGCGCGCTCGAATGCCTGGTGGCCGTGTCGCAGGAAGCCGCCAAGCAATGACCTCGATCCTCGAGCGCATTGCTGAGTACAAGCGCGAGGAAGTGGCGTGCGCCAAGCGCGACCTGCCCCTCGTCGATCTCGAAGTGCAGGCACTTGACGCCCCGCCTCTGCGCGGCTTTCGCGCCGCCTTGACGCATAAAATCGATCAGGGCGAATGGGCGCTCATCGCCGAGATCAAGAAGGCAAGCCCCTCGAAAGGCCTGATCCGCGCCGACTTCAACCCGCCTTCGCTCGCCATCTCCTACGAGGCGGGCGGTGCCGCCTGCCTCTCCGTTCTCACCGACACACCCTCCTTCCAGGGCGCGCCTGAATATCTCCTCGCCGCGCGCACCATGTGCGGCCTGCCGGCACTGCGCAAGGACTTCATGCTTGACACCTATCAGGTGGCCGAGGCGCGCGCCTGGGGCGCCGACTGCATCCTGATCATCATGGCGATGGTGGACGACGTCCTCGCCGGCGAGCTGGCGGCGGCCGCCTTCGACTGGGGCATGGACGTTTTGGCCGAAGTGCATGATGAGGCCGAGATGGAACGGGCACTGAAGCTGGAAACGCCCCTCATCGGCATCAACAACCGTGACCTGAAAACCTTCGAGACGCGGCTGGAGGTGACCGAGCGGCTGGCGCCGGCGATGCCCGACGACCGTCTCGTCATCTCCGAGAGCGGCATCGATGCCCCGCGCGACCTCGTTCGCCTGTCGCGCATCGGCGTCAATGCCTTCCTCATCGGCGAAAGCCTGATGCGCCAGGACGATGTCATGACCGCCACTCGCGCCTATCCTCGACCGTTTGTCCGTGCACCAGGCGGCAAGTTGAGCCCATGGCCGCCTCCCGCCTCACCCATCTCGATCACAAGGGCCAGGCCCGCATGGTCGATGTGTCGGAAAAAGCCGTGACGGCGCGCATAGCGCGGGCCGGCGCCTTCGTTGCCATGAAGCCCGAGACCCTCGAACTCGCGCTCGCCGGCGAGGCCAAGAAGGGCGACGTTCTGGGCACCGCCCGCATCGCCGGCATCATGGCCGCCAAGCGCACCCACGAGCTCATCCCGCTGTGCCATCCGCTGGCGCTGACCAAGGTCACCGTCGATTTCACCCCCGATGAGGCGCGTTCGGGTATCGCGGTCGAGACACAAGTAAAGGTCGAGGGCAAGACGGGGGTGGAGATGGAAGCGCTCACCGCCTGCTCCGTCGCCTGCCTCACCATCTACGACATGCTCAAGGCCGTCGACCGGGGCATGGTTATCTCCGATCTGCGCCTGCTCGAAAAGGCGGGCGGCAAGTCCGGCCATTTCATCGCCGGCAAGGAGCGCTGATGGCGCTGTTGCCGGTCGAAGATGCGCTGGAACGCATGCTGGAGGGCCTGCAGCCCACCGGCGCCGAACGTGTAGGTCTCGATGCCGCGCTCGGCCGCACGCTTGCCGGCCCCATCGCCGCATTGCGCGACCAGCCTCCGTTCCCCGCCTCCGCCATGGACGGCTATGCCGTACGCGCCGTCGATACGGCCACTGTGCCGGCGGAACTTTCCGTCATCGGCGCATCACGGGCGGGCGAAGCCTATTCCGGCCGCATCAAGGCGGGCGAGACGGTGCGCATCTTCACCGGCGCACCCGTGCCGCGCGGCGCCGATGCCATCCTCATTCAGGAAAATACCGAGGTTGTCGCGCCGGCCCGGGTGCGGGTGCTGGAGAGCGTGGCCGAAGGCGCCTTCATCCGCCGCCGCGGCCTGGATTTCGCCCGCGGCGAGGTGCTGCTCGATGCCGGCCGGGTGATCGATGCCCGCGCCATCGGCCTGGCGGCGGCCATGAACAATGCCGAGATTACGGTCAGGCGCCGGCCCGAGGTAGCGATCCTGGCGACCGGCGATGAGCTGGTGCTGCCCGGCACCGAGCCGGGCCCGGATCAGATCATCGGCTCCAACGGGGCAGCCCTTGCCGCCTTCGTGCGCGAGGCAGGCGGGCACCCTCGCGATCTCGGCATCGCTCCCGACGATGCCACCGAGATCGCCCGCCGCCTCGATACCGCCGGCGGGGCAAGCCTCGTCCTCACCATCGGCGGCGCCTCGGTGGGCGAGCACGATCTCGTGCACCATGCCCTCAACCAGCTCGGCATCAAGCTGGAGTTCTGGAAGATCGCCATGCGCCCCGGCAAACCGCTGATGTTTGCCCGCCGCGGCCGCCAGCTCATCATCGGCCTGCCCGGCAACCCGGTCTCAGCCCAGGTCTGCGCGCGGATATTTGCCCGGCCCATCCTCGAAAAGCTGCTCGGCCGCCCGGCCGCTGTGCGCGAGCGCACCGCCTGCCTCGCAGCGACCCCTGCCCGCCAACGACCAGCGCCAGGACTATCTGCGTGCGCAGCTTGAGCACGGCCCCGGCGGGCGTCTCATCGCCCGGCCCATTTCGCGCCAGGACTCATCCATGCAGCGCGTCTTTGCCAACGCCGATTGCCTCATCGTCCGGCCGCCCCATGCCCCCGCCGTTGAAACCGGCTCCGAAGTCGTTGTCCTGCCGCTCTGAGTCCAACCTTGCCCAAATCTGGCTAATGCGGCGCTTTTCCGGACATTGGGGCTTGTCCGCGGCAAACAAAACGAGTACATAAGTTGCATCTTTGTTCCGATTCCGGTCTTCGACGCCGCATTGAGCGGGAGGGTCTTTTGATGCTGACACGCAAGCAATACGAGCTCTTGATCTTCATTCACGACCGCCTGCGCGAGACGGGCGTTCCGCCCTCCTTCGAGGAAATGAAGGATGCGCTCGACTTGAAGTCGAAGTCCGGCATCCACCGGCTCATCACTTCGCTGGAGGAGCGCGGCTTCATCCGCCGCCTGCCGCACCGGGCGCGGGCGCTGGAAGTAGTGAAGCTGCCCGAATCGATGACCGGCGGGCTCGCCGTTCCACCGAAGAAGGGCTTTGCGCCCAATGTCATCGAAGGTTCGCTCGGCCGGGTCCGCCCGCAGCCGCGGTCGACTTCGGAAAGCGGCGGAGACAGTTTCGTGCCGATGATGGGGCGCATCGCCGCCGGCGTGCCGATTTCGGCCATCCAGGACCACACCCGCAACATTCAGGTGCCGCCCGACCTGCTTGGCCCGGGCGAACATTTCGCGCTCGAGGTCAAGGGCGATTCGATGATCGAGGCGGGCATTCTCGACGGCGATACGGTGCTCATCCGCAAGGCCGACACCGCCCAGTCGGGCGAGGTCGTTGTAGCGCTGGTGGACGAGGAAGAAGCGACCCTCAAGCGCTTGCGCCGCAAGGGCGATTCGGTAGCGCTGGAAGCCGCCAATCCGGCCTACGAGACCCGCATCTTCGGCCCCGACCGGGTGCGGGTGCAAGGCCGGCTGGTGGGCCTTATCCGGCGTTACTGAGCGGCATTTTTGGTATCGCCGGCCTTGTCCTGAGTGTTCACTGGCGCTGAGAGAATGCTGCTGCGGGCCACCGGCTCAACGCTCCATGGTCGTTTGCCGCTCAACTGGCGCGCCGTCTCGATGCGGACGTCCTGCCCCTGCATGATGAGCGCATGGGCGCCGTTGCGCCACACATCGAACCGGTCGATGCGCACGCCCGCGTCCTTGCAGCGCCCGCGCAGCGGAAAAGCCGCAATGGCGATGTCGCGCGAGCCGCAATCGACGGCTGCCTTTTCATCGCGCAGATAAATGAGGCTGTGGCCGGCCACCTCACCGCTGCATTTAGCCTTGTCGCAGGTCCAGCCGGGCCGCTTGGCCGCCTCGGCCGGCTTGGCGCTGTCGCCGTCGGCCATGAGCCATTGCGTCACCACGTAGCGCCCCCTGTGGCCGGTTGTGGGCGCCAGCCGGCCGTCACCGTTACGTAGCGCGACGACCGCCGCAGTCGAATCGATGAGAACATCGGGTGCGGGTTTCAACGGTGCAAGCATGACGCCGAGTGCGAACAGCCCCGCGCCGATGAGCCTGATGCGGCCATGCCACAGGGCAAGCCACAGGACGCCGGCGGCCATGGCGAGGGCGGCCGTTGCGGGAATGGCCGCCAGATAGTGCCCGGCGCCCGGTAACCCGGCAACCGTGCCCGCCACCCACAAGACCGCCTCGATCCCCTTGCCCATGACCCACAAGGACGCTCCTTCGAGCCCGAAGGGCATGGCGAAGACGGAAACGACCGCCGCCGGCATGACGATGAGGCTCACCAGCGGCAAGCCCAGCACGTTGGCGATGAGGCTATAGGAGGAGACGCGGTGGAAGTGGAAGGCGGCGGGTACCGCCGTTGCCGTGCCGGCGATGAGGGTCGTGGCGGCGGTCGCCACGATGAACAGGCCCGCCCAGCGCATCGCCTGCCACAAGGGCCCGCGTGCGATCGCTTCGGTGTCGTGCGACCGGCGCCACGCGCTCACCGCCTCGTAGAAGGCGATGAGGCTCGCGACTGCCAGGAACGACATCTGGAAGCTGGCACCCGTGACCGCTTCGGGGCTCAGCAGCATCACCGCGAAAGCCGCTATGGCGAGATTGCGCATAGAAATCGCCGGTCGGTCGATGAGGACGGCAAGGCTCATCACGGCGAGCATGACGAAGGCGCGCTGGGTGGCCACGGCGGCACCGGACAGCATCAGGTAGCCGGCCCCCGCCGCCAGGGCCGCAACAGCCGACCACTTCTTGATCGGGTAGCCGGCCGCCAGCCACGGTGAGAACGCCAGCAGCGCCCGCACCACCCAGAAGATGCCGCCGGCCACCAGCGACATGTGCAACCCGGAAATGGCGAGGATGTGGGCAAGGCCGGAGATCCTCAGGTTGTCTTGCGCCTGGCGCGGGATTTCGCCGCGCTCGCCCACGATGAGGGCGATGGCCATGCCCCCCGCCTCGCCCGGCAATGCCGCGCGGATGCGTGCCGCCATGGCATCGCGCAGGTTGGCGACCGCCTGCCCGAACCCGCCGCCGGCAGGCGGCCCGATGCTCTGCGGCTTCGACATGGTGTACCCGCTGGCGCCGATCCCGTCGAACCAGAGGCCGCGCGCCGGGTTCCATGCCCCCGGTTCCGCCGGCCCGTGCAAGGGGTAGAGACGCGCCTTCACCCGCAGCCGCTCTCCACGGGAATAATTGTGGCTTGCCGGGGCCGACAGGCGCACGCGCCGGGGCGCGGCCTCGGGCCTGATGTTCTCGATGCCCTCGACATCGAGCACCACCCGCCAGCGTCCCCCAAGACGTTCGAGCCGGCGCACCCATCCGGTCACGCTCACCATGCCGGTCGATGCCCTGAGCAGTGGCGTGTCGACCAGATCCACCCGCGCCTTGCCCGTCAGCGCGCCGGCGATGAGAAAGACGATCAACAGCGCCGGCCAGTTGATGCGGCGGCGCCATATCATGACAGCGGCGAACCCAAGAGCCGCAACGCCCGCCAAGGCTGCGGCGAAACCGGACGGCTCCATCGGCAGGGAGAAATAGCCCGCCGCACCGGCGGCAAACGCGACCGGCATCCACAGGCCGAAGCGATCTTCCTCGGCCGCCACAGCCGTAGCGAGGCGCGTCAGGAGCGCGCTCGGCGACAGCGGCCGCGAGGCGCCCTCATCCGCGGCCGCCTGATCGTCATCTACCTGCCAGCCGAGGTCGGCGATTGCCCCCGCCCTCCTCTTATCAGCCCCGCCTGCCTGTGTTAGACCGCGCCGGGCCTTTTCAACGGCATCCCGCCCCTTATACCAGCATCTTTCACGGAGTCCGGCGTCCATGTCATCGCCCGTCATTACCCGTTTCGCCCCCTCGCCCACCGGATTCCTGCATATCGGCGGGGCGCGCACGGCCCTGTTCAACTGGCTCCATGCCCGTCATCACGCGGGCACGATGCTGTTGCGCATCGAGGATACCGATCGCGCGCGCTCGACCCGGGAGGCCATCGACGCCATCATCGACGGCCTCACCTGGCTCGGTCTCGACTGGGAGGGCGAGCCGGTCTCGCAGGCATCGCGCGCCGCGCGCCATCGCGATGTGGCCGAAGATCTCCTCGCCCGCAACCTGGCCTATCGCTGCTATTGCACGCCCGAGGAACTGGCCCAGATGCGCGAAAGCGCAAAGGCCGAGGGCCGCCCGCAGCGCTATGACGGGCGCTGGCGCGACCGCGCCCCCTCCGAGGCGCCCGCAGGCATCGCCCCCGCCATCCGCTTCCGTGCGCCCGATGAGGGCGAGACGGTGATCCAGGACAAGGTGCAGGGCCGCGTGGTCTTCGCCAACAAGGAGCTTGACGACCTCATCATCCTGCGCTCGGACGGCACCCCCACCTACAATCTCTCGGTCGTCGTCGACGACCACGACATGGGCATCACCCACATCATCCGCGGCGTCGACCATCTGACCAACGCCGCGCGCCAGACCCAGATCTACAGGGCCATGGGCTGGGAGGTGCCGGTGATGGCGCATATCCCCCTCATCCACGGTCCCGACGGAGCCAAGCTGTCGAAGCGCCACGGGGCACTCGGTGTCGAGGCTTATCGCGCCATGGGCTATCTGCCGGCGGCCGTGCGCAACTACCTCGCCCGGCTGGGCTGGAGCCATGGCGATGACGAGATCTTTTCCACGGTTGAAATGGTCGAATGGTTCGATCTCGACGCCGTCGGCAAGTCGCCCGCCCGCTTCGACTTCGCCAAGCTGGAAAACCTCAACGGCCACTATATCCGCTCAACCCCGGACGACGAGTTGATCGCAGCGCTCGTTGCCTTCCTGCCGCATGTCGAAGGCGGCGATGCCATGCTGGCAGCGCTCGACGAGGCAAGGCGCGGGCAGCTTCTGCAAGCGATGCCGGGCCTCAAGGAGCGGGCAAAGACACTCGTGGAGCTGAAGGAGGGTGCAGCCTTCCTGTTCGCCCACCGGCCGCTGGCGATGGACGACAAGGCCGCAACCATCCTGCGCGACGGCGGAAGTGTCACGCTCCAGCAACTGCTGGCGCGCCTTGCGGCCGTCGATCAATGGACAGTGTCGGCGCTCGAAGCGGAAATTCGCGGCTTTTCGGAAAGCTCCGGCCAGAAGCTGGGCAAGATCGCCCAGCCGCTGCGGGCCGCTCTGACGGGCCGCACGGTTTCGCCCGGTGTCTTCGATGTCCTCGCCGTCTTGGGCCGCGAGGAGGCCCTGGGACGCATCGCGGATGCCGCAAGGGCAGATTGAAACTGCCTAATTCTTGCGCATCGCATGACCATGGCGGCACTTGCAGCATGGGCGGCGATGCGCTAGCCCATAGGTAGCTGTTTTGGTGCCTTTGACGAGGCACTGCGGCCTAGCAGAAAAGGGGCTTTCAGATGAGCGACAAGGCAACTTTCACACTTGCCGACAAGAGCTATGATCTGGACATCCGCAAGGGCTCGATCGGCCCTGATGTCGTCAACATTGCCAGCCTCTACCGCGACGCCGGCGTCTTCACCTACGATCCGGGGTTTACATCGACAGCATCGTGTAAGTCCAAGATCACCTATATCGACGGTGATGAGGGGATCCTGCTCTATCGTGGCTATCCCATCGAGCAGCTGGCCGAACACGGCGATTTCATCGAGACCTGCTACCTGCTGCTCTACGGCGAATTGCCGACCGCGGCCCAGCGCCGCGATTTCGACGATGCGATCACCCACCACACCATGATCCACGAGCAGATGTCGCGCTTTTATTCCGGCTTCCGGCGCGATGCCCATCCCATGGCGGTGATGGTGGGCGTGGTGGGCGCCATGTCGGCCTTTTACCACGACTCGACCGACATCACCGATCCCTGGCAGCGCGAGGTGGCAACCAGGCGCATGATCGCCAAGCTGCCGACCATTGCGGCCATGGCCTTCAAATACCATATCGGCCAGCCTTTCGTTTATCCGCGCAACGACCTGGGCTATGCCGCCAACTTCCTGCACATGTGCTTTGCGGTGCCGTGCGAGGAATACAAGGTCAATCCGGTTCTGGCCCGCGCCATGGACCGCATCTTCATCCTGCACGCCGATCACGAGCAGAACGCCTCCACCTCGACGGTGCGCCTGGCGGGCTCCTCGGGGGCCAATCCCTTCGCCTGCATCGCCGCCGGCATTGCCTGTCTGTGGGGCCCGGCGCATGGCGGCGCCAATGAGGCCGCGCTCAACATGCTATCCGAGATCGGTGAGCCCGAGAACATCGCCAAGTTCATCGCCAAGGCCAAGGACAAGAACGATCCCTTCCGTCTCATGGGCTTCGGCCACCGGGTGTACAAGAACTACGACCCGCGCGCCCGCATCATGCAGAAGGCCGCCCATGACGTGCTGACCGAGCTCGGCATCACCGACGATCCGCTGCTCGATGTGGCGCGCGAGCTGGAGCAAATCGCCCTCAAGGACGACTACTTCATCGAAAAGAAGCTCTATCCCAATATCGACTTCTATTCCGGCATCACGCTGAGGGCGCTGGGCTTTCCGACATCCATGTTCACGGTGCTGTTCGCCATTGCCCGCACCGTTGGCTGGATCGCCCAGTGGAAGGAGATGATCGAGGATCCGAGCCAACGCATCGGCCGCCCGCGCCAGCTCTACACCGGCGCCAAGAAGCGCGACTACACGCCCGTGAGCCAGCGCCGCTAGACCTTTAGGTCGCCCCCAACTCAACCTGGATCAGGCTGCAATCGGGTGTGATCACCCAATTGCAGAAGAGCTGATCGATTCCAAGAGGTTGAGCAAGATGTCATCCGAAGGGTGGCGTCCACTTTTCGGCATCATGCTCCCATTTCCACGCGCCATTCCGCCCCCGACCTGATCGGGGGCCGGAATGACTGCGTGGGATAACGGACGCATTGAGCGCGATCAAAGGCTGCCGGCCAGAGAGTTCTGCGGGCAGGATCAGCTTCGCGCGGTGATCATGGCGGTGATCTCCGCCTCAGCCACCCGCTTGCCGTCGACAAGCGCCTCGGCGGCGAACTTCCACACCCGCGCCCGCTTGTGGATCTGGCGCACGGGGATGCGCAGCTGGTCGCCCGGCACCACCGGGCGGCGGAAGCGCGCCTTGTCGATGGACATGAAATAGACGAGCTGGTTTTCCGCCTCTGCGCCCTGGTGGCTGATGACGAGCCCGCCCGCCGTCTGCGCCATGGCCTCGATGATCAGCACCCCTGGCATCACCGGCTGGCCGGGGAAGTGTCCCTGGAAGAACGGTTCGTTGATGGTGACGTTCTTGATGCCGGTGGCCGACATGTCCTGATCCATGTCGATAATGCGATCGACCAGGAGGAAGGGATAGCGGTGCGGCAGCATCTGCATGATGCGCACGATGTCGGCCGCTGCAAGTTTGGCCTCTGTCTGCGTTCCATTCATGCCGGTTGGCGCTTTAAAACCGGGTGCCGACGGCGAAGCGGACGAGCTCGGTCTTGTCGTAGCTGGCCTTCATCAGCGGATAGGCCACATCGAGGCGCAAGGGGCCGAAGGGCGACTCCCAGATCACACCGGCGCCGACCGAGGCGCGGAAGTTCATTCCGTCGAAGACCGTGCAAGGCGAGCCGATCGTGCAGCCCAGGCCAGACTTGGCGGTCTTTTCCGGTGCGCTGAATACGGTGCCGAAATCGCTGAACACCGCGCCGGAAATGCCAAACTCCTGCGGCAGCCCCAAGGGAAAGGTGAGCTCGACCGTGCCGATGCCGTAGGTCTGGCCGCCGATGGCGTCGTTGCCGCCGGTCAGACCCGTTAACTGACGCGGACCGACGCCCGACTGGGCAAAGCCGCGGAACGTGTCAGCCCCCTTGAAGAAGCGATCGACCACCGGCACATCCTTGCCGAACAGGCCTTGGATATGTCCGGCGGTACCCTTGAGCTTCAGCACCATGCCGTCGATGAAAAGCGGCGTGAAATAATAGCCGGTCAGTTCGCCGCGCACCCAGTTGGTGTTGCCGAACCCGGTGAAATCGGTCGAGGCCTCGATACGGACGCCGGTCGTGGGATTGAGCGGATTGTCGAGGTCGTCATAGATGAAGTTCAGCCCGAGCGTGGGCAAATCCGCGGTCCCGGCCGAGTTTGCAATCGCCGGCGACACTGACGGCGGCACCCCGTTGGCACCGTCCACGGTGATGATGCGGTGGGTGTAGGAGAGCTTCGTCTCCAGCCGGGTGAACTCGCTCAAGGTGAAGCCGGTCCTCAACGCCCCGCCATACTGCTCGGTGGTGAATGAGGACTCGCCCGTCTGGTCGCTGCGTGTGGCATACAGATCGAAGCCCGCCGATACATTGTGGCCGAGGAAATACGGCTCGGTGAAGCTGAAGCTCGCCTGCTGGGTCTTGAAGCTCGCCGAGGTTGACAGGTTCACGTACTGACCGCGCCCGAGGAAGTTCCGCTCGGTGAGGCTGACGGTGCCGACGGCCTGCTCGGTGGAGGAATAGCCGGCGGAGAAGTTGATGGTGCCGGTGGATTTCTCCACCACGTCGATGGTGAGGACCACCTTGTCCGGCGCCGATCCAGGCGTTTCGCGGATGTCTATCTTCTCGAAGAAGTCGAGCGCCACCAGCCGGCGCCGGGCGCGATCGATGAGGATGCGGTTGTAGGCATCGCCCTCCACCAGCTGCAGCTCGCGCCGGATCACGTCGTCCTGGGTGCGGAAATTGCCGACAATGTCGATGCGCTCGACATAGACGCGGGGGCCATCCTGCACGTCGAATACCAAATCGAGCGTCTGCTTGGCCGGGTCGCGGGAGATCTTCGGCTCGACCTTGGCAAAGGCATACCCGGACTTGCCGGCCTCGAGCGTCACGTTTTCGATCGCCTTGTCGAGCTTGCTGGCGTCGTAGCGGTCACCGGGCGAGAGGTTGATGACGCTTTCGAGCTTCTTGACGTTGAGCTTTGTCTGGCCGGCGTCGACGGCCACCTTGCCGAGCGAATATTGCGGGCCTTCATCGACGGTGAAGGTGATGAAGAAGCTCTCGCCGTCGCGGGCAAGCTCGGCGGTGGCCGAGATGACCTTGAAGTCGGCAAAGCCGTTCTTGAGGTAGAAGCGGCGCAACAGTTCCTTGTCGTAGGCGAGCCGGTCGGGGTCGTAATTATCGGTGGTGGAAAAGAACTTCCACCAGGCCAATTCCGCGGTGGATATCTGCGAACGCAGGGTGCCGTCGGAATACACCTCGTTGCCGATGAAGTTGATGCGCGCGATGTTGGTGGCGTTGCCCTCATCGATCACGAAGACGAGGTTTACCCGGTTCTGCGACAGGCGGATGATCTTCGGGTCGATGCGCGCGGCGAAGTGGCCCGAGCGGCGATAGAGCGCCAGCAGGCGCTCCACGTCGGCCTGAACCTTGGCGCGGGTGAACACCGATCGTTCGTGCAGTTGCACTTCCTTGACCAGCTTGTCCTGGCCGAGATCGGAATTGCCTTCGAAGCCCACCTTGTTGATGAGGGGATTTTCCTCCACCTGCACCACCAGGCTGTTGCCACGCCGGAAAATCCTGACATCGGCAAACAGGCCGGTCTGGAACAGCGCCTTGATGGACTGGTCGATCTTGTCGGGCGTGATGGCCTCGCCCGGCGCGACATGCAGATAGGCAAGGACCGAATCGCGCTCCACGCGCTGGTTGCCCTCGACCACAACCTGCGACACCACCTGCGCATGGGCCACCGGCACCGGCCGGACCAAAAGGACGCAGGGAACAACTAGGCTCACCACCATAAGGAGGCGCGCCATCACGATAAGCAACTTACGCATCAGGAAACCAATCACCCGCTTTTCCTAGCGCCGACCCCGAAAGACGAATCCAATGCCTTTTAGTATGTTTCGCCTAGCTTGCAAACTGGCCATGTTGGCGTTTCACGCATGACGTTACGCCATATCAGAACAGCTTGAGTCGTGACAGGTCATTGAACGTTGCCACCAGCATCAGCGCCAGCACCAGGAACAGGCCGAGCTTGAAGCCCATTTCCTGCGCCGCCTGACCGAGCGGCTTTCCCCTCACCACCTCGATAGCGTAATAAACCAGATGCCCACCATCGAGCATAGGGATTGGAAATAGGTTAATTAGTCCGATGCTGATGGACAAGACCGCCACCAGTTGCACCAGGCCGTCGAAGCTGACTGCGGCGACCTGCCGCGTCATGCGGGCGATGCCGATGGGGCCGGAAAGCTGGTCGGCGCTCTGCCGGCCCATGATGATGCCGCGGATATAGCTAAGAAGCCGCGCCGATACGTCGCGCGTCTCACCGACGGCGAGCGACACCGCCTCGACCGGCGACTGGCGCTCGTAATGCGGCGCCACCACGTCGGTGCGCGACACGCCGAGCCGGCCGATGGCGATCTTGCCGCCCAGCCCGTCGTCCACCTCGATGCGCTTGGGCGTCACGAAAAGCGGCACCATCTTCCCGTCACGCTCGACGGTGACGCTCAGCTTGACCCCGGCGCTCTCGGAGATGACCTTTTGCACCTCATTGAAAGACCTGATCTTTTTTCCGTCGATCGACTTGATGACGTCACTATGCAGAAAGCCCGCCTCCTGGGCGGCGCTGTCGGGCATCACCTGATCGATCTTGGGTTCGCTGATCGGCACCCCGACGATGGCGTAGGCGGCCGAGAAGATGACGATGGCGAGAATGAAATTGGCGACCGGACCTGCCACCACCACCAAGGCGCGCTGCCATACCGGCTTGCCGTGAAAGTCGCCCGGCGAGGCCGAGGCATGCTCGCGCCGCGCTTCGGCGCTCGGCAGGCTGGCGGCGTTGGCATCGCCCTCGAACTTGACATAGCCCCCCAGCGGCAGCCAGGCGATCTTCCAGCGCGTCCCGTGGCGGTCGGTCCAACCGAAGATCTCGCGCCCGAAGCCGATGGAAAAGGCCTCGATCGCCACCCCGCACCAGCGGGCAACGAGAAAGTGGCCAAGCTCGTGGAAAAAGACGATGACCGTCAGAACGAGAACGAACGGGATCACGTAGGACAGGGGTGTCCACAGCGACGAGCCCAATGTGGCCAAAACCAGATGCATGTTCCCTCCAGAACGCCAGAGTTGCGGCGCCACGGAACCATTGGCGCAAAGCGCGCCGGCTCCCGAGGCCCGATCGGCTCTAGCGCTGCAATCTCCTTGCCGTTTCGCTCGCCAACCGGCGCGCATAGCCGTCGGCGGTCCAAACATCGTTAAGCGAACCGGCCTCGGCTATCATGCCTTCACGCTCGGCACGCTCCAGCACCATCTCCACCAGCTTCGTAATAGCGAGAAAAGCAAGTCTTTGCGACAAGAATTCGGCCACGGCAATTTCGTTGGCCGCATTAAGGATAGTGGTGGCCGATCCCCCGCGCGCCAGCGCACCGAGACACAGCGAGGGAGCGCGGAAGCGTTTGGGATCAATCGCCTCGAAGGTCAGTGTGCCGACCTGGCACAGATCGAGCGCCGCAACGCCGCTCGGCATGCGCTTCGGGTAGGCCAGAGCCGCCGCGATGGGGGTGCGCATGTCCGGCACGCCCAATTGCGCCAGCACCGATCCGTCCTTGTAGGCGACCATCGAATGGATGATCGACTGGGGGTGGATGACGGCCCCGAGACGTTCGACCCCGACGGGAAAAAGATGAAAGGCTTCAATAAGTTCCAGGCCTTTATTCATAAGTGTCGCAGAATCGATAGTGACCTTCTGCCCCATCGTCCAGTTGGGATGCTTGAGTGCATCGGCCGGCGTCACGGCGCCCAGCTCTGCAAGCGTGCGGGTGCGGAAAGGCCCGCCGGAAGCCGTCAGCGTGATCTTGTCGACGTGATCGATGTTGCGCTGCTCAAAGCACTGGAAGACGGCGCTGTGCTCGGAATCGACCGGCACCACGGCCGCGCCTGCCGCGCGTGCCTTGCGCATGAACAGTTCGCCGGCGCTCACCAGGCACTCCTTATTGGCGAGCATGATGGTGGTGCCCTTTTCCATCGCGGCAAGCGTGGGCCTGAGCCCCTCGGCGCCGACGATGGCGGCCATCACCATGTCGGCCGGGCGCGCGGCCGCTTCGATCACCGCTTCGGGACCGGCTGCGGCCTCGATGCCGCTGCCCGCAAGCCTGTCGCGCAGCTCATGCAGGAGATCAGACCTGGCGGTGACGGCAATGGTGGGCCTCAGCCGTCGCGCCTGTTCGGCGAGCAGCGCCACGTTGGAATTGGCGATCAGCGCTTCGAGCACGAAAGCGCCGGGATTGGCGGCGATCACCTCGATGGTCGAGCAACCGATCGATCCGGTCGAGCCGAGGATGCTGATGCGCTTCATGGCTGCTGACCGCCTACCATTTCAGCAAACCTTCTGCTACCGCGCCGGCGCCGGCATGAGCCGCGCCAATGAGGCCCGCCGCCACCGCCGCCGCAATGAGGCCGTCGACGCGGTCGAGAATGCCGCCATGGCCGGGAATGAGGCTGCCTGAATCCTTGCGCCCGAAGCGGCGCTTGGCCGCCGATTCGAACAGGTCGCCCATCTGCTCGATGACGGCCATCAAGGCGCCCAGCCACAGCGCCATGGCAGTGTTGGTGAACCCGGATGCCCGCCACATCACCACCGAGAACAGCATGGCGGCGGCGACGGCGCCGCCCAGCCCCGCCCAGGTCTTCTTGGGCGATATCTTCGGCGCCAGCTTCGGCCCGCCGATGACGCGCCCGGCGAAAAAGGCGCCGATATCTGCGGCCCACACCACGATCATGATCCATAGGACCGCCAGCAGGCCCCAGTCCCCCTGCCGCAACAACCCCAGGGCAAGGATCGGCAGAGCTACATAGGGAACGCCCGCCAGCCCCCAGCGCGTCAGCCGGCCGGCCCGCCACGCCGCCACGATGGACGCCCCCCAGATGATGGCCAGCACGCCGGGCAAGAACCGCCACGGCAAGAAGCCCGCAATCGGTGTCGTCACCAGCACGACCGCTGCCGCGTGCAATATCCGCTGCACCGTGGCGGCGTTGTGCACCATGCGGCACCACTCATAGGCCATCGTCAGGCCCATGGCGGTAATCGCCGCCAGGTACCAGAACCCGCCTGCCCAAATGACGGCGAGCGCCAGTGGTATCATCACCGCCGCAGCAAGGCTGCGCACGCCGAGATCGCGCCATTTGGAGGTTGCGCCTGCGGGTGCCTCGCTTGCCTGTGGTGTTTCGCTCATACGCGGGGCTACAGCGCCTGCGCGTCGATGCCGCCGAAGCGGCGGTCGCGCGAACAATAGGCCGAAACGGCCCGCTGCAGCATCTCCTTGTTGAAATCGGGCCAGTACTCGCGCACGAAAACGAATTCGGTATAGGCGCACTGCCACAAGAGGAAGTTGGACAGCCGCTGCTCACCACCTGTACGGATGAGGAGATCGGGGTCCGGCAGGTCTTCGAGGTCGAGGTTGCGGGTGATCATGTCGGCATCGATGGCCGCGGCAGCAATGTCGCCGGCGGCCACCCCGGCGGCGATGCGGCGGGTGGCGCGCACCAGTTCCTGGCGGCTGCCGTAATTGAAGGCGACAATGAGCGTCATGGTGGTGTTGGCCGCCGTCAGGCGCTCGCAGTCCTCGATCATCTGCGCAATGTCGGGATCGACGCCCGCGCGCTCGCCAATGACGCGGATGCGCACCCCGGCGGCGTGGATGTCGGCCACGTCCTGGCGGATGAAGCGGCGCAGCAGCGACAAGAGGAAATTCACCTCGCTTGCCGGGCGCGACCAGTTCTCGGCGCTGAACGAGTAGATGGTGAGATATTTGATACCGATCTCGATGGCCGCGCGCACCGTGCGCCTGAGGGCCTGGACCCCCTGGCGATGGCCGGCCGAGCGCGGCAGCGAGCGCTCGTGCGCCCAGCGACCGTTGCCGTCCATGATGATGGCGACGTGGCGTGGCAGATCGTCGACGCCCTGGGCTTCAGGATTTATGCGCTTTTCCGTACCTTGCCCCGTCACACCTGCAAGATGTCGGTATCCTTGAGCGCCAGTGCCTCATCGATTTCCTTGATGGCGGCATCGGTTGCTTTTTGCACAAGGTCGTTCTGCTTGCGGTGATCGTCCTCGGAGATATGGCCGTCCCTTTCCAGTCTTTTCAGCGTCTCCATACCGTCGCGGCGTACGTTGCGCACCGCCACGCGGGCCTGCTCGGCGTAATTGTGGGCGACCTTGGTCATCTCCTTGCGCCGCTCGCCGGTGAGCTCCGGAATGGGGATGCGCAGCGTTTGGCCCTCGGTCACCGGATTGAGCCCGAGGCTCGAATCGCGGATGGCCTTTTCCACCGCCCCCACCAGGGTGCGGTCCCACACCTGCACCGACAGCATGCGCGTCTCGGGCACCGAGATGGTGCCGACCTGGGTGAGCGGCATGGCCGAGCCATAGGCCTCCACCGTGATCGGCTCGAGCAGCGCCGACGAGGCGCGCCCGGTGCGCAGGCCGGCGAATTCGTGCCGAAGCACATCGATAGCGCCGTGCATGCGCTTTTCCAGGTCCTTGATATCCAGCGATGTCGATTTTGACATTGGCGTTGTCTCCTCAGGGGCAGCGCGCACAAGACGTCGGCTGCGGGCTCAGGCGGTGACGATGGTCGATCGCCCGGACCCGGCGAGCACACTCATGAGCGCGCCTTGTGTTCTTATGGAGAACACGATTACCGGAATCCGATTGTCGCGCGCAAGCGTTATGGCGGCGGCGTCCATCACCTTCAGGTCGCGTGACAGGACTTCCATGTAGGTGAGCCGGTCATAGCGGGTGGCGTCGGGATCGGTCTTGGGGTCGGCGGAATAGATGCCATCGACGCTGGTGCCCTTGAGCAGAACGTCGCAGCGCATCTCGGCCGCCCTCAGCGCGGCGGCGGTATCGGTGGTAAAGAACGGGTTGCCGGTGCCGGCGGCGAACAGCACCACCTTGCCCGAGGCGAGATGCTTGAGCGCCCGGTCGCGCACGAAGGGCTCGCACACCGTCGGCATGGGGATGGCCGACAAGACGCGCGCATCGATCTCCAGCTTGTGCAGCACCTGCTGCATGGCGAGCGCGTTCATGACGGTTGCCAGCATGCCGATATGGTCGGCTGCCACCCGGTCCATGCCCCTGGCCGCACCCGCCACGCCGCGGAAGAAGTTGCCGCCGCCGATGACCAGCGCGATCTCATAGCCGGCCCCCGCCGCTTCGGCGATTTCGGTGCCCACGCGCGACACCGTCTCGAGGTCGATGCCGAACTCCCTTGAGCCCATCAGCACCTCGCCCGAGACCTTGAGCAGTACCCGCTTCATCTCAGCACCCATAGTCGATCCCGTGCCCTTTTGCGCCAAACGAAATGGGCCCCGGCCTTGCCGGAGCCCATGATAGTGCGATTCGCCAAGGCCGGGATCAGCCGCCCGCGGCCGCCTTGGCCACCTCGGCGGCAAAATCGTCTTCTTCCTTCTCGATGCCCTCACCGAGCTGGAAGCGCACGAAGCCAGCGATACGGACCGGCGCGCCTACGTCCGCTTCGGCGTTCTTCGCCGCCTTCTCGACGCTGTTTTCGCCGTCGATGACGAAGGTCTGCGAGAGCAGAACCGATTCCTGGTAGAACTTCTTCATGCGTCCCTCGACCATCTTGTCGATGATGTTGGCAGGCTTGCCGCTGTCGCGCGCCTGTTCGGCATGGACGCCGCGCTCGCGCTCCACCACCGCCGGATCGAGATCGGCCTCGGTGAGCGCCAGTGGGTTGGCGGCGGCCACGTGCATGGCGACCTGGCGGCCGAAGGCATTGAGCGCATCCGCATCGCCAGTCGATTCGAGCGCCACCAGCACACCGATCTTGCCGAGGCCGGGCTTGGCCTGGTTGTGGACATAGCTCGCCACCACGCCGTCGCCCACCGAGAGGCTGGCGGTGCGGCGCACGCTCATGTTCTCGCCGATGGTAGCGATCATGGCCGTCACATAATCGGCGATCGACTTGTCGCTGCCGGGATAGGGCATGGCTTTCAGCTTCTCCACGTCACCGCCGGCCTTGACGGCCTCGGCTGCAATGGTCGCGACCATGTCCTGAAAACTCTCATTGCGGGCGACGAAATCGGTCTCGGAATTCACCTCCACCGCAGCACCCGTGGTGCCGGCAATGCTGACACCCACGAGGCCCTCGGAGGCAACACGCGAAGCCTTCTTGGCCGCCTTGGCCAAGCCCTTGGCGCGCAGCCAGTCGACGGCTGCCTCCATGTCGCCGGCGGTCTCGGTCAGCGCCGACTTGCAGTCCATCATGCCGGCGCCGGTTGAATTGCGCAGTTCCTTCACCAATCCAGCAGTGATCTGGGTCATATCGAACCTCTTTTCTTGCAATGCCGGGCGGGCGCGGGGTTTTGCGCCCCGCGAGCCCGATCCCGGCCGGTCAAAAAAATCGTCAGGCGCCCGCTTCGGTGGCGCTTTCGGCAGCCTTATCCGGCTCGGCTTCGGCCTTCGTATCCGCCGCCGCTTCGACGGCTTCTGTTTCCTCGGGCTCGACCGCCACCTCGACCGGGGCCTCGCTCTCGCCGATATCGACGCCGGCCGACGACTGGCTGATGGAGATGCCCTCGATGACCGCCCTGGCCATGAGGTCGCAGTAAAGGCTCAGCGCCCGCCCGGCATCGTCATTGCCGGGGATGGGAAAGGCCACGCCGTCAGGGCCGCAATTGCTGTCGAGGATGGCGATCACCGGAATGCCGAGGCGGTTGGCCTCCTTGATGGCGATCGCTTCCTTGTTGGTATCGATGACGAACATGATGTCGGGCAGCCCGCCCATGTCCTTGATGCCGCCCAGCGCCAGCTCCAGCTTGTCGCGCTCACGTGTGAGGGACAAACGCTCGCGCTTGGTAAAGCCCTGAGACTTGCTCGAAAGCAGTTCATCGAGGTTGCGCAAGCGCTTGATCGAATTGGAAATCGTCTTCCAGTTGGTGAGCGTTCCGCCGAGCCAGCGCGAGGCGATGAAATACTGCGCCGAGCGCTTGGCCGCGTCCTTGATCGGGTCCTGCGCCTGGCGCTTGGTGCCGACGAAGAGCAGCCGGCCGCCGCGCGCCACCGCGTCGCGCACCTGCACCAGCGCCTGATGCAGAAGCGGTACCGTCTGGGCCAGGTCGATGATGTGGATGCCGTTGCGGGCGCCATAGATATAGGGCGCCATGCGCGGATTCCAGCGGTGGGTCTGATGGCCGAAATGCACGCCAGCTTCGAGAAGCTGGCGCATGCTGAACTCTGGCAATGCCATGCCGTATCACTCCTTCTCCGGTTGAACCTCCGCCAGGCAATGTGGCCGGATGACCGGCACCGGAGGGTCGCGGGCGCTATGTGGGAGCAAAGCTCCATGCGGCCGCCACCCGACACCTGACGTGTGGATTAAGCGAGTTGGGATATAGCGATTGCGCAGCGGTTGCGCAAGGGCTCAGCTTTTGGGCGGCTGGCCCTGTGGTTGCTGAATGAAGCGCTGGTAGACAAAGCCGATGGCGACCAGCGACAGCCCCAGCCCGAAGAACGAGGCCACCCGGTAAAGCCCCTGCAACGCCGCCATGTCGAGCACGAACACCTTTAAGACGCTCACCACCAGGATGGCGAGCCCGCCGTAGCGCAGCACCGCGATGCGCGACCAGATGCCCGCCCCGAAGAGGACAAGCGCCGAGACGATCCACGCCGCTGAAACGGTCCAGGATTTGGCATCGCTGGTCGCATGCCACATGCCGAGCCCGCCGGGCTGATAGGCATGGCGCACCTCCAGCTTCAGCCACAGGAGACCGAGCACCAGCGCCAGCCCCGCCCCGGCATAGTTGAGCCATGGCGGTATGTGGCGCATGAACTGCCACATGAGCGCCACGATCAGCACTGCCGGCACCAGATAGGCCAGCGCCAGGGTGTTGATGAGGGGCCAGCGCCCCACGCTGTCGTTGGTGACGAGCGGGTTGAGCGCAAGGCCCTGGATCACCGCCACGCAGGCGATGCCGAGCGTAGCCAGCACGATGGCCGCCCAGCGGTCGACCGGACGGTGGCCGGCAAGCGCTGCCCTGCCCCGCCACAGAGCGCTCACCAGCCACACGGTGCTGTGCAGCGAGGCCTCGAACAGTTTTACGCCCGGCGCATCGATCGACCCTTCCACCAGGATGCGGATTTCCAGCGACACCATGATGAGGGCAAAGGCGAGCCAGGCACCGTCCAGCACCTGCACCAGCCGGTCGTCGCGCTGGCGCTCGAACAACCTTGCTGCGGCATAGAGCGCGGCGGCCGGCACGCCATAGCCGTAAAGCACCCAATGACGGCCCAGAAAGGCCTCGTGGTCATAGGCGAGGATCGCCGGGTTGAACACCAGCCGAACCATGAGCGCCGTGGCGAAGACGAGTGCGACGAAGCGGAATTCGGAAAGATCCAGCCGGCCGCCGATCCACGCCAGTGCCGGGATCACCAGCGCCAGCCCCACCGTCAGCCAGGCATCGTGCAGGGTGAAGGCAAGCACTGCCGCCAGGCCCGCCACCGTGGCGACGGCATAGATGCCGAGCGCCAACCGCTCGCCATGGGTGGCGCGGCGGCCGTTCCACGACGCGGCCGCCCCCAGGGCCATGAGCGCCAACCCCGCCGCCAGGCCGGCCCATAGCCGGTCAGGCGTCACCTCGCGCACCGGCACATAGCCCGCCGCCAGCAATTCCGCCGCGGTCAGGACAGAAGCTGCGGCGAAGACCTGCGGACGCAGCGCCCCGCGCGCCGCCACGAAACCGGCGATGACGGCCAGCAGCACCAATCCGCAGACGATCTGCAGCCACAAGTGCAGCGGCGGGGCGACAAGCCCGGTGAACGCCAGGGCCTCGCCCGTGCCGGCAAGCGCCGCGCGCGCCCGGCCCACCATGTCCCCCGTCGGCCACAGCGCGATGACGATGAACGGAGCGACGGCGGTGACGGCCGTGAGCGCGTCGATACGCGAGAAGCGCCGCGCCACCGCGTAGGCGGCGAGCAACTCCAGCCCGAGCACCATGCCCGCCTCTGCGAGGTCGTGTCCCTCGATGAGCGCCCAACCGGTCAGGAGGGCCGCTGCCAGGGCGGTTCCCCAGGCGATGAGTTCGTCGAAGACCGGCGTCTCCCCGCTCCACAGGCCCGGCCCCTCGCGCCCGAAGCGGCTAAGGGTGAACCACATGGCGGTGGCAGCGAGAAACGCGGCGAAGCCGCACAACACGGCGATGTCGGTGACCGGCTCATTCCCGATCCACAGGGCGAGCCACCCGAGCCCGCCTGCCATCGTCGCCGCCAGCAGCCATGCCAGGCCGCGCAAGGCCGCCACCGCCGTTGCCGCCGCCACGATCACCGCCAGATAGCCGAACAGCGCGAGAGCGGATGGTGCTTGCGATGCGACCAGCGCTGGCGTCGCCAGCCCGCCGATCAGGCCGACGACGGCGACGATGGGTGCGTGCAAAGCGCCGAGCAGGAAGCCGACCAGCGAAATGGCGGCAAGCCCGAGAAAGGCAACCAACGGCACGATGAAGCCGAACAGCGCATAGCCGGCATAGATCGCCGCATAGGCCGAAAACAGCCCGGCACTCACCAGCGCCCCCGGCACATAGTCCGGCCGCACCGCCGCGATCGCACGTTCGAGCGGCCGTTGCCGCAGCCATTCGCCCGCCGCCATCAGCCCAAGGCCGAAAAGGAAGCCGGCCGCCACCCGCATGCGCGGCGTGAGCAGGCCGAAATCGATGGAATATTTGACCAGGAACAGCCCGCCCAGCGCGAGAGCCACCGCGCCCACCCACACGAACCAGCGCGAGGTGATGCGCTCCTCCAGCCCGATAGGCTTGCGCGCTGTGGGCGCAGGGCCCCCGGCCGCGGGCGCGGTCGGTTCGGGCCCAGGAACGGCGGGTGTTTCGGCTTGCTGCGGCGCCCCTTCCCCCTCGGGCATCACCGGCGCCCCGGCTGCCTCGGCCACGGACGGCGTTGCCTCTTCAATTTCAGGCGCTTCGGGAGCGGCGGGTTCCGTAACGGTGTCTTCGCGCACCGCCCCGGCGCGCTCGGCGAGGGTTTTCTGCGCTTTCACCACGGCACCGAACTCTTGGCTGAGCCGTCCCAGCTCCAGCGCCATGTTGTCGAGGCGATCGGTCACTTCGCGCAGGTGCCGCCGCTGGCGCAGCACGATGAAAAAGGCGGCGACACCCAGCAGCGGGATAGCCAGCGCCCCCAGCACGAGCAGCAGATAGAAGCCCTCGTCCGTGAACCACATGCCGTCCGATTCCCTTCAAACTACCGGCAAATCAACCACATCTCCCCCACGTGTCATCCTCGGGCTTGACCCGAGGGGGAGAAAAAAGACGCACCCTCACCTCAGCCCCCTACAGATCCACCACGTCGATCACGCCGGGAATGGCCTTGATCGCCGCCTTGACGCGCGGCGACACGGTAAAATGGTTGCCGACGATGATATCGATCTCGCGATCGTCGAGTTGCATGGTCAGGCGCACCGTCGCCCTGCCCCCGTTGGTGAGGCGCTGGGCGACGGAGTCGATGGCACTGTCGTCGCGCAGGAAGATCGACAAGCCCATGGTCGACCCGACGGTTGCCTTGTCCAACGGCTCGACGCCTTGCAGCCTCAACCGCGCCTCGCCGCCATCGGCGTCGGCCTCCACCCGCACGATCACGGCCGTGCCCGGCTCCAGCAGGTCGCGGTACTGGGCGAGGGTGTCGGAAAAGCAGATGCATTCGTACTGCCCCGAGGGGTCCGACAGCCCGACGAAGGCAAAACGGTTGCCGGTGCGCGAGCGCCGCTCCTGACGGTGCACCACCGTGCCGGCAAGCCGCGCCGCGGTTGCGCCCTTCTTCAGGACCTTGTCGTGGAAGGCGGCATAGGTGTCGATGCCCATGCGGGCAAGGCTCGGCATGTAGTCGTCGAGCGGATGGCCGGAGAGATAAAAGCCCACTGCCTCGAACTCGGCGGCAAGCTGGTCCATGGTCAGCCATGGCTGGGTTGCCGGCAAGGCGAGGTCGGCTGCGCCCTCGCCGCCCCCGCCGCCAAAGAGATCGTTCTGGCCCTGCGCGGCATCGCTGGCGGTGCGGCTGGCGGTGGCGAGGATGACGTCGATGCCGTCTGTCAGTGCCGCCCGGTTGCGGTTGAGCTCATCGAAGCTGCCGGCCTTGATCAGGCTTTCCAGCGCCCGCCGGTTGATAAAGTGCGGATCGATGCGGGCCGCGAAATCACCGATGGAGGCGAACGGCCCGCCCTCGCCGCGCACCGCCACGATGTGCTCCACCGCCGCCTTGCCCACGTTCTTGAGCGCGGCGAGCGCGTAGTGCACCACATCGTCGCGCACCGCAAAGGCGACGTCGGAGCGGTTGATCGAAGGCGGCGCCACGGCAACGCCCAGCCGCCCGGCCTCGGCGCGGAAGATCTGCAGCTTGTCGGTGTTGCCCGCATCGAGGCTCATGGAGGCGGCGATGAAGGCTTCCGGGTGGTTGGCCTTCAGCCACGCCGTCTGGTAGGCCACGATGGCATAGCCGGCCGCATGCGACTTGTTGAAGCCGTAGCCGGCGAATTTCGCCACCAGCTCGAAAATGTAGTCCGCCCGGTCGCACTCGACCCCGTTCGCGATGGCGCCGGAGACGAAGCGTTCCTTCTGCTTGTCCATCTCGGCCTTGATCTTCTTGCCCATGGCGCGGCGCAGAAGGTCAGCCTCGCCCAGCGAGTAACCCGACAGCACCTGGGCGATCTGCATCACCTGTTCCTGGTAGACGATGACGCCATAGGTCTCCTTCAGGATCGGCTCGAGCATCGGGTGCAGGTAATCGGGCTCTTCGTCGCCCTTCTTGCAGGCGATGAAGCGCGGGATGTTGTCCATGGGCCCCGGCCGGTAGAGGGCGACCATGGCGATGATGTCCTCGATGCAGTCGGGATGCATGCGCTTGAGGGCATCGCGCATGCCCGAACTTTCAAGCTGGAAGATGCCAACCGTGTGGCCTTCGCCCAGCATCTTGTAAACTTGGCGGTCATCGAAGGCGACGGTGGCTATATCGAAGCCGGGCTGGCGTTGCTGGATGATCTTTGCCGCCTCGTTGATGACGGTGAGCGTCTTCAGGCCGAGGAAGTCGAATTTGACCAGGCCCGCCGGCTCCACCCATTTGAGGTTGAACTGGGTGGCGGGCATGGTGGAGCGCGGGTCCTTGTAGAGCGGCACCAGCTCATCCAGCGGCCTGTCGCCGATCACCACGCCGGCGGCATGGGTGGAGGCGTGGCGGTAAAGCCCTTCCAGCTTCTGGCCGATTTCCAACATGGCGCGCACCGTCTCGTCCTTGTCGCGCTCCTCCTGCAACCGCGGCTCGCCGTCGATGGCCTCCTTGAGGGTTACCGGGTTGGCCGGGTTGTTGGGGATGAGCTTGCACAGCCGGTCGACCTGGCCATAGGGCATCTGCAGCACGCGCCCCACGTCGCGGCACACCGCGCGCGCCTGCAGCTTGCCGAAGGTGATGATCTGCGCCACCTGCTCGCGCCCGTATTTCTGCTGAACGTAGGCGATCACCTCGTCGCGTCGGTCCTGGCAGAAGTCGATGTCGAAGTCGGGCATCGACACGCGTTCAGGATTGAGGAAGCGCTCGAACAGCAGGTTGAAGCGAAGCGGATCGAGATCGGTGATGGTGAGCGACCAGGCAACCAGCGAGCCGGCCCCGGAGCCGCGCCCCGGCCCCACCGGGATGCCGTGGCGCTTGGCGTATTTGATGAAGTCGGCGACGATGAGGAAATAGCCGGGGAACTTCATGCCGATGATGACGTTCAGCTCGAATTCCAGCCGTTCGGCGTAATGTTCGCGCGTGTATCCGGGGGCGAGCGGATGGCGTTCCAGCCGTTCCTTGAGGCCTTCGCGCGCCTGCCGCCGCAATTCCTCCGCCTCGTCCTCGGCCGAGCCGTCGCCTGAAAAGGCCGGCAGGATGGGCGCGCGCGGGCGCGGGCGGAAATGACAGCGCATGGCCACTTCCACCGTCATTTCAATGGCTTCGGGCAGATCGGCAAACAGCGTCGCCATCTCGCGCGGGGTCTTGAAATAGTGATCCGGCGTCAGCCGCCTGCGGTCTTCCTCGGCAATCACCTCGCTATCGGCGATGCACAACAGCGCATCCTGGGCCGCGAAGTCGTCAGGGCGTGCAAAGTAGGGTTCATTGGTTGCCACCAGCGGCAGCTGCATGTCGTAGGCAAGGCGCACCAGCTCGGTTTCGGCACGGCGCTCGACGTCGAGGCCATGCCTTTGTAATTCCACGTAAAGCCCGTCGCCATAGAGCGAGGCCAAGAGCGCCATGCGCGCTTCGGCGAGTGTTATCTGGTTTTCGATGATCGCCTCGTTCACCGGCCCCAGCGGCCCGCCGGTGAGGCAGATCAGGCCCTCGGCATGGGCCCTCAGCTCATCCAGCCCCACATGCGGGTCGCCGCCCTCGCCGTGCTCCAGCCAGGCCCGGCTCGTGAGCTTTATCAGGTTGCGATAGCCCGCCTCGCTGCGCGCCAGCAGCGCCAGGAACGGGCGCTTGATGAACTGTGATGAGCGGCCGTTCTGCTCGCCCGGATTGTCGCCGAGGTCCACTTGCAGCGACATGCCGATGATCGGCTGCACGCCCGCGCCCGCAAGCGTCTCGGAGAATTCCAGCGCCCCGAACAGGTTGTTGGTGTCGGTGATGGCGAGCGCCGGCATGTCATTGGCGACGGCAAGCTTTGCCAGCGCCTTCACCGGCAGCGCGCCTTCCGACAGCGAAAAGGCCGAATGGGTGCGCAAGTGAATGAAGGTGACGCCGTGGGCGCCGGCGGCGGAATCGTTCATCGCGCCAGCTTACGCCACTCCGGCGGCCTTGTCAGAGGTCGAAAGCCCGCTTTCAACAACCTCGCCAACCAGATCATAATCCTCGGCCTCGACGATCCTCGCGCGCACCATGTCTCCGGGCTTGAGACCGGTTTCGCCGGGCAGGAACACATTGCCGTCGATATCCGGCGCATCCCAGATGGAGCGCCCGATGGCTTCCTCGTTCTCAGCGTCCACCTCGTCGATGAGGACGTCGATCTCGCGCCCCACCTTCTTTGCCATGATATCGGCCGAAATGGCGTTCTGCGCCGCCATGAAGCGGTGCCAGCGCTCTTCCTTCACCTCATCGGGCACGGCGCCTTCGATCTCGTTGGCGCGGGCGCCAGTGACCGGCTCGTACTTGAAGCAGCCGGCCCGCTCTATGCGCGCTTCGCCGAGCCAGTCGAGCAGAATCTGGAAATCTTCCTCCGTCTCGCCGGGAAAGCCGACGATAAAGGTGGAGCGCAAGGCGAGATCGGGGCTGTCGCGACGCCAGCGGGCGATGCGCTCCAGCGTCTTTTCCCCGCTCGCCGGCCGCCGCATGGCCTTGAGGATTTTTGGCGAGGCGTGCTGGAAGGGGATGTCGAGATAAGGCAGCACCCGACCTTGCGCCATCAGCTCGATCACCTCGTCCACATGCGGGTACGGGTAGACGTAATGCAGCCGCACCCATGCCCCCAGCGATCCCAACTCACGCGCCAGGTCGATGAATTTCGCCCGCACCTCGCGCCCGTGAAACTTGCTCTCTGCGTATTTCACGTCCACCCCATAGGCCGAGGTGTCCTGCGAGATGACGAGAAGCTCCTTCACGCCGGCCTTGACCAGCCGCTCGGCCTCATAAAGCACCGACGCCGCCGGCCGCGACACCAGATCGCCCCTGAGCGAGGGAATGATGCAGAAGGAACAGCGGTTGTTGCAGCCTTCGGAAATTTTCACGTAGGCGTAATGGCGCGGCGTGAGGCGCAAGCCCTGCGGCGGCACCAGGTCGAATTTGGGGTCATGGGCGGGCGGCACCGCGTCGTGCACCGCCGCGACCACCGACTCGTATTGCTGCGGCCCCGTCACCGCCAGCACTTGCGGGTGTGCCTTGCGGATGGTGTCGGCCTCCACCCCCATGCAGCCGGTGACGATGACGCGCCCGTTTTCCGCCACCGCCTCGCCGATGGCGGCCAGCGATTCCGCCTTGGCCGAATCGAGAAAGCCGCAGGTGTTGACGATCACCGCATCGGCCCCGGCATAGTCGGGCGACAGCCGGTAGCCTTCCGCCCGCAACTGGGTGAGGATGCGCTCGGAATCGACCAGCGCCTTGGGGCAGCCGAGCGAAACGATGCCGATGGTCGGGACGGTGCGGGTCATGCGGTTCCGGATGGTGATATGGGGCTCTATTTAGCAGCCTTTCGCCTCGCGCCAAGGGGGATGAGGGCGCAACACCAATGTGTTGCCCTCTGCGCGTGTCAGTCCCACCCCCTTCGTCATGCGCGGGCTTTGACCCGCGCATCCTTTTCCGGCGGAGGCATGCCGTGGCAAATAGGATGGCCGGATCAAGTCCGGCCATGACGGATCAACGGTATGAAGTAGTGTCGGTGCCGATTGCCTTTGCCAGAACTCCCGCTAGGCTGGGCAAATTCGATATGGGATGAACCATCCATGAGCGAAGTCAAACTCTTCAAGGCGTCCGAACGCACTTTCGAGCCCTATGGCGGGCCGCCCGGCGAAGCGACCATCGCCCGCCTCATCGGTCCCGAAATCAGCCATTCCATGGGCGCGGGCGTCGCCACCTTCGATGACTGCTCCATCGCCTGGACGGTGCTTTACGACGAGGTGATCGTGGTGCTGGAAGGCGCCTTCACCCTGCGCGTCGGCCGTCATGCCCATGAACTCGGCCCCGGCGACGTCATCTGGATACCGGAGAACACGGCCCTGCACTATGAAGGCAGGGGCGCACGCGTGTTCTATGCCCTCTCGCCCGTCGGCTGGCGCCGCCGCCATAGCCTGTGAACCCCCATGCCCCGCCCGTTTCAACATCTCTTCGAGCCCATCTCCATCGCCGGCTGCGACATCCGCAACCGCATCCTCTCCACCGGTCACGACACCGCCATGCCCACCGACGGGCGGGTCAACGACCGCCTCATCGCCTATCACGAGGCGCGTGCCCGCGGCGGCGTCGGGCTCATCGTCACCCAGGTCACCGGCGTGCACGAGACGGCGCGCTATACCGCCCATCTCCTCATGGGGGTGGACGATGGCTGCATCGCCCCCTATCGCCGCCTCGCCGACACCGTGCACGCCCACGGCACCCGCATCTTCGCCCAGCTTTTCCACCCCGGGCGCGAGATCATGGAGACCTCCGACGGGACGGCGGCCGTCGCCTATGCCCCCTCCATCGCGCCGAGCGAGCGTTTCCGCGTCATCCCGCGCCCTCTGAGTCTTGCCATGATCGAGGAGATCGTGGCCGGCTACGGCGAAACGGCGCGACGCATGGCCGATGCTGGGGCCGACGGGGTAGAGATCGTCGCCAGCCACGGCTATCTGCCCTCGCAGTTCCTCAACCCTGGGATCAATCAGCGCGAGGACGCCTATGGCGGCAGCTTCGAGAACCGCTTGCGCTTCTTGCGTGAAGTGCTTGCCACGGTTCGTAATTCAGCGCCCGGCTTGGTCATCGGTATGCGCATTTCGGGCGACGAGAAGACGCATGATGGCCTGAGCGAGGACCTGTCGCTGCAAGCCATCGCCGCGCTGGAAGAAGACCTCGATTATGTGAGCGTGGTCGCCGGTTCGTCGGCGTCGCTGGAGGGTGCCACTCACATCGTGCCCCCCATGCTGATGGAAAACGCCTATGTGGCCCCCTTCGCCGCGAGGGTGAAGCAGAAGGTCGCCATTGCGGTGATGGTGACAGGGCGCATCAACCAGCCGCAAATTGCCGAGCAGGTGATCGCCTCCGGCCAGGCCGACATGTGCGGCATGACCCGCGCCCTCATCTGCGATCCCGGCATGCCGGCCAAGGCGGTGCTGGGCAAGACCGAGGACATCCGCGCCTGCATCGCCTGCGACCAGGCCTGCATCGGCCATTTCCACAAAGGCTATGCAATCTCCTGCATCCAGCACCCGGAAACCGGCCGCGAACGGGACTACGGCGCGCTGACACCGGCGGCGACAAAGAAGAAGGTGATGGTGGTGGGCGGCGGCCCCGGCGGCATGAAGGCGGCCTCCATCGCTGCCCGCCGCGGCCACGACGTCACCCTCTATGAAGCTTCGCCGCGTCTAGGCGGCCAGGCGCTGCTGGCCCAGCTCTTGCCCGGCCGCACCGAATTCGGCGGCATCGTCACCAATCTGGCGCGCGAGGTGGAGCTTTCGGGCGCCAGGGTGGTGACAGGCACCGCCGTCGACCGCGCCCTGATCGAGCGCGAACGGCCCGATGCCGTCATCGTGGCAACCGGCGGCAAGCCCTATTGGCCGCCGGGCCTGGAGATTTCCGACGAAGGCCATGTGGTCGATGCCTGGCAGGTGCTGCGCGACAAGGCCAATGTCGGCCAGTCGGTGGTGGTCGCCGACTGGCGTTCCGACTGGGTGGGAGTGGGGCTGGCGGAATTGCTGGCCAGTACCGGCTGTCGCGTGCGCCTGGCGGTGAACGGCCTGCATGCGGCTGAACTTTTGCCCTTTTACGTGCGCGACATGGCGGTCGGCCGCCTGCACCGGCTCGGGGTCGAGATCATCCCTTATGCCCGCCTTTTCGGGCGCGATGCCGAGACCGTCTACCTGCAGCACACCACCAGCGGCGAGCCGGTGGTCATCGAGGGCGTCGATACGCTGGTGCTGGCGCAGGGCCAGGTTCCGGATATGGGCTTGCTCGACAGCCTCGAAGGCTATGACGGCGAGGTGGTGGCGATCGGCGACTGCCTTGCCGCCCGCACCGCCGAGGAGGCCGTATTGGACGGCCTCAAGGCCGCCTGGAGCCTGTAGCGATCAATTTCCGTTCGTGATGATGGCGGCGACGCGCTTCCACGAGGTTGACGGCTTGCCTTCGCGCGGCAGTTCCTCGATGCGCACTGATGAGCTGGGCAGCACCGAGGCGATGACCGCGCGAATGCGCGCTTCGCTGTAGGCCCAGTCCTTGCCCAAAATACGCATGTCCGACGGGGCCATCTGGAACTCGACCACCGCCACGGTATGCGCGGCCATGAGCGAAAGCAGCCGGCACCAGTAGCTCTTGAGTTCTCCAGGTGGCACGAAGCGCAGCACCGCGATCGAATAGACGAGATCGGGCCGGGCCGCGCGCGCCTCGGCCAGTGCCGCATCGTCAATGACGGCGACATGCGGCTGCTTTTCCGCCACGGTTTGTGCGCCCAGCAACTCAAGCCCGTCATTGTAGAAGCGGTCGGTGACGTCTAGCCCCCAATAGTGGCCGGGAGCAATGCTGCGGATGAAGTGCTGGCCGACCCTGAGGCTGCCGCAGCCGTAATCCACCACGGTGCATGGCGGAATCGCCGCATAGCGGCTCAGGCGCTCGTAGATTTCCCGCCCGCGCGCGGCGAAATCGGCCTCGGTCCATTCCTTGCCCTTGCTCGAGGTGAGCACCGACTTGACCCACTGGCGCCTGCCCAGGTGGACATGGCCGCGTCCCCTGTCGAGCGCGGCACACATGACGGCGGCGTAGTAGCTGGAGAACTCGGCGTGCGGATTGCGCAGCCGCCACAAGGCATAGCGCACGTCCTCGACTGCAATGGCGACGTAGCGCCCCGGCCCGGCCATCAGGCGGTTGTAGGCCTCAACACCGGCCTGGGCCGCGCTGTCGGCGGTGGCAAACGGTCCACCGAGCAGCGGCAAGGACATGAGCAGCAGGCCGGACAAATAGGCCCCGAGGCCGGCGAGATCGCAAAAATCGTCGGCCGAAAGCGAAATGCTCCGCAAGGCATGGGGAAAGTGGAACAGCGAGCCGCTGCCCAGATCGGCCACGAAGGCGAGGCTTTGCAACGCGAAGCCGGTCAGCAGAAAGCGCCGCGCAACCGGCGACAGGCGCGGGTGGGTGAGCGCATAACGCAAGGCGAAACCGGTAATTGCCCAGGTCAGCAGGGTTGGGATATCGTCGGCGGCGGGAAGGCCGGGCCAGATGCGTCCGAAGCCCACGATAGTGCCGACGAACAAGGCCGCGAAGGCGATGCCGATGCCGTTCCACGCCAGGGCATGGCGATAACCCGGCTCCTGCACCGTCAATGCCATGAGGAAGGAGGCAGCACTGAGCGCCAGCAAGACCGCCTCCTCGCCGAACTCGACCGGCAAGCCTTCGCCGAAGGTGGCCGGTGACAACAGTTCGAGGACGAAGAGGCCGCAGACTGCGGCAAGAATTGCAACGGGCGTAGCCATGAGAGGCACGCGCAGCCTGCTGTTCATATGTCCATCCTGCCGGGGAAGTTACCGCCCAAGAATCTGCAAGCGGCGAATTCGAACCAACAATTGGGCGCTATTGTGGCGCCGGCACCCGCGGTTGCAGGGATTGGGGCTGTAACGGCAGCGGCATTTGGACCCGGGTCCATTTCTGGCTGTCGCACAGGACATAGGCCATGCAGCCTTCCACCTTGAGCACGTCGCCCTTGAGCGTGAGCGTCACGTCGTAGGTGCCGCCGTCTTCGGGGTTGTAGACCGAGCCTTCCCACACATTGCGACCATCGCCCGGCTTGAGGCCGAAAAGGATGGTGATGCCCAAGATCGGCTGGTCCCTGAGGGCAGGATCGGGGTTGTTGAGGTCCTTGGACTGGGGGTTCTGCGGATCGGCTGGCTTGAGCAAGGCGACGATGCGGCCGCAATAGGTATCGCCGCAAGGACCGATCTCGATCTGCAACTCGCCGTTCGCCGTGAGCCACACACCCTCCAGCCCGTCCGCCAGGACGGGGCGGGCCAGCAGTACGGCCATGCCCGCCGCCAGGACAACAAGCAACAATCGTCGCCACATGTAAGTCATATACCTCGATCTGCCGCCCGCCGCGAAGGCCAAGCTTCCCCAGCCGATTGCGGCAATTGCGATGCAACGATAATATGGCTGTTCAACGGCAATATGATCGCATCATGCGCTCGACCGCGGCCAACCGGAGACTCCAATATGAGCATCGCCACCACACTCGGCAAGACAGAAGCCACAACCGCCGATGAATGGCAGTTGCGGGTCGACCTGGCGGCGGCCTTCCGCCTGGCCGTGCGCTTCGACTGGCACGAGGCGGTGGCCAACCATTTTTCCCTGGCGGTCTCGAGCGACGGCTCGAAATTCCTCATGAACCCGAAGTGGCGGCACTTCTCGCGCATCAGGGCCAGCGATCTCCTGCTGCTCGATGCCAATGACGCCCAGACCATGTCGCGCCCCGATGCGCCCGATCCGTCGGCCTGGTGCATCCACGGCTCAATTCATGCCAGGGTGCCCGAGGCGCGCTGTCTTTTGCACGTGCATCCGCCTTACGGCACCGCCCTTGCCGCCCTTGCCGATCCCGAGATCAAGCCCATCGACCAGAACACCGCCCGCTTCTTCAACCGCGTGGTCTATGACGACAAATACGGCGGCATCGCCGACAATGACGAGGAAGGCGCGCGGCTGGCGGGGCTGCTGGGCGAACAGCGCATCCTGGTGATGGGCAATCACGGGGTGCTGGTGGCCGCCGACAGCGTGGCACAGGCTTTCGATGACCTCTATTTCCTCGAGCGCGCCTGCAAGACCCTTGTTCTCGCCTATTCGACCGGCAAGTCCCTCAACGTGATGTCCGGCAATCTTGCCGAGCACACCGCGCGCGGCTGGGAAACCTATGCCGATGCCGCCGAGGCCCATTTCTGCGAGATGAAGCGCATCCTCGACGACGAGGACCCCGGCTACGCCGGTTAGCTCACGGCCCCTTCCAGTCGATGGCGCAGATCTCGGCGCTTCGCCCCTCGAAATCCCAGTTGCGGCCGAAGGCGCGGAAACGGCTCTTCACCGCCTGCGCCACGATAATTTCTGGCGCGATCCAGTATTGCGAGTTCTTGATCATCGTGTGCTTGCCGGGCGCGCTCGCCGCGATCGGCTTGATCTCGCCGTCGATGATCTTGGGAATGACGAAGCGGCGGGTGTCGCCTTGCGTGTCGTAGACAATGCGCTCCTGATGCACGCCGAGGAAGCGGCTGACGAGGATCGACAGGATATGGGTGCTGCCGCGCGCACGCCCGCTCATGATCTTGGTCAGCGCCCTGGTCTGGTAGACATCGGCGTTTTCATCGACAAACAGGCCGGCGGTCCAGTCGCCGCGGCTCATCAGGCCGGGGATCTCCAGGATGAGGCCGAGATTGAGACCGCTGAGCGCGACATCGCCATACTGGCCGTCATCGATGCGCACCCCGCCCCAGGTCTTGCAGTAGCCTTCCGTCGGCGGATGCTTGCCGAGCGAAATCACGCAAGGGCAGAACACCGTGCAATTGCACGACAACATCAGTTCGCCCTTCATGTGCCATGGTTCGATCGCCGCCATGATGTCCTCCTGATCAACTAACCAGCTAACCCCGCGGCGAGCACGGCCAAGCCGCCCGCCAGAAAAACGAAACCGGCGCCCCGGCTGAGCGCACGGCTTTCCGCATAAAGCTTCTCGGCCATCATAACGAGGCCAAGGCCGGCCATCCATACGAGATTCATGAGGCCGGTGGCGAACATCGCCAGCATCAGCGCCCAGCAGCAGCCGAGGCACCACAACCCCTGCATGAGGCCGAGACGCAACACACCCGCCGTCTTGTCGCTCCAGTTGGCCATGAAGAACGGCATGGGGCGTTGGCATTTGGCCAGGCAGGCGTCCTTCATCGGCGTGAACTGGTAAGCGCCGGCGAGCATCAGCACCATGCCGGCGGCGACGGGTCGCAGCGCCGCCGTCCACGGATCGAGTGCACCGGCGGCCCTGAAGCCCGCCTGCAGCCCGGTGGCGATGAGCGCAAAGCCCAGCCACACCGTCACATAGCCCGCTGCCAGCACGCCTGCCGGCACCACCCGCATGCGCTTGCGCCGGGCGGTCCCGGCGATGTCGAGATAGGCCGAAATCATCGGCGCGGCGGTCGGCAGCATCATGGCGAGCACCATGGCCGACCACATCGAGAAGGCCGCGGCCAGGTCGTAGGGGCTGAGGGCGGCCCCGCCGGGGCGGCACAGGGCGGCGATGAACGAGGTCCCCTCACCGCCCCGGGCCATGGTGGCAATGAGCGCCCATGCGGCGGCAACGACCAGCCCCATCGCCCCCCAGACGATGGGACGCGTTTCATCGCTCAGGCGGCGCAGAAGGCCGCTCTCCGTTTCCTCGCTTGGCGCCAAAGTGTCAGCGTCCCTTGAACGTGGGTTTGCGCTTTTCGAGGAAGGCCGCGACACCTTCGCGGAAATCCTCGGTTCTCCCGGCCTGCTGTTGCAAGTGCTGTTCCACTTCGAGCTGGGTGTCGAAATCATTGCTGGAGGCGGCGTGTATCCCCTGCTTGATCAGAGCGAAGGCACGGGTCGGCTGCTGCGCGAAGCGTTCGGCCAGCGCCCTTGCCTCTCCCATCAGCGCTTCGTCATCCACCACCTTCCAGATCATCCCCCAGTCGGCGGCGGTCTCGGCGCTGATGGGTTCGGCCAGCATGGCAAGCCCTTTCGCGCGCGCTTCGCCCAACAGTCGGGTCAGCGACCAGGTGCCGCCGGCGTCGGGAACGAGGCCGATGCGGGCAAAGGCCTGCAAGAAGCTCGCCGAGCGCGCCGCCAGCACGATGTCGCAGGCAAGCGCGATGTTGGCCCCTGCCCCCGCCGCCACGCCGTTGACGGCGCAAATGACGGGTAACGGCAAGCCCTTCAGCCGCTTCACCAGCGGATTGTAATAGCGCTTGAGTGCCTCGGAGGCGTCGAAATCGTTGGCGATGTCGAATTCCGTATCGGCCAGGTCCTGCCCGGCGCAAAAGCCGCGTCCCGCTCCGGTGAGGATCATCGCCCGGCACCCTTGCGCCTCGATGGCGTCGATGGCGCCGCGGATCTCGCAGTGCATGGCGCCGGTCAGGCTGTTGAGCTTGTTGGGCCGGCTGAGGGTGAGGACACCCACATCGCCGTCAATCTCAAGGGTGATGAAGCTGTAAGTCATGGCAAAAGACCTGATTTTCCCTCTGGCGGCGCCACGCTAGCAGACGCACAGCGCCGCGACAAAGGGACTTTGCGTGCAGCTATTGCAGTCGCGGCTCGCCTCGCCCATCCTCCGGGCCATGACGCAGGAAGCCGACAAATGTCAGGTGCTGGTGGCGGGGCTCGGACCGGCCGGTCTCGCCACGGCACTGGGGCTGGCGACGGCCGGCCTCAAGGTCGCCGCCATCGGCCGCCCCGCTCCGGCCGATGCCGGCAGCGAAGCGCGCACGGTCGCCTTGATGCTTCCGTCCCTGCGCTTCCTCCACCATCTCGGCGTATGGCCGCAGCAGCTTGCGGACGTTTCGGCGCCCCTCAAGCGCCTGCGCATCGTCGATGAGACCGCCAGTCTGTTCGGCGGTGGCGAGACAGTGTTCGAGGCGAGCGAGCTGGGCGAGGAGGCGTTCGGCTGGAACATTCCGCTAAAACTTCTCATTCCCGCATTGAGACAACGCGCCGACGCATTGGGCGTCACCGTCATCGAGGACGACATCACCACCGCCGAGATCGGCACCCATGCGGTGCGCCTGCTTTTGGGCCGGGCAGACCCGGTCGCGGCCCGCGTGGCAGTCGCGGCCGACGGACGCGCCTCGCGCCTGCGCGCGGCCGCCGGCATCGCGGTCAGGGAAAAGGCCTATGACCAGGCCGCCCTTGCCACCTCCTTCGACCATTCGGCCCCGCATCTGAACATATCCAGCGAATATCACCGCCCCGGCGGCCCGTTGACCACGGTGCCGCTGCCGGGCAACCGCTCAGGGCTTGTGTGGATGGACGAGCCGCAGCGCATAGCCACCCTCGCCGACCTCGATGATCGCCGTTTCTGCCAGGAACTGCAGGCCGCGATCCATGGCGAGCTCGGCCTCATCAGCGCCTGCGGCACGCGCCAGACCTTTGCCATGAGCGAGATGCATGCCCTCACCATGGCCAGGCGAAGGGTGTTACTGGCGGGAGAGGCCGCCCACGTCTTTCCACCCATCGGCGCCCAGGGGCTCAACATGAGCCTGCGCGATGCCGCCACGGCGGCAGAGTTGATCGGCGATGCCTGTGGGCGTGGCAAGGATCCGGGCGCCGAGCCGGTGATGCAGGCCTATGACGCCGCCCGCCGCCGCGACACGGGCCCCCGCATCTTCGCCATCGACGGCGTCAACCGCTCGCTGCTGGCCGGTGCCAGCCTCATCGACGAGGCACGCGCCCTCGGCCTCAACGTCGTCGCGGCCGTCCCGTTCCTGCGCCGCTCGGTCATGCGCGCCGGCCTCGCCGAAACCGGCCCCCTGCCGCGTTCGATGCGCTGAACCTCGCGTCCACCTTTTCATCGACCCCTCTCACGTCATGCACGGGCTTGACCCGCGCATCCTTTTGAGCGCCGTGCCGTACGGTTCAAAGGATGGCCGGGTCGCGGCCCGGCCATGACGGACGGAGGGTACGGGCCGCATTAGTCGATTGCGGGCGTGTGCCTCAGCGCTTCAGCAACTCGTCATTTTGCGCGCCCAGCGCCGGGGCCGCGCGCGGGGTCGTTGCGACGACCCGCAAAGTCGGGGCGATATCGCCCTCTGGAAGCTTTTACGATCCTGCCTGATGCGGCTGTTCACCTAACAATGACGGGCGTATCGTGGTTGCGGTCGTGTCGGATTGAATGCACCACAAGCGAGGAGCAAGCGATGGTCGAGACAACCCGTCATGACGCCTGGCAGGCCGGCAATAGCTACAATTCCTATATGGGCCGATGGAGCCGCCAGATTGCACCGCGGTTTCTCGATTGGCTCGATGTCCCGCAAGGCCTCGACTGGTTGGAGGTCGGCTGCGGGACCGGCGCGCTGTCGGCCGCGATCCTGGCGCAGTGCAATCCCCAGAGCCTTGATTGCATAGATCCGTCTGAAGGCTTTGTAGCAACGGCGCGGACCAACGTGCCTGACGGGCGCGTCGGGTTTCATGTGGGCGATGCGCAGGCACTGGCGGCAGAAACGGCGAGCAAGGACGTGATCGTATCCGCGTTGGCTCTCAATTTCATTCCCGACAGGCAAAAGGCACTCGCCGAAATGAACCGCGTGGCACGCACTGGAGCAAGGATTGCATTTTATGTCTGGGACTATCCCGGAGGCGGCGTGGAATTCATGCGCGCCTTCTGGGATGCCGCAACTGCCCTTGATCGCAACGCCATCGAACTCACCGAGCGCAAGCGCTTTGCGTTCTGCACGCCGGACGGTTTGACCGGCCTGGCAAGTGCAGCCGGCCTCACGTCAGTCGATTGCACTGCTATCGAGATGCCGACGGTGTTCAAGGATTTCGAGGACTATTGGCGTCCTTTCACTTTGGGCGCGGGGCCGGCACCCGGCTACTGCGCCAGTCTGCAGCCGCAAGCCCGGCAGCGGCTGAAGGAAAGCCTGCAACAACGCCTGTCGCCCCGAGATGACGGTTCGATCGCCCTCAAAGTGAGAGCATGGGCCGTCAAGGCGTTGGCCGGCTGAAGGGCTCTGCTGGCCCAAAGGACGCCTTGTCCGCTAGCGCTTCAGCAACTCATCATTGTGCGCGCCCAGCGCCGGGGCGGCGCGCGGGGTCTTGGCGTCGACCCGCAAAGGCGGAGCGATAGCCACCGGGATCGCCGGGAGATCCTGGCCGTCGTCGTTGACGATGGTGTGGTCGAACACCCCGCGCATGTGGAAATGCGGCTCGCGCATGGCTTCTTCCAGGGTGGCGACCACCGAGCAGCAGCAGTCCTTGCCGGTAAAGGCCGCCTTCCAGTGCTCGGCCGGCTTTTCGGCGATGATTTCGCGCACCTTCATGATGGTGGCGCGCGCATCGGCCGCATCGTCGCGGAAATCCTCCGGCAACCCGACGATGTCGCAGAACGTGTCCCAGAATTTCTGCTCCAGCGCCCCCACCGCCACATGGCGATTGTCGGCGGTGAGATAGAGCTGATAGCGCGGCGAGCCGCCGGTGAGCTGCTCGCGCCCCGGTCTTGGCCACTTGCCGGTGACCAGCGACTGCCCCAGCGCCCAGCTCATCAGCATGAACATGTTGTCGGTCATGGAGACGTCGATACTGCAGCCCTCTCCCGTCTTTTCCCGCTGCAACAGGGCCAGCAGGATGTTGACCACCGCCGGATAGCTGCCCCCGGCGAGATCGGCGGCGAGCACTGGCGGCACGGTCGGGTTCTTCGGGCGGCCGGGATTGAGACCCAGAAGGCCGGTATCGCCGATATAGTTGATGTCGTGACCGGCCACCTGCGCCTTGGGGCCGGACTGGCCGTAGCCGCTGATCGAGCAGTAGATGAGGCGCGGATTGATGCCCTTGAGCGCGGCATAGCCGAGCCCCAGCCGGTCCATCACGCCGGGGCGGAATTGTTCGAGAACCACATCAGCCTCGCGCAGCAGCGGCTCCAGCAGGGCGAGCTGGCGCTTGTCCTTGAGGTCGAGCGCCAGGCTCTTCTTGCCCCGGTTAAGAAGCGCAAAGCTCACCGCATCGCGCCCCCACTTGGGCTCATAGTGGCGCATGTTCTCGCCCTCGCCCGGGCGCTCGATCTTGATCACCTCGGCGCCGGATTCCGCCAGCATCAGGCTCGCCATGGGGCCGGGAAGCAGGGTGGAGAAGTCGAGGACTTTGATGCCGGCGAGCGGCAATTGTCGTGTGGCGGTCTCGGTCATGCGACGAACTCGGCAAACGTGTGGGTCAGGGCAAAAAGCCCGCCTTGATGGCATAAATGAGAACAGGAATGGTAAAGGCCGACAAAAGCGTCGACACCAGAATGCTGCTCGATGCCCCCTCGATATAGGTTTGGTACTGGCTTGCCAAGACGAACACATTGGCCGCCGTCGGCAACGCCGCCATCATCACCGCCACATTGATCCACATGGGATCGAAGCCGCCGACCATGGTGAGGATGGTATAGGCAAGCAGCGGATGGAGCAGCAGCTTGGCGAAGATCAGCATGGGAAATTCCGCCCCGATGCCGGCGAACCGCCGCATGCCGACCGTCACCCCGAGGGCGAACAGAGCCACGGGTCCTGCCGCCCTTGACAGGATCTCCAGGAGCTGATCGATCACCGCAACACCCGGCGCCGCGCGCACCTCGGCCGCGACATCCGGCCTCAGATAGGTGACCGCCGAGGCGATGCCGCCCAGAAGCGTGGCGACGATGAACGGGTGTGAGATGATTGACCAGGCAACATGCAGGGCGAGCCGTGCGGGCGAAAGTTCTTTCGCCCGGCTGTGGCCGAGGGCCGCCAACATCGGTGTCAGGGTGAACTGCAGGATGTTGTCGAAACAGAAGATGAGCACCGCCGGCACCACCGCCTTCTGGCCGAAAAAGGCGATCGACAGCGGCAGGCCCATATAGCCGATATTGCCATAGCTTGCCGCCATGCCCTGGATGGCGGCGCGGGCAATTCCCGTCCGCAGCACCAGCATCGAGGCGCCGAACGGGATGATGAACACGAGGAACGTGGCAAACGTGGTGGAGGTAAAGAACGGCCAGGCGATCAATTCCTCGAAGGGAGCGCGTGCGATGGTGCGGAAGATGAGCGCCGTCAGGGCGAAATAGACGACGAAGATATTGAGCCAGTAGAGGTCTTGCCGGTTCTCCTTGCCGAAGATGCGCGAGGCGATCAGCCCCAGCACGATCAGCCCGAAAAAGGGCATCGCCAGATTGATGATGGTGATCATGCCGTTCCGGTCCCCGCAAGCTTCGCCGGGCTTGCTACAAACCGGCCGCCCGCCCGTCAACCTCGCCAAGCCTTGCCGCGGCTGAGGCAATAGCCTATTGCCCCTCGCTGAAGCCGCCCCCAACAGGAGACGAGCCCCATGCGCCTGCCATCGCGTTTCTACAAACCGCTCGCCATCGGCGCCCCTGCCCCTTTCCGCGAGCCGCCGGTCAGGATCGAGCGCATGATCCACTTCTTTCCCCCGCACATGGAAAAGATGCGCGCCAAAGTGCCGGACATGATCGCCCAGGCCGACGTGCTGCTCGGCAATCTGGAGGACGCCATTCCGGCCGACCAGAAGGAGGCCGCGCGCGCGGGCTTCATCGAGGTGGCCGAGGCCAACGATTTTGGCTCCACCGGCCTGTGGACGCGCATCAACTGCCTCAACAGCCCGTGGGCGCTCGATGATATCACCCAGATCGTCTCAGCCGTGGGCGACAAGCTCGACGTCGTCATGCTGCCCAAGGTGGAAGGCGACTGGGACATCCATTACCTCGACCAGCTCCTCGCCCAGCTCGAAGCGCGCCACGAGATCGACCGTCCCATCCTCATCCATGCCATTCTCGAAACCGCCGAAGGGGTGAAGAACGTTGAGGAAATCGCTTCCGCCTCGCCGCGCATGCACGGCATGAGCCTGGGGCCGGCGGACCTTGCCGCCTCGCGCGGCATGAAGACGACGCGGGTGGGCGGCGGCCATCCCGCTTATGGTGTCCTCGCCGATGCCGGCGGCGAAAGCGAGCCCCGCGCCTTCTTCCAGCAGGACCTGTGGCACTACACCATCGCCAGGATGGTCGATGCTTGCGCCAGCAACGGCATCAAGGCGTTTTACGGGCCCTTCGGCGATTTTTCCGACCCGCAAGCCTGCGAGGCGCAGTTCCGCAACGCCTTCCTGCAGGGCTGCGTCGGGGCCTGGTCGCTGCATCCGAGCCAGCTTGCGATTGCGCGCAAGGTGTTCTCGCCGCCGGTCGATGAGGTCAAATTCGCCCTGCGCATCCTGGAGGCCATGCCCGACGGCACCGGAGCGGTTATGATCGACGGCAAGATGCAGGACGATGCCACCTGGAAGCAGGCCAAGGTCATCGTCGATCTCGCCCGCCTGGTGGCGGCACGCGAGCCTGACACCGCGGCAATGTACGGTTTGTGACACCATGACAACGGAACGCCTCTTGCCAAGCCGCGCGCCAGCGCTATTTGATAGAACCATGAACGTAGACAATCGAGAGGCGAAATTCGGCATCGGCCAGGTGGTGAAGCACCGGCTTTTCCCGTTCCGCGGCGTGATTTTCGACGTCGATCCCACCTTCTCCAACACCGAGGAATGGTGGCAGTCGATCCCCGAGGAGATCCGCCCGACCAAGGACCAGCCCTACTATCATCTGCTGGCCGAGAACGAGGAGACGGAATACATCGCCTATGTTTCCGAGCAGAACCTGCTTGCCGATGATTCGGGCGAGCCGGTGCGTCATCCCCAGGTGCGCGAGTTCTTCTCCAGCTACGACGCCAAGACCCGCAGCTATCGCTTCCGCGACGGTGTGGTGCATTAAGCCAATTTCAAAATTGAGCCTGCATCCTGCCGCACTATTCGGAAGGGATCGCGCCTCGCCTCGATCATGGTGCGAGCACCCTGACCTCAAATCGGCGGCGCGATGGCATCAGTGCGGCAGAAACCGAATGTGATCTCCCGGTTGGCGCTCGTCGTCGTCCTGGCCTTTGCCTTCGCCGTCTATGGCGGGCGTGCGGTGGAGGAGGTATGGGGCGACCCGCAGATCGCCGAGCACATCCCGCGACTTGGCACCATCGCGGCCGTCGCGCCGGAGGGCGATCGCTCGCTAGCTGCGCTTGGCAATGAACTGGCCAACCGCAAGCCGCCGCCACTGCCCTCGCCCCGCAAGGCCGCGGTCTACTACGACGATGTCTCCTTCGGGCCGAACCGCAAATACGGACCCATCTATTCCCGCATCATGCTCAACCTGTTGGGTCATTTCGACATCACGCCGCGGATCCTGCCGGTCTCGCACTATGCATCCGGCGACATCGAGCGCTTCGACGACATCTTCTACGTCGGCACCGATCCCTCATCGGCCATCCCCAAGAGCTTCTTCAGCGATGTCGTCACCACCTTCAAGACCGTCGTGTGGCTGGGCGAGAACCTCTACAACATGCCCAATGCCATCGAGCCCGCCTTCCAGCGGAAATACGGCTTCTGGAACTACGGTACGCTACTGGTCGGCCCGCGCACGCCCACCCGTTCCAACCCCAACTTCTACGACGTGGTGACGTATAAGGGCGTCGACCTGCCGCGCGACCTCAGGTTCGACGACACGTTTTCCGGCGTCCTCGTCAAGGATGCCTCCCGCTTGCATGTGTGGGCGACGGTAAGGAACCTGACGAGCGGTGATTCGCAGCCTTACATCCTGCAATCGGGCAATTTCTGGTTGGTGGCCGGCATGCCCTTCAACGCGCTGGAAGCCGACCGGCCCTATCTCGCCTTCTGCGACATCCTGCACGACATCCTCGGGATCGAGCATGGTGAACGGCACCAGGCGATGATCCGGCTGGAGGACGTGCACGCCAAAAACCCCGCCAGCAGCCTGCGCGAGCTCAACCGCTTCCTCAAGGACCGCGACATCCCTTACTCGCTCGCCGTCATCCCGCATTACGTCGACCCCGCCGGGCGCTACAACAACGGCGTGCGCCAGGAGTTGCCGATCGATGGCGGCGGCAATGCCATACCCGTGCGCATGGCCTTGCAGCAGGCCGTCAGGGACGGCGCCAAAATCGTCATGCACGGCTATACCCACCAGTACGATCCGCCGGGATCGAAGTCCGACACCATCAGCGCGGAAGGTTTCGAGTTCTGGGACAAGGCGCATGAGCTGCCGCCCGCCGGCGAAACGGCCCGCTCGGTGCTCTCCCGGCTGGCACACGGCATCGCCGAACTGACCAACGCGGGCCTCAAGCCCGATTATTACGAGATGCCGCATTACCGGGCATCGCCCCTCGCCTACCGGCTGGTGCCGCTTGCCTTTGCCCGCACCTATCAGCGCGTCGCCTATTACTCCACCGACCTTGAGGACGTGGCGCGGCATCCCGAGCTCGGCAAGGCCCAACTGGAGCAGCAATATCCTTACGTGATCCACCGCGACTATTACGGCCAGTACGTGATCCCGGAGAACATCGGCTATCTCTATTACAAGGACGGCCAAAGCAGCGTTGCGGACCTGTTGGCAAAGGCCCACGCCATGACCGTGGTGCGCGACGGCATCGCCTCGCTCTTCGTCCACCCCTATCTCTTCAACAGCGATCTGAAGGACCGGGCGTGGAAGGATCTGGCGGCCGTGATCGACGGCATTTCCGCTATGGGCTACCGCTGGACCAACGATCCCGACCAGCCCGGCAGCCCGGCCATCAAGCAGAGCGATCGTCCGCCCGGTTGAGGAAGCCCGAAACCATCCATTTGCGCGGCTCCGGCTCATCGAGCCCGCGCGGTTCCAGCACATGGCGATTGAGGAAATGGCCGGTGAGGCGGAAGCCGGCGGCGATATCGTCCGCCTCCGCGCTTCCCGCCTGGCGGCCGAGCAGGAAGGCCGGCAGCTTCAAGAGCTTTTCATGCCACTCAGCGCCCGCCGCCGCGCTCACCGCGCGGGCGCTCTTGGGCGACACATAGACGAGATCGTCCGCCGTACCGGTCGCCGCGCAACGGCTGAGGTCGAGCCCGAAGCCGAGTTCGTCCAGCAATCCCAGCTCCCAGCGCACCATGAGCGCCGGCCAGTGATCGCCCTCTTCCAGTGCCGAAAGCACGATCCCGGCCGCCTCGTGGAGCCGCTCATGCGGTTCGCGCTCGGGCAAGAGGCGGCACAGGGCTGTAAGGCTCGACAGGGCGGCGAGCTTTTCCGGATCGTCGATGAGACCGGCCACGCGCAGGGCGATGGGCTCGATGGTAAAGGCACCCAGATGGTCCTCCAGCCGCGCCCGCCAGGTGACGGCCACCTGGTTGCCCGCTTGCAGCACCGGCCTGAGGCGGCGCGAGCGCCCGCCCCTCACCAGCCCCGCATGACGGCCGTGGGCGCGCGTCAGCACCTCCACCAGCGCCGACGTCTCGCCGTGCCGCCGCACGCCAATGACCAAGCCCTCATCATGCCATTCCATGGGGCCTTATACCACCCGCCCGGGAGTTCGACCCATCTCGAAAGTCGTCACCCTGATGGCCGCGGGAATTACGGTTTCAACCCCATCATGCGCAAGCGCTCGGGGTCGCTGGCCCAGCCTTTGCGCACCTTGACGAACAGGAACAGGTGCACCTTGTGGCCAAAGGCTTCAGTCATGGCCTCGCGCGCCGCCTGGCCGATGGACTTGATGGTCCGGCCCTTCTCGCCCAGAACGATGCGCCGCTGGCCTTCGCGCTCCACAAAAATCACCTGATCGATGCGCACCGAGCCGTCCTTGAGCTCGCGCCAGCTCTCCGTTTCCACCGTCGAGGCATAGGGCAGTTCGTCGTGCAGCAGGTCGAACACCTGCTCGCGCGTCAGTTCAGCCGCCAGGAAGCGCATGGGGAAATCGGCCACCTGGTCTTCCGGATAGAGCCACGGGCCTTCCGGCATGGCGGCGAAGGCATGCGAGGCCAGGTCGGCCAGCCCATCGCCCGACAGGGCGCTCACCATGAATGTGGCGGTAAACCTCGCCTTGTCGTTGAGGTCTTTCGCCAAGGCAAGCAGTTTTGACCTTTCGATCAGGTCGATCTTGTTGAGCACCAGCACCACCGGCGTCTTCACCGAGGCAAGCCGTTCGAGCAAGGCGGAGACCTCCGCCGTGATGCCGGCACGGGCATCGACCATGAGGAGAGCCAGGTTGGCTTCGTCCAGCGCCGCCCAGGCCGCCGTCACCATGGCTTCATCGAGCGTTCTGCGTGGCGAGAAGATGCCGGGCGTATCGACAAAGACGATCTGGCTTTCCTCCCTCACTGCGATGGCGCGGATGCGCGCCCGCGTCGTCTGCACCTTGCGGCTGACGATGGAGACCTTTGTGCCGGTGAGCGCGTTGACCAGCGTCGACTTGCCGGCGTTCGGCGCCCCGATGACGGCGACGAACCCGCACCGGGTTGGGCGAGTGTCCTCATTCATGTGCGCGCGATCCCGTGCCTCTCGAGGAAAGTTTCCGCGGCGACCTGCTCAGCCTCGCGCTTGTTGGACCCGGAGCCCGAGACCGGCTCCTCGCCCTCTACGGTCACCGACACGGTAAAGAACGGAGCATGGTCCGGACCCTCGCGGCCCGTGACCGCATAGTCGGGCACCGGCAGGGCCTTGCCCAGTGCCCATTCCTGCAATTGCGATTTCGGGTCGCGCCTTGTCGTCTCGGCGGTTTCGAGCCCTTCCTTCCAGTGCTTCAGCACCACGGCCCGCGCTGCCTCGAGGCCGCCGTCGAGATAGACCGCCGCCACCAGCGCTTCGCAGATATCGGCCAGCACCCGCTGTGTCGCGGACGCGCCGGTGCCGCGCCGGGCGATGAGGTCGGACAGCCCCAGCTCCTCGGCCACCCCGGCGCAGGCCGTTTTCGACACCAGCGCATTGAGGCGGCGAGCGAGATGGCCTTCCGGTACATCGGGAAAGCGGCGGTAGAGGTCTTCCGCCACCACCAGCCCCAAAACCCGGTCGCCGAGAAACTCCAGCCGCTCGTTGTCTTCCTGGGGCGCGCCGGTGGGCCCGGCGTGCCTGAGGGCGCGGGTGAGAAGCGACTTGTGCTTGAACGAATGGGCGAGCCGAAGCTCAAGCTCGGCGGCCTCCTCGGCGGAGAGCCGAGCCGGCATCAGTCTACCAGCTTGAAGAAGCGGCTCCAGCGGATAACGAAGGGCCAGCGCCAGACCTCCCACCATGTCACCGGGCGGTGCGAGAAGAACAGGATGTCGGCCTTGCCGATCAGGTTCTCGTAGGGCACGTAGCCCACATCGAAACGGCTGTCGTTGGAGTTGTCGCGGTTGTCGCCCATCATGAAATAATGGTTGGGCGGCACGTGGAACACGCCGGTGTTGTCCGCCCCGCCCGTCGAGTCGTCGCGCAAGTCGAAGGTTACGTAGCTCACGCCATTGGGCAGGATCTCACGGTACCGCTTGACGGGGAAGACGTAGCCCGTATCGGCGGCATCGGTGCTGTCGGCGATGCGCTCGCGCTTGACCGGCTTGTCATTGATGTAGACGACGCCGCCCTTCACCTGGATGCTGTCGCCGGGCAGGCCGATCACGCGCTTGATGTAGTCCGTCTCGTTGTCGCTCGGCAGCTTGAACACCACGACATCGCCGCGCTTGGGCTTGGCGGCGAGCACATAGCGGCCCTTGAACGGCAGCGGCCCGAACTTGAACAGGTTGTACCCGAACGGGGTGACGCTGAAATTAAAGGAATAGGGCCCGTAACCGTAGGAGAGCTTGGAGACGAAGATATAGTCCCCCACCAGTAAGGTCGGGATCATCGAGCCGGAAGGAATGTTGAACGGCTGGAACAGGAAGGTGCGGATGACGAAGGCGATGAGCAGCGCCTCGATGACGATCTTGATCGTATCCCAGGTGCTGTCCTGCGCCTTGCGCTTCGCGCTGCCTCGTGCGGTCTTGTTCTTGTCGGCCTCTGGCAAATCCACACCCATCGTTCCAGCCGGCCCCCGTTCCGGCCCGCCCCGTTGACGGTCACGCAAGGGCTATAGCCCCTCACTGGCCGTGCCGCAACGCAACCGGCCCTGCGGCCCGGAGTCGCTGCTGTGGGTGTTGCAACCGTGCAACACCCTGCCGCCGGCGTCATTCCCTTACCATGCGCAGCCCCCTTCGCCCGTCACCCCGGCACTTGGTGTGCAGCCCGCCCAACAGGCGCGTCGTCGTTATCTGCCAGGGTGTTGCCCGATGCATCCAGAAGCCGCAGCCAGGCATCAAAGCCCGGACAGCCGCCATCGATGTCGAAGGTCGCCTTGCTGCCGGCCTCGGTGAAGGTGAAGGCATATAGTAGTCGACGCTGCCATCTCCGCTGCCTTCCACCGTGACATGGCGCCGCGTGGTGGCCTGCTCGATGTCCGGATTGGCGCAGCGGGTGAAAGCGCCGTCCACCGATACAGCCAGAGCAGACGTGCTGTTCCAGAACCCCGCCGGCTTGACCATGATCCCGCCATGGCGCGCCAGGCTTCATTCGACCGCAATTTTGGCCGCATTTTGGACAGGAACGGTTATGCGGGCCGTGATGGCAGAAAGGCCCGGCTCGCGCAGTGCCGCTTGGCGCACAGCAGTCGCCGATCGGGTTGCGCGCAGGCGATGGCCATCTTTGTGCGTTCGAGACAGCATCGCCGCCGTCCGCTTGTAGTCCGCCATGCAATGCTGCAACGTGCGCTCCCGCCCAACAGGAGGACTTGCATGGCTGCCGCCGAAGAGATCAACGCCGACATGCTTGCCTTCTGGAATGGAAATGGCGGCCACACATGGGTGGCTCGACAGGAGCAAACCGATATCACGCTCGCGCCGGTGACGGACGCCTTGCTCACCTTTGCCGCGCCGCGCGCCGGCGAAAGGGTGGTGGATATCGGCTGTGGCTGTGGCGCGCCCACATTGGAGTTTGCGCGCGCCGTCGGTCCTTCCCGCCGCGTGGCGGGGTTGGATATCTCCGGGCCGATGTTGGCCGAGGGTGCAAGGCGCGCGAGCGCCGCCGGCATCACCAACGTCGATTGGCGGCAGGCCGATCCCGCTACGGCGGCGCTGGGCGAATATGATTTGCTGACCTCAGCCTTCGGCGTGATGTTCTTCGGCGATAGGGTGGCGGCCTTCACCAATATGCGACGCGGCGCTGCTCCGGATGCGCGCATGGTGCTCGTGTGCTGGCGCTCGCTGGCCGAAAACCCGTGGATGGAGGTGCCGATGACTGCAGTCGCGCAGCATCTGCCGCCGCGTCCGAAGCCGGTCCCGAACGCTCCCGGAATGTTCGCTTTCGCCGATCCAGAGCACGTCAGCGAGGTTCTCACCGCGGCCGGGTGGACGCCGCCGCGCTTCGAGAAGCTCGACATGGACCTCGACGTCGCCGCCGGCCGCGGGCTGGCGGAGGCTGTGCTTCAGTCAACCCAGATCGGCGCCGTGAACAGTTGGCTGCGCAACCGGCCAGCAGAGGTTGTCTCGGCCGCCATCGCTTCCCTCCGCGAAGCGCTGGCGCCCTATGCGGACGGTGCGAGCGTGCGCCTGCCAGGTGCGATGTGGCTGATCGGCAGCGCGCCTGCCTGAATGAGTGTTGCCGCCAACAAGTACTCTTGCCGCGCATGAGTCTGCACTTGGCCCGTTGAGCGCAAAGCGGTCGAGCTTGTATGTCTAAGAAGTTGACCGCTTGCGACCTGATTTTGCCATTGGCCAATTGCGAGGTCCTCACGTAGTCTCGGCTGGAGGAACCGCGCATGGCCGACAGCATCGCTAAGTGGTTGGAGACGCTGGAGTTGGGTCGATATGCCGAAGCGTTCATCCAGAATGAGATCGACGTTCGCGACCTCCCTTTCATAACGGCAGACGACCTTGTCGAGCTTGGGCTCCCGATCGGTCCAAGGCGGCGAGTAATGAACGCGATCTCGAAGATCGGCGACGCCTCGGCGGCGCTACCGGCAGAGGCGATCACAGCAAGCGGCACAACTGAAGCCGAGCGGCGTCAACTCACGGTGGTTTTCGTCGATCTGGTCGGATCGACCGAGCTTTCCGGCCGCCTCGACCCGGAAGATCTTAGGGCGCTCATGCAGCGCTACCAGGCGACCGTGGCCGATGTGATCCGGGAGAACAACGGTTACCTGGTGAACTGGCTGGGCGACGGCGTGATCGCCTATTTCGGCTGGCCCCACGCCGGGGAGGATCAGGCGGTGCAAGCCGTGCGCGCCGGGCTGGAAGCCGTCGCGGCTGTCGCTCTTCTGCCGCTGCCGGGCGGCTCGGAGGAGATGCTGGCCGCCCGTGTCGGCATCGCCACCGGGCAGGTGGTCGTCGGAGACCTGGAGGAAGGCAGTGCCGGCCCGCAGGGCATGGTGAGCGGCGAGACGCCGAACCTGGCCGCTCGATTGCAGGGCGTGGCGATACCCGGCGGTGTGGTCATCGGCCCGACGACGCGTGCGTTGGTGCGCGCGGCATTCGATCTCGACTTTCTCGGGCCTCAGCCGCTCAAAGGTTTCAAGGGCCCCGTGGAGGCTTGGGCGGTGCGGGCCGAGCACAAGGGCGAAAACCCGTTCGAGGCGCCGGGCAGGAGCTTGCCGGGAGTGCGATCGCCCGCATCGTCGAGCGCACCGACGGGGTGCCGCTGTTCGTCGAGGAACTGACCAAGGAGATCGCCGAGGCCGGGTTCGATCTCGCCGACGATGACGTCCCGGTCACGCTGCAGGCATCGCTGATGGCCCGGCTGGACCGGCTCGGCCCGGCCAAGGAGATCGCCCAGATCGGTGCGGTGATCGGCCGGGACTTCGGGCGCGGTCTGCTCGCCCGGGTGGTGGACGAGCGGATCAACCTCGACGCCGGTCTCGATCGGCTGGTGGCGTCGCAACTGGCCTTCCGCGCCCGCCAGGACGAGGGCGAGGTCTACACCTTCAAGCACGCGCTGGTTCAGGACGTCGCCTACGACAGCATGTTGCGCCAGCGCCGGCAGGGATTGCATCTGGCAATTGCCGGGGTGCTTTCGGCCAAAGCAGGCCCGGAGGCGGCGCCCGAAGTGCTGGCCCGGCTCTTCGAGCGCGGCGGTGATCTGAGGAGGGCCCTTTTATGGTCCGAGAAAGCCAGCATCGACGCCTTCGGGCGATCTGCCCAACCGGAGGCGGTGGCGCACTGCTCGACTGCCCTGCGGATTTTGCGGATGCTCGGAAGCGCGGACGATAACGGTAAGCTGGAGCTCTCCGTGCTCGTGCGGCTCGGCCACGCGCAGTTCGGTGCAGTGGGCGGCGGATCACCCGAGGCGATCGCGACGTTCGAGAGCGCCGGCGCCCTCGCCGCACGGCTCCGTGACAGCACGGCCCACGCCATCGCCCTTTATGGCGGATACGTTGGCTACATGATCTCCGGCCAGACCCGGCGGGCAGAGGAGACCGGACAACAGGTTGCCGACATCGCGCGGGAAACCGGTGTCGACTGGATGGATCTTGTCGCGGCGCGCATGACGGCCGCCGCGCGGTTTCTGCTGGGCAATCTCAGCGGTGCCGACGACGCGGTGCGCTGCGCACTGGCTTATGGTGAAGAAACGGCGCGGGACGTTGCTTCGGGGTTCGCGCACAACCCCGTTGCGACGATGCCGTCGATGCGGACCCATATCGATTGGTCGTTGGGACACCGTGAGGAGGCGCTTGCCTGCTCCAGCAGGGCGATCGAAACGCTCGCGCGTAACGGCTCAGACGCCAATTCCCTGGCCTTCGCGTTATCGTGGGACATTCTCCTCGGGGCGTTCGACCGGGATGCTGATCGCATGCAGACTTCCGTGACGCACCTGCGCGACCATACAAAGCGTACCGGCGGCTTGTTCTGGGAACAGATTACCCATTGGGGACTTGGAACAGCCGAGGTGATGAAAGGAAACGGCGTGGCTGGTCTGCCGTTGATCACCGCCGGAATCGACGGCTTCGTCGCCACCGGCGCCCGGCAGCATGTCCCGTTCTTCAAGCTCAGCCACGCCGAGGCGCTCTACCTGACCGGCGACCTGAACGCCGCGCTCGCGGTGCTGGAGGAGGCGCGCGACCTGATCGAGCGCACCGAGCAGCGTGCCTATGAACCGGAGATGCATCGCTGGTGCGGGATCGTGCTTGAGGGCCTGGATCGAAGCGCCGAGGCGGTTGCGGCCTATGACACATCGATCGCCGTCGCCGAAGCTCAAGGGAGCGTTACCTGGCGCGATCGCGCTCGTGAGAATCGTGCACTGCTCAGCGCACGAAATTGAACTCTGCCATTGCGGATGTCGCGAAGGGTTTTGCCCCTCAAGTCCCTTCGCCTGCCGGCTCGGCGGAAATGATCACGATGGCCTGGGCCCAGGGAAAATCATCGGTCAATGTCAGGTGGATGACGGCGCGATGGCCGGCAGGCGTCATGCGTTCGAGATGACCTCTGGCGCCCCCGTTCAGCACTATCGTCGGCCGCCCCGACGGTTCGTTGACCACGCCCATGTCGCGCCAGTAGGTGCCCTTGCGAAAACCGGTGCCCAGCGCCTTGGAGCAGGCTTCCTTGGCGGCGAAGCGCTTGGCATAGGAGGCCGCGCGCTGGGCGCGTCGCTCCGATTTGCGCTGCTCAACCTCGGTGAACACGCGCTCAACGAAGCGCTCACCGAAGCGTTCGAGGGTCTGCTCGATGCGGCGGATGTCGACGATGTCGTTGCCGATGCCGAGAATCACGCCTTGCTCTCCGCGCGCCCGCCGCGGCGGCGGCGGCGTCGCCTGTGCTGATAGCCTTCCACCACCCGCCTGAGCATCAGGTAGAACACTACCGAGACCGGCAGGCCGAGCGCCAGGGCACCGATCGACATGGGCAAGAACACCGGCTCGAGCGCCTGCCAGAATTGGTTCCAGAACTGTGCCGGATCGGAGAACAACAACCCGAAAAAGCCTTCCGGCGGGTTTATGCTCACGTGCTCGCGCGTATGGAAGCCCAAAAACATGGCGCCGACATTGTAGGTGGTGAACCAGATGAACGGGAAGGTCAGCGGGTTGCCGACAGCGGTGCCGAAGGCCGACGACACGATGTTGCCGCCGAGGATGAAGGCGATGAGCCCGGCAATGATGAAGTGGAAGCCGACGAAGGGGGTGAAGGAGGCAAAGACGCCCGCTGCGAAACCGAGCGCGATCACATGCGGCGGCGCCGAGATGCGCTTTACCCGGTGGCCGATATAGTGCCAGCCGCGCTTCACACCCTTCTTCGGCCAGACGAAATGCTTCGCCTGTTGCCAGAAGGTGCGGGGTGTGCGCATGCGGAAAAGCATCGCCGGGCCTTGTCTCCTATTTGAGGCTGCGGCTGCCCGGCTTGGTCGCCGGCAGGGCCGCAAGCGAGGCCGGCAATTCGTCAGGCTTGTAGTTGACGATATTGAGCCGCGCCAGCGAAACCAGCGTAGTGCCGAGGTCGGCGCTGCCGCCCGAGCGATCAATGAGGCAGGCAGCACCAACCGTCACGCCGCCCGCTTCTTCGATGCCGGCGATGCATTCGCGCGATGAAAGTCCGGTGGTCACGATGTCCTCAACCATCAGGCAGCGGGTGCCGCGGGGGATGTCGAAGCCGCGACGCAAGCTCAGTTTGCCATCGACCCGTTCAAAAAAGATTGCCGGAACGCCAAGCTGCCGGCCCATTTCGTAACCCACAACGACGCCGCCCATGGCGGGCGAGGCCACCATCTCGATCGGCCCGGCGATCACCGCGCGCACCCTGTCTGCCAGGTCGCCGCACAGGCGCCCGGCGCGCACCGGATCCATGAGCACGCGGGCGCATTGCAGATACTGCCCGGAATGCAGTCCCGAGGAGAGGACGAAATGGCCCTCCAGCAGGGCACCCGCCGCCCTGAACTCCGCCAGAACCTCGTCGTTGCTGAGCATGCCTTTTCCTGTCCTTCGCGTTTGCCGCCGCTGGCCTGTCAGCCGCCTGCCCGCCGGTTCACCGACCTGACGAGCGGGCGTGCCTCCAGTCCATGCATGATCTGGTTGAGGTGCTTGACGTCCTTTACCTCGACCACGATGTCGATATCGTAGAAATCGCTGGCGCGGTTGACCATTTGCAGGTTCTCGATATTGCCGCCGTTTTCGCCGATCACCTCGGTCACCTGGGCAAGCGCGCCCACCTCGTTGTGGATCGTCACCTTGATGCGGGCCGGAAACACCTCGTCGCCGTCGGCCGCGTCCCAGGCGAGGTCGACCCAGCGGTCGGGCTCCTCGTCGAACTGCTGCAGGCCGCGCGCGAATATGGGATATATGGTGATGCCCTCGCCCGGTGTCAGGATGCCGACGATACGCTCGCCCGGCACCGCGCCGGTCTCGGGATTGATGCGGATGGGCAGGTCACGATTGACGCCGCGCACCGGGATGGTGCGTTCGGCGCCGTTGGAGCGGCCCTCGCGCAGCGCCGTGCGCGGACCGGCGGGGCCCTGCTCGGTGACGGTGAGCCCCACGGCGCGCAGCACCTCGGCAGAGGCAAGCTCGCCCCGCCCGACGGCGGCCAGAGCATCGTCCAGATCCTTCAAGCCCAGTCGCGGCAGCGCCTTTGCCACCTCGCCGGGCACGTAATCACGCCCTTGCCGGTTGAGAGCGCGTTCGATGATCTCGCGCCCCAGTCCGGCATACTGGCCGCGGATGGCCAGGCGCGCGGCGCGGCGGATGGCCGAACGGGCACGGCCCGTGACCACCACCTTCTCCCACGCCGCCGGCGGCGTCTGCGCCTTGGAGCGCACGATCTCCACCTCGTCGCCGTTTTCCAGCTCGGTCAACAGCGGTTGGTGGCGGCCGTTGACCAGGCACCCGACGCAGGAATTGCCGATGTCGGTATGCACCGCATAGGCAAAGTCGATGGCGTTGGCGCCCTTGGGCAGGGCGATGAGCTGGCCCTTGGGGCTGAAGCAGAACACCTGGTCGTGGAACAGCTCCAGCTTGGTGTGCTCGAGGAATTCCTTGGGATTGTCGCCCTCCGACAGGATGTCGATGAGATGGCGCAGCCACTGATAGGCGTTGGTCTCCACCGGCCGTGGCATTACACCGCGTTCGGCCTCGTCCTCGTGCCGGGCCTCCTTGTAGGCGGCATGGGCGGCGATGCCCGATTCGGCGATCAGGTGCATCTCGCGGTCGCGGATCTGCAGTTCCACCCGCATGTGGCGCGGCCCGATGACGGTGGTGTGGATGGACTGGTAGTTGTTCTGCTTGGGGTTGGAGATGTAGTCCTTGAAACGGCCCGGCACCACCCGCCAGGTGCGGTGCACGATGCCGAGCGCGCGGTAGCATTCATCCTCGCCCGCGACGATGACGCGAAAGGCGAAAATGTCGGAAAGCTGGCCCAGCGACAAATTCTTGCGCTCCATCTTGCGCCAGATTGAATAGGGCCGCTTCTCGCGCCCCTGCACTTCGGCCTCAATGCCGCTTTCGGCGAGCTTGGCCTTCAGCGCATTCTCGATCTCGGCGATGGCATCGCCCGATTCCTCGCGCAAGCGGTGCAGGCGCTCGACGATGGTGCGGTGGGCTTCCGGGTTGAGCACCTTGAAGGCGAGGTCTTCCAGTTCGTCCCTCACCGCCTGCATGCCCATGCGCCCGGCGAGCGGGGCATAGATGTCGATGGTCTCCTGGGCGATGAGCTGGCGCTTTTGCGGCTTCATGAACTCCAGGGTGCGCATGTTGTGCAGCCGGTCGGCGAGCTTGACCAGCAGCACCCGGATGTCCTTGGAGACGGCGACCAGGAGTTTTCGCAGGTTCTCCGCCTGCGCCGCCTCCTTGGAGACGAGGTCGAGGCGCTTGATCTTGGTGAGGCCGTCCACCAGGTCGGCGATCTCCTTGCCGAAGAGGGTGGCGATCTCGGTATGGGTGGCGTCGGTGTCCTCGATGACATCGTGCAGCAGAGCCGCGACGATGGTGGCGTCGTCGAGCTTCATCTCGGTGAGGATGGCGGCGACTTCCAGCGGGTGGGAGAAGAACGGATCGCCCGAGGCGCGCTTCTGGTGGCCATGCGCCTGCATGGCATAGACATAGGCGCGGTTGAGCATCGCCTCGTCCGCATCCGGATCGTAGGCGGTCACGCGCTCGACCAGTTCATACTGACGCATCATGACGGCGGCACCGTCCCCGTCGCCTCATATTTTCCCGTTATGGGACCAAGAACTTCATCATAGGCGGCGCAGGATAAAATAAAAGTGGCCAGAACGTCTTCGCGACGTTCCGGCCACCCTCAAAAGTCGAATTTGGTGCGCTGCTCAGTAGCCCGAGCGCTGGCTGCCGGGGCTTTCGGCGGGGGGAAGCCCGTCGAGGCCGCGCAACAGGTCCTCCTCGGTCATCAGGTCAAGCTCTTCCACCGGCTCGTCCATGGAGGCTGCGACCATGTCGCCGGCCGAGGACAGAAGCGGGGTTTCGCTCTGCTCGGGCTCGTCCACTTCCACATGCTTTTGCATGGAGTGCACGTAATCCTCGCGCAGATCGTCCTTGTCGAGCGCCACATCGGCGATCTCGCGCAGGGCAACGACGGGGTTCTTGTCGTTGTCGCGGTCGACCAGCAGCGGGGCGCCTTGCGAGATGGTGCGGGCGCGATGGGCGGCCAGCAGCACCAGTTCGAATCGATTGGGCAGCTTGTCGATGCAGTCTTCAACGGTGACGCGCGCCATGGGGCTCGGTCTCCTTCACTCGGGTGAAATCAGGGTTGCATTGGGGCTGACATACGCAAGCACAGGCGAAATTGCAAGCGTGTACGCCAACAGGCGAGCGACAGAGCGTGCCGGCGCGGCGGGGCCCGCATAACGTGCCGGCGTGATGGCGGTTCCACGCGGTTCGCCACGGCGGCACACGAACGGCCAATGCTGCCCTCGGAGTGCGAATGCTCTACACGTTTATACAAGTACCACCAGAACGTCAGCCCCGTCTTGCGTTATCGATAGATGGTTAACATCAACGTTGTCGAACACTATTACGTTGGAAGCCTCACCATAGTCGATTGTATGTGCATCTGCATCTGATATATCCAAGCGCACACCACCGACAGTCTCGTCATGAATAATTACGCTGTCAATATTAGTAAAGTCACTAATTTCATCTTTACCCATATAAGATTTAGAATTATGAAAATGAAACGTATCTGCACTTCCACCGCCAGAATAATAATCGTTTCCAAACCCGTCGCGGATCACGTCTTCTCCGGGGCCGCCATAGACGTCGTCGGGGCCGCCGCCGCCTTTGAGAACATCGTTGCCGGCTTGGCCATAAATATGGTCCCTGCCAGTATCCCCGAATATGCGGTCGCGCCCGGCCTCACCGTGGAGTTGGTCTGCTGCCGAACCGCCGTTGATCGTGTCGTTGCCGCCGCCGCCGTGGATCGCATCGGCGTTGCTCCCGCCGAATAGTTTGTCATTCTTGGCGCCGCCGTTGATGAAGTCCTTGCCCAGGCCGCCATGAATCACATCCTTGCCGTCGCCACCGAAAATCGTGTCCTTGCCGCCCATACTGGAGATGATGTCGTTGTCCGCACCGCCAACGATGCTTTCGGCACGGCTAGTGCCCGTGACTTTGTCGGCATGGCTGGTCAGAAATATGTACTCGAATCCGTAGATCATCTGGTGGAAAGTGCCGAACGATGCTGTGTGTGCGCTGAGGTCGAGGGTCACCCCGCCGAGACTGTTGGGCAGCCGGATGAAATTGAGGGTGTCGAGACCGGCGTTGCCATGGACGATGTCGTTGCCTTGCGAGGCGAAGATGTAGTCGCCGCCGCCATGGCCATAGATTTTGTCGGCCTTGTGGCCGCCCTGGATGTAGTCCCCGAAGGGGCTGCCGATGATCTTCTGCGGCCGGTTGTCGAACAGCTCATCCTGCAACTGCACGACGGACGTGGCACCGTCGATGAGGCCCTCCAGCGCGGTGGCATCGAGGTTGAGGCCGCTGATGTCGGCTTGGGCCACGTGGGCATTTCCCTCGTAGTGATAGCCAAAGCCGCTGACATGGCCTCCGCCGAGGTAGTAACCGGATTGAAAGAAGACCGTGAGACCGGTGCCGATGATGGTCAGGTTGTTGCTGCCGCCACCAGACAAGTCCTGAACCGTCACCTTGGTCCCGGTCTGGTTGACATCGAGGTCGTAAGAGCCCCCCGGCCCAAGGATGCCGGCGATCGCTTCCTTGAACATGGTGTAAGTATCGAACGGGTAGTCGATCTTGATGCGCAGCATGGCGTTCCCTCCGCAGCGGGCGCCCGCTTGCACTGAAGGGACGCCGATCGAGCCCCGGCCGGTCACTTGAACCATGCGGCACGAGGGCCATGTTCGCCAGACAATTTGATCCGGCCTCGTTGAGGGATCGCCTGCCCCGGAGCGCTTGCGCCGTCATGAAGATTGCATCAGAAGCGGAATCTTCGCCGCAGCGGCCCGGCAATCCCCGCATGAGTTACGATGTATTAGATTAATCCAGTTTATCCGACAGCACAATAACAAAAATATATCGGTCTGGTTTGGAAATTTCCAAAATTTACTCTACGTCATATATTTATGATTTTACTTCTCGTCTGCTGTGCCTGTTGGGCCACTCGCTTCACGTTTTATCGGCAACACGACGTTTCATCGGAAATGTCGATCGCGACGGTGCCGGGGTGCAGGGTGCAGTGAACAAGCTCTTCGGCCGGTTGAGAATCCCGGTTGTGGCGCTGGCGCGATACTCAGCAGGCCCGAGGTAATACATCCCATACATGAGGGTTGCTGCCCCCCTCGTCGAGATGGAACGATCTCGATGCTGGTTGAAGAAGAGGAGAGCAGCTGTGGGATATTATGTCGGATTGGATTTGAGCCTCAAGGCGACGCGGATTTGCGTGGTTGATGAGACCGGTTGCGCGGTTTGGGAGGGGGTCGCGGATACGCACCCTGAGATGATTGCCGATCGGCTGGCGCGGTTTTCGGGCGAGCTCGCGCTTGTCGGGCTCGAGACGGGATCGATTACCCCCTGGCTTTATCGGTCGCTGAAGGGACTTGGCTTGCCTGTCGTGTGCATGGACGCGCGGCGGGCGGCGGATGCGGTGAAGGCGCGCAGCGTGAAGACCGACAAGGCGGATGCCCGGGCGCTTGCCGAGATGCTCCAGACGGGCTGGTACGGGGAGGTTCACGTCAAGAGCGAAGACAGCCATCGCCATCGCGCGCTGCTTGGGGCGCGCGATCAACTGGTCACCAACAAGCGCATGCTGTGCGGACAGATTCGCGGCCTGCTGCGCCCGTTTGGCATCACGGTGAAGGCGCGAATGGGCTGCAAGCGGTTCGACGAGACGGCGAGGGCGTGCTGCGCCCATGACGACCTTCTTTATGCCTGCGTTTCGGCACTTCTTGAAGCACTCGGCGCGATCGAGAGCCAGGTCGCGGCTTTGGACACCAAGGTCCGGGAGATCGTGCGCACGAGCAAGCCATGCTGGCATCTGATGTCGGTGCCAGGCGTCGGTCCAGTGACGGCGCTGTCGTTCATGGCAACGATCGAGGACCCGCGCCGGTTCGGGCGCAGCCGCGATGTCGGTGCCTATCTCGGGCTGACACCGCGGCGCTATCAGTCCGGCGAGCGGGACATTTCGGGCGGGATTTCCCGCCAGGGCGACGCGATGACCCGGCATTATCTCTACGAGGCCGCCAATTGTCTGCTGACGACAGTGCGCGCATCCTCACCGCTCAAGAGCTGGGGATTGCGGTTGATGAAGCGGGCCGGCGCCAAGAAGGCCCGCACCGCGCTGGCCCGCAAGATGGCGGTACTGCTGTGCCGCATATGGAAAGAGGAGACCCACTTCGCCGCATGAGCCGGCAAGCGATGATCCAATCCCTGACCTGACGGAGCTCCTCCGCCAGGCCGCCGGACCGGCAGGTCGAGCGCGAGACAGTTGGTTGCAGGCCAAACCCCTGCGTTTAATACAGTGCGCCGGCCCGTTGGTTGTTCGAGCTCAATAGCCCCGGATGATGACGCCGAGCGACAAACCGGACGTCGAAGAGAACCATGGCAAGCTCGATGCGGGCAGAGGTGACAGATCGCCAGAAAACACTTGACGCAGCACCCTTATGTAGAGAACCAAAGGAAGAAATTATTGACCCATCTGATGGAGTCAAATCCGCGCGCTCGGCCAGGCGCGGCGCGCAGCGCGATGCCGGCGCATCGGGCAAGCGCCGGAACGACGCCGACGGGCGGATTTGGCCCACCGGAGGCCGCATTTTCGCGCCCACTGGACTTCGTTATGGTCCGCTTGTGGTCAGCCAGACCATGGCGCGGCCCATGCCTCGCCAGCAGACGCGAAAATGCGGTCAGATAGGTCAATAATTGCTTCCTTTGGTATAAGCCGCTCGTGCTCTACTCGCTACTCGCCACTTCCTACTCCACGATCACCTTGGTCCCCACGCTCACCCGGTCATACAGGTCGATGACCTCGGAATTGAGCATGCGGATGCAGCCCGACGACATGGCATGGCCGATGGTCTGCGGGGCGTTGGTGCCGTGGATGCGATAGAGCGTGCCGCCGAGATAGAGCGCGCGCGCGCCCAGCGGGTTGTTGATGCCGCCTTCCATGTAGTCGGGGATGATGTGCCCCCTCGCCCTTTCGCGCGCGATCATCTGCGCCGGCGGGGTCCAGCCCGGCCATTCGGCCTTGCGGGCGATGCGGCGCACGCCGTGCCAGGCAAAGCCTTCGCGCCCGACGCCGACGCCATATTTGATCGCCTTGCCTCCCGGCAGCACGTAATAGAGCCGCCGTTCGCTGGTCCTGATCACGATGGTGCCCGGCGCCAGGCCGCGCGAGAAATCGACGGTCTGCTTGCCGCGATAGCCCGACGTGGTGTCGAAGGCGCCGTAGGTGCCGAAAGTGCCCGTGAAATTGACCTGGGCGCGGTCGGCGAGCGCCGGCGTGGCCGCAATGGCGGCGGTGATGATGGCGGCGGCCAGGGCGGCCGGGAAAGGTCTCCGCATGACGATCTCCCTCATGTCACGTCCTGTTTTGCTATATGCCGTGCCCGGGCGGCTCCGGCTGCGGGCGATGGAACTGCCCAATCGATGCCGCAAAGTCAACTCCTCGCGGTCCTGAAGGTGAAGGAATCGTCGCCCGAGACGTCGCCGACGCTCGTTGCCCACGCGCCAGGAAAACGGGTTCACGACAGAGGCAGCAAATGCGGGCTACAAGTCGATCAGCACGTCTGCTGCGGGCTGTGGCGCGATGTTGATCAGCACGTCTGTGCCTTCCTGTGACTTCACCAGGAGCAAATGTTCGACGCCCTGCAGAGTTATCTGTCCGCCGTCATAGGTGACGATGGCGTCACCGCCACTCTGCCCGATGTCAACGAGGGCGAGTAGCTGATCGATGAGGGTGATGCTGTCATCCACGCTCAGGTCGTCGATGGTGTCGAAGCCTTCGAGGCTCAATGCATCGAATTGAAAGCTATCGGCGCCGCCACTTCCGGTCAGGTGGTCGTTTCCCTCTCCGCCAACAAGGATATCCATCCCCTTGCCGCCGATCAGCGTGTCTTTGCCTGCATCGCCAAACAGTTTGTCGTCTCCCTGGTTGCCGTTCAGCAGGTCGTCGCCGGCACCGCCGAGGATTACATCCGCCTTGGCCCCACCGGAGATCGTATCGGCTCCGTCGTGTTCGGAGACGCCGCCAAAGAGGAAGTCGGCGCCGTCGCCGCCGCGGATAATGTCGCGGCCGAGACCGCCGGAAATCTCGTCCCTGTTGGCATTTCCGTAAAGGATATCGTTGCCGGCACCGCCCTCGATGGTATCCTTGCCAGCGTCGCCGTCGATCGTATCGTTGTCGCGCCCACCGGCTATGGAATCGGCACCGCTGTCTCCATGTATGGAGTCGTCGCCGGGGCCGCCGGCTATGGTGTCATTGCCGCCGTTGCCAAGGATGGTGTCATTGCCGCCGCGGCCGACTATGGAGTCATTGCCGCGCGATATCATGGCCAATTTGCTGTCTCCCTCGATGGAGTCGTTGCCGGCGCCGCCATCGATCGTGTCATGCCCCGTGTTGCCTATGATTGTATCCTTGCCGCTCCCGCCCTTGAGGCTGTCCCGGCCGCTGCCGCCGACAATGACATCGTTGCCGGAGCCGCCCAGGATGCTGTCTTCATTCGCATCGCCGAAGAGCTCGTCATTTCCACCGTTGCCAAAGATCGTATCGTTGTCATCGTTGCCGTGGATCTGGTCGTTTCCGCTATTGCCGTAGAGCAGATCATTGCCGCCCCCGCCGGTGAGTTCGTCATTGCCGCCTGCGCCCCTGATGGTATCGTCGCCACCTCCACCAAAAATGACGTTGCGGACGTTGTTGCCGGTGCAGTTGTCGGCGCTGTCGGTCAGGGTAAGATCCTCCACGCCGTGGACAACATGATGGAAACTCCCGATTGCCGCCGTCCCGGCACCGAGGTCGATGGTTACGCCGCCCAGCTTGCCCAGGCCGGTTTTGCCCAGGACGCCGTCGTCGCTGTATTCGAGACGGTCCGCACCCGGCCCGCCAAGGATAGTGTCGTTGCCTTCGCCCGCTACGATTATGTCATTGCCCGCGTTGGCTTTGACAATGTCTGCCTTGTTGCCGCCCCGCAGGATATCGTCGCCGTCGCTGCCGTTGATCTTCTGCGCCCGGTTGTCGAAGAGCTGATTGACCAGCGCCATCGCCTCGCGGTCGAATGTCCAGCCGTTGGTGCTCGCCAGGTCGAGGACATGGTCGATCCTGGTCTGCACAAACGTGGCGTCGCGGTTGAAATTGCTAATGTCCGCCGAGGGCGCGCCGGTACCCGGTTTGTGATAGCCGAAGCCGTCGAGAAAGCCTCCCGTCAGGACGGGGCCGGCGTTGGGGTCGGGCATGTCTGTCGTCAGACCGTTGCCGATGCCGGTGAGGCTTGAGTCACTGGAAAAGAACAGGTTCCACGTCACAACGGTCTGATCCGGGTTGACATCGATGGTATCGAACCGGTTCAGCCCGAGCATGGTCCGCGCGATCGTGTCCTTGTAGGTGCCAAGGATGCCGAGCGGGTTCTGCATGTCGATCCGCAGCATGGTGGTCTCTCCCCTGCCGGCGCCCGATTGCAACGAGACGAGCGCCATCTGGACCCCGGCCGGCGATGCCGGCCATAACTGCGGGGTCTGTCCACCGGACAAAGCCGTCCGGCCTCGTTGAGGGATCGCGCCTGCGCCGATCATCCGGCCGCAGGAGGCATGGGCGCTGCGTGGAGTCGCTACGCCCCGACAATCCCCGGCTCAACTACCGTAACGGGAAGTTAGCGCGACCACTCGCGTCGTGCAACACCGAACGGGTCAAGCATCCGTGCAATAATCTTCAATCTGCCGTGGCGAAATAACACGAGGTCGGCTTGGCTCCAGCGACGGCGGCGGCCAGGGCGGCCGGGAAAGGTCTCCGCATGACGATCTCCCTCGTGTCGCGTCCCCTTGTGCTGCGCAGCGGCCTTGCGCGGCGGCGGCAGTTCAGGCGCCATGACCTGCCCAAATACTGCCGTAAAGTCAACACTTGACGGCCGCGTCGGTGAACCTGAACCATCCTTGACGGGGGTCCGGGGCGCGTGGATGCGATGCCGGCCGTCGCGGTTGGGGCGATGCACCTCACACGAGAAGCACGAGCACGTCGGGTCCGCTCGCTTGCATGGTTAGGTGGTTCGGATCGATAGAATCGAGCGTGATGTAGCCGAAGCCATAGTTGATCACGGCACTGCTCGCCCCGGGCGCAATCGCCACCGCATCGGGAATTTGGTTCTGGATCACGATCCGGTCCTCGCCCGCGAAGTCGGTGATGGTGTCGGTGCCCTGGTCCCCAAAATCGGTGGTGAACTGGAAGGTATCGGCGCCGTTATCGCCGGTCAGCTTGTCGTTGCCTATAAAGGGGGCGATCATGTCATCGCCGCTTCCGCCGTTGATGCGGTCGGCACCACGCCCACCCGTAATAATATCTGCTCCAGGCCCGCCAAAGAGCGTGTCTTTGCCTAAAAAACCGTCAATTTCGTCTGCTCCGGCGCCACCGAAGATCTTGTTGTTATTGACACCGGCGGAGATGGTGTCGTTTCCCGCATCCCCAAAAATCATGTTTCTGCCGCCGCCGCCGAAGATGAAGTCGTGCCCGTTGCCTCCGAAGATGGAGTTTTTACCGAAGCCGCCGTAGATGGTGTCGTTGCCGTCGCCACCGATAATCGTGTCGCTGTCGGAGCCGCCGTAGATGGTGTCGTTGCCGGCCCCGCCGTCAATGGTATCGTTGTCCAGGCCGCCGTAGAGACTGTCGTCGCCTCCTCCCCCGGAAACGGAGTCGTTTCCCACGTCGCCGGAGATGGTGTCGTTGCCGTCCTCCCCATCTATGATGTCGTTGTCGAAGCCGCCGTCGATCCAATCCCGGCCTTTGCCACCGACAATCGCGTCGTTCCCGTCGTCGCCGTAAAGCGTGTCCTTGCCCGTCAGGCCGGAGATGAAGTCATTTCCGCTGCCGCCGAGAATGCTGTCATTGCCCGCTTCGCCGTACAGGTCATCATCTCCGCCATTGCCGTGGATTGTATCGTTGTCCTCGCCCCCGTAGATCTGATCGTTGGCTCCGTTGCCCGACAGCACGTCGTTGCCGGCATGGCCGAGGATCCGGTCCTTTCCGCCCTTGCCGCTCAAGGTGTCGTTGCCGGCGCCGCCGTCGATGGTGTTGTCGAAGCGATTGCCGGAAAAGCCATCGCCATTGTCGGTCAGGAGGAAGGAATCGACCCCGAGTATGGCTTGCTCGATCACTGACGCCAGCCCGTTCATCTGAGCTGACGCGCCGCCGCCGTTGATGGCAGCAGCGCCGCCGATCGTCACCGTATGGCTTGCGATGCTGCCGGTGAGCGCGCCGAAGCTCGACAGGGCGCTGAAGTCGACGGTATCGTTGCCCGGCCCGCCGTGGATGGTGTCGTTGCCCGGCGATGCCATTATGTAGTCGTTGCCGCCATTGCCGTTGATGATGTCGGCCTTGTTACCGCCCTGCAGCAGGAGATCGTCGCCATCGCTGCCAATGATCTTCTGCGCCCTGTTGTCGAAGAGCTGATTGACCAGCGCTGTCGCTTGGCGATCGAACGTCCAGCTATTGGCGCTCGCCACGTCGAGGACGTGATCGATCCTGGCCTGCACCGCGGTCGCGTCACGGTTGAAATTGCTGATGTCCGCCGAGGGCGCGCCGGTACCCGGTTTGTGATAGCCGAAGCCGTCGAGAAAGCCTCCCGTCAGGACGGGGCCGGCGTTGGGGTCGGGCATGTCTGTCGTCAGACCGTTGCCGATGCCGGTGAGGCTTGAGTCACTGGAAAAGAACAGGTTCCACGTCACAACGGTCTGATCCGGGTTGACATCGAGGGTGTCGAAGCGGTTCAGCCCGAGCATGGTCCTCGCGATCGTGTCCTTGTAGGTGCCAAGAATGCCGAGCGGGTTCTGCATGTCGATGCGCAGCATGGTGGTCTCTCCCCTGCCGGCGCCCGTTTGCAACGAGACGAGCGCCATCTGGACCCCGGCCGGCGATGCCGGCCATAACTGCGGGGTCTGTCCGCCGGACAGAGCCGTCCGGCCTTGTTGAGGGATCGCGCCAGCGCCGATCATCCGGCCGCTACAGGCATGGACGCTGCGTTATGTCGCTGCGGCCCAACAATCCCCGGATCAATTACCGTAACGATAGGTTAACGTGATCTACTTCCGGTTTCAACTGCCGATCGGCCAGTTGCCTGTAAATTGCCGACAAGTTTCCGTAAGGGATATGCTGTGTGGATGGCATCATCCGCTCTCACGACTTCACATCCCCACTTCCGGCCCCACATCCCCCTCCCCCAGTCCGGCCAGCATCTCGGCGGCACTCTTGCCCGTCACCGGGTGGCGCCAGTCGGGGGCGATCTCGGCGATGGGGCCGAGCACGAAGGCGCGTTGGGCGATGCCCGGATGCGGCAGCACCATAGGGCCGTGCGGCGTCCTCACCTGGTCGGCCCCGGTGATGACGCGGCCGTCATAATCTATGAGGTCGAGATCGAGCGTGCGCGGGCCCCAGCGCAGCGAGCGCCGCCGGTCGGCCGCCAGTTCGATGTCGTGCAGGTGGGCGAGCAGGTCCGCTGCCTCCAGATCGCTAGCAACGATGGCGACGGCGTTGATGAAGTCGGGCTGCTCGTGATGCCCCATGGGGGAGGTGCGGATGAGGCGCGAGGCTTTTACCAACCGCAACGGCGGCCGGTCCAGTTCGCTGAGCGCCCGCTCCACGGTCTCGTGCGGGGCTCCCCAGGGACCGGGAACATTGCTGCCGATGGCGACCAGAATCATCTTTTGCTTTGCCTGTGCCTTGGCCTCGTGTTACCAGCTTTGCTGGCGGCGCGGTGATATTGTCGCCCCCACCCATTCCGTTGCAAAAAGCCTATTGCCACTAAGGAGATTGCACCCATGAACTTTTATCCTGAAGAACGTGTTGTCCTGTTTATCGACGGCGCCAACCTGTATTCCACCGCCAAGGCGCTCGGCTTCGACATCGACTATCGCCGCCTGCTCGCCCTGTTTCGCCAGCGCGCCCGGCTGTTGCGCGCCATATATTACACCGCCCTCATCGACGATGCCGACTATTCACCCATCCGCCCGCTCATCGACTGGCTCGACTATAACGGCTACACCCTCGTCACCAAGCCGGCGCGCGAGTTCACCGACAACATGGGCCGGCGCAAGTTCAAGGGCAACATGGACATCGAGCTGGCGGTCGACGTGATGCGCCTGGCCGATACCATCGACCATGTGGTGCTGTTTTCCGGCGACGGCGACTTCCGCTCGCTGGTGGAGGCGGTGCAGGCCAAGGGTCGGCGTGTCTCGGTGGTCTCGACGCTGACCACCCGCCCGCCCATGGTCGCTGACGACCTGCGGCGCCAGGCCGACCAGTTCATCGATCTGGCCGAACTGCGCGAGGATATCGGCCGCGCCCCCTCCGAGCGCGACAATCGCCGCCACGAGCGCGAAGTGCCCGACGACGAGGACGACGAGGAATACGAAGAGGTCTGATGACCACAGCGCCCGAACCGGGCCGCGACTGCCCCTTGTGCCCGCGCCTTGCTGAATTCCGCGGCGAACAGCGCAAAAAATTTCCCGACTGGCACAACGCGCCCGTTGCCTCTTTCGGCGACGCGCAAGCAAGCCTCATCATCGTCGGCCTGGCGCCGGGCCTCAAAGGCGCCAACCGCACCGGCCGCCCTTTTACCGGCGATTTTGCCGGCGACCTGCTTTACGCCACGCTTTTGAAACTCGGCCTCGCCTCCGGCACCTATCGCGCCGATCCCGATGATGGGTTGATGTTGCGCGGTTGCCTCATCACCAACGCCGTGCGCTGCGTGCCGCCGGCCAACAAGCCGACACCCGCCGAAATCAGGACCTGCAACACCTTCCTTGCCGGCCAGATCGCCGCCTTGTCCCGGCTCGCAGCGATCCTGGCGCTGGGCCGCATCGCCCATGACGCCACGCTCGATGCGCTGGGCGCGCGACGCTCGGCCCATCCCTTCAAGCACGGCGCCTGTCATCGGGTGGGGCCTTTGCGGCTCTTCGACAGCTATCACTGCTCGCGCTACAACACCAACACGAACAGGCTGACGACGGCCATGTTCGAGGCTGTTCTGGGCGATGTTTCGGCTTATCTGAACAGCTGTTCGAGTGTGCCCAACGCCTGATCGGCGTCGTTTTGCGGCGGTCCTGCGATCTCGCGGCGTTCCAGAATCACCCCGTCGCGAACTATGAATGTCCCCCGCCTGAGGTAGTCGGCATCTCCCGCCCGGAAGGTTTCGAGGCCCAGTGCCCGCGTCATCTCGCGCCTCTCGTCGCTGAGAAAGGCGTAGGGCAGCTTCATGCGTTGCCTGAACTCGTCCTGCCAAATCGTTGATTGGAGGCTCAAACCGAAAACCCCCACATCCAGTGCCTTGAAGCGCGGCCACAATTCGCCATAGCGTTTCGCCTGCGGCGTGGAGCCGTGAGCACCAGCGATATCGTCCCAGCCGGGAGGATCCGCATAACCCGGCCGCCCAGTATAGGGATAGCAGAACAAGACGCTAAGTCCCTGCAATCGCGATAGATTTATCGTTACGCCACTCGTTGCCGCAAGCGCGATGTCGGGAAAGCGCATCATCCTCGTTCGCGCATCAGGCGCGCCTTGTCGCGCTCCCAGTCGCGCTTTTTCTCGGTCTCGCGCTTGTCGTGCAGCTTCTTGCCGCGCGCCAGCGCCAGTTCCAGCTTGGCCACGCCGCGGTTGTTGAAATACAGCTTGATCGGCACAATGGTGAGCCCCTCGCGCGCCACGGCGCCGCCGAGCCGTTCGATTTCCCGCCTGTGCATCAATAGCTTACGCTTGCGCCTTGGCTCGTGGTTGAAGCGGTTGCCGAGCTTGTATTGGGGGATGTAGCTGTTGATGAGGAAGAGCTCGCCGCCTTCCGGCGAGGCATAGGACTCCTGGATGTTGCCGCGCGACAGGCGCAGCGACTTCACCTCGGTGCCGACAAGCACGATCCCGGCTTCGAAATGCTCTAAAAGCTCGTAATTGAAGCGCGCCCGGCGGTTCTCGGCGACCACCTTGCGGTTGTCGCCGCTCCGCGACGCGCCAGCGCCGCCGACCTTTGCCATAGTCTCAGCCTTTAGTTGAGCAGTCCGGCGTAAACCATGGCATCGCGGACCTGCTTCTTGGTCGCCTCGCCCGGCGGCACCAGCGGCAAGCGGATGTCCGGCGTGCACAGATCGAGCAGGCTCGCGGCATACTTCACCGGAGCGGGGCTCGTCTCCACGAAAAGCGCGGTATGCAGCGGCATCAGCCGGTCCTGCAGGGCAAGCGCCTTGGCGTAATCGCCGCACAGCGTCGCTGCCTGGAAGTCCGCGCAAAGGCGTGGCGCCACGTTGGCCGTCACTGAAATGCAGCCCCTGCCGCCATGGGCGTTGAAGGCAAGCGCGGTGCCGTCCTCGCCGGAGAGCTGGATGAAATCCTCTCCCGTCATCAGCCGCTGGCGGCTCGGCCGGGTGAGATCGGCGGTGGCATCCTTGATGCCGACGATATTGGCGCAGTCGCGCGCCAGCCTGTCGATGGTTTCCAATGCGATGTTGGTCACCGTGCGCGCCGGCACGTTATAGATGAAAATCGGCAGTTTTACCGCCGAAGCCACCGCCTTGAAGTGACCGTAAAGCCCATCCTGGGTGGGCTTGTTGTAATAGGGCACCACCACCAGAGCGGCATCGGCGCCGGCGTCTTCGGCATGGCGGGTGAGCTCGATCGCCTCGTCGGTGCTGTTGGAGCCGGTGCCGGCGATTACCGGAATGCGCCCGGCGACCGCGTCCACCGCGATCTCCACCACCTGCTTGTGCTCGTCATGGCTGAGGGTGGGCGATTCGCCCGTCGTGCCCACCGGCACCACGCCGTCCGAACCCTCACGGATGTGCCATTCGATCAGTTTGCGCAACGCCGCCTCATCCACCTTGCCGTTTCGGAACGGGGTGATAAGAGCGGGGATCGATCCCTTGAACGTCACGACGAAACACTCCTCAACAATTTGGAAACCATACGCCCCTAGGCTTGAGCCGCACACCATAGTCGCTATGGTCGCTGGCAGCAAGGCGATACAAGTCACACGAACGCCGCAATTGCTCGATTAGTGTTGCCCCCAGTGCGCCCGCAAGTCAGGAGATCTTATGGTTTTTCCCGCACCTCGCCGGCATATCTTACGCTCATTGACGGCGATGCTGCTGACCGGTCTGGTAACCACGGCCGTGCTTGCGCCGGCCGCCTTCGCTGCCCGCGACGACAGCCAGCCCGGCGCCAGCGGCGACTTCACCCGCTCCAAGCATTCCAGGGCCCGCTCGAATTCGCTGGCGGTGCAGGCGGTAGATGCCGCCCTCGATGCCAAGTATGACAACGCCGCGCAGATGGCGAAGAAATCCGGCGATCCGGTGGCGGTCAAGCTGGTGGAATGGATCAACCTGCGCGACAACTGGACCAAGGCCGGCTACGAGCGGTTGATGCGCTTCGTCGTCGACGAGCCCGACTGGCCCTTCGTCACCACCCTCAGGCGGCGGGCCGAATATCTGCTGTTCACGCAAAAGGCCGACCCGGCGGTAATCGACAAGCATTTTGCCCGCTTCAAGCCGCTGTCGCCGGAAGGGCATATCGCAATGGCTCGCGCCGCCCTTGCCCGTGGCGACAAGAAGACGGCACGCAGCGAGACGCTTGCCGCCTGGCTCGACACCGACCTCAGCCATGCCGGGCGCGATGCGGTGATCTCCGAGTTCAAGGGCCTTTTGACCCGTTCGGACAACGAGCTCAGGCTGTGGAAGCTGATCCATGACCAGCAGACCAACGCCGCCGTGGCCACGGCAGGGCTGATCGACAGGCACCATGTGGCAGCCGCCAAATGCGCCCAGGAGCTCATCCGGATGCGTTCCCGGGGACTGCATCTTTACCGCCGCCTACCGGCTTCACTGCGCAACGCCCAGGCTATCCAGTACGCACTGGCGCGCTATTACCGCAAAACCGGACACTACGACAAAGCCCTTCACATCCTGCTGCAGACGCCGGTCAGCCACGCCAAGCTGATCGACCCGCAGGCATGGTGGATCGAACGCCGCCTGATCGCCCGTTTGCTTCTGGGCCCGGGCGAGCGCAAGCACTGGCACGATGCCTACAAGCTCGCCGCCGCCAACGGCTATTCGAGTGGCCCCGACTTCGAGGAAGGCGAGTTCCTCGCCGGCTGGATCGCGCTGCGCAAGCTGGGCGATGCCAAGCTGGCGCTCAGTCATGTCAGCCGCATCGCCCCCGTCGCCACCTCGCGCACCCAGGGCGCGCGCGGCTCCTATTGGGAAGGTCGTGCCTGGCTGGCGCTGGGCAACAAGGCAAAGGCCGACGCCGCCCTCAAACGCGCCGCCGAGACGCCCACCGTCTATTACGGCCTGCTCGCGCGCGAGATGCTGGGCCTCGGCGACAAGCCGATCAAGCTCAACGTCGGCAACCCGTCGGATGCGGTCAGAAGCAAGGTCGAACGCGACGAGCTGATGCACGCCTTCAAGCTGCTGGCCGATGGCGGTGGCGATATCGAGATGCGCGCCTTCGTGTGGGCGCTCGCCGCCCGCTTCCGCACCCCCGATGCGGCCGCCGCCGTGGCCGCCGTCATCACCCGCGAGTCCGATCCCCACATCGCGTTGCGCTTTGCCAAGGCGGAATCGCACTACGGCGTCGATATCGACGACTGGAGCTATCCCATCCACGCCCTGCCCGACTGGAAGAGCGTGGGCAAGCCGGTGGAGCGGGCGCTGATCTATGGCCTGTCACGCCAGGAAAGCGAATTCAACGCCAATGCCGGCAGCCATGCCGGTGCCCAGGGCCTGATGCAGCTCATGCCCGGCACCGCCAGGCTGGTGGCGCGGCAGTTCCGCCTGCACTATTCCAGGAGCAAACTGACCAGCGATCCCGCCTACAACGTCACGCTGGGCGTTGCCCATCTGGGCGACCTCATCGACCGCTTCGATGGTTCCTACATCCTCACCTTCGTTGCCTATAACGCCGGGCCAGGCCGCGCCAGGGACTGGATCAAGATGTACGGTGATCCGCGCAGCCCCAAGGTCGACCCCATCGACTGGGTGGAGGAGATCCCCATCACCGAAACGCGCAAATACGTAATGAAGGTGTTGCAGAATATCCATGTCTACCGCAGCCGCTTCGACCCCGGCAGCATGGTCTCCATGCGCGACGACTTGCGGCGCGGCTCGACCATTTCGGGCGCCATTGGCGACAAGGGCGGCGACAAGGACAACGCCTGCGGTGCGGGGGGTGCCGATACCATCGCCGCCCTGATCCACAACTGCTAGAGCATTGTCCTTGCGGCAATTCGCGGCATTCCCTAAACTCATGCTTGGGCTAGTTTTTGGCAACCGTCCACGGGGTTGACCCTTGGCCGTCCGATCGTCATGCCTGCCAAAGCAGACATCCATTCGCGCAGCAAGTGTCGCAAAGGCCAGTGGATTCCGGCTCCCGCCGGAATGGCGCGAGAGGTGGAACGCGAGGGCCGATACTTGATCCAGAGGGCTTTTACGCCCCCAGCATGAGTTCATTGCATGGCGATCGCTCTTCACAAGACCCTTCCGCCGACCAACAGCCTGGTCGTGTTCGAGGCCGCGGCCCGGCACATGAATTTTACCCGCGCCGCACGCGAGCTTGAGGTCACCCAGTCGGCCGTCAGCCGCCAGATCCAGCTTCTCGAAGACCATCTGGGCATCGCCCTGTTCCAGCGTCAGTCGCGCGGGCTGGTGCTCACGCGCGACGGCGATCGGTTACACCGGGCGGTGGCCATGGGGCTGGAGCACATCGCCAGCGTGGCCGCCGATCTGCGCCGCAACCGTGGGCCCCGGGAACTGACCGTGGCGACATCGGTGACCTTTGCCTCCTACTGGCTGATGGCGCGCATCGCCACGTTCCGCGCCGCCCATCCCGAGATCGAGCTTCGCCTCTATGCCTCATCGCCGATCTACGACCTGGCGGCCGAGGGGATCGACATCGCGGTGCGCTACGGCAGCGGCGAATGGCCGGGCGTGGAGGCAACGCGCCTGTTCGGCGACGAGATCTGGCCGGTGTGTGCGCCGCGCTACCTTGACGGACGCAAGGCCCCGCAATCGGTGGGCGACCTGCTCGATGAGACCCTGCTGCATCTGTCCAAGTTCGACCGCAACTGGGTGACCTGGGACACCTTTCTGTCCGCCTACGGAGTCGAGGGCGAGCCGCACCAGCGCGGCCTCACCTACGACAACTACATGGTGCTCATCCAGTCGGCACTGCGCGGCGAGGGCATCGCCCTGTGCGGTCGCCGGCTGGCGGAGGATTTCCTCGCCCACGGCGACCTGGTGCGGCCGATCACAGAATCGCTCAGGTCGGACCGCGGCTTCTATCTCCTGCGCCCGCGCGAAAAGCAGATGAGCCACGCCGCCCGGGAATTCCACGACTGGCTGCTGGAGGAAGCACGGCAACCGGCGTGAGAAGCGAAAAAGCTTCCCTTCGTATCAGCCTCGGGTCAAGCCCGAGGATGACATTGGGAGCGACGATGCCTTGGACAGGCCAACAGCGATGGGATGACACCACGGACGGGTCTTACACCCACCCCTTGTAGCGGAAGTAGGCAAACGGCATCGCGGCCGACAGCACCATCACGCCGAGCGCCATGGGATAGCCCCACCACCAGTGCAGCTCTGGCATGTCGGCAAAGTTCATGCCGTAGACGGAGGCGATGAGAGTCGGCGGCACGAAGACGCCGGCGCCCACCGAAAGCACCTTGATGATGTTGTTCTGCTCGATGGTGATCATGCCGAGGGTGGCATCGAGCAGGAAGCTGATCTTGTTCGACAGGAACGAGGCATGGTCGGTGAGCGAGGCGATGTCGCGCTGCAATGTCTTCAGGTGCGACTGCATCGCACGCACGTGCGGGGATTTGCGCTCCTTGTCCGCCGGATCGCTCACTGCCGGTATGAAGGCGACGATGCGGGCAAGCGTCACCAGGCTCTCGCGCACGTTGGAGGTGAAATCGCCCTCGCTGCCGATGCGCGCCAGCAAGGCATAGAAGTCGCGGCCGCGGCCGTAGTCATGGCGAAAGACATCCATCGAGGTCGCCGTCACGATCCCCCCTACCCGCTCCAGGTGATCGGCCAGCCGGTCGACGATGGCCTCCAGCAGGCCCACCAGCGCCGCCTCGCCGCTCAACGGGCAGTGGTCGGCATCACGGCGACCGCGATTGACGTAGAGCTCGAACGCCTTGGGCTCGCAATAGCGCACCGTTACCAGCCGGTTGCCGGTGAGAATGAAGGTGACGGGGTCCATCTCCGGCTTGTCCTGGTCGGCCCTGACGATGATCGTAGCGGTCATGAAGGCGGCGCGCCCCTCAACGTAAAGCCGGCTGGAGGCCTCGATCTCGGCCAGTTGCTCGCGCACGGGGATGTCGATGCCGAGTGCTGCCTCGACGGCGATCTCCTCGGTGCTGTTGGGGTCGAGCAGGTCGATCCACACGACATCGTTGCCGAGCGGGACGCCCGGTTGCCACTCCACTTGGCCGAGGACACCAGAGGCATTGGAGTAAGCGCGGATCATGGCCGCAATGCTGCCGCAATGGCGGGAGACCCACAAGCCCGAATTGCGGCTAGATCGACCTGCAATTGGGTGGAATCACCTAACTGCAGAAAAGCTGATCGATTCTTCGGGAGTTGAGCCTGATGTTATCCGAAAAGTGGCGTCCACTTTTCGGCATCATGCTCTGCCGGCTCTTGTCCACCGTGGTGTTTACGCCTATTGCAGCCGCCATGTCCGCCTTATCGCCCGTTCACGTGGTCGGCGCCGGTCTCGCCGGCTCGGAGGCCGCCTGGCAGCTTGCCTCTGCGGGCGTGCCGGTGGTGCTGCACGAGATGCGCCCGGTGCGCGGCACCGAAGCGCATTTGAGCGGCGATTTCGGCGAACTCGTATGCTCGAACTCCCTGCGCGCCGACGATCACGAGGTGAACGCGGTGGGCCTGCTGCACTGGGAGATGCGGCGGCTGGGCTCGCTCATCATGGCCGCTGCCGATGCAGCACGCCTGCCGGCGGGCGGAGCGCTGGCGGTGGACCGAAAGGCCTTTGCCGGCCGCATCACTGAGGTCCTCTCCGCCCACCCCCTCATCGAGGTGAGGCGCGAGGAGGTGGCAGGACTGCCGCCTGAGGACTGGGGCCGCACCATCATCGCCACCGGACCGCTGACGGCGCCGGGGCTGGCATCGGCCATTGCAGGGCTGACTGGCGAGGACGGGCTGGCCTTCTTCGATGCCATCGCGCCCATCGTCTATAAGGACTCGATCGATTTCTCGGTGGCCTGGTACCAGTCGCGCTACGACAAGGAAGATCCGGGCGGCACCGGGGCCGACTACATCAACTGCCCGCTGACGCGCGAGCAGTATCTTTCCTTCATTGCCGCGCTTATCGATGGGGAAAAGGCCGATTTCCGCGAGTGGGAGGCCTCTACCCCTTATTTCGACGGTTGCCTGCCCATCGAGGTGATGGCCGAGCGCGGGCCGGAGACGCTGCGCCACGGGCCAATGAAGCCGCGCGGCCTCACCAATGCCCATGACCCGCTGGTGAAACCCTATGCCGTTGTGCAACTACGCCAGGACAATGCGCTGGGCACGCTCTACAACATGGTTGGCTTCCAGACGAAGCTCAAACACGGCGAGCAGGCGCGCATTTTCCGCACCATTCCAGGGCTGGAAAATGCCGAGTTCGCGCGGCTCGGGGGCCTGCACCGCAACACCTTCATCAACTCACCGCGCCTGCTCGATGAGGTTTTGCGGCTCAAGGTGCGCCCGGATCTCAGATTTGCCGGCCAGATCACCGGGGTCGAGGGCTATGTGGAAAGCGCCGCCATCGGGCTTCTCGCCGGGCGGCTGGCGGCGGCCGAAGCCGGTAGCGATGCGCTTTACCTCCCACCCGCCACCACGGCGCTGGGAGCGCTCGTCAACCACATCACCGGTGGCCATATCGCAACGACCGATCAGGCCACGCGCTCGTTCCAACCGATGAACGTCAATTTCGGCCTGTTTCCGCCGGTCACCGTGTCGGTGGGGCCTGACGGCAAGCGTCCGCGCGGCAAGATGAAACAGGTGGCCCGCAAGCGCGCCTATACCGACCGCGCCAAGCACGACCTCGAACAATGGCTGGCGGGTGCTGAAAGCATCGCTGCGCAATAGCCCGGATCAGAAGCGGCCGGTGCGTGCCGAGCGCCACAGCCGCCATTGCCTTGCTACCTGCGCAACCTCGGCCACCTCGGCAAGCGGGTTAAACCCCTTTCTCGTCAGCTTCTTCAGATAGCCGTCGATGAGGCTTGCCGGCAGGAAGGCGGGCATCGCAGCATGGGGAACAGTGGCGCGCAGCGAACGGGCTTCGGTGAGGCGGTTGCGGGCATGGGCGGCCAGTTCGGCGATTGCGGCCACCATGGGCGCATCGAAGCGCCCCGACAGCACGTGGGCGGTGGTGAGGCCGTGGCGGGCGAGAAGATCGGCGGGCAGATAACATTGCCCGCGCGCCCGGTGCAGCGGCAGCGAGCGCAGGAGGCCGGTGAGGCCGAACGCCACCCCGGCAAGGCCCGCCGCGTTTGCCGCCCCGGCGCCCTGCGGCCCGGCGAGGACCAAGGCCCCCATCTGCATGAGGGCCGAGGCCGTCTCGCCCAGATAGCCTTCGAGATCGCCGAGCGTCGGCATGGCATCGTCATAGAGTTCGCCGCGCCGCGCCTCGATCATGTTGACAAGACCCGCTTGCGGCAGGCTACCGGCCTTAATGGCGCGGGCCAGTTCCTGGGCCACCGGATGGTCCACCACCTCGCCCTGGTAGATGGCGGCGACAACATCGCGCCACCAGGTGAGGCGGATCTCGCCCAGTTGCGGCTCCGAGACCATCTCGCGCACCCGCGTGAGCTCGATGTTGAAGGCGTAAAGCGCGAAGAGCCCGCGACGGCCGTCTTCAGGGGCGAAAAGGCCGGCAAGAAAGCGGTCCTTGTCGGCGCCGCGCACGAGATCAAGGCAATGGCGGGCGGCATCCTCGCCGGCGGCGGACATCGCGCTTACCTCTTTGGGGCGAAGATGAGATCGACAGCGATGAGAGCGGCGGCGACCGGGCGGTTCTCGGCAAGGAGCACGTTGTAGGTCCTGACCGCCGCCCCGGTCGTCATGCATTCGAGCCCGATGCCGGCCCTGGTGAAGCGCTGCTCCACCGCGCGCGCCGGCCAGCACTGTGCATCGCCGGTGCCGAAGAGGACGAAACCGATATCCTCGCCCGCCGCGAAGACGGCGGAAAAGCTGTCCGCCGAAACGTCATCCATGCTGGCGACGTCCCAGCCATGGATGCCGCCCGGCAACAGGAGAATGGAGCCGCGATGCGACATGCCGGCGAAGCGGAAGCCGAAATTGCCATAGGCATCGATGGGCGCGCGGCCCGGATAGAAGGCAGGCTTGCCTTCTTGAGCCATCGCTCTAGGGCCGTGCCTTTGCCGCCTCGGCCTTGCTATCGCCGCTCGCCGTGCCGATGCGGGCGCCAAGGAAGACCAGCACCGGGGCGGCGATGAAGATCGACGAGTAGGTGCCGACCAGAACGCCCCAGATCATGGCGAAGGTGAAGCCGCGGATCACCTCGCCGCCGAAGATATAGAGCGCCAGCAACGCCACCAGCGTGGACATCGAGGTCATGATGGTGCGCGGCAGGGTCTGGTTCAGCGACAGATTGATGATCTGATCCAGCGGCTTCTGCTTGTAGCGGCGCAGGTTCTCGCGAAAACGGTCGAACACCACCACCGTGTCGTTGAGCGAATAGCCGACGATGGTGAGGATGGCGGCGATGATCGACAGATCGAAAGTGATGCGCAGGATGGAAAACAGCCCGATGGTCAGCGTCACGTCGTGGATGAGCGAGGCGACGGCGCCGAAGGCGAACTGCCATTCGAAGCGGAACCAGATGTAGATGAGCACGCCGATCATGGCGACCACCACCGCGATGGTGCCGTCGCGCGCCAGTTCGCCCGACACTTTCGGGCCCACCACCTCGATGCGGCGGTAGTCGATACCCTTGGGCAGGGATGCCTTGACCTTCTCCACGGCGTCCTGCTGGGCGGAAGGCCCGCCCGGCTGTGCCTGGATATGTATCAGCACGTCGTTGGGCTGGCCGAACTCCTGCAGTTCAGTATCGCCGAGGCCGAGGTTGCCGATGCGCTGGCGCAGGTCGCCAAGGTCGGCCGGCCCTTGCGTCTTGATCTCGATGAGGGTGCCGCCCTTGAAGTCGATGCCGTAATTGAGGCCCTTGGTGAAGAACAGCCCGATGGAGACGACGCAAAGCACCATCGACACATAGAACCCGTAGCGCGCAAAGCGCATGAAGGCGATCTTGGTGTCATCGGGTATGAAGCGGAACGGCTTGAACATCGAGAAAATCTCTTACAGGGGCACCATCTTGGGGCGCGTGAACTGGACCCACCAGGCGACGATCAGCCGGGTGAGCGTAAAGGCCGTAAACACCGTGGTGATGATGCCGAGCGCCAGCGTCACCGCGAAGCCGCGGATCGGCCCCGAGCCCATGCCGAACAGCACCACGGCGGCGATCAGGGTCGTCAGGTTGGCATCGAGGATAGTGGCAAACGCCGTCTTGAAGCCCGTTTCGATGGCATTGAGCGGGGTGCGCCCGTTCCTCACCTCCTCGCGGATGCGCTCAAACACCAAGACGTTGGAGTCCACCGCCATGCCCATGGTGAGCACGATGCCGGCGATGCCGGGCAAGGTCAGGGTTGCCTGCAGGGTCGACAGGAGGCCGACCAGCATGACCAGGTTGGCGATCAGCGCGGCATTGGCAAAGACGCCGAACAGCCCGTACGAGATCAGCATGTAGACGAAGACGCCGACCAGGCCAATGATGCAGGCGACAAGTCCGGCGTGGATCGAATCCGATCCCAGGCTCGGGCCCACCGTGCGCTCCTCGACGATGTTGAGCTTGGCAGGCAAGGCGCCCGAGCGCAGCACGATGGCGAGATCCTTGGCCTCCTGCACAGTGAAGCTGCCGGAAATCTGCCCCGAACCGCCGAGGATCGGCTCGTTGATGCGCGGCGCGCTCACCACCTTGTTGTCGAGCACGATGGCGAACGGTCGGCCGACATTGGCCTGGGTCAGGCGGGCAAAGCGTACAGCACCTTTCTGGTTGAAGCGGAAGCTGACGATCGGCTCATTGGTGCGGCTGTCGAAGGCCGGCTGGGCATCGGTCAGGTCAGCGCCCTCGACAGTGGCCGCGCTCGACGTCTGTACCCAATAATTTCGGCTGGGGTTCTTCTGCTCGGGCAACGCTTCGCATTCGGCCGGTGGCCGCTGGTTCGGGCCCGTCGGCTGGGTATCGCACAAGAGGCGGAAATCCAGCTTGGCGGTCTGGCCGAGAATGCGCTTGATCTGGTCGGGGTCCTGCAGGCCCGGCACCTGCACCACGATACGGTCGACGCCCTGGCGCTGGATGGTGGGCTCGGTAGTGCCCAGCGCATTGATGCGCTTGCCGATGATCTCCAGCGACTGCTGGATGGCGCGCCCGATACGGGCATCGAGACCCGCCGGGGTGAAGGCGAAACGGATGGTGTTGCCTTCGCGGGTGACGTCGTATTCGTTGGCCTGGCCGCCTTGTGCGAAGAACCCGTTGGAGACCGGATGCGAAAGCGCCTTCAGCGCCGTGTAGGCGCGCTCCACATCGCCATCCTCGGTGATGCGCACGCTGACCCCGCCATCCGGGGTGCGGCCGAGATTGGAATAGCGGCGAACCTTGTTTTCCCTCAGCGTCTGGCGGATATCGCCGATCAGTTGACGCGAAAGCTGGTCGGTGAGGTCCTTGCGGTCCACCTCGAGCAACACGTGGCTACCGCCCTGCAGGTCGAGCCCCAGCGTTACCGGGGTGGAGGGCAGGAACGCCGGAATGTGATCGCGCACGCCCTGCGGCAGCATGTTGGGCAGCGCCATCAGAAAGCCGAAGAACACGATCGCAAGGATCGTCCCGGCCTTCCACTTGGTAAAATGCAGCATTTGTTGCCTATTCGAATTCCGCGTCCGCCCGCGGCGGTCAGCGCGCGAGCCTGGGGAGGCTACTTCTTCGCCTCGGTCGCTGCCGCCGGCTCGCCCTTGGTGCGCACTTCGGAGATGGCGTTGCGCTGCAAGCGAATGCGCACCCCGTCGGCCACGTCAATGGACACTTCGTTATCATCGACGACCTTGACGACCTTGCCGATGATGCCGCCAGAGGTGACGACCACATCGCCGCGGCGCACGTTCTTGACCAGCTCCTGATGCTCCTTGACGCGCTTTTGCTGCGGCCGGATGAGCAGGAACCAGAACACGCCCATGATGGCGACGAGCGGCAGGATCATGCCGAAAATGTCGCCCCCGCCCCCGAATGGGGACTGCGCGGCCTGGGCGTAGGCAGGTGAAATGAACATGAAGCAACTCCAGATCCCGATCAGCATGGCCGCCCCTGCTGTCGAAACGATCAGAACGGCCTCATAGCGGCGCCGCGTTTGAGTGGCGGTATATAGCGATGGTGCCGGGCAATGCAACAGCACCAGTCGAAAGCGTGCCGCAGGGCGGGCCAAGCGCGAGCGTGCCCGGCGTTTCCGGACCTTTTACCGCATGGTGAAGGCCTTCGCCCATGCCCACCCTGCCCGCAGCGCGTACTCGTGCCCTTGCACCGCCTGCCCGCTCGCGGCTATTAGCCCCGAGAGAATTGAACATGGGAACTGGTCATGGACGCTGGCAACGAGGACGTGCTTGCGCGGCTGGAGCGCATCGCCGCAGCGCTCGAACGGCTGGCGCCGGCGCCCAGGCCCGCCATCGACCTCGATGCCGCCAACGCCTTCATCTGGGAGCCGCGCGGCTCGCTCATGCCCGTCACCCGGGTCAACCGGGTGGAGATGGTGCTGCTCAAGGGCATCGACCGCATGCGCGACATCCTGGTGGAGAACACCCATCGCTTCGCCGACGGGCTGCCGGCCAACAACGCGCTTTTGTGGGGCGCGCGCGGCATGGGCAAGAGCTCGCTGGTCAAGGCCGCCCATGCCGAGGCCACGGCCAAGGTGGAGAACCGGCTGAAGCTGGTGGAAATCCACCGCGAGGACATCGAGACCCTGCCCGACCTGATGACGCTGGTGCGGCAGATGCCAGATTACCGCTTCATCGTCTTTTGCGACGACCTGTCATTCGATGCCAACGACACCTCCTACAAGTCGCTGAAGGCGGCACTGGAAGGCGGCATCGAGGGCCGGCCCGACAACATGATCCTCTATGCCACCTCCAACCGCCGGCATCTGTTGCCGCGCGATATGATGGAGAACGAACGCTCCACCGCCATCAACCCCTCCGAGGCGGTGCAGGAGAAGGTGTCGCTGTCGGACCGGTTCGGGCTATGGCTCGGTTTCCACAACTGCTCGCAGCATGAATTCCTTGCCATGGTCTATGGTTATGCAAATTACTTCAGGCTTGGCATGAGCGAAGAGCGACTGCGCGCCGAAGCCATCGAGTGGTCGACGACGCGCGGCGCCCGCTCCGGCCGGGTGGCATGGCAGCTCATTCAGGATCTGGCCGGGAGGCTGGGAAAGCCGCTGTCTACTTGAGCTTCTTCTCGTTCTCGGTCCATTCGGCCGCATTGCGCCCGAACGGCACCATGACCCATTCGCGGTAGGCCGAACGCTCCTTGAGCTGCTCGTACCAGCGGTCGAGATTTTTGAACGCCGGGTGGTCGACTTCCATGTTCTGGTAGCGCCAGTACATGGCCCCCAAGGGAATGTCGCCATAACTGAAATGGCGCCCCGTCAGCCACGCCTTCCTGCCCAGCAGGCGGTCGGCCATTCTCAGATGGCCATTGAGGGTCTTCAGGGCCGTTTTGACGGCCTTTTCATCGGCCTGGTCGGCGGGCAGACGCACCTTGTTCCAGAACAGCTGCGACAGGGGCACGTTGGGCGTCGTCGTTGCCCAGTCCATCCACTGGTCGGCCAGCGCCCAGGGCTTATGCCCGCGCGGGCGGATGGTGTCCTTGCCATAGCGCCGCGCCAGATAGCGCACGATGGCGTTCAACTCGAACATGGTGATGGTGCCGTCCTTGATTGACGGGACCAGACCATTGGGGTTGAGCTTGCGGTATTCGCGCGTATCGGTGCCGCCGAACGAGCCCCCGACGGTCTGGCGCTCGAAGGCAACGCCCGTCTCGGCGATGGCCCACAGGACCTTCTGCACGTTGATCGAGCTGCGGCGTCCATAGACGGTGATCATACTGGCCTCATCCTTCGCAATCTGGCGTGAAACGGGGCCGGACTTTGGACTGACGACCGGCAAATGACAAGACCCGGCGCGAGGGCAGCGCCGAGCCTCGTCTTTGCTCCGTTGTTTCGCAGGGGACGGAGGAAAACCGCTAGTTCGAGGCCTGCTTCGTACCCAGATACTTCATCGGATCAACAGCCGATGCGCCTTTCCTCACCTCGAAGTGAAGTTGCGGGCTGGTGACCGAGCCGGTCTGGCCAGCCTGGGCGATGATGTCGCCACGCTTCACCGTCTCGCCGCGCTTGACGAACAGCTTCGAGTTGTGGGCATAGGCCGTCACCCAGCCGTTGGCATGGCGGATGAGCACCAGATTGCCGTAGCCCTTGAGCTCGTTGCCGGCATAGGCCACCACACCCGATTCGGCCGCCTTGACGCTGGTGCCCGCGGGCACCGCGATGTTGATGCCCTCGTTGCGCATGCCGTTGGGCTTCTGGCCGTAGGTGGAGATGATGCGGCCACGCACCGGCCAGCGGAAGCCGCTGTCGACCATGTCGGGCGCGCTCTGCTGCATGGCATCGTTGCTGGCGGTCTGCTGAGGCTGCACCGTCTTGGGTGGTGCGGACACCTGTGGCTGAACGACCTCGGCGGTGCGGGTCTGCTTGACCTGTTTAGGCTGCGTGTTGACGGCCTGCTGGCGGGTGGGCTGAGACGCGCGCGCCTGGTCGCTGCGGCCAGGAATGCGCAGTTGCTGTCCGACCCTCAGGGCAACGTTGTGGGAAAGCCCGTTGTAGTCGGCGATGCGGTAGGGATGCATATTGTACTCCCGGCCCACCGCGAACAGTGTTTCGCCCGGCCTCACCACATGCATTGCGGTCTGCGAGATGCGCGGCTGCTGGGCGGGCTGCTGCGCGGCTGCACGGCTGGTTGCACATAGGCCGTGCGATTGCCCGGAATGCGCAGCACCTGCCCGACCTGAATGACGTAGGGCGGCGGGATGTTGTTGGCCTGGGCGAGTTCGGCGGCGCTCAGGTTATGCGCGTGGGCAATGGAATAGAGCGTCTGGCCCGACTGCACGGTGACCTGACCCGGCGCGGCATAGGACTGCTGTGCCGGCTGCCGGTTGACCGGGGCGTTCTGCCAGGCCTGCTGTTGCGCCGGCTGGTTGGGCGCGGCCACCTGGCTCTGCTGGACCGTCTTGGTCTCTTGCGCCTGGTCGGGCAGCGAGGCGGTGTTCACGTCCGGATAGTCGGAAAACCGGTCCATGGAGGTCGAGCAGGCGGCCAGCGACACCGCTGTCAGGAGGAAAAGAGCACCACGGGTAACGGCGCTTTTGCAGCAAAAACGAGAAGAAGACATGATTGAACCCCAGACTCCACAAACCTTGTCGGATCGTGAGTTGAGGCTAGGCGAGTTTGGTTAAGGGAGGGTTTAGAGGGTCTTTAAAATTCGCTAAAAATGTTATGAATCAAAGCTCCTTCGCCACCCCCTCGACAAGCGGCACGAAGCGCACCGGCAATAGCGTTTCGACCTCGATGCCGTCCTCGCTACGAACCACGCGCTTGAGCTCCTGGCGGCCCGGCCCGGCATCGACGGGAATGATCATGATGCCGCCCACCGCAAGCTGCTCGATCAGTGCTTCGGGGATGTCGCGCGCCGCCGCCGTGACGATGATGCGATCGAACGGTGCCTGCTGCGGCCAGCCCTTCAGCCCATCGCCCACCATGGCGGTGATGTTGGTGAGCCTCAGCGTCTTGAAGCGTTCCTCGGCCTCGCGTGACAGGGTGCGGTAGCGCTCGATGGTGTAGACGCGGCGGCAGAGCTGGGAGAGGATCGCCGCCTGGTAGCCCGAGCCGGTGCCGACCTCCAGCACCTTCATGCGGTCGGTGACTTTCAGCCGGTCGGTCATGAAGGCGACGACAAAGGGCTGCGAGATGGTCTGCCCGCAGGCAATCGGCAGCGCCTGATCGGCATAGGACTGGTCGACAAAGGCCTGAGGCACGAAGAGATGACGCGGGATGCGCTCGATCGCCTCCAGCACCCGCTTGTCGCGCACCCCCTGGTTGCGCAACGACATGATGAGCTGGACCTTGCGCACATCCTCGCTCATCGCCGCCGCCCCCTCGTCCCTCTAAGCGCCGCGGCCCACCGCCTGGCGCAAGGCCTCCATGGCCTCAAGCTGGGTGAGGTTCATGTGCAGCGGCGTCACCGAGATGCGCCCCTCATAGACGGCGCGCAAATCGGTGCCCTCGGCCGGATCGGAGCGTTCGCGCAGGAAGCCCAGCCAGTAATAGGCGCGCTGTCGGGTATCGATGCGCTCCTCGATGCGCAGGAGATTCTGGTCGCGCTTGCCCTGCCGGGTGACCTCGATGCCGGCAACGTCCTCGGGGGCGCAATCGGGGAAGTTGACGTTGACGAGCACGCCGGGGCTGAGATCGAACTCATAGAGCGCCCGCACCAGATCGGGCCCGTGGGTCTCGCCCACCGCCCAGTTGAGCTCGCGCCCGCCCAGGACACCATAGGTCTGGCTGAGCGCTATGGACTTGAAGCCGAGGGCGCATCCCTCCATGGCGGCAGCGATGGTGCCGGAATAAGTGACGTCATCGGCGAGGTTCTGCCCGCGATTGACGCCGGACAGCACGAGGTCCGGCGGCTCCGGCATCACATGGCGCACCGCCATGAGAACGCTGTCGGTGGGCGTGCCGAGCACGGCGAAGCGGCGCGCGTCCAGCTTCCTCAAGCGCAAGGGGTTGGCGAGCGACAGGGAATGCGAGGCGCCCGACTGCTCGTGCTCGGGGGCGACGATCCAGATGTCGTCGGAGAGTTTTGCCGCGATACGTTCCAGCACCTCAAGGCCCGGCGCATGGATGCCGTCATCGTTGGTGAGGAGGATGCGCAAGCGTCGCCCGTCGGGATTTTTCAGATCTTGCGTCATGCCGGACCTATGGCCTTGAGCCCGCCCATGTAGGGCCGCAGCGCTTCGGGCACGGTGATGCTGCCGTCAGCGTTCTGATAATTCTCCAAAACCGCGACCAGCGTGCGCCCGACGGCGAGCCCTGAACCATTCAAGGTGTGGACGAAGCGGGTGCCCTTGCCTTCGGCCGGGCGGTAGCGGGCGTTCATGCGCCGCGCCTGGAAGTCGCCGCAGTTGGAGCAGGACGAGATCTCGCGATAGGTATTCTGGCCCGGCAGCCACACTTCGATGTCATAGGTCTTGCGCGAGGCAAAGCCCATGTCACCGGTGCACAGGACAATGGTGCGGAAGGGGAGATCGAGGCGCTTGAGGATTTCCTCGGCACAGCCCGTCATGCGCTCGTGCTCGGCGGCGGACTGTTCCGGCGTGGTGATGGAAACCATCTCCACCTTGGAGAACTGGTGCTGGCGGATCATGCCGCGCGTGTCCTTGCCCGCCGCGCCTGCCTCCGCCCGGAAGCACGGCGTCCACGCGGTGACGCGCATGGGGAGGTTTTTTTCGTCGAGGATGGACTCGCGCGCCAGATTGGTGAGCGGAACTTCGGCGGTGGGTATGAGCCAATGTCGAAGACTGGGCTCATACGTGATTCCCTCGCCATGCAGCTTGAGCTTCCGGGCTTCCTCCAGACCATGTGCCTCAACATAATCGAGTAAAGAGTCCTTATGGGCATATGAACTCTGGGTAAGTGCGCTCTCAAAGTTCGGCCAGCTATACGCGACGAACTGATCATCGTGAAACTTGGGCAGTTGCGCGGTTCCAAACATGGTACCGTCGCGCACCAAGAGCGGCGGGTTGATCTCGGTATAGCCGTGCTCGCCGGTCTGTACGTCGAGCATGAAACAGCCCAAGGCCCGTTCCAGCCGTGCGAGCGCGCCTTTCAGCACCACGAAGCGAGCGCCGGAGAGTTTGGCCGCCGTCTCGAAATCCATCAGCCCCAGACCCTCGCCCAGCTCGAAATGCTGGCGCGGCTCGAAGTCGAAGGCGCGCGGGGCGCCGACCTTGCGGATCTCCACATTGGCCGTCTCGTCGGGGCCGACCGGTACGTCCTCGAACGGCAGGTTGGGGATGCCGGAGAGCAGCGTTTGTAGCTCCTCCTCAGCCGCCTTGGCCGCGGCGTCCTGTTCCGGCATCTTGGTCTTGAGTTCGGAAACCTCGGCCATCAGCGCTTGCGCCCGCGCCTCGTCTTTTGCAGCCTTGGCCTGGCCGATCTCCTTGGAGGCTGCGTTGCGCCGCTCCTGCATGTCCTGCAAGGCCGCGACCAGCGTGCGGCGCTTCTCGTCAAGCTCGATAAGCATATGCGCCACGGGCTCCAGCCCGCGCTTCGCCAAACCGGCGTCGAAGGCGGCCGGGTTGTCCCTGATCCATCTGATATCGAACATTGTTGCAGCTTGCCGTTGCCGGGGCGCTTTTTGCGGAGGCACCGCCGCGCGTGAATCTCGTCTTGTGTTTCCCGTGTATAGAGCCTTCGTCGCCTGCCGCAAGAGCCTCGGGCGAAAGCCGCTGCGCCAAGCCCCTTTTCCTTAAGCCCACCCGGTATATAAGCGGTGCCATGTCGCACAGCCGCAAGACCCACACCCGCCAGAAACCTTCACCCCCGGCCAAACGGGGAAGCGACGATGGCGAACTGCTTTACGGTCTTCACACCGTCTCGGAGGCGCTCGACAACCCGCACCGCCGCATCCGCCGGGTGCTGGTCACACGGAATGCGGCATCGCGCCTCGAAGCCGGCCTTGCAAAGAGCGGGATCACGCCCGAGATCGTGCATCCCGGCGACCTCGACCGCCTGACGGGGCCCGAGGCGGTGCATCAGGGCGTGGCGCTTGTGGCCGAGCCCCTGCCCCAAATGGCGCTCGACGAGATCGGCCGTGACGGCACCGTGGTGGTGCTCGATCAGCTGAGCGATCCGCACAATGTGGGCGCCATCCTGCGCTCCTGCGCCGCGTTCGGGGTTGCGGCCCTCGTCACCACGTCGCGTCACAGCCCGGCAGTGACCGGCGTGCTCGCCAAGGCGGCCTCGGGAGCGCTTGAGCATGTGCCGATTGTGACGATCACCAACCTTGCCCGCGCCCTCGATGAGCTGAAGGATATGGGGTTCACCGCCCTGGGCCTCGACAGCGAGGCGCCGGATACCATCGAGGCACATGCCGCAGAGCGCCCCGTGGCGCTGGTCCTGGGTGCCGAAGGCAAGGGGCTGAGGCACCTGACGCGACAGCATTGCACCTTTCTCGTGCGCCTCGATGTGCCCGGCCCCATCCGCAGCCTCAACGTCTCCAATGCGGCGGCGCTGGCGCTTTATGCCTTGCGGGGCTGATTGCCTTGGGCGTTTCTAGTGCGCTGCAAAGCCATTTTCTGTGTCATCGTCGGGCTCGACCCGACGACCCAGGGCACACGGTACTGCTTCGACCCCGGGGCCCCTGGGCCCTCCGGCCAAGCCCGAGGGTGACACCGGTGGCGCGGCGGGCCACCGAGCGGGCAGTTGATCTTGCCGCGGTTAGCCTTTAGCACCATCGCATGACCCCGCTATCTGCTTGAACCGCGCCCATGCCGCCCCTCGATGAGCCGCTACAGCTTGCCCTCCAGGGCCCGCGCCTGCTCGCACCGGCACGACATGGCGATGCGCGTGGGTTTTTCTCCGAGACCTGGAGCCGCGCCGCCTTCACTGCCATCGGCATCGATTGCGACTTCGTGCAGGACAATCATTCCCTGTCGCGCCATAAGAGCACGGTGCGGGGCCTGCATTTCCAGACCCCGCCTTTTGCCCAGGCCAAGCTGGTGCGGGTTGCGCGCGGCGCGATCCTCGATGTGGCGGTCGACATACGCCACGGCTCACCAACCTTTGGCCAGCATGTGGCGGTGGAGCTGAGCGCTGAGAACTGGCGCCAGCTCTTCGTGCCGGAAGGCTTTGCCCACGGCTTCTGCACGCTCGAGGCCGACACCGAGGTGCTCTACAAGGTCTCCGCCCCCTACGCGCCAGATCACGACAAGGGCCTCATGTGGAACGATCCGGCGCTTGCCATCGGCTGGCCGGTGGAGGCCGGCGAGGCGGTGGTGTCCGACAAGGACCGTGCCCACCCGCGCCTGGCCGAACTTGAGCTCGTGTTCACGCATTCAAGGGTTCCCGCGCCATGAGCCGCATTCTCGTCACCGGCGGTGCGGGCTTCATCGGCTCAGCCGTGTGCCGCCACCTGATCGCCGCGACCGGTCACACCTGCATCAACGCCGACAAGCTCACCTATGCCGCCAACCCGGCCTCGCTGGCGGCGATCGCGGACGATCCGCGCTACCGCTTCCACAGGGTTGACATCGCCGACAAGGCCGCCATCGCCCGGCTGATGGCGGATGAGGACGTCGATGCGGTGATCCATCTGGCGGCCGAAAGCCATGTCGACCGCTCCATCGACGGCCCCGCCGCCTTCATCGAGACCAACATCGACGGCACCTACTGCCTGCTGGAGGCAACCCGCGCCCATCGCGATGAGCTGGATGAAGCCAGACGCGCAGCCTTCCGCTTCGTACATGTCTCGACCGATGAGGTTTTCGGCAGCCTGGGGCCCGAGGGCGCATTCGGCGAAGCCTCGCCCTACGATCCCTCATCGCCCTATTCGGCCTCGAAAGCGGCTTCAGACCATCTGGCCCGGGCCTGGCAGCGCACCTTCGGCCTACCGGTCATCGTCACCAACTGCTCCAACAATTACGGCCCCTGCCAGTTCCCGGAAAAGCTCGTCCCCCTCACCATCATCAACGCGCTTTCAGAAAAGCCCCTGCCCGTCTACGGCAAGGGCGAGAACGTGCGCGACTGGCTCCATGTGGAGGACCACGCGCGCGCGCTTGTCGAGGTGCTGGAACGCGGGCAGGCGGGTGCCACTTATCTGATCGGCGGGCGCGCCGAGGCCCGCAACATCGATGTGGTTCGCGGCATCTGCACCGCCATGGACGACCTGCGCCCGCGCCCCGGCGGCCGTCCGCATGCCGGCCTCATCACCTTCGTTGAAGACCGTCCCGGTCATGACCTGCGCTATGCTATCGACCCCTCGCGCATCGAGCGCGAGCTGGGCTGGAGTCCATCGCGCGACTTTGCCTCCGGCCTCAGGAGCACGGTCGAATGGTATCTGGCCAACGAGGCATGGTGGCGGCCGCTGCTGAACAATGTCTATGACGGGCGGCGCCTTGGCCTCGGCGGGACGGCACGGTGACGGGGCCTGAAGCGAGGATCGCCATCATCGGCGGCTCGGGACAGCTTGCCCGGGCCCTCAAGACGGCGGCAGCGGCGCATGACCTCGGCTGGGTGGGGTTGGCACGGCCTGAAATCGATCTCGAACGGCCCGAAACCCTGTGGCCGGCACTGCAGGCAGCTCAGGCCCGACTTGTCATCAACGCCGCTGCCTGGACCGCCGTCGATCAGGCCGAGGCGGAAGAGGCCCGCGCTCATGCCGCCAACGCCGAGGCGCCGGCCGAGATGGCGCGCTGGTGCGCAGCCAATGACGCCATCCTGCTGCATGTCTCCACCGACTACGTGTTCGACGGCAATGCGTCTGCCCCCTGCCCGCCCGATCATCCGCTCAGGCCCCTCAACGCCTACGGCCGCGGCAAGGCGGCGGGCGAGGTACTCATCCGTGAGCGGCTGGCCCGCCATCTCATCGTGCGCGCCGCCTGGGTCTATGACGGCGCGGGGACCAACTTCCTCACCACCATGCTGCGCCTGGCCGGCGAGCGCGATGTGGTGCGGGTGGTCGCCGACCAGACGGGGCCCCCCACCTATGCCTCAGACCTGGCATCGGGGCTGCTCGCCATGGGCCGGCGGGTGCTCGCCGAGCCCGATGACGCCCTGTTCGGCACCTTCCATCTGACCAATGCCGGGGCGACGAGCTGGTACGGCTTTGCCGAAGCGATCTTTGAGGAATGGGCCGTGCGCGGCCACCCCTGCCCACGCCTCGAAGCCATCACCACCGATCAATGGCCCACTCCCGCCAGGCGCCCAAGATATTCCGTTCTCGATTGCACCGCGACGCAAGACCGCTTCGGCATCGCCCTGCCTCACTGGCGCGACGGGCTTTCCCGTTGCTTCGCCATGCGCGATCGGGCTTGATTAAAAATCCCATGAAGAGCATTTCACGAGGATGGGCATGAAGGGCATCGTTCTGGCCGGGGGCGCCGGCACCCGTCTGCATCCGCTAACGCTGGCGGCCTGCAAGCAGCTCTTGCCGGTCTACGACAAGCCGCTCATCTATTACCCCCTCACCACGCTGATGCTGGCCGGCATCCGCGACATCCTCATCATCACCACCCCGCACGATGCCGATACTTTCCACCGTCTCCTCGGCGATGGCGGCCAATGGGGCCTCAATCTCTCGTATGCCGTGCAGCCGCGCCCGGAAGGCATAGCCCAGGCCTTCCTCATCGCCGCCGACTTCATCGGCGCTGAGCCGTGCGCGCTGGTCCTCGGCGACAACCTGTTCTTCGGTCACGGCTTGTCCGAACGGGTGAGTGCCGCGGCGCGCCATGTCGCGGGTGCCACCGTGTTCGCCTGCCAGGTGGAGGACCCCGAGCGTTATGGCGTCCTCAGCTTCGATGCCGCCGGGCGTCCCGCCACCATTGAGGAAAAGCCGCAAAGACCCGCCTCGCGCTGGGCCGTCACCGGTCTTTACTTCTACGACAGCGAGGTGGTGGACATCGCCCGCTCGATCACACCCTCGGCGCGCGGCGAGCTGGAGATCAGCCATGTCAACGCCATCTATCTCGAGCGCGGCCGTCTCGACGTGGTGAAGCTGGGGCGCGGCTATGCCTGGTTCGATACCGGCACCCATGACAGCCTCATCGATGCTGGCAACTTCGTGCGCACCATCGAAAAGCGCCAGGGGCTCAAGATCGCCTGTCCCGAGGAGATCGCCTTCATGAACGGCTTCATCGACCGCGCCGCGCTCGAGCGCCTCATCGCCGAGCGCTATCCCGGAACGCCTTATGGCCGCTACCTGGAGCGTCTCTTGGTCGAGACATGAAGCGGGCCCTACGGAGATTGACAAAGGCCGTTGAGACGGGACGTAAAAGCGATTAATCACTGCCAAGGCGCCACACGGCCGGCTTAGCTCAGTTGGTAGAGCACCTGATTTGTAATCAGGGGGTCGGGGGTTCGAAGTCCCTCAGCCGGCACCAAACTAACACTTTGATATTGTTGGTTTTATTGTAACCTTGGAGTGCAAGCCGTCGAGCGTCTCATGTGAAACATAATCGAAAAGTCAGCACCGGGTCAGCACCGGCGATGGCTTGGGTTACTTCCATGTGGGCCTCATTGGTGAATAGCCACCGCAACAAAAAAGCCCCAGCGGCGAGGCCGGGGCTTGGTTGTGGCGACTAAGACGCAATTTGCTCAGACCGCCGGAAGTGTCAACGCCGGAGCAAATTTCCACCACTTGGCCGGAGCAAAGATACACCAGTTTGGCGTTGCGGAAGGTTGTCCACAGGCCCTGGCCTGCGGCGTGGCCCTGTAGCAGGCGCAGCGGGCCGGGGCCTGTGGGCAAGCTGGGCAGTGATGGATTTGGGTTAGCTGTTTGAGCGCTTGCTTTGTTTGAGCCTGTAGCTGTCGCCGTTCATTTCCAGGATGTGGACATGATGGGTGAGGCGGTCGAGCAGCGCGCCGGTCAGTCGTTCGGAGCCGAACACGCTGGTCCACTCGTCGAACGGCAGGTTCGATGTGACGACGGTCGACCCCCGCTCATAGCGCTGGCTGAAGACCTCGAACAGCAGCTCGGAGCCGGTCTGTGAGAGCGGTACATAGCCAAGCTCGTCGATGATCAGGAGCTTGTATGAGGCGAGCTGCTTCTGCAGGCGAAGCAATCGCTTCTCGTCTCGAGCCTCCATGAGTTCATGAACGAGAGCCGCGGCGGTGTTGAAGCCGACCGACAACCCCTTCTGGCAGGCAGTGAGGCCGAGCCCGAGCGCGATGTGGCTCTTGCCGGTACCGCTGTTGCCGAGCGCGATCACATTCTCGCGCCGCTCGATATATTCCGACCGCGCCAACTCCAGCACCAGCATCTTGTTCAGCGACGGCAAAGCGGCAAAATCGAAGCTGTCGAGGCTCTTCACCGTCGGGAACCTTGCCGCCTTGATGCGGCGCTCCACCATGCGCCGTTCGCGGTCGATCAGTTCCAGTTCGGCCAGGCGCAGCAGATAGCGGGGGTGATCGAGGCCCTCGGCGGCGCACTGACGGGCGAGCTTGTCATACTCGCGCAAGAACGTCGGCAGCTTGAGGGCCTTCAGGTGATGGGCGAGCAGAAGCTGGGGGGTATCGGTCATGCCGGTGCTTGTGCGAGCAGAACCATGTACGAGCGGGCCGAAGTTGTCGCCACAGTCGCCTTCGGCAGATACGGATAGACCGTCATGTCGAGGCGTGGCGGTCGCCGTTCGATACGGCACAGCACCAGGTGCTTGACGGCATCGAAGCCGATGGCTCCGCGCGCGATGGCGTCGCGTACCGCGGCAGCGACTTCATCGGCGCTGGAAGGCCTCCATCAGCCGCAGGACCTGAACAAACTCGCGCTTGCCTTGTTTGCCCATGCGGGCTTCCAGAAGACGCCGCAGCGTGGCGAACTCCTCAGGTAACTGCCAGCCAGCCAGCGGCGCGGCCTGGTCCAGCGCGTTGACCTTCTGCTCGATCAGCCCCAGGTAGTGCCGCGGCTCGAACACGAAGTCCTCGCGCTCGTAGGAGCGCCGATGACGCGCGATTACCTCCGAGCCGCAGGTGATCACGACATCATGGACGTAGCCGCGCACCAGCACATCGCGGTGACCATAGATCGTCGGCACCGAGTAGTCGTTGAGCCGATAGCGCACCAGCGACAGCGAGGAGACGCGCGTGGCCACCTTCTCGCAGGCGTCGTAAGGCGCCGGCAGCGGCGTTTGGAAGGCGGCAAGATCGCGCTGCAGCCGCTCGCCGATCGTCCCCTCATGGCCACGCAAACAGTCAGCCATGCGACGCCGGCAACAGCCCAGCAGATGGGCGTTCAACGCCTCGAAGCTCTCGAACGCCGGGATCGGCACCAGAAAGTTCCGCCGGGCGTAGCCGACGAGCCCTTCGACTTTGCCCTTGTCATTGCCTTTGCCAGGCCGGCCGAACCTGTCCTCGAACAGGTAGTGTGATTGCAACTCGGTGAACACCCGCGTGCGCTGCCGCTTGCCGTCACCGAGGATGCGGGCAACCGCGATCCTGGTGTTGTCGTAAAGAACCGACTTCGGCACACCACCAAAAAACGCGAATGCCCGAACGTGACCATCGCAGAAGGCTTCCGTCGTCTCCGCCGGATAGGCCACCACGAAGCAGGCATCGCTGTGTGGCAAGTCCATCGCAAAGAAGTGGATCTTGCGCTCCACCCCGCCAATGACGCCGAGCGCTTCGCCAAAGTCGGCCTGCGCATGCCCCGGCGGATGGGCCAGCGGTACGAACATCTCCCGGGCCCGCTGACGCCAGCCAGCCACGTAATCCTTCACAATCGTGATGCCGCCCGCAAAGCCGTGTTCGTCCCGAAGCCGCTCGAAAATCCGCTTGGACGTA
>CAVYOQ010000038.1:0-15129 GCA_963770075.1 uncultured Alphaproteobacteria bacterium
ACAGCGGTGCCTCCTATGTGATCTACGGTCATGCGACTGGTCCCATAAATCGAACGGGAACCGCAACCAATGATTTCCTGGCCGGCGGCGACTTCGGCGACACGCTTTCGGGTCTTGGCGGCGATGACACGCTCGCCGGCAGAGGGGGTGCAGACAGCCTTGATGGGGGCTCCGGCAATGACACGGCTGACTATTCGGGCTCGTCAGCCGGGGTAACGGCCAATCTGTGACCGGCAACAATTCCGGTGGCGATGCGGCAGGCGACACGCTTGTCGGTATCGAAAATGTCACTGGTTCGGCCGGCAATGATAGCCTCACCGGCGATGCCGGCCCCAATCGGCTTGGCGGCCTGGACGGCAACGACACTCTCGCCGGCGGGGCAGGTGCCGATATGCTTGATGGTGGTTCCGGTAATGACACGGCCGACTATCGAGTTCGGCAAACCCGGTTGCGGTTAATCTGACCACTGGCGCCACTTCGGGCGGTGATGCGGCGGGGGATAATCTCACCAGTATCGAAAATCTCGTCGGCTCGGCCGGAAACGACAGCCTTGCAGGCAGCCCTGGAGCGAACCTGCTTATTGGTTTGGCCGGAGATGACCATTTGTACGGAGCCCTGGAAAGGACGTTCTGTTTGGCGGGACAGGTGCCGATGTCATTCATGGCGGAGACGGAGCCGATACCCTGACCGGTGGACCGGGCGCGGACAGTCTCGATGGTGGCAAGGGCCACGACGCGGCCGATTATTCGTTTTCCGGCGCGGCGGTGAGCATCGATTTGCGCACGGGCATCGGCTTCGGCGGCCCAGCGGATGGTGATGTTCTGTCAAGCATCGAAGATGTCATCGGCACCGCCAGCGATGACAGTTTATCGGGAAACGGATCGGCGAATTCGCTGGTTGGTAATGATGGCAATGATGTGTTGTCCGGCCGTTTCGGCAAAGACGTGCTTTTCGGTGGCCACGGCAACGACACCCTTGCAGGGGGTGTAGGTGCCGATGACATGCATGGTGGCGCCGGAAGGGATGTTGCTGACTATTCATCGTCTGGTGCTCCAGTAAACGTCAACCTTTTCACCGGGCTCGGCTCGGGTGGTGACGCCGAAGGCGATTCACTCGGTGGCATCGAGAACATCATTGGCTCATCCGGCGATGACAGTCTTCGGGGTGATGCCGGCAGCAATCGCCTCACGGGCGGTCACGGCAAGGACACGCTTATCGGAGCCGTCGGCAACGACAGCCTGTTCGGTGGCGCCGGCAACGACACCCTGAATGGCGGTAACGGCAACGATCACCTCAAAGGCGGAGGCGGAAACGACAACGAACGGCGGCAGCGGCAATGACACCCTGTTCGGCCATGTCGGCAACGACCGGCTGGTCGGGGGCTACGGCAGCGACAGGATGGTTGGTGGCACTGGCGACGACACACTGATAGGCAACAATGGCAATGATACGCTGGTGGGCGGTCCCGGGTTCGACGTCCTGAGGGGCGGTGGCGGCAACGAGTGTTCGTTTTCAACCACACATTCGAGACTAAGACCGGCGCGCTGCGCGACAGGATAGCGCTTCACTCAGGGCGATGACCGGATCAACCTTTCCGGCATCGATGCCGACACGACCCACGCGGGCAATGATGCTTTCCATCTCATCGGGACGGACCCATTCGACGGTACCCCCGGAGAATTGCGCCAATTTGACTTGGGCGCCAAGACCATTGTCGAGGGCGATGTGAACGGCAATGGTCACGCCGATTTCCAAATCGCCCTTCTGAGCACCAGCGTGACGCTGATGGATAGCGACTTCATGCTATGAGCAGAGGTAGGAGGCAGGGAGTATATCCGAGCGGCCCCTGCCACCATCGGCGACTTCCGCAGAGACGGAAACGTTCCTATGAGACGCTCTTCGTTCCTAACCGTTTGGCGCTTTGAACGCCCCAAGCTATCAATGAAAGAAAAATAGATATGCTAAAATACACAAGTTGTTCATGGTATTTCCTATTTATAGTAATTATAATGACATCCATAATTGAAATACACCCGACATTTGCCGAAAATATTAATTTAAATGCTTTTGGACACAAAGTGGAAATTTATGGTGAACTCGGAGAGCAAAAATTGGTCATCGACGGTCGACCAACTCTTACAAATTGGAGCTTGAATATCGAATCAACCGCCATAGTGGGGGGCATCGGCATTCTCATTGGAACCTCAAACTCAGGAGGCAATGCATGCGATGTTTCGCCCTTCGTGGTTTCTTTCCCCGATGCATCGCCGCCTCGCATCGACGGGCCACTGGAAAATTGCAGTGAAGTAAAATTTACGATTGGGCACGATAATATTCGTTTTGAAACTCCGGCGTTAGCTGGCCAAAATGGAAAATTCTGGATATGTAATCCTGAAAATGGATTCTCTGATGCTAAAGAAAAACATTTTGTTACAATTGGGAAAAATGGATGGATTGCGCTAAGAGAGCGTCTTATTAATCATCCTTCAAATTTACTTAAATATGATGATTTAAATCATCAAATATCCGAACTTTTAGGAAATAATAAACAATCAGTGTTACGATATATTAATGGAGTAGGGAGTGGTGATTACAACGGGGACTCGTATATTGGATCGGCATGCGTTCCGCATATGTGCACAATAATGGAGGTTATTATTTATGCAGACATAAGAAGGAAGAAATTTTATATCGCCTGGAAGCCGGAGAGCAAACCGATAGTCGTGAGGCCCAAGGTGAAGGAGTGGCCACACTCAGCTCGCTTGGAGCTTCGCAATTGGGCGCACAAATGGAGGTGAGGCCAATCGGTATCTGCGGTGCAAGGGCCTACTGACTATCGGAAGATGAAAGCGAGGCGCGCGATCGCCATCCGCCGACTGACTGCGCCACCAATTTGACGGATGCCGGTCCATAATGTGGACATAGACCAGCCGGCCTTGGCTTATCCTGTCGAGATGAGAACGAGGCCCCCCGGCCTCACCGCCGGGGCTTTTTTATGCGGGTGCGGCTAATTCAAGCTGGCGCCGATCCCCTCTTAGTGGTGTGGGGATTCGCACAGACTGACCCGACTAAGCCGTGGAATGGTGAATTCATCGAAGCATAAGCGAGAAACCTGTGCGACGCATCCCGAACCCCTCCCTAAGACGTCGCACATGGGTGGTCCCACAGCCCCATGGGGCCACCCCCTTCAATTCTCCCTGACTTGGCCCCGGCCTCACCGCTGGCGCTTTTAGTCTCTCGCCGTGTTGCCCCGGTGTTGCCCAAGCGCACTTCAGGGCAACACAGAATTAGTACGCGTTATTAAGCTGTTGATTTTTTAGGATTTTTGGTGAGCCCGCAGGGATTCGAACCCTGGACCTACTGATTAAAAGTCAGTTGCTCTACCGGCTGAGCTACAGGCTCTGAGGAAATCGTGCGCGACCATAGATAGGGGGGCGGGGGCGGTCAATAGCGTTCGGCACGGCAATTGCTTGTGCGCAAGGCTGGACAATCGCCGGCGAAATGGCTGAAAGCTGGCGGGAAACAGTTTCGTCACCATTGAATGGCAATGTGGCGAAGCCTCAAGCTGCGGGCAGAGCCAGTAAAAAAGGGAGCCCATGTCGCTCGATTGCATCGTACTTGCCGCCGGAGAAGGCACGCGCATGAAGTCGGCGCTTGCCAAGGTCATGCACCGGGCCGCGGGGCAAAGCCTCATCGGCCATGTGCTAAGCGCGGTCGATGCTGTCGCCCCCGGCCGTGTCGTGGTGGTCACCGGCCCGGGCATGCAAGCGGTAGCCGAAGAGGCGCACCGTTTCGTCCCCGCCGCCGGGATTGCCATCCAGACAAAGCGGTCGGGCACCGCCCATGCGGTCGGCTTTGCCGCCGATGCGCTCAAAGGCGGCGATGGCACGACGCTGGTGCTCTATGGCGATGTGCCGCTGATCTCGCCTGCAAGTCTCAAGGCACTCATCCGGCGCATCGATGGCGAGACGGCCCTGGCGGTGCTCGCCTTTTGCGCATCGGACCCGCATGGCTATGGCCGGCTCATCGTCGATGACAAGGGCTGCCTCACTGCCATCCGCGAAGAGCGCGATGCCTCGCCCGACGAGCGCGCGCTCAGCTTGTGCAATTCCGGCATCATGGCCGTCAATTCCGAGGTGCTGTGGCGGCTGTTGCCGCAGATCGGCTGCGATAATGCCCAAAAGGAGTTTTACCTGACCGACCTTGTCGGCCTTGCGGTGAGCGAAGGTCTGACGGTCGCCTATGAGGAATGCCCCGAACGCGAAGTGCTGGGGGTGAATACCAGAGTGGAACTGGCTGTGGTGGAGGCGCGCCTGCAGGATCGCTTGCGCGAGGCCGCCATGCTGGGCGGCGCCACGCTGGTTGCACCGGAAACCGTGTTCTTCAGCGTCGACAGCCTGATCGGCAAGGATGTCGTCATCGAGCCGCACGTGATTTTCGGCCATGGTGTGACGATTGCCGATGGGGCGACGATCCGCAGCTTTTGCCATCTTGAGAATTGCAAGGTGGAATCGGGCGCTATCGTCGGCCCATTCGCGCGGCTGCGCCCCGGCGCCGTCATCGGGCAAGGCGCCCATATCGGTAATTTCGTCGAGATCAAGAACGCCATCATCGCCGCCGGCGCCAAGGCCAATCACCTAGCCTATATCGGCGATGCGAGTGTGGGCGCCAAGGCCAATATCGGGGCCGGCACCATCACCTGCAACTATGACGGGTTTGCCAAGCACCGCACGGAGATCGGTGCCGGCGCCTTCATCGGCACCAATTCGTCGCTGGTCGCGCCGGTAAAAATCGGCGATGGCGCTTATATAGGCTCGGGCAGCGTCATCACCGAGGACGTGCCCGCCGACGCGCTGGCGCTCGAGCGTGCGAAGATGGTCGTGAAGCCCGGCTGGGCGGCGCAACAAGCGCCAGTCAAGGGCGGGCAAGAAGAAGTGAGCGGGAACTGATGTGCGGCATTGTTGGAATCCTGGGCAAGGCGCCCGTCGCCTGGCCGATGGTGGAAGCACTCAAGCGGCTGGAATACCGCGGCTATGACTCAGCCGGCATCGCCGTTCTGGAGTCCTCCGGTGAAATCGCGCGGGTACGCGCGCCGGGCAAGCTGTCGGCGCTGGAGGAAAAGCTCAAGGCCGAATGCCCCTCGGGGATAGCTGGTATCGGCCATACCCGCTGGGCCACGCACGGCGCCCCCACCGAGACCAACGCCCACCCGCACATGGCCGGCCGGGTCGCCATCGTCCATAACGGCATTATCGAGAATTTCCAGGAGCTCAAGGACGAGCTTGCCGCCAAGGGCGTTACGTTCGCCACCGACACCGACACCGAGGTCGTGGCCCATCTGATCGAGGCTGAATTGCGTGGAGGAGCCGACCCGCGCAAGGCAACCCGCCAGGTGCTGGGGCGGCTGAGGGGCGCTTTTGCCCTGGTCATCCTTTTTGCCGGCGAAGACGACCTGATGATCGGCGCCCGCCGGGCGAGCCCCCTGGCGGTCGGCCACGGCAAGGGCGAAATGTCTTTCGGCTCGGATGCCATTGCCCTTGCCCCCTTCACCAACCGCGTCACCTATCTGGAGGACGGCGACTGGGCGGTGATCACCCGCCACAGCCTGGAGATTTTCGATGCCGACGACCGCCAGGTGATCCGTCCCATCAGCTTCACCCAGGCCTCGGCCCTCATGGTCGACAAGGGCAAGCACCGCCATTTCATGGCCAAGGAGATCGCCGAACAGCCCGACGTGGTCGGCCATACGCTGGCTGAATATGTCGATTTCTCCAAACGCGCCATCCGGCTGCCGGAAGGACTCGACATCGATTTCTCCGGCCTCGACCGGCTGACCATCACCGCCTGCGGCACTGCCTTCTATGCCGGACTGGTAGCGAAATACTGGTTCGAGCGGCTGGCGCGGCTGCCGGTGGAAGTGGATATCGCCTCCGAATTTCGCTACCGCGAGGCGCCGCTCGCCGCTGGTGGGATCGCCATTGTCATCTCCCAGTCAGGCGAGACGGCCGACACCCTGGCGGCGCTGCGCTATTGCAAGGGCGAGGGCCAGAAGGTGCTGGCGGTGGTGAATGTGCCGGAATCGACCATCGCCCGCGAAGCCGATAGCGTGATCCGCACCTATGCCGGCCCCGAGATCGGCGTGGCCTCGACCAAGGCCTTCACCTGTCAGCTCACCGTGCTCTTGTGCCTTGCCATCCTGGCGGCGCGCCAGCGCGGGGCGATATCGGTGGAAGAGGAAAAGCGCCTCGTCGGCGTCCTCTCGGGGCTGCCGCGCCTCATGGGTGAGGCGCTGAAGGCGGAAGGCCACATCGACGAGCTTGCCCGTGGCGTCATTGCCGGTGCCCGCGACGTGCTCTATCTCGGGCGCGGCATCAACTACCCCATCGCACTCGAAGGCGCCTTGAAGCTCAAGGAAATCTCCTACATCCATGCCGAGGGTTATGCCGCGGGCGAGCTGAAGCACGGCCCCATTGCCCTGATCGATGAGACCGTGCCGGTGGTGGTGATCGCGCCGCGCGACGATCTCTACGAAAAGACCCTCTCCAACATGGAAGAGGTGGCCGCGCGCGGCGGGCGCATTGTCCTCATCACCGATGAGAAGGGGGCCGCCGAACGGGGCCACAACGGCATGCACACCATCGCCGTTCCCGATGCCGATCCACTCATTTCGCCGCTGCTCTATGCCGTTCCGGTGCAGCTTCTGGCCTATCACGCCGCCGTCTTCATGGGCACCGACGTCGACCAACCGCGCAACCTGGCGAAGTCCGTGACGGTGGAATAGGCAAGCCCATCCAGTTTCGCCACATGTCATTAACCGCTCGGCAACACATCCTTAGCCCCGCTTTAACCATGAGCGCCGAAGATGGCGGTCATGATGATCAGGTCAGTTGTTCTTGCGTCTGTTTGTACTGCGTTGCTTGCCGCGGCTGCGGCCGGCCCCGTGGCGGCAGCCGCCGATAAGCCGAGTGCCACCCAGGTTGCTGCGCAGGGGTACAAGGCCCTTGTTCGGGCGATGCGAAGATGGCGGTGGTGCGCTTTTCCGATGCCATCGACTCGCGCGACCTCGCGCCCGATGCGCTCGCCCGGACGCTCATCAACCGGGCTCTTGCCTTCCAGAAGTTGCGTCAGGACCGCGATGCCATCGACGATTATTCCACCGCGCTGCGCATCGATGCGCTGTCACCGCGCGTAAGGGCGATCGCGCTCTACAACCGCGGCCTGGCCCAGGAAAAGCTCGGTCTGCCGGCCCGCGCCATCGACGATTTCACCAATGCGCTGTTCCTCGACGTCGAGTTCCCGCAGGCCTACTATAGCCGCGCCAACGCCTTGCGCCAGTCGGGGCAATTCCTCTTCGCCCTGAGCGATTATGAAAAGGCGCTGCACTACAAGCACCCGGAGAGCTATCTGCCCTATTACGGCGAGGCGTTGACCTACCAGTCGCTCAATCGCTCCGAGCAGGCGCAGAAGGCGGCGCTGCTTGCGATCAGGGTGAATCCCGAATTTCCAGCCCGCCAAGGACTTGTTGCGCCGCCTCAGCAAGGGCGACACCGCGCCGGTCGAAAAGCCGAAGCCCGTCCTCAACCTCGCCACCAACGAGCGCCAGGCCGAGGTGGTCAAGGCCACCGCCGACGACATCGTGACCGGATCCTTGCAGTCCGACCAGCCCGACCAGATCGTGCGCAAGGCCTCCGCGCCTCTGGCCAAGCGCCCGCCGGTGGCGCTGCTGCCCGATCAGGCGAGCGACAACATTCAGACCGCTTCGCTGACGCCTGCCATCGCGACGTCCAAGCCGGCGCCCTTGGCGCAGGCAAAGGGCCGTCAGCAAGCCCGCCGCGAGGCTGCCAGGCAGCCATCGGCACCCGAAAAGCCGCAAGCAAGCGAGCAGGCCGAAGCCGATATGGCACAGCCGCAAGGCTGGACGGTGCAGCTTTCCTCGCAGCGCGCGCCCGATGCCGCCTGGTCGGTGTGGAAGAAGCTGCAGGCGAGGTATGACGGTTGCTCTCCGGCACCGATCCTCTCGTCTACAAGGCCGACCTCGGCGACCGCGGCGTCTATTACCGCCTGCGCGTCCACAAGATCGAAACGCGCAGGGCCGCCCAGCGCCTGTGCAAAAGCCTCAAAGCGCGCGGCACCTCTTGCTTTGTGAGCTTCGCCGGGTAGCCGGGTAGCCCGGGTGGAGCGCAGCGAAACCCGGGGCCGGTGCTGACGCCGATTGCGCCGGGCAGGGCCTATCGCTCATCCCCGGGTTACGCTGCGCTACACCCGGGCTGCGCTAGTTACTTTCAGGACCCGTAATCCTTGTCGACGTGGCGCACCCAGCGTTCGAACGAGCCCATGAGCGAGGACCAGTCCGCCTCGACCTCGTGCTTCATCGAGTGCCAGTCGCCCTCTTTGGCGCTTGTGAGCTTGGCGCGCATGGCCCCGGCCTGCGAACTGATCTTTTCGGCCTCACGGGTGTGATGCGGCTGCAATGAGCCCGCCTTGCTCAGCTTGTCGTGCCTTTCCGCCACCTCGTCCTCCAGTTGCTGCAGCCGCTTGTGCAGTTCGGAAATACGTGCCTCTTCGGCCATGATCGCTTGCCTCCTTCGATGGTCAATTTTGAGTCCTTGAGGCCAGAAGATGGGCCATCGCGCGCCATTTGGCAAATGCCCGCGACAAGGCGCATGAGCCCCGTTAGAATGTGCGCCATGCGGCAATGGCCGACGGCGTGGGGGCCGATGGCAGGCGAGCGGAGTGCATGGGCTGAACATGAATTTCTTGCGTCGGTTGCGCGGCTATTTTCTGGCCGGCGTCGTGGTCATTGCGCCCATCGGCATCACCATCTGGCTGGCCTGGTGGTTCGTTTCGCTGGTCGACGGCTGGGTGACGCCGTTCCTGCCGTCTGTGTTCAATCCGTCGAGCTATCTGCCGTTCCGCGTGCCCGGGGTCGGCCTCCTCGCCGCCTTCATCACTATCACCCTGATCGGCGCACTCGCTGCCAACCTGGTGGGGCGCACGCTTCTGCGCTACTGGGAGACGCTTCTCGGGCGCATGCCGGTCATCCGCTCAGTCTACAAGGCCACCAAGCAGATTTTTCAGACCGCGCTGGCGCAAAGCGGCAGCAATTTCCGCCAGGTGGGGCTGGTCGAATATCCCCGCCGCGGCGCCTATGTGGTGGTGTTCATTGCGCGCGAGCTGGACGGCAGCGAGATCGGCCTGCCCGAGGGCGAGACCTACTTCTCCGCCTTCATGCCGACTACCCCCAATCCCACTTCCGGCTTTCTCTTCTTCCTGCGCAAGGACGAGGTGCGCATTCTCGACCTGACGGTGGAGGACGGGGCAAAGCTCGTCATCTCCGCCGGACTCGTCACCCCCACCACGGTGTCGAAGCACTTGCCCGGCGTGCCCAAGATCGAAAAGGACGTGGTCAACGTCCTGCTCAAGCGCTCACCCGAGGACGAGCCGGCAAACGGTAATAACGTCAAGACCGGCAACGGCGGCAAAGGCAAGACGGCGAGCAAGAGCCAGCAAGACGGCCGCGCGCAAGACCAAATCTAGCCGGCGGACAAAAGCCTGACCGCGTCGTCGCGCCCGAACAGATAGAGCAGGAGTTTCAGCCTCTCGCCGCGCGGCGAACCAAGCTGCGGATCGCGCGCCAGAAAGGCTTCGGAATCCTTGCGCGCCACCTGCAACAGGTCGCCATGGGCAAGGGGATCGGCGAGGCGGAAACCCGGCATCCCCGACTGGCGGGTGCCCAGAAGCTCGCCCGCGCCGCGCAGGCGCAAATCCTCCTCGGCGATGACGAAGCCGTCATCGGTCTCGCGCAGCGTCTTGAGCCGTGCCTTGGCCATCTCGCCCAGCGGCGGTTGATAGAGGAGGATGCAGGTCGAGCGCTCGGAGCCCCGGCCGATGCGGCCGCGCAACTGGTGGAGCTGGGCGAGGCCGAAGCGCTCGGCGTTCTCGATCACCATGACGGTCGCCTCGGGCACATCGACGCCCACCTCGATCACCGTGGTGGCGACGAGGAGGGAAATCTCGCCTGCCTGGAAACGGGCCATGGTGCGGTCCTTCTCCGGTCCCTTCATGCGCCCATGCACCAGGCCGAGGGCGCCGGCAAAGCGTTGGTCGAGGGCGGCAAAGCGCTGCTCGGCGGCAGTGAGTTCGCTGAGCTCGGTGTCTTCCACCAGCGGGCATACCCAGAAGATACGCGCGCCCCGTCGCCATGGCCCGCCCGATCCCGTCCACCACCTCAGCCGAGCCGATCCATGGGCACGGCGCGGGTGTCGACCGGCTGGCGCCCTGCCGGCTTTTCGGTGAGGCGCGAGACGTCCATGTCGCCGTAGATGGTGAGGGTGAGGGTGCGCGGGATGGGGGTCGCCGTCATCACCAGCACATGGGCATGGCCGTCCGACTTTGCCTGCACCGCGAGCCGCTGATGCACGCCGAAGCGGTGCTGCTCGTCGATCACCACCAGCGCCAGGTCGCGAAAGCCGACGTCCGACTGGAACAGCGCATGGGTGCCGATGAGAATGTCGACGTCGCCTGATTGCAAGGCGCTCGCAGGATGTCGTCGCGGACGCGGCCCTTCTCGCGCCCGGTGAGCAGTGCGATCTTCAACCCCACCGCCTCGCTTAAGGGGCTGAGATTGGCGAAATGCTGCCGCGCCAGGATGTCGGTGGGCACCATGAAGGCGGCCTGGCTGCCGGCCTCCGCCGCTGTCACCAGTGCCATCAGCGCCACCACAGTCTTGCCGGAGCCGACATCGCCTTGCAGCAGGCGCAGCATGCGCTCGCCCGAGGCCATGTCGCGCAAGACATCGCCGATGGCGGCTTCCTGCGAGTGCGTCAGGCTGTAGGGCAGCTGGGCGAGGATATTTGCCCGCTTGTCACCCGTTCCCTTCACGGGCCGGCCACGGCTCTTCTTCATGTCGCGGCGCACCAGCGACAGCGCCAGCTGGCCCGACAGGAGCTCGTCGTAGGCAAGCCGCTGGCGTGGCGGACTGGCGGCATCGAGGACATCGGCGCCGGCCGGACGGTGCAGCGCCTCGAGCGCCGCCGAAAAGCCCGGCCAGTGATGCTGCGCCATGAGCGCTGCATCGTGCCATTCGGGCAGCGCCGGCACCTCATCGAGCGCGGCGCGGATGGCCTTGCCCAGCACCTTTTGCGCAACGCCGGCGGTTGCCGGGTAGACTGGCTCGATGCGCGGCAGGCGGGAGAATTCCTCCGCTGCCACGATGTGGTCGGGATGCACCATCTGCGGCAGCCCCCCATACCAGTCGATGGCGCCGGAGACATAGCGCTCGGCCCCTTCCGGCAGCACCTTCCGCAGATAGTCGGGATAGGCATGGAAGAAGGCAAGGGCCAGCGAGCCGGTGTCGTCGAAGCATTCCACCCGGTAAGGCACCCGCTTGTTGTGCGGCGGTGGCGGGCGGTGGCGGCCAATAGTGACGAGGATGGTGACGATGCCCTGGCGCGGCAGGTCGGCGATGAGCGGGCGCCAGGAACGATCGATGACGCCCGAGGGCAGGTGAAAGACGAGATCGATCAGCCGGGCATCCTCAGCCGTGCCGTCGGTGGCCGGCCGCAACAGCTTGGCAAAAAGCCTGGCAAGGCGCGGGCCGACCCCGCGCAGGCCGGTGGCACTGGCGAAATAGGGATCAAGCAGGCTCGGGCGCATCACCCTTGGCCCCCTTGCCGGCGCGTTCGTAGGACAAGGCACGCCACCAGCCTTGCCCCCGCATATGGCGGCGCAACGGCGTATCGGTTTCCTCCGGCGCGTATTCGATATACCGCCAGGCTTCGGCGAGGCTTTCCCCGGCGAGCGTTCGCAGATAGGCCTCGGCGGCAACCAGTGAGAAGGCTTTTCCCGTGATGTGGGTGAAATTGCCGTCCAGTTCGGTCCAAACCGCGGCCTCGTAAGGGCTTTTCGCCAGCCAGGCTTCCACCGCCTCCATGGCCGGCGGGGAGCGCCCGATGCGGTGGCGACCGCCGTTGGTGGCAATCCCCAGTCTCTCGGGCGGGCAGCGCTCGCGCCGCGCCAAGTCCGTCACCGCATCGTCCATGTGCGTACGCGCCGAGGCGATCACGCTGGTCGGCGAGGGGGCCTCGGCGGCATCATCCACCACCAGCACCAGCGCCTGCTTGCGCTTGGGCGAAATGCGCGAGAACTCGACCGGCAGACGCGGCCCGGCGCCACGCCGCCAGGGGCCGGCGACATGCGCTTCGAGATCGTCCAGATCCCAGATCAGCGAGCCATATCCGATGATGGCGATATTCATGGCGCTGAATGTGCTCCCGCGGCATCGACAGGTTCGGAATCTGCCACTAAAAGAGGCCCGATCCAACCGCCAGCCGAAGATGACCCAAATGCCCGATCCGCTTGATGCCCGCCGCCGCCGGCTTGTCTGGCGCGCCAGCCATCGCGGCATGAAGGAAATCGACCTGATTGTCGGCACTTATGCCCGGCGCGAGGCGAAAGCAATGGATGAGCCCGCGCTTGCCGATTTCGAGGCGCTGCTCGATTACGCCGATGCGGATCTCTACGACTGGCTGGTGCGCTGCCTGAGCCCACCGCCGAACGCGGACCGGGCATTGATCGAGGCGCTGAAGAAAATTCGTTTCGAGACGCAAAGTTACGGCCAATTCTGATGAAAGGACCTGAGCACGATCTGGTGCGCCGGCTGGCGACGCCGGGCCGCAGCGTCCTCGCCGGCCTGCCGGAAGGGCTCGACGGGTTGGTGCTGGGCGACGTCGTGCGCCTTTGTGCCCCGCGCCCGCTTCTCCACATCGCTCGCGACGACCAGCGTCTCAACCATCTCGAGGCGGCCCTTTCTTTCTTTGCGCCTGATATCGAGGTCATCCGTTTTCCCGCCTGGGATTGCCTGCCTTATGACCGCGTCTCGCCCGCCGCCGACATTTTGGCCCAGCGCATGTCGGCGCTGACGCGGCTTGCCCATCGCCAAGAGGGTGAAGGCCCTTGCCTCGTCCTTGCAACCGTGAATGCCGCCCTGCAGCGCGTGCCGCCGCGCGAAGCGGTGGAAATGGCGCACTTTTCCGCCCGCCCGGGTAACCGCGTCTCCATGGACGCGCTGCAGACGTTCCTCACCCACAACGGCTATTCGCGCACCGGCACCGTGGTTGACCGCGGCGATTATGCGGTGAGGGGCGGCATCCTCGACATCTACCCGCCGGGAAGCGGAACCCCCGTCCGCCTCGATTTCTTCGGCGACACGCTGGAATCGATCAGGAGTTTCGATGTCGAGACCCAGCGCACCACCGGGCAGATGCCAGCGCTTACCCTCGATGCCGCCAGCGAGGTCTTGCTGACTGATAGCTCCATCGCCCGCTTCCGCACCGGCTATGCCGCGGCCTTCGGCGGGCCCGGCCCCACGGACCCACTGTATGAAGCCGTCAGCGCCGGCCGGCGCTATCAGGGCATGGAGCACTGGCTGGCGCTGTTCCATGACCATCTGGAAACCTTGTTCGCCTATCTCCCCGATACCGTGGTGAGCCACGACCACCTGGCCGACGAGGCGGTGGAAAGCCGTCTCGCCCTCATTGCCGACTATTACGGCGCCCGCCAAGCGGCACTCGATGAGGAAGGCTTTGGCGCTGCTCCCTATAAGCCCCTGCCGCCGGAACGGCTCTATCTCCTGGGCGACGACTGGCAGGAAGTGCATCGCGGCCGGCCGCTTCTGGCGCTCACCCCCTTCGAGGTGCCCGGCGAAGCAGCGGTCCCGGCCATAACCGCTGGTGGCCGCCAGGGACGCTCCTTTGCCGCCGAGCGCGCCGAAGCGGGGCGCAATGTCTATGAAGCGCTGCACGATCACATCGAGGCGCTGCGCAAGGGCGGCAAGCGGGTGCTGGTCGCGGTGTGGACCGAAGGCGCCCGCGAGCGCCTCGAGACCATCATGCGCGACCACCATATCGTCCCGCTCGCCAACGCCGGCGACTTTCCCGCCGTCGAAAAGCTGCCGCGCGATGTGGTGGCGATGGTGGTGCTGGGGCTGGAGGCCGGCTTCGAGACCGCCGATCTCGCCGTCATCGCCGAGCAGGACATCCTCGGCGATCGGCTTATCCGCCGCTCGCGCCGCCAGCGGCGGGCGAGCGATTTCCTCTCCGAGCTCTCCTCGCTCACACCCGGCGATCTCGTGGTGCATGTGGATCACGGTATCGGCCGCTTCGAGGGCCTGAAGACCATCGAGGTGCAGGACGCCCCGCACGATTGCCTGTTCCTCACCTATCACGGCGGCGACCGGCTTTTCCTGCCGGTGGAGAATATCGAGCTTTTGTCGCGCTACGGCTCCGAGGAGGCGGGCGCGCAACTCGACCGTCTTGGCGGCGGCGCCTGGCAGGCGCGCAAGGCCAGGCTCAAGCAGCGGGTGCGCGAGATCGCCGAAAGCCTCATCCGCACCGCCGCGGCGCGCGAATTGCGCCCCGGCGAGATCTTTCCGGCCCCGGAGGGCCTTTACGACGAGTTCTGCGCCCGCTTCCCCTACGAGGAAACCGAGGACCAGCTCGCCGCCATCGATGCCGTGCTGGGCGATCTGGCCAGGGGCCGGCCCATGGACCGCCTTGTCTGCGGCGATGTCGGCTTTGGCAAGACCGAGGTTGCCTTGCGCACCGCCTTCGTCGCCGTCATGGCCGGCAAGCAGGTGGCGGTGGTGGTGCCCACCACGCTGCTGGCGCGCCAGCACTTCGCCACCTTCACCGAACGCTTCAAGGGCTATCCGGTGCGCATCGACCAGGCCTCGCGCCTGGTCGGCAGGAAGGCGATCGACGCGGTGAAGGAAGGGCTCAAGTCCGGCGTTATCGACATCGTCATCGGCACCCATGCGCTGCTGGCCAAGGATGTGCGCTTCCGCGATCTGGGCCTGCTCATCATCGACGAGGAGCAGCATTTCGGCGTCAAGCACAAGGAGCGCCTGAAGGAGATGCGTGCCAATGTGCATGTGCTCACCCTCACCGCCACGCCCATTCCGCGCACCTTGCAGCTTGCGCTGTCGGGGGTGCGCGAGCTTTCCCTCATCACCACCCCGCCGCTCGACCGGCTGGCGGTGAGGACCTACGTCTCGCCCTTCGATCCCGTCGTCATCCGCGAGAGCCTGCTGCGCGAACTCTATCGCGGCGGCCAGACGTTTTATGTGGTGCC
>CAVYOQ010000039.1:0-40790 GCA_963770075.1 uncultured Alphaproteobacteria bacterium
ACCAGCATCATCTGGGCCACCGGATTGAAGAAGTGGATGCCACAGAAGTTCTTTGGTCGCTTGAGGCCCTTGGCGAGGTCTTCAAGCAGGATGGAGGAGGTGTTGGAGGCGAGGATGGCGTCGGGCTTCATCGCCGCTTCGGCGCGGGCATAAACCTGCTGCTTGATCTCCGGGTTCTCGGGTACGACCTCGATGACGAGGTCGGCCTTGGCGAGCCCCGATCCGGCCACGTCGGGCATCAGCCGGTCGAAGGCGGCCTGGCGGTCGCGGGCCGAATAGGTGCGGCGCGAGAAGAGTTCGCCCGCCCGTGCCATGGCGGGGGCGATGAATTTCATCTCGCGGTCTTCCAGCGTGACGCGGAAACCGCGCAGCGCTGCCCAGGCGGCGATATCGCCGCCCATGACGCCGGCACCGATGACATGCACATGCAAGATGCCGTGCGCGGCGCCCTTGGCGTAGGCTTTGAGCTTTTCGCGCAGGAAGAAGCAGCGCACCAGGTTCTGCGAGGTCTCGCCCACCAGGAGGCTGGCGAAGGAACGCGTTTCGGCCTTGCGCAGCGCGGCCACATCGTCGCCGTGCGCCTTCCACATATCGATCATCGCCCAGGGCGCCGGGTAATGCTCGCGCCTGGCCCGCTTGGCCGTTTCCTTTTCCATGCGCGAGGCGATGAGGCCGCGGAAGGGGGGCCTGTTCATCATCCGGCCGACAAAACCCTTGGCGTCGGCCTTCTTCACATCGCCCCTGACCGCCCAGCGCACGGCCTCGGCGAAGTGACGCTCCTCGGTGACGGCGTCGATGAGGCCCTGGGACTTGGCCTTGCGGGCAATGAGGGTCTTGCCGGTGAGCATCGCGGTCATGGCATCGACCGGCTTCATGACGGAAAGCGAGCGCCAGGTGCCGGCAAGGCCCGGATGCAGGCCCAGCATCACTTCGGGAAAGCCGAAGCGGGCATCGCTCGTGGCAATGCGGTAGCGGCAGCAAAGCGCCAGTTCCAGCCCGCCGCCGAGACAGAAACCATGGATGAGGGCGACGGTGGGGGCGGAAAAGCGCGCCAGCTTGTCGAAGACGGCAAGGCCTCGCTCGATCATCGCGCGGATGGCCGCTTCATCGCTCTGGCCGACGAACTCGCCGATCTCGGCGCCGGCGATGAAGCCGGATTTCTTGGCCGAGCGGATGATGAGGGCCTTGGGCGAGCGTTTGGCGGCCAGGTCGAGCAGGCGGTCGAGCTCTTCCAGCACCGCGTGCGACAGGGTGTTGGCGCTTGCCCCTTCCTTGTCGATGATGGCCCACAGAACATCGCCCTCGGCGACGAGGCGCCAATTGTGGAAGGGCGGATCGGCGGCGATGGACTCGCCGGCGGGCAGCGTCAGCGGCGCCTTGGTGAGGGCGATATGGGCCTTTTCGTTGCTGTTGGTCATGGCCGGCCTCACACGATTTCCAAAAGCATGGCACCGCCCATGCCGCCGCCGATGCATTCGGTGGCGATGCCGAGACGGGCGCCGAGACGGCGCATGACATGGATGAGATGCAGGGTGATGCGGTTGCCGCTGGTGCCGACGGGATGGCCGAGCGCAATCGCCCCGCCGTCCACATTGAGCCGATCCTCGTCGATCTCGCCGAAGGCTCCATCCATACCGAGAAGCTCGCGGCAGAAGTCCTTGTCGTTCCACGCTCTCAGACAGGCGAGAACCTGGGCGGCAAACGCCTCGTTCAGCTCCCAGGCGCCGATGTCGGCGCGCTTGAGGCCGTGCCGCTTCATCACCCGGTTCGAGGCGAGCACCGGCCCCAGCCCCATGACGGAGGGGTCGCACGAGCCCCACTGGCAATCGATGATGCGCGCCATGGGTTTCAGGCCATAACGCTTCACCGCGTCCTCGGAGGCGACGATGGTCCATGAGGCGCCATCGGTGATCTGCGAGGAATTGCCCGCCGTCACCTTGCCGAAGGGACGCTCGAAGGCGGGCTTGAGCTTGGCCAGTTGCTCGGACGAGTTGTCGGGGCGCACGCCGTTGTCGAAGTCGAAGACGGTGCCCTTGCGGTCCACAATCGCTTCCAGCTCGGGCAAGCGGCCTTCGGAATGGGCGGCGGCGAGGCGGTGGTGACTACGCACGGCATAGTCGTCCAGCTCGCGGCGCGACAGGTCGAAGCGGTGGGCGAGGATTTCCGCCGTCTGGCCCATGTTGATCTTCACCACCGGGTCGGTGAGGCCGGTGAGGATGGAAATCTCGGGCTTGATGAGGCCCGGACGGAAGGCGGCGAGCGCTTGCAGCTTGTCGCCCATGCTCTTTGCCGTCATGAAACGCGCGAACCAGGCGGCACCCGGCTTGGAGAAGAGGAGAGGGGCATGCGACAGCGCCTCGGCGCCGCCGGCGAGGATGAGGTCGGCATGGCCCGCCGCCACATAGCGCCAGGCAGTGTCGATGGACTGCTGGCCCGAGGCGCAGTTGCGCTGCACCGTCCAGCCCGGCGTCTCGGTGCCGCATCCAAGGCGCAAGGCCGCGACGCGCCCCGGGTTCACCTCGGCGGCCGGCACGTTGACGCAGCCGAGGATCACTTCCTCGATGTCGGAGGGCGCAAAGGGCTGGCGCGCCAGAAGCGGACGGCCGCACTGGACGGCGAGATCGACGGGCGAGAAGGGGCCCGGCGCCGATCCGGCCTTGAGGAAGGGCGTGCGGGCGCCATCAACGATGAAGACTGGCCGTCCGGTGGCCTCCAGCGCTTTTGCGGCACTTTTCCTGCGTGCGGGCGTTCTGGCCATGGATTGTGTCCTCACGCCGCCTTGGGCTTGCGCGCGACCGGCTTCTTGCCGGTCAGTTCCTCGGGGGCGAAGTCATCGACTTTGGAGACCTCGCGCACCAGCTCCATCGCCTCTGAAAGGCGGGCGGCCTCGTTGCCGGTGATGAGGCCTTGCTTCTTCGCCTCGTCCACCGAGCGCACGCGCGCCTTGCGCATGACGGCCCTCACAGGCTCCAGATCGACCATCAGGCGGAAGGCATGATCGATCTTGCCCAGTTCGATGTCGGGGGCGGCATAGATGCCTTCGGTCAGGCGGTCGCGCGCCGCGGTCGGCTCGGAGATGGTGTCGGAGACTTTTTGCGCCAGCCAGTCGCGCGGCTTGGAACAGACGACGCCGAAGGGCTGGATCTTCAAGCGCAGATACCAGGCGACGGGACGCATGGGGAAATTGTCGATCACTTCCTTCAGCGCCTGATCGGCGGCATTGAGGCTCACCCGCACCGAATGGTCGCACAAGGGCCAGTCCTCGGCCGGCCGCCCGGTATCCGCGAAGCGCTTGAGCGCGGCGCAGGCGAGGAAGAGATGGGAGAGCATGTCGCCGAGGCGGGCGGAGATCATCTCCTTGCGCTTGAGCGCCCCGCCCATGGTCACCATGGAGAATTCCGAAACGATGGCGAGTGCTGCCGACAGACGCTTGATCTGGCGGTAGTGTGGCGCCTCAAGGCCGCGGACAGGCGCGCGCGAAAGAAGTCCGAAGGTCCAGCTGCGCCAGGCGGCGCGCACCAGCGTCGTGATGGTATAGGCGGCGTGGCGATAGAGCACCTTGTCGAAGGCTTCGACCGCGGCGTCGTCATCGGCCATCTGGGCGGCGGCGATCTCTTCCTGGATGAAGGGATGACAGCGAATGGAGCCCTGGCCGTAAATCATCAGCGAGCGGGTCATGATGTTGGCGCCTTCCACCGTGATGGCGATGGGGATGGCGCGGTAGGCCGATGAGAGATAGTTGCGCGGCCCGTCGATCACCGCCTTGCCGGAATGGATGTCCATGGCGTCATTGGTCGCCCGGCGCATGGCCTCGGTGGCGTGGTACTTCATCACGGCGGAGATGACGGCGGGCTTTTCGCCCGCATCGAGGGCGGCAAGCGTCAGGCGGCGGGCGGCGTCCATCTTGTAGGTGTCCGACGCGATGCGGGCGGCTGCCTCCTGCACCCCTTCAAAGCGCGAGACGGGCATGTTGAACTGCTCGCGGATGCGGCCATAGGCGCCGGTGGAAAAGGTCGCTACCTTCATGCCGGCGACCGACATGGCCGGCAGCATGACCCCGCGCCCGGCCGCCAGCGCCGTCACCAGCATGCGCCAGCCTTGCCCGATCCGCTCTTGCCCGCCGATGATCCAGTCCATGGGCACGAAAACGTCGGTGCCGGAGTTGGGGCCGTTGGGAAAGGCCTGCATGCCGGGATAATGGCGCCGCCCGATGGAGACGCCCTTGGTGGTGGTCGGGATGAGGGCGAGGGTGATCCCCAGGTCCTCCTCGTCGCCCAGGATGTGATCCGGGTCCGAGAGCTTGAAGGCAAGGCCGAGGACGGTACAGATGGGTCCCAGCGAGATATAGCGCTTGGACCAGTTGACGCGCATGCCGAGCGTCTTTTCCCCGTTCACCTCGCCCCAGGTAACGATGCCCTGATCGGTCATGGAAGCGGCGTCCGAGCCGGCATCGAGACTGGTAAGCCCGAAGGCCGGGATCTCGCGCCCGTCGGCAAGGCGCGGCAGCCAATGGCTTTTCTGCTTGTCGGTGCCGAACAGCATCAACAGCTCGCCCGGCCCGAGCGAATTGGGAACGATCACCGTTACCGCCGCCGATGGTCCGCGCGAGGCGATCTTCATGACGATCTCGGAATTGGCCGTGGCCGAAAAGCCCTTGCCGCCATATTCCTGCGGGATGATGAGGCCGAGGAAGCCCCGGCTTTTGACGCAATCCCAAATTGCCTTGGGGATGTCGCGCTCGGTAAAAGTGATCTGCCAGTCGTCGATGAGGCGGCACAGCTCTTCGACCGGTCCGTCGATGAAGGCTCTTTCCTCGTCGCTCAGGCGGGAGACCGGCATGTCCAGGATCTTTGAGAAATCGGGATTGCCGCGCATCAACTCGGCGTCGAACCAGACGGTGCCGGCCGCCAGCGCCTCGCGTTCGGTATCCGACATCGCCGGCAGGACCGAGCGCACCCACTTGAGAAGCGGGCGGGTGATGTAGCGCTGACGGAAGCTTTCAGAATGAGCGGCCATGGGAGCGGTCCTCCAGGGGTGGCGTGCATTGCGCCACCGGTTATCAAGTCTGCCATCGTCGCGGTCGCGGGCCAAGAGACGTTTTTTGCACCGCTGACCGATCAATATAGCACGAACAACGGTGATCTTTGCGTAAGAGTAGTTGGCTCTGCGTGCCACGGCATTGGATGGCTGCCGTCTCTTTGCAACGTCACTCCGGCACTCGATGCAGGAGTCCATTGCGCAAGCGCCACAGCACGGCGGAGGGGTCTGCGCAATGGATGGCGGATCTACTTCCGCCGTGAGGTTTGGTGAGGATGGGCGAGCACGCCGTTCGTCCCACTTGCCGGCGCATGCGGCGACTGTTATATGCAAATGATTATCAACTGCGATAAGTGCGTCGCGCTTGGCAGTTTTTTTGGAGCAGGGGCTTCATGCCGGGTTTCGGTTGGGCATCGGGCTGGAAGCGCAAGCGCGGCGTGCCGCCGCTGGAGGAGGCCTTTTCCACCATCGCCGCGCCGACGCGCGGGCCGGGCTGGCGGCGTCTCCTTGCCTTCATCGGCCCCGGCTATCTGGTGGCGGTGGGCTATATGGACCCGGGCAACTGGGCCACCTCCATCGCCGGCGGATCGGCCTTCGGCTATGCGCTTTTATCCGTCACCCTCCTGTCCAGCCTCATGGCCATCGTGCTGCAGGCCTTGTGCGCGCGGCTCGGCATTGCCACCGGCCGTGATCTCGCCCAGTCCTGCCGCGACAGCTATTCGCGGCCCGTCGCTGTCACCTTGTGGGCGCTGGCCGAGACGGCCATCGTCGCCACTGACCTCGCCGAAGTGATCGGCACCGCGATTGCCCTCAACCTCCTGTTCGGCATTCCGTTGCAGATCGGTGTGATCGTCACCGCGCTCGATGTTTTTCTCATCCTCGCCTTGCAAAATCTCGGTTTCCGCCTGATCGAGGCCTTCGTCATCGCGCTGCTGGTGGTCATCGCCGGGTGCTTTGCGGTGGAAATGGTGCTGGTGAAGCCGCAGATGGCCGGCATTCTCGGCGGGCTGGTGCCACACCCCGAGATCGTCACCAACCCGGCGATGCTCTATATCGCGCTCGGCATCCTCGGGGCGACGGTGATGCCGCACAATCTCTATTTGCACGCCGCCATCGTGCAGACCCGCCACATTGAACCCGATGCCGCGAGCAAACGCGCCGCCATCCGCTATGCCTCGATCGATTCGACCGTGGCTCTGCTGTTTGCGCTCGTCATCAACGGCTCGATCCTGGTGCTGGCGGCGGCCACGTTCCATAAGGCGGGCCATTTCGAGGTGGCCGAAATCCAGCAGGCCTTCCGTCTCCTCACCCCCATGCTCGGCACCGCGCTTGCCTCCATCCTGTTTGCCGTGGCGCTGCTGGCCTCGGGCCTCAACTCCACCGTCACCGCCACGCTTGCAGGGCAGATCGTCATGGAGGGCTTTCTCGATATCAAGTTGCCGCGCTGGCTGAGACGGCTTATCACCCGCTCGCTCGCCATCATTCCGGCCGCCATGGTAGCGCTCTATTACGGCGAGAAGGGCACGGCCGAACTACTGGTCTTGTCGCAGGTGATCCTTTCGCTGCAACTGCCGTTCGCCATGGTGCCGCTGGTGCTGTTCACCGCCGACCGCAAGAAGATGGGCGGCTTTGTTGCCCCCGCCTGGCTGAGCGGGCTGGCCGCAGCCATCGCGCTCATTATCATATTGCTCAATATCAAGCTGATATGGGACTTTGCGGCCGGCGGTTGAGAAACCAATTCACCGCCCCTTCCACTTCGGTTTCCTCTTTTCGGCAAAGGCCTTGGCGCCTTCGAGCTGGTCTTCGGAGGAATAGAGTTTTGCAATCGAGGGCAGGCCGCGGCGGTTGAGGAGGGCGAGCGCCTGCTTGTCGGAGAGATGGTGGATGTTGTCGAGCGTCTCCTTGATGGCGGCATAGACCAGCGGCGGGCCGTCGGCCAGAAGCTTTGCCACCTCGCGTGCCCGCTTCATCAGCATTGCCGCTGGCACCACCTCGTTGACGATGCCCCAGTGCTTGGCCTCGGCGGCGTCGATGACGCGGCCGGTGAGCAGCATCTCCATGGCGACATGATAGGGAATGCGGCGCGGCAGCTTGATGGTGGCGGCATCGGCAATGACGCCGGATCGGATCTCGGGAAGCGCGAAGGTGGCATGTTCGGCGGCGATGATGATGTCGCAGGAAATCATGATCTCGAAGCCGCCGCCAAAGGCAAGCCCGTTGACGGCGCAGACCACCGGCTTGCCGAGCCCCGCCAGTTCCTGCAAGCCCCCGAAGCCGCCGACGCCGTAATCGGCATCGGCCTCCTCGCCGGCGGCCGCGGCCTTTAGGTCCCAGCCGGGGCAGAAGAAGCGCTCGCCCGTGGCGGTGAGGATGGCGGCCCGCAGTTTCGCATCGTCGCGGAAGGCGGCGAAGACATCGCCCATGATGCGGCTGGTGGCGGCATCGATGGCGTTGGCCTTGGGTCGGTCGATGGTAATTTCCAGGACCTTGCCGCGCCTTTCGGTGCGGATGGGCTCGCTCATTGTCGTCTCCTTCATGTCTGTCTCAACGCCAGCAGCGCATCGGCGGCCACGGCACCTTCGCCCTCTTCGAGGACCATAATCGGGTTTACGTCCAGCTCCTGCAACGCCCCGGCATGGGCGGCGGCAAAGGCGGCGATCGCCTCGATGGCAGCGATCACGCCCTCGCGATCCCCCGTCCGTCCGCGAAAGCCGTCGATGAGGCGGGCAATGGTGAGACTGTCGAGGGCCTCTTCGATCTCAGCCCTCGTTGTCGGGAGGATGAGGGTGGCGGCGTCTTTCAGGAATTCCGCCAGCACGCCACCGGCGCCGATGACAAGGGCCTGGCCGAACTGCGCATCGGCCTTGACGCCGACAATGAGCTCGCACACAGCACCCGGCACCATCTTCTCCACCAGAACCTCATTGGCAATCTGCGCCATCCTGCGCGCTGCCGCGTCGACGGCCTCGGCATCGGCAAGGTTCAACGCCACGCCGCCCAGTTCGGTCTTGTGGGCCAGGCTGTGGCCGGAGGCCTTGACCGCCACGGGAAAGCCAAGCTGGCGCGCGGCCTCGACGGCATCGCCAGGTGCGCAGACGATGCCTTCGGGAACCCGCAAGCCCGCCGCGGCCAGCATCGCCTTGGCTTGATATTCGCTCAGCGGTTTCAGCGACTGCCCATCGAGGCGATGCGGCTGCATGGCGGGCGGACGCACATTCGAATCCAGGGTCTTGCGGATAGAGGCGGCGGCCTCCACCGCGGTAAAGGCGTCATCGAGCCCCAGCATGGGCGCGATGCCCGCTGCCGACAGCCGCGCTGCCAGCTCTTCGGGCATGGACTCGTGCAAGCTGGTGGCGGTGATGGCGCGGGCGCCGGTGGCCTGTGCCGCATCGATCCACGCCTCGGCGGTGACCAGCCAGGTGGCCGGATCCATGTCCGGCTTGGTCGGGATATCGAGGATGACCATGGCCACATCGAAGCCGCCGCGCATCACTTCGGAAAAGGTGGAGCCGAGCTTTTCGCGCTGGTTCCAGATGAAGGTGTGATAGTCGAGCGGATTGTCCACCACCACATATTCATTGAGCGTCGATACGACCTTTCCCCGGGTTCCGGCATCGAAGGGGGGAAAAGAGACTTTTCGGCCCACGGCCATGTCGGCCACCAGCGCCGCCTCGCCGCCGGAACAGCTCAGGGAGACCATGCGCGTGCCGGCGAGGGGGCCGCCGTGGTGCAGCAGCTTCAGGGTCTCGACCAGCGCGGAAACCGAATGCACCCGGGCGATGCCGTGGCGGCGGAAGAGGGCATCATAGAGCGTATCGGCACCGGCGAGCGAGCTGGTGTGGCTCATCGCCACCCTGGCGCCCTGTTCCGAGTGGCCCGTCTTCAGCACCACCAGCGGCTTTTGCGCCGCGCGGGCAATCTCGGCGGCCTCAGCGAATTTTGCCACGTCCGGCACGCCCTCGATATGCATGCCGATGGCGCTGACGCGCGCATCGTCGGCCAGCGCGCGGATCACTTCGGCCATGCCGATCACCGCCTGGTTGCCGAGGGTGAACAGCCCCGCCAGCGGCACGTGGCGCTTCATCATGGCAAAATTGCAGGCGATGTTGCCGGACTGGGTGATGATGGCAATGCCCGTCTCGACCGGCGCAAGGCCATGCTCGTCCGGCCACGGGCTCACCCGGTCGAGGGCGTTGGCAAATCCATAGCAGTTGGGGCCCATGACCGGCATCATGCCGGCCGCCGCGACGAGTTCGGCCTGCAACCGCTTTCCCGTCTCATCGAGCTCGGCAAAGCCCGAGGTATAGACCACCACTCCGCCGGTCCCCATCTGCGACAGGGCGCGCACCATCTCCACCGCAGGCTCGCGCTTCACCGCCACGAAGGCGCAGTCGGGCGCCTCCGGCAGGTCGGCGATGGACGCGAGGCACTTGACGCCGGCAAGCTGCTCGCGGCGCGGATTGACGGCATAGATGCGCCCCGCAAATCCGAGCTTCTTCGTGACCTTGAGCGCGACCTCCGCCTCCTGACCGCCGATAAAGGCGACGCTCTTGGGCGAGATCATGCGCTTGAGCGCAGGGACCATCGGCATGGAGGTCAACCGCCCAGCGGGCGCAGCAACTGGCGCGAGATGATGTGGCGCTGGATCTCCGAGGTGCCCTCCCAGATGCGTTCGATACGGGCATCGCGCCAGATGCGTTCAAGCGGCAATTCGTCCATCACCCCCATGCCACCGTGGATCTGGATCGCCTCGTCGGCCACCATGGCGAGCATTTCGGTCGCCTTGAGCTTGGCCATGGCCATGTCGGCCTCGGTGACGCTGCCCTGGTCGTATTTCCATGCCGCTTCCAGCGTCAAAAGTTCAGCCGCCTTCATCTCCAGGGCCATGTCGGCGAGCTTGAAGGAGACGCCCTGGAATTTGCCGATCTGCTGGCCGAACTGCCTGCGATCGGCGGCCCATTGCAGGGCATGCGACATGGCGCGCTCGGCGCGGCCGAGACAGGTGGCGGCGACCTGCAGGCGGGTGGCGCCGAGCCAGGCGTTGGCCACGTCGAAACCTTTATGCACCTCGCCCAGGCGGGCTTCATCGGGAATGCGGCAATTGTCGAATTCGAGGATCGAGTTGGTGTAGCCGCGATGCGAGACGTTGCGGTAGCCGTCGCGCACCGAAAAACCTTCGTGGCCCTTGTCGATGATGAAGGCGGTGATCAGCTTCTTCTTGCCGCGCGGGGTGTCTTCCTCGCCGGATGCCGCAAAGAGGATCACGAAGTCGGCCACATCGGCGTGGGAGATGAAGTGCTTGGTGCCGTTGATCACCCAGTCGGACCCATCGCGCACGGCGCTGGTCTTCATGGAGCGCAGATCGGAGCCGGCGCCGGGTTCGGTCATGGCGAGGCAGTCGGCCTTTTCGCCCTTCACGCACGGGATGGTGTAGCGCTGGCGCTGTGCATCGTTGCAGGCCATCAGGATGTTGGAGGGCCGGGCGACGCAGTTCCAATGGAGGGCGTAGTTGGTGCGCCCCAGTTCCTTTTCATAAAGCACCCAGGTGAGGGTATCGAGACCGGCACCGCCGACCTCTTCCGGCATGTTGGCGGCATAGAGCCCGGCCTCGATGGCCTTGGCCTTCAACTCCTCGCGCAGGTCGGTGCGCAGATGCCCGGTGCGTTCCACCTGGGCCTCATGGGGAAAAAGCTCGCTTTCAACAAAGGCGCGCGTCGTTTCGACGATCATGCGCTGTTCTTCGGTGAGGGCGAAATCCATGGGAAAACTACTCCGAATGAAAGGTCTCGGTGTTGCCGTCCACTGCGATCGCCTGGCCGGAGACCATGGCGGCGGCGGGGGAGGCAAGGAACAGGCACATGTCGGCGATCTCGCGCGGGCGCACGAAGCGGCGCAGGGAGACGCCTTGCGTGTAGTCGCGCCGCACCGCCTCCTCGTTACGCCCGGTGGCTTCCGCTTCGCCGGCGATGACGTGGTCCATGCGCGGGCCATCGACCGATCCCGGGCAGATGGCATTGACGCGGATGTTCCACGGCCCGAGCTCGATGGCGAGCGACTTGGTAAGGCCGATCACCGCCCACTTGGCCGCCGCGTAGGGGGTGCGGTTGGCGAGGCCGTAGAGGCCGGCGGTTGACGACAGGTTGATGATGATGCCCGAACTTTGCGCCTTCATCACCGGCACGGCACGCCGGCAGGTGAGCATCTGTGCATCGAGATTGACCGCCAGGCATTGCTGCCAGCCGTCGAGGTCGAGGTCCTCCAATGGCCCGATGGGTCCGGCGACGCCGGCATTGTTGATGAGCACATCGAGGCCTTCCATGTCGTCCAGCGCCAGGTCGAACCAGTCGTCGACGGCTTCCTCGTCGGTGACGTCGACATGGGCAACGCCGATCTCGGGGTAATCCTCGGCCACCATGGCAAGGGCGCGGGGATCGATATCGCATACATGCACGCGGGCATCATCCTCGGCAAACGCCTTGGCGATCGCCCAGCCGATCCCGGCAGCGCCTGCCGTTATCATGACGCGCAGGGGGTAGTCATGCCTTCGCCTTCTTCTTCAGCCGCTTGTGCTCGCGCTTGACCACGGTGCCGGCTCCGATGTCGTGCTTCTTGAACAGCAGCATCATGTCGACCAGCACCTCGTTGCGCTTGGCCTCCCATTCGGCCACCGGCTTGCCTTCAGCCTGCGCCTCGCAGCCGTCGATGAGGCGAGTCTCCAGCGCCTTGTTCCATTTGGGAAACTTCAGGTCCGTCCACGGTAGCTCGAGCGTCGGGTCGAACTGGGCAATGAAATGGCGCATGCCGCCGGGGCCGCCGGCGAGATGGTAGGTCATGAACGAGCCCATGATGGCCCAGCGCATGCCGGCCGAATAGACGATGGCATCGTCGATGTCGCCGGTCGAGCCGATATCCTTGTCGAGGATGTGCAGGGCCTCGCGCCACAGGGCTTCTTGCAGGCGGTCGCAGATATAGCCGTCGATTTCCTTCTTCAGCCGCAGCACCTTCATGCCGACGCTCTCGTAGAAGCTGGCGGCGCGGTCGAGGGCTTCGGCCGAAGTCTTTTCGCCGCCCACCGTCTCCACCAGCGGCAGCAGATAGACCGGGTTGAAGGGATGGCCGATGATCACCCGCTCGGGGTGCTCGCATTTCGACTGCAGGCGCGAGGGCAGGAAGCCCGATGACGACGAGGCGATGATGACGTCAGGCCTTGCCGCCTTGTCGATGGCGCTGAAGAGCCTGATCTTCAGGTCCTCGCGCTCGGGGGCGGCTTCCTGCACGAAGTCACATCTTTTCGCCATCTCGGCTACATCGGCGGTGAAGGAGAGCTTGCCCTTCTTCACCTTCTTCACCCCCATCAGCTTGAGCACCGACGGCCAGGCGACCTTGACGGCGGCTTTCACGCGCGCCTCGGCCTCAGGCGCCGGGTCGTAGCAGACGACATCGAGGCCGCGTGCCAGGAAGCGGGCGACCCAGCCGGCGCCAATGAGGCCGGAGCCGGCGATGCCGACGGTCTTGATTTTGTCGCTCATTTCTTCAGCCCCAGAAGGACGCGGGCCTCATCGGGCGTGGCGACGCTCGAGCCCAGGAGCTCGATGACCTTCGTTGCCTTTTCGGTGAGCGAGCCGTTGGAAGCATAGACGCCCTTTTCCAGATAGAGGTTGTCCTCCAGCCCGACGCGTACGTGCCCGCCGAGCAGGATCGCCTGCGCCACCATGGGGAACTGGTTACGGCCGATGCCGAAGCCCGCCCACACGGCACCTTCGGGCAGTTGCGCCACCTGGTAGACCATGGTCTGCGGATCCCCCGGCGCTCCCCATGGGATGCCGAGGCAGAGCTGGAACATGGGCGGATCGTTGATGAGGCCCTCGGCGCAAAGCTGCCTGGCGAACCACAGATTGCCGGAATCGAAAATCTCCATCTCCGGCTTGACCCCATAGGACTTGATGAGCTTTGCCTGCTCGCGCAGCTGCATCGGGGTCTGCACCACGATGGAATTGCCGTCACCGAAATTGAGGCTGCCGCAATCGAGGGTGCAGATCTCCGGGCGCAGCTCGGCCACATGCAGCAGCCGCTCCACCGGCCCGACGAGGTCGGTATTGGCCTCATCGAAGGCCCGCGGGGTCTCGCCTTCGCCCACCATGACATCGCCGCCCATGCCGGCGGTGAGGTTGATGATGACATCGGTGTTCTTTTCCCGGATGCGCTCCATCACCTCGCGATAGAGATCGACGCTGCGCGCGCCCTTGCCGGTCTCGGGATCGCGCACGTGGCAATGGACGACGGCGGCGCCGGCGGAGGCGGCTTCCAGCGCCGAATTGGCGATCTGCTCAGGCGTGACCGGGATCGCCGGGTGCTTGCCGACAGTATCTCCGGCGCCGGTGATCGCGCAGGTGATGATGGTCTTGGGGTTCATGGTGCGCCAAATCCTTTCTCGGTTGGCTGATGCTGGGCTCCGATGAAGATTGTGCCGCCACTCGCCCTGCGTTATTTGATCTTTTCCGTCGCTCCTTTGTCGCTATACGTCACCGACCATGAACCCCATCGATGTCGCCTTCGTGCTCGTGCCGCAGTTCTCGATGATCGCGCTCTATTCGGCGCTGGAGCCGCTGCGCGTCGCCAACCGGTTCCTGGGCGAGGCGTTTGCCTGGCGCTTCGTCTCGGTCGACGGCGAAGCGGTAGCGGCTTCGAACGGTATCCCGGTGTCGGTGTCTGCACGGCTTGCCGACATCGGCCGGCCCAACCTCGCCATCGTGTGTGCGAGCTATGGCCACGAGGCGGCAATGACCCGTCCCATGCTCGCCGGCATTCGGGCGCTGGCGAGGAAGGGCGTGTGGCTGGGCGGCATCGATACCGGCGCCCTTCTGCTGGCCGAGGCGGGTGTGCTCGATGGCATCCGCGCCACCTGCCACTGGGAGACGCTGCCGGCGATGCGCGAGAGCTATGCGGATGTGGCGGTGACCGAGCGCCTCTATGAAATCGATTGCGCCCGGCTCACCTCCTCCGGTGGCACCGTGCCGCTCGACATGATGCTGGAGTGGATTTCTTCCCTGCACGGGCGGGCGTTGGGCGAGCGGGTGGGGGAGACGCTCGACCACTGGCGCCAGAGCCCGGCGCCGGCAGGCGGCGAGGCGGGGGGCCGCGCGGCCCGGCGCACCGGTGATCAGCGCCTGCGCGCGGTCGTGGCCGCCATGCAGCAGCATATCGAAGATACCTTGCGCATCGGCGATCTGGCGGCCGTTGCCGGCCTTTCGCCGCGCCAGCTCGAACGCGCCTTCCGTGCGGCCTTCGGTCTCAGCCCGGTGTCGTTCTATCTGGGCCTCAGGCTGGAGCGGGCGGAGCACCTCTTGACCTATGGGGCGATGGGCGTGCGCGAGGTGGCGCTGGCGACGGGCTTTTCCTCGCTGGCGCAATTCTCGCGCGCCTACAAGGCCCGCTACGGCCTCGCCCCCTCGCGCCACCGCCGCAGCGTGCGGCGGGCCACGTGATCAGCGCACCAGGGCAGGCAGAAAGGATGGCCGGATCAGGACCCGCCATGACGGGAAAGCGGAATGCGCCCCGGTCGTCTCCGCGGTCTCCCGCTCCTCATGTCATTCCTTGATCGGCGATGCCGCCAAATAGGACTGCCAGCCGCTTGATTGTTTGGGGCGGTTGCCGCAAGGTGGCCGCCGGCATGAAAGGGGCCCGTCCGGGCCCCGGGGCGTTCCCCGCGCCCAGCACGGTTCAGGCCCGCCAGCCCCGTCAACGGGTCCCGCATTAGAGGAGGAGTCGATGCCCACGGTATCCATGATAGTGAACGGAAAGCAGGTGACGGGCGAGGTCGAAGGCCGCACCCTGCTGGTCGAGTTCGTGCGCAACCAACTCGGTCTCACCGGCACCCATGTGGGTTGCGACACCAGCCAGTGCGGCGCCTGCGTGGTGCACGTGGACGGCAAGGCGGTGAAATCGTGCACGACGCTGGCTCTGGCCTGCGAGGGCTCGGACGTCACCACCGTCGAGGGCCTCGCCAGCAATGGCAAGCTGCATCCGATGCAGGAAGCCTTCCGCGAACACCATGCGCTGCAATGCGGCTTCTGCACGCCGGGCATGATCATGGCCGGCATCGACATCGTGAAGCGCAACGGCAAGAAGGCGTCGGAAGCAACCATCCGGGCCGAACTCGACGGCAACATCTGCCGCTGCACCGGCTACCACAACATCGTCAAGGCCATTCAGGCCGCCGCGTCGAAGATGTGACGGCGCTGAAGGGAGAGGCAAGATGAGCAGCACAGGAATTGGCGCCCGGGTCCCGCGCAAGGAGGACCATCGTTTCATCACCGGCAAGGGCCGCTATACCGACGACATCAATCTTCCGGGCCAGACCTGGGCGGTCTTCGTGCGCTCGCCGCACGCCCATGCCCAGATCAAGAAGATCGACACCAAGAAGGCGGCGGCCATGCCCGGCGTCCTCGGCGTCTTCACCGGCGCGGACATCAAGAAGGACGGCATCGGCGGCCTCATCTGCGGCTGGATGATCCATTCCAAGGACGGCTCGCCCATGAACGCCGGCCCGCACCCGGTGCTGGCCGACGGCAAGGTGCGCTATGTGGGCGACCATGTGGCGCTCGTGGTGGCCGAGACCGTCGCCCAGGCCAAGTCGGCGGCCGAGGCGGTCAATGTCTCCTACAAGGAACTGCCCTGCGTGGTCGATGCCGGCAAGGCGCTCACCTCCAAGGCGCAAGTCCACGACAACGCCAAGAACAACTCCGTTTTCACCTGGGGGCTCGGCGATGAAGCAGCGACCAACGCCGCCTTCAAGTCGGCCGCGCATGTGACCAGGCTCGACATCGTCAACAACCGCCTCATCCCCAACGCCATGGAACCGCGCGCCGCGATCGGCTCCTACGACACGGGCGAGGACCACTTCACCCTCTACACCACCAGCCAGAACCCGCACGTGGCGCGGCTGGTGATCTCCGCCTTCATCGGCCTGGCGCCCGAGCACAAGCTCAGGGTGATCGCCCCCGACGTGGGCGGCGGCTTCGGCTCGAAGATCTTCATCTATGCCGAGGAAGTGGCGTGCCTGTGGGCCTCCAAGAAAGTGGGCGGACGGCCGGTCAAGTGGACGGGCGAGCGCTCGGAAAGCTTCATGGCCGATGCGCATGGCCGCGACCACGTGACGACGGCCGAGCTTGCCCTCGACAAGGACGGGCACTTCACCGCCATGCGGGTGAAGACCATCGCCAACATGGGCGCCTATCTCTCCACCTTCGCCTCGGCGGTGCCGACCTATCTCTACGGCACGCTGCTGTCGGGCCAGTACGCCATTCCGCAGATCTATTGCGAGGTGGACGCGGTCTACACCAACACCGCCCCCGTCGATGCCTATCGCGGAGCCGGGCGGCCCGAGGCGACCTATGTGGTGGAGCGGCTGGTGGAGACGGCGGCGCGCGAGACCGGGCTCGACCCGGCCGATATCAGGCGGCGCAACTTCATCACCGAGTTCCCGCACCAGACCCCGGTCATCTTTTGCTACGACGCGGGCGATTATGACGCCTCGCTGACCAAGGCGCTGGAGATGGCCGATTATGCCGGCTTCGAGGCGCGCAAGAAGACCTCCGCCAGGAAGGGCAAGCTGCGCGGCATCGGCTTTTCCAACTATATCGAGGCCTGCGGCATCGCGCCTTCGGCAGCGGTCGGATCGCTCGGCGCCGGTGTGGGCCTGTGGGAATCGGCCGAGGTGCGCGTCAACCCGGTGGGTACCGTCGAAGTCCTCACCGGCTCGCACAGCCACGGCCAGGGCCACGAGACCACCTTCGCCCAGCTCGTTTCCGACCGGCTCGGCATCGACATCGACACCGTCGCGGTGGTGCATGGCGATACCGACAAGGTGCAGTTCGGCATGGGCACCTACGGCTCGCGTTCGGGCGCCGTGGGAATGTCCGCGATCTCGCGGGCTCTCGACAAGGTCGAGGCCAAGGCCAGGAAGGTCGCCGCCCATGTCATGGAGGCCGCCGAAGGCGACATCGAGTTCAAGAACGGCGCCTTCACGGTGAAGGGCACCGACAAGAAGATGGCCTTCGGCGAGGTGGCGCTTGCGGCCTATGTGGCCCACAAGTTCCCCACCTCGGAACTGGAGCCGGGCCTCAAGGAGACCGCCTTTTACGACCCGACCAACTTCACCTTCCCGGCCGGCTGCCACATCTGCGAGGTGGAGGTCGACCCCGACACCGGCGTCACCGAGATCGTCAGCTGGACGGCGGTGGACGATTTCGGCACCATCATCAACCCGATGATCGTCGAGGGCCAGGTGCATGGCGGCATCGTGCAGGGCATCGGCCAGGCGATGACGGAGGGCTGCGTCTACGACTCCAATTCAGGCCAGCTGGTGACCGGCTCCTACATGGACTACTGCATGCCGCGCGCCGACAACGTGCCGTCGCTCAAGCTCGGCTTCACCGAAACCAAGTGCCCGTCCAATCCGCTGGGCATGAAGGGCTGCGGCGAGGCGGGCGCCATCGCGGCGCCGGCGGCGCTGATGAACGCCATCACCGATGCCGTGGGCGTGAACGATATCCCCATGCCCGCCAACCCGCAGACGGTGTGGCGCGCCTGCCAGGGCGCGGCCAAGAAGGCTGCCGAATAGTTCAAGGACGAGGAGGTAATCCCATGTACGACTTCACCTATCATCGTCCGACGAAAATCGCGGACGCGGTCAAGCTGATCAAGAAGGCCAAGGAGGGCAAGCTTCTGTCGGGCGGCATGACGCTGCTGCCGACCATGAAGCAGAGGCTCGCCAGCCCTTCCGACATCATCGACCTTTCGGGCCTGGAGAACTCAGGAATCAAGGTGATGAAGACGAAGGTAACGATCCAGGCCGGCACCCCGCATGCCGAGGTGGCAGCCAGCAAGGACGTCAAGAAGGCCATTCCGGCGCTGGCGCAACTGGCCGGCGGCATCGGCGATCCGCATGTGCGCAACAAGGGCACCATCGGCGGGTCCGTCGCCAACAACGACCCGGCGGCGGACTATCCCGCCGCATTGGTCGGCCTCAACGCCACGGTCATCACCTCCAAGCGCAAGATCCCGGCGGAAAAGTTCTTCAAGAGCCTGTTCGAGACGGCGCTGTCGCGCGACGAGATCGTGACGGCGGTGGAGTTCCCGGTGCCCAAGCGGGCGGGTTACGCCAAGTTCCCCAACCCGGCCTCGCGCTATGCCATGGTGGGCGTCTTCGTTGCCGATTTCGGCAAGGAGGTGCGCGTGGCGGTGACGGGCGCGGGGCCATGCGTGTTCCGCCAGACGGCGATGGAAAAGGCGCTCAAGGCCGATTTCTCGCCCGATGCGGTGGCGGCCGTGAAGACACCTGCCAAGGGCCTCAACGACGACATGCACGCTTCGGCCGACTATCGCGCCCATCTGGTCAGCGTCATGGCCAGGCGCGCGGTGGCCGCGGCGAAGTAGGGTTGTGAGTGAACGAGACGGGCCCGCGGTCGCCATGGCTGCGGGCCTGTTGCATTTGAGATTTCGGCATGCGGGGTGCCGGGCCTTGAACCATGGGCGAACGGTCTTATTTCGTCTATATCCTCGCCCTCACCAGTGTCATCCTCGGGCTTGACCCGAGAATCCAGCGCACACGGCAAGGCCTTCGTTCGAGACCCTGGGTCCTCGGGTCAAGCCCGAGGATGACACTGGGGGAGACCTGGTCGCCCGTCATTCATAAGGCCCTCGCATGACCTCACTTCCGCAAAGCGTCGATGAAACCCTCAGCGTCCTCACCGGCGAGAGCTATGTGGCCGACCGGGCGCTGGCGACGGTGACGTTCCTGGCCTTGCGGCTGGGCCGGCCGCTGTTCCTCGAAGGCGAGGCCGGCGTCGGCAAGACCGAAATCGCCAAGGTGCTGGCCGCGGGGCTGGGTCGCCGGCTCATCCGCCTGCAATGCTATGAGGGCCTCGATGCGGCGGCGGCCGTCTATGAGTGGAACTATTCGCGCCAGATGGTGGAAATCCGCCTGGCCGAGGCCGCTGGCATCGAGGACCGCGACCGGCTGGCGCACGACATCTACACCGAGCCCTTCCTCATCCGCCGCCCGCTGCTGCAGGCGCTGGAGCCCGATGCGGCCGGCGCCCCCGTCCTCCTCATCGACGAACTCGACCGCACCGATGAGGCTTTTGAGGCGTTCCTGCTGGAAATCCTCTCCGACTTCCAGGTGACGATCCCCGAACTCGGCACCATCAAGGCCGAAAATCCGCCCATCGTCGTCATCACCTCCAACCGCACGCGCGAAATTCACGACGCGCTGAAGCGCCGTTGCCTCTATCACTGGGTGGGCTATCCCGATGCCGAGCGCGAGCTTGCCATCGTCAAGTCGCGCCGTCCGCAGGCACCGGAAGCGCTGGCGCGCGAGGTTGTCGGCTTCGTGCAGGCGCTGAGGGGGCAGGATCTGTTCAAGTCGCCGGGCGTGGCGGAAACCCTCGACTGGGTGAGCGCCTTGCAGGAGCTCGATTCCATCAGCCTCGATGCTCAGACCGTCAACGACACGCTCGGTGTCCTGCTCAAATACCAGGACGACATCGCGCGCATGCAGGGAAGCGAGGCCAAGCGCCTGCTGGAGCAGATCCGCACCGAGATTGCAGCGCTGGCGAGGGCGTGATGGATATGGCCCAAAAGCCTGCGGGGAGCGGGGTGCCTTCGGGACGGTTGCCGGAAAACATCATGCATTTCGCCCGCGTGCTGCGCGAGGCGGGCATTCCCGTCGGGCCGGGTGCTGTGATCGATGCGCTCGATGCCGCCGCCACCGGCGCCATGGCCTCGCGCGAGGATTTCTATTGGATGCTGCATGCTGTTTTCGTCAAACGGCATGAACATTCGGCCTTGTTCGAGCAGGCGTTCCACGTGTTCTGGCGCCGTCCGAAGATGCTGGAACAGATGATGCAGATGCTGTTTCAGCAGATTCAGGTGGAAGCGCCGGCCAAGCAGAAAAAGGCCGGCATGCGCCGCTTGGCCGAAGCCATGTTCTCCGGCGCCGAGACCACCTCCAGGCGCGAGCGCCCGCCGGGCGAGGTCGAGATCGAGGCCGAATTCACCGCTTCGGCCGATGAGGTGCTGCGCAAGCGCGATTTCGAGCAGATGACGGCCGAGGAAATGCGCCGCGCCAGGCTGGCGATCGCGCGCATGCGCCTTGACCGCTTCGAGGTAAAGACACGGCGCTTTCGCCGCTCGCTGCACGGCCACCGCATCGACATGCGGCGGACCTTGCGGGATTCGTTGAGAGCCGGCGGCGATGTCATTGATCTTGCACGCAAGGAGCGCCGGCACCGCGAGCCGCCGCTGGTCGTGCTGGCCGATATTTCTGGCTCCATGGCGGGTTATTCGCGCATGTTCGTGCATTTCCTCCATGCCTTGTCGAACGACCGCAGCCGCGTTCACGTTTTCCTCTTCGGCACCCGCCTCAGCAATATCACCCGCGCGCTTCAGCGGCGCGACGTGGACGAGGCGATGGAAAAGGTGTCGGATCAGGTGAAGGACTGGTCGGGCGGCACGCGCATCGCCGAGTGCTTGCGCGATTTCAATTTCCACTGGGCACGCCGCGTGCTGACGCAAGGCGCCCATGTGCTGTTGATGACCGACGGGCTGGAGCGCGGCGATACCGGCGACCTGATGGCGGAAATGGCGCGACTCAAGCGCGCGGCGCGGCGCATCGTGTGGCTCAACCCGCTGTTGCGCTATGACCGCTTCGAGGCGCGTGCCGGCGGTATCCGCGCCATCATGCCCCATGTGGACGAGTTCCGCCCGGTACACAATCTGCAAAGCCTTGAAGACTTGGCGGCCGCGCTCTCATATTCTGGCAAGGCCGATCATGATCCGCGCCGATGGCTGGCGCGGGGGCCACGAAAATCGGAGGAGGTGGCATGAGCAGCAACGACCCGGGAGTCCTCATAGAGGCGCGCCGTTGGCTGGACGAGGGCCGCAAGGCCGCGCTCGCCACGGTGATCGAGACCTGGGGCTCGGCCCCGCAGCCGGTGGGGAGCCAGCTTGTCATCGATGAAGGCGGCAATTTCATCGGCTCGGTCTCGGGCGGCTGCGTGGAGGGCGCGGTGGTGACCGAGGCCATGGATGTCATCGCGGATGGCAAGGCGAAGGTGCTTTCCTTCGGCGTGGCCGACGAAACCGCCTGGGAGGTGGGGCTCGCCTGCGGCGGCAGGATCCGCGTCTATGTCGAACCGCTGGGCTGAGCCGCATGCAACGCGATCTCCTCGACCAGTTGCTTGCCGCTGAGGCCGAACGGCGCGCGGTCGCCGTCGTCACCGAGCTTTCGAGCGGCGCTCAGCGTCTGGTGGGGCGCGACGAGATGGCCGACGATCTCCTTTCGGCGCATCTGGCCGAGGCCTTCCGTTTCGATAAATCGGGTGTTGTGACAACGCCTTCGGGCGAGTGGTTCATCCAGATACACAATCCGGCGCTCGACATGGTGATCATCGGCGCGGTGCATATCGCGCAAAGCGTCATCCCCATCGCACGCCTCGCCGGTTATCGCGTGAGCGTCATCGATCCGCGCGGTGCCTTCGCCACCGAGCAGCGCTTCGAGGGGGTGGATCTGCATGTCGAATGGCCCGACGAGGTATTGAAGGATTGGAACCTGGATGAGCGCTCGGCGCTCCTGGCGCTCACCCACGATCCCAAGATCGACGATCCGGCGCTTGCGGCGGCCCTGAACAGCCCGTGCTTCTATATTGGCGCGCTGGGTTCGCGCAAAACGCAAGGGCTGAGACGTGAGCGGCTGACTGCGATGGGGTTCGACGAGGCGGCCTTGTCGCGCATTCATGGTCCCATCGGTCTCGATATCGGGGCGCGTGGGGCGCCCGAGATCGCCATTGCCATCATGGCCGAGGTCACGCAGGCCCTTCGCCTCGGCGATCAGGAGCGGGCGAGGTGAAGTTCGGTAAAATACCTGTCGCTGAGGCGGAAGGGGCGATCCTCGCCCATTCCATCCGGCAGGGTGCCGTTTCCTTCAAGAAGGGCCGAGCGCTGAGCGCCGCCGATGTCGCCGGGCTGAAAGACGAAGGCGTGACGACGGTGTTCGCCGCGCGCCTTGACGCCGACGACATTCACGAGGACGAAGCAGCGCGGCTCATCTCGCTCACCATCGGTGGCGAGGGGGTCGAGGTGCAGGCGCCGTTTACCGGCCGCGCCAATATTTATGCGCCGGCGGCGGGCATCGCCCTCATCGACGCCGGGCGCGTGCGCGCGCTCAACCGCCTGCACGAGAGCCTGACGCTCGCCACGGTGCAACCCTTCGACATTGTGTCGGCCCGGCAGATGCTGGCGACGGTGAAGATCATCCCCTTTGCCGCCCCCATGAGCGTTGTCGAGGAAGCCATGGGCCTGGCGGCGGGACCGCCGATGGTGTCGCTGGCGCCCTTCCGGCCGTATCGCGCCGGCCTCGTCATCACCGACTTGCCGGGCACGAAGAAATCGCTGCGTGACAAGACGGTGGCGGCCATCGGCGGGCGGCTTGCGGCGCTGGGCTCGAGCCTGGGCGAGGTCATCGATTGCCCGCACGCCATCGCGCCCGTCGCCGCCGCGATCAAGACGCTCAAAGCGAGCGGCCATCGCCCGGTGCTGGTGTTCGGGGCCTCGGCCATCGTCGATCGCGGCGACGTCATCCCGGCGGCTGTGGTGGAGGCGGGCGGCGAGGTGATCCATCTCGGCATGCCGGTCGATCCCGGCAACCTGATGATGCTGGGCCGCCTCGGCGATGCGCCCGTGATCGGGGTGCCGTCCTGCGCCCGTTCGCCCAAGCTCAACGGTTTCGACTGGGTGCTGGCGCGCATGCTGGCTGGAATCGACGTGCGCCCGCAGGACATCATGGACATGGGGGCAGGGGGGTTGCTGATGGAAATCCCTACCCGTCCGTTGCCGCGCGAAACGCGTCCACAAGGAGCGCCCAGGGCCTCGCGCATCGGCGCCGTGGTGCTGGCGGCCGGAACCTCCAGCCGCATGCAGGGCGCCAACAAGTTGCTTCAGCCGGTCGCCGGCAAGCCCATGGTCCGGCATGCAGTGGAAGCCGCCCTTGCCTCGCCCGCTGCGCCCGTCATCGTGGTCACCGGGCATGAGGCGGTGAAGGTGGAGGCCGCACTTTCCGGCTTGCAGGTCGAGACGGTGCGCAATGCTGATTTCGCCACGGGCCAGGCCTCTTCGCTCAAGGCGGGCATCGCCGCATTGCCCGGCGATGTGGACGGCGCGGTGATTCTGCTCGGCGACATGCCGCTTATCTCATCCGGGATCGTCGGACGGCTGATCGCCGCCTTCAAGCCGGGCGAGGGCCGCGGCATCTGCGTGCCCGTCCACCAGGGCAGGCGCGGCAACCCGGTGCTGTGGGCAAAGAGCTTCTTTGCCGAGATCGAAAAGCTTCAAGGCGATGAAGGCGCGCGCCGCCTGATCGCGGCCCATGCCGAGGAGGTGAGTGAAGTCGATGTGGCTAGCGATGCCATCTTCCGCGACTTCGATACGCCTGAGAGCCTGGAGCGTCCATGACCCATCGTTCGACACAATGTCGCAGACGAAAGTCGTAGCAATTCAATGGCTTGTTATTGATGTGGGTCAAAGCGTTACATTGCACGCGCGAGCAAATTGACTAATGTTGAACTCGCGCTTCAATCGCAATTGCATCTCGACGATCTGCTAGAAGGGGGAACACATCATGCAGACAAAGACTATATTAATTGCCGTATCGGGGCTCGCGCTGGCGGCAATGGGCACATCAGGGCTCGCAGCATCCAAGAAGGGCGTTACCCACAACGTGCCGGCCGTGAAGGGCGCCATGGTGGGCAAGCGCCTGTTCCTGCCGACAATGGACCCGATGAAGGGCAAGATGCTGTTCGCCTCCAAGGGCTGCGTGACCTGCCATTCGATCAACGGGGTGGGTGGTGAAGATGCCCCCAAGCTCGATGCCAGCACCATGCCGAAGGTGATGAACCCGTTCGATTTCACTGCCAAGATGTGGCGCGCCGCGCCGGCGATGATCGCGGCGCAGAACGATGAGTTGGGCCACCAGATCGAGTTCACCGGTCAGGAACTGGCCGACATCATCGCCTTCGCCCATGACGCGAAGACCCAGAAGACCTTCACCCTCAATGACGTCCCCAAGGCCGTTCGCGACAAGATCATGAGCGATGACGAGGAGATGCCGGGGATGAAGAAGGACGAAGACAAGAAGATGGATGGCACCATGAAAGACATGATGAAAAAAGACGAAAAGAAAACCAGCGACTGACGGGCTATCCCTCTGCGTCTGAACACATAAGTGGCCGAGTCGAGGCTCGGCCCCTTATGCTATGGCGGACTCAGATCAGCTTCAGCGCCTTGAAGCTGGCATGGCCCTTGCGGCCGATGATGATGTGGTCGTGCACCACGATCGAAAGCTTTTCCGCCGCCTCGATGATGTGCTTGGTCATGTCGATATCGGCGCGCGAAGGAGTGGGATCGCCCGACGGGTGATTGTGCACCAGGATGATGGCGGTGGCGGAAAGATCGAGCGCCCGCTTGATCACCTCACGCGGATAGACTGGCGTGTGGTCGATGGTGCCCCTCTGCTGCACCTCGTCGGCGATCAGCACGTTCTTGCGGTCAAGGAAGAGGATGCGGAACTGTTCCTTGTTCTCGTAAGCCATGGCCGCGTGGCAGTAATCGAGTACTGCTGTCCATGACGAGAGCGCCGTACGGCCGATCATCTGGCGTTGCGACAGCCGCAGCGCCGAGGCCTGGATGAGCTTCAGCTCCTGCACCGCGCGTTCGCCGATGCCTTCCACCTCGCGCAACACTTCAGGCGGGGCCGAGACTACCTCGGCGAAATTGCCGAAACGGGCGATCAGCGCCTTGGCGAGCGGCTTGGTGTCGCCGCGCGGAAACACGCGGAACAGCACCAACTCTAAAAGCTCGTAGTCAGGCAGGGCATCGGCGCCGCCCTTGAAGAAGCGCTCGCGCAGGCGTTCGCGGTGACCCTCGAAATGCGGCTTGCCGGCAGCATCGCGAAAGCCCCAGGTCATCTCATTTCAGCCGGCGGCGTGATGGGGCGGCATGTCGAGGCCGGCGGGCGAATAGGTAAAAACCTCGCAGCCCTCCTCGGTGATGCCCACCGAATGCTCGAACTGGGCCGAAAGCGAGCGGTCGCGGGTGACGGCGGTCCAGCCGTCGGAGAGCACTTTTACCTGCGGGCGACCAAGATTGATCATCGGCTCGATGGTGAACAACATGCCGGGCTTCAACTCGATGCCCTCGTCCGGACGGCCGTAGTGCAGGATGTTGGGCATGTCGTGGAACAGGCGCCCCAGGCCGTGGCCGCAGAAATCGCGCACCACCGAGCAGCGCTCGTCCTCGGCGTAGGACTGGATGGCGTGGCCGATATCGCCGGTTCGCGCGCCCGGGCGGGTGACAGCGATGCCACGGCGCAACGCTTCGTAGGTCACCTCGATCAGCCGCTCGGCACGGCGCGGAATGTCGCCCACGCTGTACATGCGACTCGAATCTCCATGCCAGCCATCGACGATGAGAGTGACGTCGATGTTGATGATGTCTCCGGACCGCAAGGGCTTGTCGTTGGGAATGCCGTGACAGACCACATGGTTGATCGAGGTGCAGATGGCACGCGGATAGCCGCGGTAATAGAGCGGTGCCGGCGCGGCGCCATGATCGAGGGCGAACCGGAACACCAGCTCGTCGAGCTCAGCCGTCGTCACGCCGGGCTTGACGTGCTCGACCAGCATGTCGAGCGCCCTGGCGGTGAGCTGGCCGGCCGCCCGCATGCCCGCGAATGCATCGGGTCCGTAAAGCTTGATCTGGCCGGTGTTGGCCAGGGGGGCGGTGGCGGCGTCGACGTAGCTCATTATCCGGCGTCCATAGGTATCGGCTGGTTGAGTGATATAGCTTCATTGCCTAGCTGGCAATCATAGGCGAGCGCTTCAACCCCCGCCGCCGTGGCGCGCGCGAAGGCGGCGTGATAGGCGGGGTCGATATCGCGGGCAAAGGCAAACGCCGTGCAATCGTTGCGCTGGACCAGATAGAACATCACCGCGCGTGCGCCCTCAGCGATCATGCGCGCCAGCTCGTCCAGGTGCTTGGCGCCGCGCGCCGTCACGCTGTCGGGAAATTCCGCCAGGCCCGGCGTGCGCGACATATGCACGTTTTTCACCTCGACATAGCAGGGCGGACGCCCGCCCCCCTCGAGCAGGATGTCGATGCGGCTGTTGACGCCGTATTTCACCTCGTTGCGCAAGTTCGCATAGCCCGAAAGATCGGGCACGCGGCCTGAGCGGATGGCCTCGGAGACGATGCGGTTGGGATGCCCGGTGTTGACGCCGACGCGCACGCTGCGCCCGCCGAAGTCGATCTCCACCATCTCCCAGGTATGGCGGTATTTGCGGCTCGGTTTGTCGGAGGTGGACAACCACACAAGGCTGCCCGGCGCGGTGAGGCCGATCATGGACCCGGTGTTGGGGCAGGTCGCCGTCACCGTCTCGCCGGAAGCAAGCTCGACGTCGGCGAGAAAGCGCTTGTAGCGGCGGATAAGCCGGCCGCGGATGAGGGGTGAGGCGAATGTCATAGCGCGGGACGGTAGCCGCACCTTGTCGCACCTGGCAAGTGAAAGACTTGCCAGGCCCCGAGGTTTGATTGCATAGCTCAGGGCGGCCACGATGTCCGGGAGAGCGTTGATGAGCGACAAACCGCAAGACCAGCCGACCGCCGCCGTGCTCCTCATCGGCGATGAGATCCTCTCCGGTCGCACCAAGGACAGGAATCTCGGTTCTATCGCCGATTTCCTCACCGCCCTCGGCATCGACCTGAAGGAGGCGCGGGTGGTGCCGGACGTGGAGGACGAGATCGTGGCGGCGGTGAATGCGCTTCGCGCCCGCTACACCTACGTGTTCACTACCGGCGGCATCGGCCCGACGCATGACGACATCACCGCGGATGCGGTGGCCAAAGCCTTCGATGTGCCCATAGAACATCATCCCGAAGCGGTCAAACTCCTGCTCGACCACTTCGCCGCCGTCGGGCGCGAGGCCAACGAGGCACGCATGCGCATGGCGCGCGTGCCCGCGGGCGGCGAACTCGTGCGCAACAAGGTGTCCAAGGCGCCGGGCTTTCGCATCGGCAACGTCTACGTCATGGCGGGCGTGCCGAAGATCATGCAGGCGATGCTGGAGGAGATCGGCCCCGGGCTGGCGCACGGCAAGCCCATGCAGTCGCGCAGCGTTCCGGTTTTCATCGCCGAAGGGGATCTTGCGGGGCCGCTGGGCGAAATCCAGAAGCGTTTTGCCGATGTGGTGATCGGCTCCTATCCCTTCGAGGAAGGCGGCCGCTTCGGTGCCAACATTGTGCTGAGAAGCCGCGATGAGGCACGGCTCGAAGAGGCAAAGGCCGCGGTGGAGACGATGGCGGCAAGCCTCAAGGCCGAAGGCAACGCCGTCGCCTGGACTTGAGCCGGCGTCAAGCCGCGACGGCCGGTGCGTCCAGCGCGCGTGTCACCGAGGTGACGAGATCATCGCGGGTGAAGGGCTTGTTGATCAGCTCCAGCCCCTTGGGCAGACCCGGCACTTCCTCCAGGTTTCCGGCCGTATAGCCCGAGGCAAACAGCACCTTCAGGTCGGGCCGCATGGTCAGCGCGCGGGCCGCCAGTTCCGGCCCGTCCATGCCCGGCATCACGACGTCCGACAGCATCAGATCGATATCAGGGCGGGATTCGAGGATCGCCAATGCATCCTCACCCGAGGCCGCGTCGAGCACTTCCAGGCCAGTGTCCTCAATCATCGCCACGGCTACGTCGCGCACTTGATGGTTGTCCTCCACCACCAGCACGACACGGCGGGCGGCGGCGGGCTCGGCGACGGCTTCCGGCGCCGCGCTTGCCGGCGCAATCGCCGCTTCGCTCTCAATTGCGGGTGCGACTTCGGCCTCTGCTTCTCGCTCTTCGCTGCCCGCGAATGCTGTTACCTCAACGTGTTCGGTAACGCGCAGTGAAGCAACTTGGTCGGCATCATCGTCGCTTGCCGGTGCGGGCGCTGTCGGCGCTTCGGGCTGAGGATCGCCCGCGGACTTGGCGATCGCTTCGGCGATGGCTATGTCGTCCTGCGGTGCTATGGCCTCGGCCGCTGCGACGACTTGCTGTTCGAGTTCGAAGTCGGCGGTGGCGGTTTCCGCTGGAACTAGTTCGGGGGAAGGTACATCGTCCGCCGTCTTGGCCGGGATCGTGTCATTCAAGGAGGGCGCCGGTGCGGACGCCTGGGCGAAGTCCGGCGGGGCAGCGGCGGGATGACACTCGTGCGGCCCCGACGTCGTCTGGTCGTCCCATTGCGGCGACGCGCTCGCAGCCGCTGCATGGCTGCCCATACGCGGCAGGTAAATCGACATGGTGGTGCCGGAGCCAACCTTGGACTCAATCGCCAGATGCCCGCCCGACTGGGTGACGAAGCCGTAGATCATCGACAGGCCAAGCCCGGAGCCGGCTTCCGGTCCCTTGGTGGTGAAGAAGGGCTGGATCACCTTGTCGATGATTTCCGCCGGCATGCCGTGGCCGGTATCGCTCACCCGGATCAGCACATAGTCGCCGGGGCGCACATCGACCTTGCCGTGCACGTCGTCCTCGCTGAGCTCGGCATTGGCCGTCTCGATGGTGAGGGTGCCGCCCAATTCCATGGCATGGCGGGCGTTGATGGCGAGGTTGAGAAGGGCGGTCTCGAGCTGGGTGCGATCGGTGGCGATCGGCCAGATGTTGTCGCCCTTCGTGATCTGCAGCCTTATCTGCTCGCCGATGGTGCGGATCAGCATGTCGCGGGTATCGAGCACCAGCGCGTTGACGTCGATCTCCTCGTCCTCCAGCGTCTGCTGGCGCGAGAAGGCGAGAAGCCGGCGGGTGAGTTCGCTGCCGCGCGTGGCCGCGTCCATGGCCGCGCCGATGCGCTTGGCCAGCTTGGGATCGTCGGCGCAAGCGCTCTCGGCAAGCTGCAGGTTGCCCATGACCACCATCAGCAGGTTGTTGAAGTCATGCGCGATGCCTCCGGTGAGGCGGCCCACGGCCTCCATCTTCTGCGCCTGCAGGAACTTTCGCTCCATCAGCCGCTGGTCGGTGATGTCCTGGCAGATGCCGTGCAGGCGGCCGACGCTGCCGTCGCTGATGTATTCAGGGTCGATATGAGTGCGGATACGCCGCGTCTTGCCGTCGCGGGTGGTGATGTTGATCTCGAACGGCAGCACCGTGTGGCCTTCGGCCGCCTTGTCGAAGGCGTCGGTCCAGCGTTCCACGTGATCGTCCTGGATGACGGCGAACAGGGTGTCGAAATCCTGCGATGGCTCCGACTTGTCGAGGTCGAAGACGACATACATCTGGTCGGTCCACTCCGAGGTGTCCGTGGCCAGGTCGTGCACCCACGATCCGATGCGCGCAACCGCCTGCGAGCGCACCAGGTTCTGCTCGCTCACCTCGATGCGGTGGATGGCTGCCATCTCATCGGAAATGTCGCGCGCAAGGCCGATGGCCTTGACTGGCTTGGAACTGATCGGGTCCTTGATGAGGCTGGCAATCAGCTCGATCCACACATATTGGCCGGCGTCGTGCAGGATGCGGTAGCGGTGGCGCATATAGCCGGCATCGCCCGAAGAGGCGGCTAGCCAGGCATCGACGGTGCGCATGCGATCATCGGGATGGGCGCGGTCATTCCACGAGGCAAGCGACATCCCGCCCTCGCTGGCGACAAGGCCGAGCATGTCATAGATCTCGGGCGCGAAATTGCCGTTCTGGCGCTTGAGGTCGAAATCCCACATGGCATAGCCGCCGGCGCGCACGGCCAGTTGCAGCCGGGTCTCGGTCTCGACACTGGCGACGCGCTGGGCCTCGGCGCCGCTCACGCCGACGAGCAGCAGGAACTCGTGCGTGCCGGAGCGGTGGAACTGCGGGCGGAAAAGGGTGGAAACGGGCGAGCCGGTAAGCCGGCTGGTGACCTCGATCTGGGCATTGGCGCCGGAGCCCGGCCCCGACAGGTCGACATCGACGTAGCGGGCATAGAACGGCGCCGTCTCGGTCTGCGAGAGCTGCTTGCCGATCATGTCGTATTTCGAGGTGCCCCAGCGCCGGCAAAGGCACTGGGTGGCATCGACGATGCGCGATTCGGGAAGCGTGATGACGAGCATCTCGGCGGCGGCCATGTCGAGCGCCTTGATGATCTCGCCGATGGTGCCGTTGGCGTGTGACATCGGTTTTCCGGGAATCCTGCGGGTGACAGCCTGGCGATTGTGCGGTGGAATGGTTGCGCAATAGTTTAGGATAGAGCGACAATCCGACCGAATGGCGCGTTGCGCGGGCCCGCAAAGCCATTTTATAGCTCGCCTGCGGCCGGCAGCAGAGACGAAAGCGGCATGGCGATGGACAAGGCGAATGTGGACGAGCGCTACCAGATGGCGTTTCCGGTGTCGTGGGACCAGTTCCACCGCGACGCCAGGGCGCTGGCCTGGCGCCTGCACGGGCTGGGTCCGTTCGAGGCGGTGGTGGCGGTGACGCGAGGCGGCATGGTGCCGGCGGCGATCGTGGCGCGCGAACTGGAGATCAAGATCATCGAAACGGTATGCGTGGCCTCCTACGACTATGGCAAGCAGGGCGAACTGCAGGTGCTGAAAACCGTCGACACGTCGCTGTTCAAGGATGACGGGGGCAAGCGCGTGCTCATCGTCGACGATCTGGTGGACACCGGCAAGACCGCCAGGGTGGTGCGCGACATGCTGCCGAAGGCGCATTTTGCCACCGTCTACGCCAAGCCGGCCGGCCGCCCGCTGGTCGACACCTTCGTGACGGAGGTCTCGCAGGACACATGGATCTATCTGCCCTGGGACATGACCCTGCAATTCGCTCCGCCGATCCAGGACGGCAACAAGGCTTGAGGGCATATGCGGACGTCGCGGAAACGGTAGGCGCAACGGACTTGAAATCCACAAACTGCCATCCCGCTGCATTCCGCATGGTCCTGAATTGTGCAGATTTCAGCCATTTCCGGGCATGCGTCGACCGAATTTGTTCCATGCTATCCCAAGCTATCCCCATGCGTCCGGTGCCAATTCCGGCGCCAAGTTGGGAAGGCTCAGCGTTCTGACGCGTCGGGCTCGCTTTCGAACTTTTCGGCCATTCCGAACAAAGAGTTGAGGAATACCCTACCCCTGACCATCCACCGATGAGGTGGCACACATCGGCATTAAATGTCCGCAATCCCCCCGACAGCAGTTATTTTCAGAGCGATTCAGAATGTCGGCGAAGGGCTGATCGGCGGCATTTTCGCAAGCTAGTGGCCATTCGCCGCTGCCATCTTGCGAGCGGGGCACCGGATTGCTACTCATGGTGCTGCTGCGGTGCGAGGACGGCTTGCGCCGGCCCGCAAGAAGGCTTCAGGTCATGCGCACCCGCACCCGATTTCCTCGTCAGGTCAAGGTCATCGAGCATCAGGAGATTCCGCTCAGCGACGGCACCATTTTGTCGGCCATGATCTGGCTGCCGGAGGACGCGGGCGCTAATCCGGTGCCGGCCATCCTCGAATATTTACCTTACCGCAAGCGCGACGGCACCAGCACTCGCGATGTCCTCAACCATCCATATTTTGCCGGCCACGGCTATGCCTCAGTGCGCGTCGACATGCGCGGCTCGGGCGACAGCGAGGGGGTGCTGAAGGGCGAATACCTCAAGCAGGAGCAGGATGATTGCCTGGAAGTGCTCGCCTGGATCGCCCGCCAGGACTGGTGCACCGGCAAGATCGGCATGATCGGCATTTCCTGGGGCGGTTTCAACGGCCTGCAGGTGGCAGCCCGCCGTCCCAAGGAACTGGCCGCTGTCATCTCGCTGTGCTCGACCGATGACCGCTATGCCGACGACATCCATTTCATGGGCGGATCGCTGCTGGTCGACAAACTCGCCTGGGGTTCGACCATGTTCGCCATCAACGCCACTCCGCCCGATCCGGCGCTGGTCGGCGACAAGTGGCGCGACATGTGGATGGGCCGGCTGGAAGACTCCGGCTTCTGGGTCGAGGAATGGCACCGCCACCTGCGCCGCGACGACCTCTACAAGCAGGGCTCGATCTGCGAGGACTACAGCGCTGTCGAATGTCCGGTCTATCTGGTCGGCGGCTGGGCCGACGGCTACACCAATCCCATCTTCCGCATGCTCGAAAGGCTGCAATGCCCTCGCAAGGGCCTGGTGGGTCCATGGGCGCACAAATACCCCAATTTCGGCACGCCGGGGCCGCGCATCGGTTTCTTGCAGGAGTGCCTCAGGTGGTGGGACCACTGGCTGAAGGGCACCGAGACCGGCATCATGGACGAACCCATGGTGCGCATCTGGATGCAGGACACCGTCGCCCCCAAGCCGCTCAACGCCGAGCGACCGGGACGCTGGATCGCCGAGGAAAGCTGGCCGTCGCCGCGTATCACGGCGGTGCACTTTCCCCTTGGCAAAGGCACGCTGGAGGCCGCCGGTCGCAAGCTGCGCTCCTGGGACCTCACGATCTGCTCGCCACAGACCGTCGGGCTGGCGGCGGGAAAATGGTGCGCCTATGGCATCGATCCCGACCAACCGGGCGACCAGCGCGCCGAGGCCGGCGGTTCGCTGGTGTTCGATTCAGCCCCCTTCAGGCGGCCGCTGGAGTTTGCCGGCGCGCCGATCCTCCATCTCGATATCGCCGCCGACCGGCCGGCCGCCCAGGTGGCGGTGACCCTGTCGGAGATCCTGCCCGACGGCGCAGCAACCCGTCTCAGCTACGGTATCCTCAATCTCACCCATCGCCATGGCCACGAAAATCTCGAAGCCGTGGTGCCGGGCGAGCGCATGCAGGTATCGATCAAGCTCAACGACTGCGCCCAGCGCATTGGCGTAGGCTCACGCTTGAGGGTGGCTATCTCGACCGCCTACTGGCCCATCGTGTGGCCGTCGCCAGAGACTGTGACCCTCAGCGTCAGGACCGGTGCCAGCAGTCTTGAACTGCCGGTGCGTCCCAGACGGGCCGAGGACCGCCAATTGCCCAGGTTCCAGCCGACCGAGAACGCTCCGGCCCTAAAGGCCAGGTCGCTTCGCCCCGCCTCCAGTTATGTGCGTGTCGTCGAGGACTTCAAAACCGGCACCGTGACGGTGGACCGCTACAATGACGATGGGCTCACCTACATCGTGCCATGGGATTGGGAGTACGGCGCGGCGGCGCGGCGCACCTACAGCGTCCGGGCCGACGATCCCAATTCGGCGGTGGCGACCATGGAGTGGAACAAGGAATTCGGCCGCGGCGAATTCCGCGTCTATCTCAGGGCCTGTACCCGTATGCAGGCCCTGCCGGAGCATTTCCACCTGACCGCCACGCTCGATGCCTACGAGGGCGAGGTGCGGGTGTTCTCGCGCGAATGGGACACGATGATCCCGCGCGATCACCTGTAATACATCCCATACATGAGGGTTGCTGCCCCCCTCGTCGAGATGGAACGATCTCGATGCTGGTTGAAGAAGAGGAGAGCAGCTGTGGGATATTATGTCGGATTGGATTTGAGCCTCAAGGCGACGCGGATTTGCGTGGTTGATGAGACCGGTTGCGCGGTTTGGGAGGGGGTCGCGGATACGCACCCTGAGATGATTGCCGATCGGCTGGCGCGGTTTTCGGGCGAGCTCGCGCTTGTCGGGCTCGAGACGGGATCGATTACCCCCTGGCTTTATCGGTCGCTGAAGGGACTTGGCTTGCCTGTCGTGTGCATGGACGCGCGGCGGGCGGCGGATGCGGTGAAGGCGCGCAGCGTGAAGACCGACAAGGCGGATGCCCGGGCGCTTGCCGAGATGCTCCAGACGGGCTGGTACGGGGAGGTTCACGTCAAGAGCGAAGACAGCCATCGCCATCGCGCGCTGCTTGGGGCGCGCGATCAACTGGTCACCAACAAGCGCATGCTGTGCGGACAGATTCGCGGCCTGCTGCGCCCGTTTGGCATCACGGTGAAGGCGCGAATGGGCTGCAAGCGGTTCGACGAGACGGCGAGGGCGTGCTGCGCCCATGACGACCTTCTTTATGCCTGCGTTTCGGCACTTCTTGAAGCACTCGGCGCGATCGAGAGCCAGGTCGCGGCTTTGGACACCAAGGTCCGGGAGATCGTGCGCACGAGCAAGCCATGCTGGCATCTGATGTCGGTGCCAGGCGTCGGTCCAGTGACGGCGCTGTCGTTCATGGCAACGATCGAGGACCCGCGCCGGTTCGGGCGCAGCCGCGATGTCGGTGCCTATCTCGGGCTGACACCGCGGCGCTATCAGTCCGGCGAGCGGGACATTTCGGGCGGGATTTCCCGCCAGGGCGACGCGATGACCCGGCATTATCTCTACGAGGCCGCCAATTGTCTGCTGACGACAGTGCGCGCATCCTCACCGCTCAAGAGCTGGGGATTGCGGTTGATGAAGCGGGCCGGCGCCAAGAAGGCCCGCACCGCGCTGGCCCGCAAGATGGCGGTACTGCTGTGCCGCATATGGAAAGAGGAGACCCACTTCGCCGCATGAGCCGGCAAGCGATGATCCAATCCCTGACCTGACGGAGCTCCTCCGCCAGGCCGCCGGACCGGCAGGTCGAGCGCGAGACAGTTGGTTGCAGGCCAAACCCCTGCGTTTAATACAGTGCGCCGGCCCGTTGGTTGTTCGAGCTCAATAGCCCCGGATGATGACGCCGAGCGACAAACCGGACGTCGAAGAGAACCATGGCAAGCTCGATGCGGGCAGAGGTGACAGATCGCCAGAAAACACTTGACGCAGCACCCTTATGTAGAGAACCAGCAACCTTCAGATTCGTCTGTTCCTTCACTTTGCGTCAGTCCGGCACAGGGCGGAATCCAGAGCCTCATCGCACAGCCTCGCTTGCGGCTCGTGGGGCCCGGGGCCGGAATGGCGACTTCGATGATGGGACAAGCCCACCGGCCGCTGCCATTGCTCCCGCCAATCCACGGAAAAGCAAAGGGCAGCCCGATGGCTGCCCCTTGGCTGCGAGCACCGACAAATGGCGCCGGCTACTTGATCTTGGTTTCCTTGAATTCGACGTGCTTCCTGACGACGGGGTCGTATTTGCGGAACGACAGCTTTTCCGTCTTGGTGCGCGAATTCTTCTTGGTGACGTAGAAATAGCCGGTGTCGGCGGTCGACAAGAGCTTGATCTTGAGGCTGATGGCCTTGGCCATGACATTCTCCCGGGGGCGCAGGGGCTAAAGCGGATTGAGGCGGCGGATATCGCTCAAGCGGCCGTTAATGTCAAGCTGCCATCGGCAACGAGCATTGGGCCAGGGCCGCCTCCGCACCGCCATCGCGCCGCTCGGGTGGTGCGACGGCATGGACCTTCAAAATCGCCGAACTTTGGTCTATCCCAACATTGTCGCGAAGCTGACGCCGCGGGCGTTGGCGGAGCGTTTCGTTGGGGCAAAGACACATCATGGGCAGATTATCGGGTGATGCGGCTGGATTCGCCGCCGCAAGATCGAGGCTGCGCACGACAGCCAAGACCGCACCGGCCACCACCCGGCGCCGGCGCACGCAGTATACGCTCTACGGTTCACGCCGTTCCGGCCCGACCTACAAGGTCGCCCTGCTGTTGAGCCTTGCGCGCCGGCCCTTCGACTATGTCGAGGTGGCGATGAGCGAGGGGGAGCACAAGACGCAGCAATATCTGGTCAAGAACCGCTACGGCCAGGTGCCCTGTCTCAGGGACGCCAATCTCTATCTGTGCCAGTCGGCGGCGATTCTCGAGCATGTCGCCGAGACCACCCATCGCTACAATGGGCGTACCTCGGGCGAGGTGGCGCGGACGCGCGAGTGGATGTTCTGGGATTTCGACAAGTTGGCGCCCGCCATTTACGGCCTCAGGGCGCGCAATCTCGGGGTGCGCCAGTTCGGCGACGAGGTGGCGGGCTACTTCACCGCTGGCGCCGAGGCTTCGTTCGCCCTGCTCGACCGCATTCTGGCACCCATCGACTGGCTGGCCAGCCGGCGCGCCACCATTGCCGATATCGACGTTTACGGCGTTGTGCGCTATGCACCCGAAGCCGGATTCGACCTTGCAGCCTACCCTCATGTGGTTGCCTGGATGGAGCGGCTGGAAGGCTTGCCGGGCTTCGGTCATCCTGAGGACATACTGCCCAGGGACGACCGCCTCGGTTGAGAGAGGCGCATTGACCGAAACCAGCGACAGCGACGAGGCGCCCGCAAGCGACATCAAGGGCGCGGGCGGTTGGAGGGGCGGGCCGCGGCGGGCGTGCCTGGCGCTTTTTGTCGCCGCGCTTGTCGGTCTCGGGCTAGGCCGTCTGGCCGGGCTGTGGATTGCCTTCGACATCTTCAATCATTTCGTCTCGCATCTGGTGATCCTGGCGATTGCGGCTGTCATCGGTCTCGCCCTGCCGCGCTGGCATCTGCGCACGGCGCTGGCGCTGGCCCTTACAGGCTATCTCGGTATTTCGGCGCTCGCACTGACCTGGGGCCGCGATGCCGGAGCGGCCTTGCCGCTGGCACCGGGCGAGCGGGCGCTCAAGGTGCTGTCGTTCAATAGCTGGCTCAGCAACCACGACTGGCGCGCGGTGGCCGACGAGATCATCCGCCAGGACCCGGACGTGGCCTTCCTGGCCGAATTCAACATCGAAAAGCAGCCGCTTCTGGACTTTCTCTCCGACAGATACCCCTACCGGGTGGATTGCCTGGAGGTGATCTATTGTCACCTCGCCATCATCTCGAAATTCCCCTTCAGCAAGAAGGAGGCGCGCACGCGCTGGCACGGGCCGCCCTATATCAAGGTGAAGTTCGGGACTGAGCTGGGCGGGCTCACCCTGTTCGGCATCCACACCGTCAGGCCGCCGCATTTCCGCTCGCAGCTCAAGCAGATAACGGCGATGGCGAAGGTCATCGGGCATATTTCGGGCCCCCGCCTGGCGGCTGGCGACTTCAACGCCACGCCGCCGTCCGAGATGCTTAAAGTTTTCGCCGAGCAATCGGGGCTCAAGCGCCTGACATGGCTGCCTTCATGGCCCGCCCGCTTCGGGCCTTTCCCGCAGATCGCCATCGACCATATGTTCGCATCGACCGAGGTGCGCGCCATCACGCGCCAGATCATCGGCAATCATGCCGGGTCCGATCACTATCCGATCATCGAGACCATCGCCATCAGGACCGGTGAGGGGGGATGAGCGTCCGCGAGAGCGGGAGCGACCGCCTGGCCTATCTCTATCTGGTGCTGGCGCCGCTCCTGTGGTCGGGCAACTGGGTGGCCGGGCGGGCGCTGCGCGACACCGTCCACCCGGTGACACTCAACTCGCTCAGGTGGAGCCTTGCCCTTTTCATCCTCGCGGCCCTGACGCGCGGCCGCTGGCGCCGCATCGGCCTTGCCATGCGCAGCGAATGGCGCTCGCTGGCCGCCCTCGGCATCATCGGCATCGTGGTGTTCCAGCTCTTGCTCTATTACGGCTTGCGCTCGACCACGGCGGTCAACGGGCTCATGCTCAACTCCACCATGCCGGTCTGGATGGTGGTGGGCGGCGTCTTGTGGCTGGGAGAAAGGGCGGGATGGCGCCAGGCGGCCGGCGGGCTCGTCTCGCTCGTCGGCATCCTCGTCATCATCGGACATGGCGATCCCTCCATCATCCGGCGGCTCGACTTCACCGCCGGCGACCTGCTGCTGCTGGTGGCGATGCCCACCTGGACGCTTTATTCGATCCTCCTCAAGCGCTCGACCACATCGCTCGGCGGGCTCGATCACCTCGCTGCCATCACCGTCTTCGCGGTCATCGTCATGGTGCCGTTTGCCGTGCTCGATGTGGCATCGGGCGGACCGCTGCCGCACACCTGGCAGGCCTGGGCGGCGGTCGCCTATGTGGGCTCGCTCGCCTCGGTGGGGGCGCTGTTCTTCTGGAACGAGGGCATGCGGCGCACTGGCGCCGGCATATCGAGCTTCTTCTATCACCTGATGCCGGTGTTCGGCACCGTGTGGAGCATCATCTTCCTTGGCGAGGCGCCGCATCTCTACCACGCGGGCGGGTTTGTCCTCATCCTCGCCGGCGTATGGCTGGCGACGGCCCCGCGCTTGCGCTAGCTTCGCAGGCGCTTCCTACAGGAAAGGACCATCATGCCCGCCCGCACCGCAAAGCCCATCGAGCTCTACTACTGGCCCACGCCCAATGGCTGGAAGATCTCCATCATGCTGGAGGAATGCGGGCTGCCTTACGAGGTGAAGTACGTGAACATCTCAAAGGGCGAACAGTTCGAGCCGGCGTTCCTGGAAATCTCGCCCAACAACCGCATGCCCGCCATCGTCGATCCCGACGGGCCGGGGGGCAAGCCGATCTCGGTCTTCGAATCGGGCGCCATCCTGCAATATCTCGGCAACAAGGCGGGCAAATTCTACCCCAAGCCGGTGCGCCAGCGGGTCGAGGTGGAGCAATGGCTGTTCTGGCAGATGGGCAATCTCGGGCCCATGTGCGGACAGGCGCACCATTTCCGCAATTACGCGCGCGAGACGATCCCCTATGCCATCGAGCGCTATACCAACGAGGTGACCCGGCTCTACGGCGTGATGGACCGCCGGCTTGCCGAGCGGGACTTTCTCGCCGGGCGCTATTCCATCGCCGACATGGCCTGCTACGGTTGGGTGCGGCCGTGGAAGCGGCAAGGCCAGGACATCGAAAAATTTCCCAATCTCAAGCGCTGGTTCGAGACGGTGGGCGCGCGCCCGGCCGTCAGGCGCGGTATCGCGGTGGGCGAGGAGCACCGCGGACGGCCGGAGGACCTGAAGACCGACGACAAGGCCTGGGAAGTTCTCTTCGGAGCCGGTCAGCGGCGCTAGACCTAGAGGCTGCCTCACATGCGTCATGCGCGGGCTTGACCCGTGCATCCTCTTTTTCGCTCGGAGAATAGCTGGAAAAGGCTGGCCGGGTCGAAGCCCGGCCATGACGCAAGGCTCATTGGGCGTGCCCGAAGGCTGATCGCACCGGGTGGTTAGCGAAGAGTCAATCGCAGCCGGCAGGTCGCTATCCGTTTTGTCCGATAAGCAACTGATTTTAAAATATAAATACGATTTTACGTAGATCTGGTCGGAAGCAACTCTGCCGCGCCGGTCATTCCCCGTTAAGCCTCTTGATTAACCGCGCTTGGACATTTTCGCGCCAGCATGGAGCCAGCAAGACGGGAGACGGCTCCCGCGGTTGTGCAGTGAGTAGCGTTGAACAAAGGGGAGAAGAAAGATGGCTAAGATCGACATGACGATGGCCTCGCCGGCCGAGGGGGCGTTGAACGGGGCAGCGGCCGACGCGCTGTTCAATCTCGGCATGATGTACTGCATCGGACGCAAGGTGCCGCGCGACCTCGTCGAGGCGCACAAGTGGTTCAACCTCGCGGCTCTGCGCGGCTCGGACGACGCCCGCACCTGCCGGGTTGAGATTTCGCAGGAAATGTCGGCCGGGGAGATCGCCGAGGCCCAACGCCAGGCGCGCCAGTGGCTCACCCTGCACTGAAAAAGGCTACGGTCGCACGACACGGCCGTGTAGTAGAGCGGCGACCGGGATGTAATGACGCCGGGCCGCGTGTTGCGGTTGAGCAGAGCGTTGCATATCGCTATCGAACTGCTTTTGTTCGTACTGGCGGTGCCAGATCTGGGTCTGATAGATATCGGTCTGGTTGTTGACCTTGTCCCGGTAGCTGTTGAGGGGCGGCAGGGCGCTGGATTCGGGCGTATAGCTGTGGCCTGAGGGAATGAAGGTCTCATTCGCCAACGCCGCGCCTGAGGCCAGCACGAGGCCGATGAGGACTGCCGCCGACCCGAGGCTGAATTTCGACATTACCATGCACTCCCTACGCGACATCGGGCCGAACCGTGCCCGCAACCGCCATCACTTATAGCCGATAATAACGGCGAAAACACGCTAACATTTCTTTAAGTATGATCGCGGCGGCCGATTCCCAAGGCGCCGCGCGCGGATTTTTTTACGCCGCGGCCGCGGCATCTTTGCCTCGCCCGGCAAAGCCCATATTGTATGGGCGCGAAAAGGAGCATGCGTCCATGATGAAACTGCATTTCAACCCGGCATCGCCCTTCGTGCGGGCTGTGCTCATCGTCGCCCACGAGGTGGGCCTCGCGGATCAGATCGAGCTTGTCGCCACGGGCGCGGTCACCCCGGTCGACGTGCATCCCGGCCTCAGCCGACCAACCCGCTCGGCAAGATGCCGGCGCTGATCACCGATCATGGCCATCCGTTGCACGACAGCCGGGTGATCTGCGAATACCTGGCGCACAGGGCAGGGCGCCACGACTTGCTCCCCGACGAGCCGGTGAAGCGCTTCCGCGTGCTCACCCTGCAATCCCAGGCGCTCGGTGTGGCCGATGCGGGGGTGGCGTGGCGCTACGAGATGGTCATGCGCCCCGAGGCGCTGCGCTGGCAAAAATTCGCCGAGCGCCAGAAGACCCGCGCCATGATGGCGCTGGATGATGCCGAGGCCAACTGGACCGACCTGTTTCCGAGGTCACCGTCGGCACCATCGCGCTGGCGGCGGCGCTGGGCTACCTCGATTTCCGCCTGCCCGAGTGGACCTGGCGCGAGAGCAGGCCGAAGCTTGCGGCCTTCGAGGCCGAGTTTGCCCAGCGCCCGTCCATGACAGCCACCGCCCACACCAATCCGGCCTGATATCTACCGGGTCCTTGTCTCCGGCGCGGGCAAATGAGCACTCATGCTCACGGCCCTTGGGTCCGGCACGTCAACGTCGCCGTCAT